>JBKQOX010000057.1:0-91349 GCA_052145255.1 Occallatibacter sp.
CGCCGCGGCGGATGGATTATGAGGCGCAGGCGGCGATTGAGCTGGAGGGATTGGCGGTGGATGAGGCGGACTCCGAGTCCGGCTACGAGATGGAGTTCGCGGGTGGAGATTGGGCTGCGCGCGAGTCGGTGAGGATTGGTGTGGGTCCGCTGTGGAGGGATCTGCTGAGCGATTTGCGTACTGGAATGAGCAGAGCGCGGATTGCGGCGCAGTTTCATGCAGGCGTGGCGGCGGCATTTGTGAAGGCGGCGGTGATGGCGCGATCGGCGACGGGGCTGCGGCAGGTGGTGATGAGCGGAGGATGCATGCATAACCGGCGGCTGGCGCGGCTGCTGCGGGTGGGGCTGGAGGCGGAAGGGTTCGAGGTATATCAACATGTTCGAGTCAGCCCTGGAGATGGGGGGCTGAGTTATGGGCAGACTGTGGTGGCGGTGGCGATACTGCGTAATTCGAATTAGCCAGAGATGCGGACTAGCTGCTGGGCTTCTTCGCGGTCGCCGAGGATGGAGATGCGGGGGATGCGGCCGCGCACCATGGCCACTTCGTCGCAACGATGCAGGCGCGGACAGAGTTGGCAATCTTTGAAGATCTTATCTGGCAGCTCGGCCTTGTCTTCGACGATGCGAAAGCCGTGTTTGAAGAAGAAGTCGGGGATGCGGGTGAAGAGGCAGACGGATTGGATGCCGTGCTCTTCGGCTTCTTCGATGAGCGCTTTGAGGATGCGGCCGCCGGCGCCCTGGCCCTTGGCTCCGGGCTTGACCACGATGGAGCGCACCTCAGAGAGATGCGGGCCGTAGAAGTGGAGTGCGCCACAGCCGAGAAAGACGCCGCCATCGGATTCGGCGACGGTGAAGTCGCGGATGTTTTCGCAGATCTCAGCGAAGGCGCGCTTGAGCAGGGTGCCGTCACCGGAGAGCGAGTTCACCAGGTCGTAGACGTTGGAGGCGTCGTGGAGCCGGGCCTTACGCACCAGCATGGGCGGCCTCCTGATGGAGAGCGGCGATGCGTTCGGACACGGTGGCCAGGGCCGCGCGGACGCACTCGCGCGCTGTTCCTCCGATCACATCGTGGCAGTCGAGCGTGGCGTCGAGTGTGATGGCAGCAAAGAAGTCTTCTTCAAACTCTTCTCCGAACTGGCGCAGTTCACCGAGTGTGAGCGCGTTGAGTTCAACGCCCTTCTCGATCG
Source organism: Occallatibacter sp. (assembly GCA_052145255.1). Classification (GTDB taxonomy): domain Bacteria; phylum Acidobacteriota; class Terriglobia; order Terriglobales; family Acidobacteriaceae; genus Telmatobacter. Next base: position 1,187 of record JBKQOX010000057.1, read on the forward strand.
CGAAGCGCACGGTATTGCCGATTTTTTCGTGCGCGGTGCGGAAGGGAACGCCCTTGTGGACGAGATAAGTGGCCGCGGCCATGGCATTCAGATAGCCGGACTGCGCCGCTTCGCTCATGCGCTGGCGATTGAACTTGAGGGCGGCGGTGAAGCGTGCTACGAGAGAGAGCATTTGCGGCACGAACTCGACCGCAAAGGCCGGCTCCTGGGTCTCCTGCATATCCTTATTGTAGGCCAGAGGCAGGCCTTTGAGTTGTAGCGTGACGGCCTGGGCCGCGCCGTGGATGCGGCCGACCTTGGCGCGGATCAGCTCTGTGAGATCGGGATTCTTCTTTTGCGGCATGGCGCTGGAGCCGGTGGAAAAGGCTTCAGGAAGCATGACAAAGTTGAATTCCGCAGTTGCGAAAAGCGTAATCTCCTCGGCAAAACGGCTGAGGTGAAGGCCGACAATGGTTAGCGCCTGCAAATATTCAAGAATAAAATCGCGGTCACTGGTGGCGTCGATGGAGTTGGCGGTAGGCGCGGTAAAACCAAGCTCGCGGGCGGCGATGGTGCGGTCGAGCGCGAGCGTTGCGCCGGCCACTGCGCCTGAGCCCAGCGGACAGTAGTTGAGCCGCGTAGCGCAGTCGTGCAGGCGGTCGGCTTCGCGGAGAATCATTTCAACGTAGGCCAGAAGCCAGTGGGCGACGAGCACAGGCTCGGCGCGCTGCAAGTGGGTATAGCTGGGCATCACGGAGTCGCCGGCGGCGCGGGTCTGCTCGACGAGCGCGTTGGCCCAGACGGCCAGGGCTTCAATGACGAGACCGATTTGCTGGCGTACGTAGATGCGCAAGTCGGTGGCGATCTGCTCATTGCGGCTGCGGCCGGTGTGGAGCTTGAGGCCGAGCGGGCCGATTTGCTCCACCAGTTTTAGTTCGACGAAGTGATGAATGTCTTCGGCGGAGGGGTGGTCGCGCACCAGGGCCTTGCCGGCTTCGGAGACGTGATCGGCGGCAATCTTATCCAGCGCCGCGCGCAACTCCGTTGTCTCACTTTTGGTGAGGATCTGTGCGGCACAGAGGGCGGACGCGTGGGCCTTGCTGGCGGCTATCTCCTGCGGGAGCAGCCGCCAATCAAAGACGATGGAACGCTGCCACTGTTCGAACTCAGCATCGAGCGGCTCACGAAAGCGGCCGGACCACATCTTGACGGGTTGTTGTTCGTTCGACATTGATTCAGGCGTACCTCACGCTATTCCTTCTCTTTGGCGCTGCTCAGCATGGGCATTTCGTTGCCTGTGCTGAGGGTGATGAGACCGGCCCGGGCGTAGGTAAGGAGCTTGGCCCGAGAGTCTGTGATATCAAGATTGCGCATGGTGAGCTGGCCGATGCGGTCACGCGGGGAGAAGGTGGATTCGGTCTTCTCCATACTGAGGCGCTCGGGATGAAAGGTGAGGTTGGGCGACTCCGTGTTTAGAATGGAGTAGTCGTTGCCGCGGCGCAGTTCGAGGGTGACTTCGCCGGTGATGGGTTTGGCGACCCAGCGCTGGGCGGACTCGCGGAGCATGATTGCCTGGGAGTCGAACCAACGGCCCTGATAGAGGAGCCGGCCGAGCTTGCGGCCATGATCGCGGTACTGCTCAATCGTGTCCTCATTGTGGATGCCGGTGATCAGGCGTTCGTAAGCGACGAAGAGCAGCGCAAGGCCCGGAGCTTCGTATATGCCGCGGGATTTGGCTTCAATAATGCGGTTCTCGATCTGATCGGACATGCCGAGGCCATGGCGGCCACCGATGCGGTTGGCTTCGAGGAGCAGATCGACCGGCGAGTCGAATTGCCGGCCGTTGAGGGCCACAGGCGTGCCCTCTTCGAAGCGAATGACAACTTCTTCTCGCTTGATCTCGACATCGTCGCGCCAGAATGCGGCACCCATGATGGGAACGACGATTTTGACGGAGGTAGAGAGATGCTCGAGATCCTTGGCCTCATGGGTTGCGCCAAGAATGTTGGAATCGGTGGAGTAGGCTTTCTCAGCCGACATTTTGTAGGCGAAGCCGGAGCGCTGCATGAAGGCAGACATCTCGGCGCGGCCACCTAGTTCGTCAATGAAGGCGGCGTCAAGCCAAGGCTTGTAGACCTGGAGGCTGGGATTGACGAGCAGGCCGTAACGGTAGAAGCGCTCGATGTCGTTGCCCTTGAAGGTAGAGCCGTCGCCCCAGATGTGGACGTCGTCCTCCTTCATGGCGGCGACCAGCAAAGTGCCCGTTACCGCGCGGCCGATAGGGGTGGTGTTGAAATAGGGGACGCCCGCGGTGGTGATGTGGAAGGCTCCTGCCTGAAGTGCGGCGATGCCTTCGCGCACGAGCGGACCGCGACAATCGATAAGGCGGGCTTTCTCCGCGCCATACTCAAGGGCTGCGCGCGGAATGGAGTCGTAGTCGGTTTCGTCAGGCTGGCCCAGATTGGCTGTATAGGCGTAAGGGATCGCGCCCTTCTGCCTCATCCAGTGCAGGGCGGCGGAAGTGTCAAGCCCGCCGGAAAAGGCGATGCCGACTTTCTTGCCGATGGGCAGGGATTCGAGAATTACGGACATGATCTCCTTTTAAAGTTCACGGTTCTTAGTTCGCAGTTCATAGTTCTGATGCTTGAGCGCAACGCATCGGGCAACTGTGAACCAAAAACTGTGAACTCGCTACTGGAACTTCTCCACATTCACGAATCCACCAAGCAGCAATAGCAGCAAGGCCTTTTGCACGTGCAGCCGGTTTTCGGCCTGATCGAAGACGATAGATTGCGGGCTATCGATGACGGTGTCGGTCACCTCTTCTCCGCGGCGCGCGGGCAGGCAATGCATGAACACTGCCGTGGGCAAGGCTTTGGACATGAGTGTTTCATTCACTTGATAGGGCCGGAAGATGGGGGCGCGTTTTGTCGATTCGTGCTCGAAACCCATGCTCACGCAGACGTCGGTGTAGACGGCATCAGTGCCTTCGACAGCTGCACGTGCATCCTGCATCAGGCGCAACTCACCGTGATTCTTCTGGGCAATTTCGCGCGCGGCGGCCACGATTTCGGCCTTGGGTGAGTAAGCGCGCGGCGTGGCTACGGTGACGTTTGCGCCCAACTGCGCGCCCGTCAGCATGAGCGAGTGGCAAACGTTATTGCCGTCGCCGACGTAGGTAAAGTTGAGACCGATGGCGGTGCCGAAGTGCTCCTCAAGCGTCATGAAGTCGGCCAGGGCCTGACAGGGATGCTCAAAATCAGAGAGGGCGTTGACCACCGGCACGCGCGAGTTGGCGGCCATCTCGGTGATGGTATCGTGCGCGTAGGTGCGCAGGACGATCACGTCGACCCAGCGCTCGAGATTCCTGGCAACGTCGGCGATGGTTTCGCGCTCGCCGAGCGGCGAATTGGTTTGGTCGACGAAGATGGCATTGCCGCCCATGGTGTTGATGCCGGCCTCAAAGGACAGGCGCGTGCGCAGGCTTGCTTTCTCAAACATGAGCACCATCTGCTTCGAGTCGAGCGCGCGCCGGTACTCGCGAGGATTCTGCTTGATGTCGTGTCCCAGTTTCATGAGGGCACGCACTTCAGCGCTGGAAAGATCGGCGATGGAGCAGAGATCTTCGCCAGCCATGCGCGCGGCCGCGGCAAGGACGTCGGGATCCTTCTGTACGGGGACCGTGGACTCTTTCTGTTCCATGGTTGCTCTACTAGCCATGATGGTGACCTCCCGCAGGCGCGTTGTGCGCCGCAGCGTTGACTGTGAAAATCTCATCGAGCGCGGCAATCGCCGTGTCGACGTGCGCAGGCTTGAGAATGTAGGGTGGCAGGAAACGCAGCACGGTATCGCTGGTGCAGTTGATGAGGATGTGGCGCTTCATCATTTCAGCTACCGTCAACTTGGCAAGTTCCGCTGAATCGAGTTCGGCGGCGATCATCAGGCCCTTGCCGCGCACATCGACAATGGCTTCATGCCGAGTGGCGAGCGAGCGTAGACGCTGCTGGAAGTAGTCGCCGACCTCAGTTGCGTGGGCGAGCAGGCCCTCTTTCTCGATCGTGTCGATGACGGCGATGCCGACCGCGCAAGCCAGCGGTCCGCCGCCGAAAGTTGTGCCGTGCATGCCGGCGTGCATTACGCGAGCGACTTCCTCGGTGCACATGACTGCGCCGAGTGGGAGGCCGCCTGCGATAGGCTTGGCGAAGGTGGTCACGTCCGGCTGAATCCCGTAGTGCTGGTACGCGCACCATTTTCCAGTTCGTCCCATGCCAGATTGAATCTCATCGACGATGAGCAGCGCGCCGGTTGAGCTGGCCAGTGCGCGCGCTTCTGCAAAGAACTCCTGCGTCAGCGGACGCACGCCGCCCTCTCCTTGAATGGCTTCGACAAGGATGGCGCAGACCTCGCTCGAAAACTTCTGGCGCAAATCGCTGACATCGTCGAAGCGCACGAACTCGACGCCCGGAACCGCCGGCGCGAATGGCTCACGGTACTTCGCTTTATAGGTTGTGGACATCGCACCGAACGTGCGGCCGTGAAAGCTCTGCTCAAGGGCGAGAAACTTTGTACCAATTTGCACGCCCTCGCTGCGCCTGAGGCCTGCATAGGCGCGTGCCAACTTGAGCGCGCCCTCCCAAGCTTCGGTGCCGGTATTGGCGAAGAAGGCGCGGTCGAGCCCCGTCCGCTCGGTGAGTCGCATGGCGAGTTCCGCCTGGCCCTCGTGATAGTAGAGGTTCGATGTGTGGATGAGGGCCCGGCTCTGGCGCGCGATTGTATCGACAATTGCCGGATGGTTATAGCCGAGCGCGTTGACTCCGATGCCGCTGAGCAGATCGAGGTACTTCGTACCGTTCTCGTCCTGGATGTAGACCCCTTCACCATCCACAAACAGGACCGGGCTCCGATCATAGGTGGAGAGGAGCAGTCGTTGCTCCGCGGCGCGAATCTCTTCGAGTTTCATCTCTTGAAAAACCTCCTTACGCAACCATCACTTCTGTGCCATGGACAATGCGCGAGCTGCACAAATCGGGCAGGGAAGCGGCAGCTTCGGCGGGAAGAATTCGTACGCGCTTCACGCCATTCAAAAGCGCCTCTCGACATGCGCTCAGCTTGGGCAACATGCCGCCTGAAATCACCGCGCTCTTGGCCATTTCCGCAATTTGATCGATGGAAAGCCAGCGCAGTACTTCACCGTTCGCACCTTTCACGCCGGGAACGTCGGTAAGGAAAACCAGCGCGTCAGCGTGACAGGCTACTGCGCACGCAGCGGCCATCTCGTCAGCGTTGATGTTGTAATATTCGCCGTCAAAACCGAGGGCCATGGAGCAAAGGACCGGAACGCCATTGAGCTGCCAGATGGCTTCAAGCCAGCGGGGATCGCTTGCGGCGATTTCGCCCACAAACCCAAGATCGGGCGAGGTACGCTTCTTGCGCGCACGGAATAGCAATCCGTCGCCGCCGGAAAGGCCGACCGCCGGCTGGCCGAGAGCGCCGAGCGCTGCAACCAGGGTCTTGTTCACGCGGCCGGCAAAGACCATCAGAGCCACGTCGCGCGTTTCCGCATCCGTCACACGCAGACCGTCGATAAACTCACTCTGCTTGCCCAGCGCCTTGAGAGTGCGGGTCAACTGCACGCCGCCGCCGTGAACGACGGCAACCTGATTGCCGTCACGCACAAGGTCGGTGATCGCCCGCATGCAGCTATCGAGGAGCGAAGGAGACTCCAGGCCCGCGCCTCCCAATTTGACGACGTACTTCATTCAAGGCCCTCCGCGGCAAGTTTCATACGAGACCCTCCGATTCTGGCCAGCCCTGCATAACGTTCAGATTCTGTACGGCCTGGCCGGCAGCGCCTTTAAGGAGGTTGTCGAGGCAACTGACAATCACCGCGCGCTTGCCACCGGCGTCGAGCTGAAATCCGATATCCGCGTAGTTGGTCCGCACCGAGTATTGAATCTGCGGCAGCGTCTTCTCGTAAAGCCTGACCATCGGGCTGCCCGCAAAAAACTCGCGATAGACCCGCGCAATGCTCTCATGCGTTTGAGATTTCGCGAAGTGGACGTAAATTGTCGAGAGAATTCCACGGGGAATCGGCAAAAGGTGCGGCGTAAAAGCAATCTGGCAACTCGAAATGCCGATTTCCTCAAGAATCTCACCGGCATGGCGATGCGAAAACACGCTGTAGGCCGAAAGATTGTCGGCCGCGTACATGAAGTGCGTTCTGGCGGTGGGAACTTTACCGGCACCGCTGACGCCGCTTTTGGCGTCGGCCACTATTCCGTGCTCGAGATCGACGAGGCCCGCTGCGACGAGAGGCTTGAGCGGCAGAATGATCGAAGTTGCATAACAGCCCGGATTCGCAACCAACTGCGCGAGCGCGATCTGCTTGCGGTGAAGCTCCGGCATGCCATAGACAGCCTGCGCCTGCGTGGCTGCGGCAAGGTCGGAGCCTTCGTCGGCAAAGGCATACACCGCACGATGGGCCGCGTCGGTCAGCCGCCATGCGCCGCTCAGATCAATGACGCGCAGCCCACGCTTGAGCGCCTCAGGCACCCACTCGCGCGACTGTTCATGCGGCGTAGCGAGGAAGAGCACGTCGACTCCAAGCGTAGAGAGCAGTTCCCACGAGAACGGTTCAAGCTTCAGGTTGGCGGCGCCGGCGTTGTCTGCCAGCTGCGGGTGGATCTCGGTGAGTGGAATGCCGCCGTGCACAAGATTTTTGGCGTCGACGCGCCCGGCAAAGACCGGCGGATGATTCTTGAGGCGAGGGTGATGCAGGAGCAGCCTGGCCAACTCAGCGCCGGCGTAGCCAGTAACTCCCACCACCGCGGTTTGTATGGTCTTCGTCATACTTCCAGCATCGCTCTCAGGCGCGTTGCGACTTCACTCGCGTGGCGCGCATCTGTGCAAATGATCAGTACCGTGTCATCCCCGGCGATCGTGCCGATGACTTCCGGCCACTCTTCACGATCAAGGGCCGCTGCAACCGGCTGAGCGCCGCCCATCGCGGTGCTCAGGACCACCTGATTCATTGCCTGGCGCACGCGCAGACCAAAGCTGTCGATCATTTCATTGACGGAAGGCGGCTGATCTTCTTCTTCTGCCGCGATGGTTGCGGTCCCGTGTCCGTTGGGGAGTGAATATCCGCCGGGGCCCTTTGAGAGCCGCAGTTGATGAATGTCTCGCGAGAGCGTGGCCTGCGTGACGTGAATGCCCCGGCGGCGCAATTTACGGCGCAGCTCATCCTGGCTTGCGACCGGCGAGCTGGCGAGCACTTCGCGGATTAGGTTGAGGCGTTGGACGTTCATTTCCGGGCACCGATCTCTTAGGCGGCCAAAGCAAAGGCGCGGTTCCCGGCAGGAAACCGCGCTTGAATAAATATACGCCAAGATTGCATAAGTATGCAAGGAAAATTGCGAAGAAATATGCGATTCAATGGAGGGGCATTTACGGACCGAGTGACGGCTTGAATCAGGCCCAACCCAGGCGGCTCCAGGCCTGTTTCCTTCGCTACGATACAGTCCAATACACCGCAAATCGTTGCCAACTTTGGTTCAGCGGCTTGAGGTCGATGTCGTGGTCCTGGCCGCTGGTACGAAATGCGAGAGTTTGTCCTGGGACCCGCCGGATCCAGGAGCCCGGGTCGGCGCCTTTCGATTTGAGAGCAGGAACTTCAATGGGCGGGGCATTATGGATTTCCGGACCCTGATTGTGTTCGAGCTTCTCTTCGAGGCCGTTGGTTGGGAACTGGCCGGCCAGCACGAGCGGCCCGTAGAGAAATGCCTTCTGCGTGGTGTCGTCTGACAGCGGCTCGGCGGTGAGACGCATAGGGAAGGTTAGTTCGACGCCATCACCTGCCTTCCAGGCGCGCGTAATGGCGAGATAACTGCCGGGCGTGCCGGAAACTTCCATTTTCTTTCCATTTACCGCGACGACATTCGCCGCTGTCGTCCAGGCGGGAATACGGATGCGCAGCGTCCATTCGGTTCCGGGCGCCTGTTCGATTCTGAGCTCGGTCTGCTCGCTTTCAGGGAAGCTCGTGCTCTGTTTGAGCCGGATGCCGCGCTCCTGCCAATTCACCGTCGATGCGAAGTAAAGGTTGACGTAGAGCGAGTCGTCGTCGTGGAAATAGATTGTGTTGTTCACCTTGGAATACTCTTCAACGCCGGTTCCAGTGCAGCACCAGAAGGAATCGTCTTCAGTGCATATCGTCTTCCACGCCGCCGGAGCGAGCGAGAGGAAGTAGCTGGTGTGGCCGGTTTCAGGCTGGATCGTACCCAGCCGGTGATTGAGCAGATTGCGCTCGTAGTAATCCATGTAGCGGCTGTCGGGTTCCGACGTATAGAGGTGACGCGCGAGCTTCATCATGTTGTACGAGCAGCAGCACTCCTGGTGATTCGGGCTGACTTTTTTTTCAGCAGCTAGATGGTCGGGATCGACGAGCCAGTGCTCATTGGTGCTGGAGCCTCCGGTCGAAAAGGTGCGGGCTTCGGAAACGGTCTCAAAAAAGAAGTGGCTCACATCGCGGAAGCGGTAATCGGAGCTGAGCTCGTAGCGGCGGGCGGCGCCAATCACCTGCGGAACGTGGGTATTCATGTGCTGGCCCTTGAGCGCATCGTGGCGCAGAACCAGCGGCGTGAAGAAGATCTTCTTGGTGAAGCGGTCGCCGGTGCGAGCCCAGCGGTCGTCGCCGGTTGTGGCGGCGATGTTGTAGAGAACCTCGCTCATTCCGCCGAACTCGGTGTTCAGAATGTCCTGCATGTGCTCTTCGGTTTTCGAAGCGGTCCAGGCGTCGACCCAGGCGGCCATCTTGACCACAACGTCGAGGGCCTGATCGTTGCCGGCCTGGGTCTTCATGTCGTAGAGCCCGGCCATGATTTTGTGCATCGTGTAAAACGGCGCCCAGACATCCTTGCGCTGGTCGAGGCGGTCAAAGTATTCAGTGGGGAAAGCACTGAGATGGCCGTTGTCGTTGAGCTTTGCCTGGCATTCGGCGAGCCCAGCGACGAGCTCGTCGGCCTTCGATTTGACGGCCTTGTCGCCGGTGGCCGCATAAAGCATGGAGCACGCGGAAAGATAGTGACCGACAAAATGGCCACGAAGCTCGCATTTCGGATCTTCCCAGCCGCCGAGCGGTTGGGCATCGGTGGGCAATCCTGCATTCACGCGGAAGTTGCGCAAGAGCCTGTCATTCGGAAGGCGCATCAGGTAGCCGCGGTTCCACTCGCGCGCTTGCGCAAGAGGGCCGGATTCGAGAGTCACGTCGCCGAGCGCAAATTCACGCACCCTGGGCTGTATCGGGTTGCGAGCGAACTCAATGGGTGCAGCGAAGGGCTCCGGCTCATCTACCGAGAAGCGGAGAGTGGGAGGGATTTCGTGCGCCGGAGCCGGTTTCGGGGCGGCCGGACTCTGAGGAGTTGCTTGGGCATGGGCAAGTAGAGACGAAGCGGCCGCCAATCCGACTGGGGCAAGGGCAACGCTTTTGGCGAACTCTCTGCGGCTGACTTTCTTCACGGTGATTCCTCCGACTCTGGCAAACGTTTACCAGTCTAAATCGTGGAGGGCCTAAATGTGCGGGCGAGGATCCTTCGACTCCGCTCAGGGGAGGGTCTCGCTCGATAGCTGACCGGGAGTCCAGCGGTACACAGCGATCGGGTCCAGTTGAGGGCCCAGGGTTTACAAATGGCGCGAGGGTCTCATTTCAGGTCGCGCCAATTCGGCCCAAAGGAAAGATCGGCAACCAAGGGTACCTTCAGTTTAACCACGCCTTCCATTTCGGAACGAACAAGGGCTGCAGCTTCATCTTTCTCGTCGGCCGGAACTTCGAAGAGCAATTCGTCATGGACTTGCAAGACCATGCGCGTTTTGAGTTTTCGCTCCGTCAGTTTGCGGTCGAGCGAAATCATCGCCAATTTGATGAGGTCGGCGCCGGTTCCCTGAAGCGGAGTGTTGATCGCTGTGCGCTCAGCAAAGCCGCGCTGATTGGGATTGCGGCTTTCAATGTCGGGGATGGGCCGCAGGCGCCCGAACATGGTGCGCACGAATCCGTCGTGGCGAGTCTGTTCAAGCGTTTTCTCAATAGACGCGCGCACGCCCTGGTAGCGCGCAAAGTACCGCTCGATGTAGGCCTTCGCTTCGGCCTGTGGAATGCCCAACTGCGTGGCGAGACCAAAGGCGGAGATTCCGTAGACGATGCCGAAGTTGACGGCTTTGGCGCGGTTGCGGGTCTCCTTGTCCATGGTGTCGACAGGGATGCCGAAAACTTCGCTGGCCGTGAGGGTGTGAATGTCGATGTTTTCCGCGTAGGCGCGAATCAGCAGCGGATCGCCGGTAAAGTGCGCGAGGAGGCGCAACTCGATCTGCGAGTAATCGGCCGAGAGCAACTCCATGCCGGGAGCGGCGGTGAACGCGGCGCGAATTTCGCGCCCCAACTCCGTGCGCACGGGAATGTTCTGCAGATTCGGATTGACCGATGAGAGGCGGCCGGTGGCAGTGGCTGCCGACTGGAACGTGGTATGCACGCGCGAATCAGCGTCGGCGAGCAGCGGCAAGGCATCGACATAGTTCGATTTCAGCTTGGACAGGTGGCGATACTCAAGAACGAGGCGCGGAACTTCGTGTTGATCGGACAGGAACTCCAGTACATCGACCGCTGTGGAGACGGACTTGGTTTTGCCACGAGCCGGCGGGGCGGGCAGCCCCAACTTGGTGAAAAGCACGACTCCGAGCTGTTTGGGCGAGTTGATGTTGAACCGCCCGCCAGCCAGCTCAAAGATGCGCTCGCCAACGCGGGTCAATTCCAAACTGAACTTGTCCGAAAGCCTGCTCAAGACAGTGGTATCGATGCGGACTCCAGCTTTCTCCATGCGGTAAAGCACGGGCGCAAGCGGGAGGTCGATTTCGACATAAACACGCGTGACCGCGGCTTTGTCGGCTTCCTGGCGTAGTGCGGGGACGAGCGTATGAATGGAGGCGGCAGCGGCGGGAAGGGAAGAAGGCGACGGCTGATTGTTGCGCGCGGCGACGTCAGCCAGAGACTGCGTTGCGTGCGTGGGGTTGAGGGCGTAGGAGAGCAGTTGCGAGTCGTCGATAGGGCCGCGGAGCGCGACGTCGACGTCGCCGAGGACGTGAAGGGCGAGCTTCCAATCGTGAACGCTCTTGGGCACCGAGGGATCTTCGAGGAGCGCGCGGAGTTCAGGCGTAAGCGTCAGGCGGAGCGCAAGGGCTGGATCGGCGCAGACTCCGAGGTAGAAGTTGGCCTTCTTTTCGGCGGCTTCAGCGAGGTCGAGGAGCGACTGAGTCGCAGGCTGGTCGTCTTCCGATTCCGGCTCAGCAGGTTCCGCGGCGTCCAGCGCAAACGCAAATCCACTTTCGCGAGCGGTGGCGTAGAAAGCAGCGATCTGATCGGGGCTGGGTTCATCTAAAAGCTCAACCACCACTCCGCCCTCCGCAGGGGCGAGGTCGCGAAGCATGGATGTGAACTCGAGCTCTGTGAAGAGCGTGCGGCAGGCCTCGAGGTCGGGCGGCTGAGTTTCCATTGCGGCCAGGTCAAGCGGCAGCGGCACATGGGTGTCGATCGTGACGAGCTCTTTTGAGAGCAGAACTGTGTCGCGATTCTGCTGAAGAGATTCGCGGTAGGCCTTTCGTTTGACTTCATCTGCGCGGTCGAGCACTGCCTCGACGGTGCCGAACTCCTTGATCAACTCGACGCTGCCTTTGTCGCCGATGCCAGGGGCACCGGGAATGTTGTCGACCGAATCGCCGCGGAGGGCCATGACGTCAACGACTTTGTCGGGAGGGACGCCGAGCACATCGGTGACCTTTTCGGGATCGAGAATCAGGTTGTCCTTTTGCGGGTTGAGAATCTTCACCTGCGGAGTGACGAGCTGCATCATGTCCTTGTCGCCGGAGACGATGAAGACCTCGTGCTGCTGCTCGGCGGCCTCGCGAGCGAGAGTGCCGATGACGTCGTCGGCCTCGAAACCCTCGGCCTCGAGGATAGGGATGCGCAGGGCTTCAAGCGAGCGGCGAATGTAGGGAATCTGGCGGCGGAGATCCTCGGGCATGGCTTCGCGCTTGGCCTTGTAGCCTTCGTAGCTCACGTCTTCGAAGCTTTGCGACTTCGCGTTCCAGCGGCGGAGAGTTGCAATGGAGCGGGCCCGCTCGTCGCGGAAGACCTCGCCGCTGACGTCGAATACCGCGGCGAAGTATTTGGGTGAGAAGTCCTGGCGGAGTTTCTTGATCATGTTGACGAAGACGTAGGTGGCGGCGGTAGGCAGGCCGGAGCGCGTGGACATGGGCCGCGAGCGCTGCATGGCGTGATACGCGCGGAAGATAAAGGACATCGCGTCAAGGAGGAAGACGGGCGGCCTGGATTGGTCGGTCACGGTACAGAGAATACCAGTGGACCGTGAGCAGTGGACAGTGAAGGAGTGAATAAGTGAAAGGGCGAAAGAGTGAAAGAGTGAAAGAGCGAGAGACCACTCACTTATTCACTCTTTCACTTCGTCACTGAATCAGCATGCAGTCGCCGTAGCTGAAGAAGCGGTAGCGCTCGTGGACTGCGTGCCGGTAGGCGGCGAGGATGCGGTCGAGACCGGTACGGCCGGGGCCGGCGAAGGCGCTGACCAGCATGAGCAGGCTGGACTGAGGCAAATGAAAGTTGGTGAGGAGCGCGCCGACGACGCGGAAGTCGAAGCCGGGCGAGATGAAGATATCGGTAGTGCCGGAATGAGGCTGAACTGGATTGTCTCCGGCGACGAGAGCGGCGGCTTCGAGGGTTCGGACGACGGTCGTGCCGACGGCGACGATGCGGCGTGCACTGCTTGCGGCGGCGTTGATGGCAGCAGCGGCTTGAGGAGTGATGGTATAGCGCTCGCGGTGGAGATGGACTTCGTTCACGCGCTCGACGCGCAGTGGAGCGAAGGTGCCGAGGCCGACGTGGAGGGTGATGCGCGTTATTCCGATTCCTTTGGATGAGAGTTGTTCAAGAACAGCCGGCGTGAAGTGCAGGCCGGCGGTAGGCGCGGCGACGGAGCCACGCTCGCGGGCAAAGACGGTTTGATAGCGGTCACGATCGGAGTCGGCGTCGTCGCGATGGATGTACGGCGGCAGTGGCGTGTGGCCGATGGAATCGAGGACAGCGAAGAAGTCGTCAACTGGCGCGAACTCGAGCAGACGCTCACCGGACTGGCCACGCTCGAGGACTTCGGCTTCGAGCGCGACGGCGCCGGAGGGCGCGGGAAAGACGAGGCGCTCGCCGATGGCAACCTTGCGGCCGGGGCGAACGAGAGCGCGCCAGCGGTTGTCGCCCGCAGGTTCGGTGAGCATGACTTCGATGCGGCCGGTTGGCTTTTCACGATCCCGAACTAAAGTGCGGTGGGCGTAGAGACGCGCGGGAATGACCCGGCTGTCGTTGAGAACAAGGAGGTCTCCCTGGCGTAAATGCGATCCGAGATTGGCGAAACGATCGTCGCGCGAGACGCCCGTTGCGCGGTCCATGACGAGCATGCGGCTGGTGCTGCGCTCGGCTGGAGGCTCTTGCGCGATGAGATCTTCGGGCAGTTCGTAGTGGAACTCTTCGACGCGGTGCACCGCACTCTTATCTTTTGGAGGAGTGTGTTCAAGCATCGGAATTCCCGAAATGAGCAGGCTTTCCGAAGTGGTTGAGGGCGTGGAGGCGGGCGCGCTCGATAGTAGCGGTGAGTAGGTCGCGCTGGGTGTCGATCATGTCTTCGGGAATTTTGTCTTCGTCGAGGTCTGCGGGAATGTTCGTCCAGCGCGACCAACTGACGGCGATGCGCGTGAACGGCATGGGAATCAAAAAACGATCCCATGAGTTGAGCGACCAGGCGCGGCGCGGCTCTAAATGGAAAGCGCCGATTCGCGCGCCGGTGAGAGCGGCGAGGCGGATGGGTCCCGTCTTGGTGCGGAAGATCGGGCCGCGCGGGCCGTCGGCGGTGAAGATTGCGGGGTGGCCGGATTCAATGACGTGCTTGAGGCCAAGCAGCGCCTCCTGTGCGCCGCGCGAGCTGGAGCCGCGGACGGTTTTGTATCCGAAGAGCCCGAGGGTGCGCGCGATAAGCTCGCCGTCGAAGCTCTGGCTGACGATGATGGTTGCGCCGGTGCGGCGGAAATAAAACGTGCAGGGGAGAACGCACTGGTGCCAGAAACAGAAAATCTCGGCGCCTGCGCCCTCGCCGAAGGGAAGCGGGGTGGCTCCAAGTTCGGCGATGGTCTCAAAGCGCCAGGTGCGGCCCACGACCGAGAGCAGCGCCCAGACCAGGCGGGGAACCACGGCCAGCACGAGGCGCTGGCGCAAGGAGAACTGTTCTTTCCCAGGTTCCAAAGGCGAGACCTGGGGCACCCCTTTTCGCGTCGGGGCGGACTGGTCTTCTGAGGTCACTTCGTCGATTTTACGGCGGCGACAGAGAGTTAGCGGAGCTTGGGGCGCAGAGAACTGGTTTGGTTGTCAGATTCAGACCGGAAAATCAGCGGTTAAGGCCGGTGAGCAGTGGTTGATCAGAGATCAGCGACGAGTGAGCTGAGATCGAGGAACATGGATCAACTAGTTGCCGGACTTGGATGCATCGGGCCAGGAGGGGCTGGCCAGTTGGATGGTCATGACGGGGCTGTCGGGATAGATGGGGCCTTGTTCCCTGATAAAGGTGGGAACTTGCCCGGCCGCGGTCCAGATTTGGATATCGGGAGGAGTTTTGCCGATGATCGGCGCGACTACGCCAGCGAGGCCAGTGAGCTGGATTTTGATTTCATAATGAATTGCTTTTCGGGGTGATCCGACCAATGAATAGTTGTCTTCGCCGATTTTGGAGATGACGAGTTTGGCCAGGAGTGGTCTGGGTGTGACCACCAGCACGGAGACTGTTTTTGAGGAGCCGCAGGAGTCCATGTTCTCAATGACAAGGGGAACGATGCCGTTGGCGAGGTCGGGCGGAAGCTGAACATGGGTGGTCTTGACGTCCTCCTTTCCGTCCGTTCCAGTGGTACGGGTTGTGACCTGGCCGCTCCGCCCATCGATGAAGACATCCATGGGGTGAGGGAAGAAAGGCCCCTTCTGAATATGGTGGTCGGAGATGAACTGAAAAGTATGGCGTTCGGAGAAGACCGTGGTTTCGTCGTCGGAAGAGCCATCCTTGAAGTTGAAGATGGTTTGCAAGGTGACGTGATCGTCATGGACGGATTGAATGATATCTCCCGTGGCAACGACGCGGCCGTCGGGCGAACGCATTTCGAGGAAGCCGTGAATGCTGCCCTGGACATAGCGGACGATTGGTGGATCGGGCTGGGCGAAGACCGGCAAGGCGCAGAGCAGAATGGCACAGAACAGCCGTACGAACCGAGATTCGAAGCGCGTCATTCGAATGTAGATGGTGTTGGCGGCGGAGGAGTTGCAAAAAGGACGTGGACCAGGGACTTAGGGGACTGGGGAAGAAGTGAAGGTGTGAACGAGTGAAAAAGCGAATTCAGTCGCAGTAGCGAGGAAGACGATCTTCATGGAGCTAGCTGTAGCGGAGCCAGCGGAGGATTTCGGGGAGGGTTGCGCGCTTGCCGTACATGAGGATTCCGACGCGATAGAGGCGCGAGGCGAACCAGATGACGGCCCAGATGCTGAAGACCATGAGAGCGAGCGAGAATGCAAGCTGGCCCCAGGGATAGGGAGCGGACAACATGCCGATGCGCGGAACCATGACGAGCGGCGCCGTGGGAGGAAAGAGTGAAGCGGCAACAACCCAGGGCGAGTTGGGGTTGTTGAGCAGGAAGGGCAGAATGGCAAAGCTGGTCCAGGTTGGAATGACGGCGAGAGTGATGTACATCTGGAGGTCCTGCGCGGTTTCGCAGGTGGCAGCAAGGCCGGAGAAAAAGGCGCTGTAAAGGAAGAAGCCGAGGATGAAGTAGATGGGAAAGAGAACGGCCTCAAGAGCGCTAAAGTGAATTTTCATCTGGCCGCTGATGAGGGGTGCGGCCAGGGCCGAGCCGGAGAGGAGAGCGGCGGCGGCAAGCCAGATGGCGATTTGAGTGAGGCCGACGGCACCGACACCGAGGAGCTTGCCGGCGAGGAGATCTTCAGGACGTGCGACTGCGAGCATGACCTCGAAGATGCGCGAGCCTTTTTCTTCGATGACGGAGCGAGCCATGTCCATGCCGTAAAGGAGGATGGGCATGGTCATGAGGAAGGTCATCAGCATCGACGCGTAAAAGGGCGCCATGCCCTGGCTCTTGCCGGTTTTGCCGCTGGAGGAGACCTGAAGGGTTTCAAGGGGAACGGATTGGACAAGGGAATGAACCTGGAAACTGGAGATGCCCTGCCGGACGAGACGAAGATTGAGGAAGCCCGCGTTGATGGCCTGCGTGAGTCCCGGAACCATGGTGAGGAGGTCGGCGGAGGATTGCGAAAGGTAGGTGACCTGGGGCGTGGCGGAGGCTGAGCGATCGACGACGAGCAGGCCGTCGAGTGATTTGTTCTGGACGCGGGCCTTAAGATTGGCGCGGTCCTGAGCGGTGAAGGGAGCGACGGTGTCGACGGTGTAACTGGCGCGCTTGTCGGCGAGGAGATCGGTGCGGATATCGGCGGCGAGGGAGGGATTGTCGGCCGCGATGGCGATGTGCCGGCCGGCGGCCAGCTTGCGGCCGGTGAAGCCACTGACGCCAAGAAGAAAGAGGATGAGCGTGGGGACGAGGATGGTGGAGATGCGGAAGGCGCGGCCGCGAATCTGCTCGAGGTACTCGCGACGGGCGACGAGAAGCATGTTACGCATTGGCGTTGCCTCCCACGGTCTGGATGAAGATCTCCTCGAGTGAAGGCTCGACGAGTTCGAAGCGATAGATTCGGGCCGCAGAAGCGGCGAGGTGAAGGAGCTTTTGCGCGTCGCCGTGGGGCTTGAGGGTGATTTCGGCATGGCCGGAGTAGTTGTTGGCCGAGGCGATTTCGTCGGATTTGAGAAAGTCGGCACTGCCCTCAAACTCGACGATGACGCGATTGCGCTCGTAGCGGCTCTTGATCTCGCGCAGGTTGCCGCTGAGGACGGCCTCGCCGTTGTTGATGAGGCAGATGGAGTCGCAGAGTTTTTCGACCTGGTCCATGCGGTGCGTGGAGAAGAGGATGGCTTTGCCCTGCGACTTGAGGTCGAGGAGAGCGTCCTGGAGCAGCGTGGTGTTGACGGGATCGAGGCCGCTGAAAGGCTCATCCATGACGACGAGGCCGGGGTCGTGGAGCAGCGTGGCGATGAATTGGATCTTCTGCTGCATGCCCTTGGAGAGCTCTTGCGTCTTCTTGTCGAGGGAGTCGGAGATTTCCATCCGCGAGGCCCAATCGACGGCGCGCTTGCGGGCGGCTTCCCGGGCGAGGCCATGGAGCTCGCCGAAGAACACGAGCTGATCGAGGACCTTCATTTTCTTGTAGAGGCCGCGCTCTTCGGGAAGGTAGCCGACTCGGTCGAGGTTGCGGCGGTCGAAGGGTTTTTCGAAGAGGCTGATGCGGCCGGAATCGGGCATGGTGATGCCCATCATCATGCGAATGGAGCTGGTTTTGCCGGCGCCGTTGGGGCCGAGGAGGCCGAACATCTGGCCGGCATCGATGGAGAGCGAGAGGTCGTGGACAGCGACTTTGCTGTCGTAGGCCTTGGTGACCGAGGCGAGCTCAACAACCGGCATGAAGGCTCCCGCGGTGGTGGTGGGGGATTGAATGCATGGTGAAGCGGCGTGGTGCTTCAGGAGAAGTGTAGCAAAGGGAGTGAAGACGAGGGACTAAGGGGCTAGGAGACCCCGGGACTGCGAGAAGGAGGAAACTACAAGCAGGAAACCGCAGACAGGAACCAGGAAGCGAGACATTCGCGGAGTCAGGTCGCGGAGAGAATTTGCTGGATGGTGCGAGTGGCGGGGTTATACTGCAACAGCCTTCCATCCCCCAAGAAGGAAAGTTTCCAGAGAAAGGTGATTCCCCATGGCAAGTTATATGGTGCAGGTGTCGTACACTTCTGAGGCGTTAAGCGCGTTGATTGCAAAGCCGCAGGATCGCGCGGGACACATCGGCAGAGTGATTGCCGGTCTGGGCGGGAAGTCGATCGGGTCGTGGCTGGCGTTTGGCGACCACGATCTTGTAATGATCGTCGAGATGCCAAACAACGTGAGTGCCGCAGCGCTATCGCTGGCCGCTGCCGCGGGCGGCAGCTGCAAGACGGTGAAGACGACGCCGCTGCTGACGATCGGGCAGGGGTTATCGGCGCTGAGGAAAGCGGGAAAGTCGGGCTACAAGCCGATCGTTACGGCCAAGAAATAAATTCAGAGGCTCCCTGAAGTTGACTACGCCGGATGCGCGCGTGGCAACGAGCGATGGGGAGAGGTGTACGCGGGTCAGGCCCTTCGCCTGCTAACGCTGGCGCTTTTATTTGAGATTGCCCTGACGGACTCGACGGTGCCGCACTCCTAGTTTGCCGGACCCGCAAAGAGAATCAGGTTGCCGTCGGGGTCTTTCACGATAAAGGTCTTGGCGTGCCACGGTTCGTTTTGCAAGGACTGAGCGAGCGGCACCTCTGCCTCCTGGTACGTAAGAAAAAGCTGCTTGATCTCGTCCGCGCTGGCCAGCGTGATTGAAGCGGAGAGCAGGCTCTCCCGTTGGCGGATGTCTTCCGCAAAGACAGGCTCATCCATTTGACGCAGTGCAAGACGCGCGTTGTCGCGACACACTTGTCCGCAAAACGGCGGATCGCCATAGACAAAGTCGATGTTGAAGCCGAGCTTCGTGGTGAAGAATTCGGTGGATGCTTTAAGGTCGCGAACGTAAAGGTGAGCGGCCACCGAGGTGAGAATCGGCTGCGAAAGAGTTTTTGTCTGGGACATGGCTGTGCAAGCTCCTATTTAGCGATGCTCACATGAGACGGCGGCGGACGAGGTCGAGGGCAAACTGCGCGGCCCATTCGCGGACGCGCTGGCGATCGCCGCGGAACGTGCGGTCGATGGCATCAGTACCCTGCGCGTCAGAGACGGCGATGTGGACGAGGCCGACAGCTTTGGAGTCGGTTGCGCCGGTGGGGCCTGCGATTCCAGTGACGCCGAGGCCGATGGTTGCGCCGGTGCGGGTGCGGATGCCGCTGGCGAGGGCCTTGGCGACTTCAGCGGAGACAGCGCCGTACTTCGCGATGAGATCGGGCGGTACGCCGGCGAAGGAAGTCTTGAGCGGGTCAGAATAGACAACTGCGCCGCCGAGAAACGAGCGCGAAGCGCCGGGAACGGAAGTGATGCGCTGGGCGAGGAGGCCGCCGGTGCAGCTTTCCGCGACGGCGAGCGTGGCCTGGCGCAGGCCGAGATAGTACAGAACGATCTGCTCAAGCGTGTCGCCCTGCGAAGAGTAGAACCATTCGGCGAGGGCGTCTTCAATGAGTTCGGCGAGCTCGTTGACGCGCGCCTCGGCAGCTTCGGCGGAGGACTTGGAGCAGATGAGAGTGATTTGCAGGTCGCCGGTATGGGCGAGGAGCGTGGTTTCGACATCGGTGTAGGTGGAGTAGATGGGAGCGAGGAGCTTGTCGGCTTGCGACTCGGGAATCATGGCGGCCTTGAGCGTGCGGACGGCGATGTTCCGAGGTGGGGCGATGGCGCGCAGGCGAGGCAGACACTCGGCGTCAAAGAGCGGAGTGCATTCATGCGGCGGGCCGGGAAGGAGCATGACGAGCTTGCGAAAGCCGGAGAAGGTGACGTCGAGCCACTGGCCGGGCGCGCTGCCGTTGGGATTGGGAAGAACGGTTGCGCCCTCGAGGACGTCGGCTTGCTTGAGATTGTTTTGCGGCATGGAGATGCGCCATGTGGCGGCGCGAGCGTGAAGGGCGGCGACCTGCGTAGCGTCGCGGCGGAGCGAGAGCGAGAGAGCGTCAGCGACGGCTTCGCGGGTTAAATCGTCTTCAGTGGGCCCGAGGCCGCCCATGAGGATGAGAATGTCGGTTCGGGTGAGAGCGGTCTTGATGGCGCCGATAAGATCGTTGCGGCGATCGCCGACGATGGTCTTGAAGGCGACAATGACACCGATCGCGTTGAGTTTTTCAGTGAGATAGAGAGAGTTGGTGTCCTGGCGGAAGGGGGTGAGCATCTCGGAGCCGACGGCGATGATTTCGCTCTTCATAGAGGCAGGGATCAAAGGCCAGAGGTCAGAGATTCGAGACTTAGAAAAGGTTGAGGCCTTCGACGCCCAATTCCACATCATAAACGGCTTCGTTGGTGGCGAGGATGGTGGTGCCGAGGGGCGAGAAGGCGACGCCGACGAGGTTGGGTGCGGCGAGAACGAGCGAAGCCTCGCCGTTGGGAGTTACGCGGACCAGTCCGTGGCGGCCATGGAGACAAGCAGCGACGTAGACATCGCCTTCACTGGAGATGGCAAGGCCCTGCGGACGACCGAGGCCGCGATACCAGACGCGCGTGTCTCCGTTGGGCTCGATGGCCCAGATGGCTTCGTTCGACGAAAGCGAGGGAGCGGCGACCAGCAGCGTGCCCGCGGCGTTGACCGCGAGGTGATAGGCGGCGACGCTGGCTTCGAGCGTGGCATGAACGAAGATCTGGCGCTCGCGGTTGATTTTGAAGATAGTGCCGCTGCGATCGCCGACGAAGAGATTGCCCTCGGCATCAAAGGCAGCGCCAGTGGCCACGCCCATACCTTCGACATACTGTGTGAATTCGCCGGCCGCATCGACGCGGTAGACGTTGCCTTCAGCGCGCGAAGTGACGAAGAGGTCGCCGTGGGGATTGAAGGCGAGGCCGGTGGCGTTGAGGATTCCGGTGACGAAGGGAGTGGCGCGGCCGTCGGGGGAGACGCGGACGACGGAGACGGGCGTTTGCTTGCCGCGAGGACCGGAGATTGTGGCGTAGACCATTCCGGAGCGGCTGACGGCAGGACTGGTGACGGGATGAAGACCGTCATTGAGCTGGCGGGCGACGCGGAGGGCGGCTGGATTGGCGGCGCCCGCAGGAGTGCGAACTTCAATGAGCCCGGCGGAAGCCTCAGCGGGGACGCGAAAAACGAGGCGCGTGGGGCGGCTCATGAGCACGTGAGCCGTCTGATTGTCGACCGCGACAGAAGGCAGGCCGAAGCCATTGGGGCCGAGAGAAACACCGATCAACTCGACTTCGCCGTTGGGCAGAGCGGCGGAGGGGAGAACCTGGTCGACGCGAGGCGGGTGGCCGACGGGAGGAGCGGGTTGAGGGGAGGAACGCGGCATATCAAAACCAAATTCGAATCAAAGACGCTATACCCAAAGCATACAGTCCGGCGGCGACGTCGTCGAAGACGATGCCCCAACCGGCGGGCAGGCGCTCGAATTGGCGCACGGGAAACGGTTTCACGATATCGAAGAGGCGGAAGAGGAGGAGAGCGATGAGGCCGTGGCGCCAGTCGACCGGGCTGAAGAGGAGGGCGATCCATTGGCCGATGACCTCGTCAATGACGACGAAGCCGGGATCGTGTCGGCCGGATTGGCGCTCGACGATGGTGGCGGCGGGGACGCCGAGAATAGTCGCGAGTGCGATGCCGATGAGGAGAGCGATGACGAGCATGAGCCGGCTGGGATGGGCGAGCCAGGCGAACGCGGCCCAGAGCAGGACGGCGGCGATGGATCCCCAGGTGCCGGGGCCGGGCTTGAGGAGGCCAGATCCGAAGAAGGTGGCGACGGCCCAGGCCCAGGAGGTTTTCTTCATGGTTTGCACGGGAAGAACGCCAGATTCGGGCGAAGCTTTCTCACTGCTCATCCGAGTCTCCGCCGCGATTGCTGCCGAGGCCGCCGAGGTCTTCGAGGACTTCGGGATCGAGAACGGGAGAGCTGATTTTGTAGACGCCGGTGGCCCATTTGCCGAGATCGATTTTGCGGCAGCGGTCACTGCAAAAGGGAAAATCTTCGTCGGTGGGGCGGACGATCATTGCGCAAGTGGGGCAATGGAGAAGCTTGGCGGATTTTTTGCGGGGCGACATATGTTGGCACGGAAGCGAAGGCCGCGTTCAACAAATATGGTAGCGCGGAAAGGCCGAGGGCCGTGAGTCGTGGGTCGTGGGTCGTGAACCGCGAAAGGGCTACCTCTTCCCGAGCAGGGTTTGCAGACGCGCGAGGGCCTGCGTGCGGGCGGTGGTGTTGGCGGGGTTGGTATTCGTTGGATCTTCACCAGCGCGCATGAAGCCGTGGCCGGCGCCATCGTAAATGACCGGGTCATACTTCTTGCCTGCAGCGGCCATCGCGGTTTTGGTGTCGGGAACCGTGGCGGAGATGCGCGCGTCGCTGCCTGCGTAGAAGCCGTAGACGGGAGCGGCGATGTTCTTCATGGCATCGGCAGGCGGCGGAGGGCCGTAGAAGACGAAGGCGGCGGAGAGGTTTTGGCGCGTTGTGGCGAAACGGAAGGATTGGCCCCCGCCCCAGCAGAAGCCGATGACCGAGAGCCTGCCGTTGGCAGACGGGAATTTGAGCGCATAGTCCGCGGTGGCATTGAGGTCGGCGGTGATGACGCCGGGATCGAGCGAGGAGACGGCCCTGATCACCGATTGCTGATCGGGAAATGCGCTGGTGCCTCCACCGTTAGGGCCGTCGCCCGAAAGCAGGTCGGGTGCAATGACGATGTAGCCCATGGCGGCAATGTCATCGGCCATGGAGCGCGCCCAGTCAGAGAGGCCGAAGATCTCGTGGATGAGCAGGACGACTGGGGCCTTGTGGCTGACTTCGGGATAGACGACGAAGGCGTCGACAGTGCGCGAGCGGTATTTGACCTTGACCCACTCCTTGTGACGAGGGGATTTGTCGAGGATGGACTTAGCCCAATCCTGCGCGGAAGCGGGGGCGGCAGCGGGCGCCGCGAGAACTAGGGCAGAGGCGAGAAGGAGGATTGTGCCGGCGAGGCGGGGAAGCGGGTTTTTCATGGCGGAAGGATAGCAGAAGGACGGGGGCTGCGGGATTGCGGGACTTCGGGACTGGGGAAGGGCGAGGCTGGGCGGTAATGTCGACTACAAAGCACGGATGGTTGCGGCAGAGCCGATTCGAGGGGGGTCTGTATGGAGAAGATTGCCGGAGGCGGAGAGGTGAAGGAAACGAAGAGTACAGAGTCCGTTGAGTTGCGTGGCGTTGCAATTATCGCTGTTGCCATCGGCGCAGCGGCAGTGGGAGCAGTGGCGGTGGGCGCGTTCGCGATTGGAAGACTTTCAGTTGGTCGCGTGTCGGTGCGGAAAGCTACGTTTGAGTCGGTTGAGATTGGGGAACTTGATGTGAAGCGACTGCGCGTGAGTGAATTGGCGGTGAGCGGCTCGTTGAAGCTACCGCAAAGCGGTGGCGAGCGAAGGATCTTGTCGTAAAATCGGCGCCCTTACGCGGACTTCTAGGATTTCCAGAAGGGAGACGGGCCGATCCACTGCATGTCGTACTGGTTCATGAAATCTTTCGTGGGTGCGAGTTCGGGATGGGCCGCAGCGTCAATGAAGTACTGCTCCATTTTGTCGGCAGGCGAGAAGGCGATGAGCATGTGCGCGGGTGAGCCGGTAGCGGAGAAGGTGTGAGGGATGCGGCGGGGAGCAAGGATCGACTCACCGGGGCCGAGCCGCAGGCGACGATCGCCGACCTGAAAGCGGACTTCGCCTTCCATCACATAGAACCATTCCTCCTGAGACAAATGCATATGCAGGGCCGGGCCCGTGTTGGGCACGAGATTGCTGTGTTCGATGACGAGGAGGTTCCCGCCGGTATCGGATGGGACGACTTTGAAGGCCAGCGAGCTGAAACCGAGGGAGTGAAGATGGCCGGTGCGGTCCTGACCAGCGGGAACGGGATGCGGCGTAGTGGCGGGCGGCGTTTCAGGTGAGCTTTGCGCGAAGACATTTTGGAAAGCGATCGCGGGAAGGATGGCTGCGGAGGATTTGAGGAAAGTGCGGCGTTGGATGGGCATGGGGGGATGATAATGTGGGCGGCGGCGTAACCGCCTGAAAAAATCGGCTGCTATAATGGCGCGAAGATTCGGTCCCCTCTTTCTCTGCCATGTCAGCCAAACGATTCGGCGAATTTGAGCTCAACGAGCAGACCTTTGAGCTGCGCAGGAACGGCGCGTCCGTGCGGATTCAGCAGCAGCCGGCGCGCGTGCTTGCGTTTCTGCTGCAGCATCGCGGGACGCTGGTGACGCGCGAACAGATTCGGCTGGCCATCGGGGGCGAGGACACTTTTGTCGACTTCGAGCAGGGGCTGAACTTCTGCATACGCCAGATTCGGCTGGCGCTCAACGATCAGGCAGAAAACCCAAATTATGTCGAGACGTTGCCGCGACTGGGATACCGATTCGTCGGGAAGATGGAAAAAAGCGGGGCCGGCGAAGCTGTCGCAACTGCCCGGGATGAGAAGAAACTGCGGATTGCGGTGGTTCCCGTCGAGGAGCTTTCAGGAAAAGAAGGCGACTATTTTGCCGCCGGATTGACGGAAGACATGATCTCCGCGCTTTCGCGGATCGATCCCGCGAGGCTGCGGGTGACTTCGGTCCCGAAGCTGGAGAACGGCGAGGGAATGGCGGCGCATCTGGATCGGCTGCAGAGGGAGCTGAACCTGGATTACCTGTTGCGCGGGTCGGTGCGACGTTCGGGGGATACGCTGCGCATCAGCGCTCAGTTGCACGATCTGCGCGACCGATGCGTGCTGTGGTCGGAGACGTACGATCGCAAGGCCTACGACTTGCTGGCGGTGCAGGAAGAGGTAACGCAGCGCGTAAGCGAGAGCCTGGCGGTGGAACTTTTCCCGAGCGCGACGGTGGGCGCGCGAAGGTATTCGAAGTCGTCGGCAGCTTACGATGCGTATCTCAAAGGGCGATTTTTCTGGCACAAGATGACCGCCGACGCGATCCGGCGCAGCATGGGCTACTTCAACGAGGCGCTGGCGATGGATGCAGGCTTTGCGCCGGCTTATGCGGGATTGGCAGATTGCTACGCGCAAATGGGATCGGTACGCGTTGGCCAAATGAAGCCGCTGGAGGCGCTAGCGCAGGCACATTCGCATCTGCAGCAAGCATTGGATCTGGATGAAACGCTGGCCGAGGCGCACTGCACGCTGGGGTTGATCAAGAGCTGGTACGACTGGGACTGGGACGGCGCCGGGCGGGAGTTTCAGGCGGCGCTGGCACTGGATCCGAGCCAGATCTCCGCGCTGATTTGGCAATCGTTGTACTTATCCGCTGTGGGGAAGCCTCTGGAGGCGATCGCCTCTATGCAGCGCGCGAGAGAAGTTGAACCTCTTTCGACAAGCGTCAACCTCTACTTGGGAGTTGCACAATTCATTGCCGGACAGCACGATCTTGCTTTGCGGCAATTGCAGCATAGCGTGGAGCTGGATCCCGGCTATTACAGGCCCTATTTCTTTCTGGGCCGGAATCTGGCGTCGCTCGGAAGATATGACGAGGCTATAGAAGCCCATGAGAAAGCTCTTTCGCTTACGCCCGACAACATTGAGGCGTTGGCCTTTTTGGGAACTGCCCTGGCGGGCAAGGGCGAGCGTCAGCGCGCTCTCAACATTGTGAAGAAATTGAAAGTAATGGGAGAGAAGACAGAGCCAGCCGTGCTGATTGCCGCGATCTACGCGGAGCTCGGGCTAGCTGCCGAGATGCACGAATGGTTGGAACGGGCGGTGGCTGTGAAATCAACCCCCATCTACATTGCGGTCATCTGCTATGAATTCCGTCCGTACTGGACGGATGTGCGTTTTCACGGCTTTCTCGCGTCGATCGGCTTGTCGCATCTGGCGCGCGACTAGGCGGCAGGGACGATGTTCTGGTTAAAGCAGAAGAAGTTGCTGGGGTCGTATTTCTTCTTGAGGTCTGAGAGGCGAGCGTAGTTTGCTCCATACGAGGCCTTGACCGCAGACTGTCCTTCCTCTCCGAGGTAATTGACGTAGGCATCCGAGGCTCCGAAGGCGTTCAACGCCGAAGCGAAGCCCTGCGCCCATGCGATGCATTTCTCCGCCATCGATGGATCGGTCCATGCAGGCATGATGTTGATGCTGTAATGCACGCGCCGGAGACCGAAGGCGGTTTGCTCGACCGGAATGCGGCTGGCCGCGCCGTGCATATGCTCGAGCACCACTTGCGTTTGCTCGCTGGGCATCTGCTCGGTGTGATCGAGGATGACGCGGATGGCGTCGTCCGTGAGCTCGCGGAGGAACGGGCATTTGAAGTAGTAATGCGCGCCCGCAGAAGCCGTGAAGTCGAGCATGGTTTGAAGCTCGGTGTATTTCTTTTCGCCGATCATGTCGGCGGCGGGCGGCGCGGCGAGATAGAACTGTTTGCACGCGGCGGCGCGGTCGCCATTCGATCCACTGTGACAGAGCGCGATACCCGCCATGGGATGACCGTGGCCCGTGAGCAGCGCGGCGTAGGCGGTGATCTCGTCGGGCGCGTTGACGGTGAGATCTCGATATTGGCGCAACAGGTCAAAGGCTGCCGGGCGCGGATACAAGACGATGCCGCCGTAGATGGAGGCGAGTTCGTGCAGGCGAAACTCGAGCGCGGTGACGATGCCGAAGTTGCCGCCGCCGCCTCGGATGGCCCAGAAGAGGTCTTCGTTTTGCGTCGCGCTGACCGACAGGTGATTGCCGTCAGCGTTCACGAGGTCAGCGGAGATAACGTTGTCGCAACTGAGGCCGTGCTTGCCCATGAGCCAGCCGATGCCGCCACCGAGCGTAAGGCCGCAGACGCCGGTAGAGGAGATGACGCCGCCGGTGGTGGCGAGGGAAAATCTCTCACTTTCGCGATCGAATTCTCCCCAGGTGGCGCCGCCCTGGGCCAATGCGGTTTGGCGGCTGGGGTTGACCTGGATCTCTCGCATCAGGGAGAGGTCGATCATGATGACGCCGTCGGCGACGGATTTACCGGCAACGCTGTGGCCGCCACCGCGGACCGAGGCTGCCAGGCGATGTTCGCGTGCAAAGCGAACGGCCTGAATGACGTCGGCGATGCCGGTGG
Source organism: Occallatibacter sp. (assembly GCA_052145255.1). Classification (GTDB taxonomy): domain Bacteria; phylum Acidobacteriota; class Terriglobia; order Terriglobales; family Acidobacteriaceae; genus Telmatobacter. The sequence goes on from JBKQOX010000057.1 coordinate 28,127, forward strand.
GACGCACGATGACGCTGGGCTTGCGGTCGATCATGCCGTTCCAGATTCTGCGCGCTGGGCCGTAGTCGGGGTCAATTGGAGTGAGGATCGGGCATTTGAGGACTCGCCGCAGCCCGGTCAGTTGCTCATTTGAGATGCCTTCCATTTGCTCTTTCATGTTGGAGAGATTACCAAAATATGGGGTGAGCCGAGATGAGTTTTGGATGAGTTGGGCGGAGCCGCTGAGCTCAGGCGCAACTCATCTCCGGCTCATTGAGTCCGGGTCGAAGGTGGGGCAGACTCCCTTCATCACAGGGCGCGAACGAGACGAGGCGCCGGAGTGAAAAGGAGAACTTCCATGAAGAAGAAAATGAAGCTTGCTCTTACAGCATCGATCCTTGGGCTCGCACTTGCGTGCGTGCCCAATGCTCAAGCGGCCTGCGGAGGTGTCACGCTGCCGCAGGCCCATCCCAGCAGTTTTCAACTCCAGTCCGGGTCTGCACACATGGTGCAGGCGGCGCTGGACGACCAGGAAGGCGCATCAATCATCGGTATGTGGCACGTGACGTTCACATCTCATGGTTCGGACAGCGACTTACCCGAAGGCGCGCCGGTAGACAACGCCCTCGTTGTCTGGCATGGCGACAAGACCGAGATCATGAATTCCGATCGGCCCCCGCAGGATGGGGATTTCTGTATGGGCGTTTGGAAACAGACGGGGAGATACACGTGCAAGCTGAATCATTTTGCGTGGTTCGCCAACTCATACGATCCGACTAACCCGTTGAGTTGGAGCGAAATCGGGCCTGCGCAGGGTCCTACTCACATCGTCGAGGAGGTCACCCTGAGCCCGGATGGCAGCCACTACTTGGGCACGTTTACGCTGGATGCATACGATACCTCGGGCAACCCAGGAGTTCACATCGAGGGTGTGCTCAGCGGGACCCGGATCACCATGGACACCACGGTACCGGGTCTGCTCTAAAAGAAGGCCGGAAATCCCGGCTAACCTCTGTGAGGGCGGCGGGGTCTGAGACCTGCCGCCCTATTTTTTTGAGAGCGAGTTCGACGGCGGACTAGTTTGCAGCGGAGAGGATGCGGGCGACGAGGTCGTAGTCGTGCGACTCGGTGATCTGGGCGCGGTAGAAGCGGCCGGGTTCGAGGTCGTCAAGCGGGCCGAAGTCGTTGATGAAGACCTTGCCGTCGATTTCGGGAGCGTGGAACTCGGTACGGGCTTCCCAGAGAAGAGGCGTTTCGGCGCTTGGGCCTTCGGCGAGAAGGGTCAGCTCGCGGCCGATCCAGTTTTTCTTGGCGCGGCGTGAGATGGATTGCTGGAGCTTCATCAGACGGCGACGGCGCGACTCGATGGTGCGGTGAGGGATCTGCGAGTCGAGGTCGTAAGCAGCTGAGCCTTCTTCATGCGAATAGTTGAAGACGCCGAGCCAGTCGAATTTTGCCTCGCCGATGAACTCCTCCAAAACTTCAAAGTCCGAGGAGGACTCGCCGGGGAAGCCGACGATGAAGCTGGTGCGGAGGGCGATGCCGGGGACGGCTGCGCGGACTTTCGAGAGCGTCTTGAGGAAGATGTCGGCGGAAGCGCCGCGCTTCATTCGCTTGAGGACATCGGGAGAAGCGTGCTGGAGCGGCAGGTCGAGATATTTGCAGATGTTTTCGTGACTGGCGATGGTGTCAAGAAGCTTCGAAGTAATGCGGTTGGGATAAGCGTAGAGGAAGCGGAGCCACTTGAGGTTCGGAATGCGGGCGAGCGTGTCGAGAAGTGTGGCGAGACCGTCGCGGAGGCCGAGGTCTTCGCCGTAGCAGGTGGTGTCCTGACCGATGAGGGTGATTTCGCGAACGCCGCGGGCGACGAGCTGCTCGGCTTCAGCAACAACGGATTCGAAGCGGCGGGAACGGAATTTGCCGCGGAGGTTGGGAATGACGCAGAAGGTGCAGGGGTGGTCGCAGCCCTCGGCAATTTTGATGTAGGCGGAAGCGCGTGGTGTGGAGAGCAGGCGAGGGGTGGTGTCGTCGTAGAGGTAGGTGGGAAGAGTGGACGAAGCGCTTGCCCATGCGTCGCGAAGGAAGCGGCCGGAGCGCTCGCGGGCGTCGCCTTCGGGGCGACCCTTGTGCGTGCCGGATTGCGATTCTTTTCCCGAACGAATCTCGGCATGCGTGCTGGTCAAGATTGTGAAGGGCGAGGACGTAGGCGGTGCGGCGGCTGAGTTGAGTCCCGCGGCTTCCAGGATTGATTCGAGCTCGCCGGTGCCGACGACGGCGTCGACTTCAGGAATGTTCTTCTGGATTTCGTCGCGATAGCGTTCGACGAGGCAGCCGGCGACGATGAGTTTTTTGGCGCGGCCCGAGGCTCTGTGGCGGGCCATCTCAAGGATGGTCGAGACCGACTCCTGCTTGGCGGTGTCAAGGAAAGAGCAGGTGTTGACGACGAGGATATCGGCATCTTCGGGGCGGGCGGTGAGGCGTGCGCCGGCGCGGTCGAGGAGGCCCATCATGACTTCAGAGTCGACGAGGTTTTTGGGGCAGCCAAGAGAGACGAAGCCGACGGTGGGGGAAGGTTTGGGCACAGCTTAATTGTACCGGTGGAATAGAGCAGGGGCGTAGGGACCAGGGACTGAGGAACGACGGGACTATCGGAAGAATCAGCTGTCTTTGCGGTAGAGGAGGTCGCGCATGGCGCGGCGGCGGGCGGCGTTGATTTCAAGGGTGGCGCGGCGCTCGACGTAGTCGGTAGAGGTGCGGGGTTCGGACTCGGTGAGTTCCTCAGGCTCACTGCAGGAGGGGCAGCGATTGGCGAACCCGGGCTTGCCCGGGTGGAGCTCGAACTCTTCGTGACAAATGACGCAGGTTTTGATCGGGAAGGCCATGCACAAATATGTTAGCGAAAGTTGGCTGTGGAAATCAGCAAGGCAGTGATTCGTGGTGAGTCCACGGCGCCGATGAGTTGTCGGTCCACTAGTTGGCGAGGACGGCGCGGAAGCGGACTTTGCCTTTTTTCACTTTATCGATGGCCTCGTTGGCCATTTCCATGGGGAAACGCTCGGTGGTGGCTTTGATGCCGTGGCGGGCAGCGACGTCGAGCATTTCGCGCAGTTGGAATGGGCTGCCGATGGGGCTGCCGCCGATGGTACGCATGCCGGAGACGAGTGGAAAGGTGTGAACGGAAACGGGCGATGGCGGAACGCCAACGAACCAAAGGGATCCATTGGGGCGCAGAGCCTGGAGGTAGGCGCTCCAATCCTGGTCGGCGTTGACGGTCGTGAGGATGAAGTCGAGAGAGCTGGCCACTTCCTTCATGGATTTGGATTCCCGGCTATGGACGAAGTGATGCGCGCCGAGGGCGCGGGCTTCCTCTTCCTTCGTTAGAGTGGTGGAGAAGGCGGTGACGTGCGCGCCAAAGACGCGAGCGAATTGGATGGCGAGGTGGCCGAGTCCGCCGATGCCGACGACACCGACGCGGGTGGAGGGATTGACGCCGAAGGCGCGCATGGGGTTGTAGACGGTGATGCCCCCGCCGAGCAAGGGCGCGGTCTGTTCGCTTTGCAGGGCGTCGGGAATGGGAACGACAAAGCGGGCATTGGCGCGGATGCGGTCGGCGTAGCCGCCGTGGCGATGGACGCAGGTGCCTTCAGAGGCGGGACAGAGGTTTTCCTGGCCGCGCATGCACCACTCACACTGTCCGCAGGAGTTGGATTGCCAGCCGAGACCGACGCGCTGGTCGAGCTCGAGAGTGCGAACCTCGCTCCCGAGCGCAGAGACGGTTCCGATGATTTCGTGACCGGGGATGAAGGGATATTGGCTGATGCCCCAGTCGTTGGCAATGAGGTGAAGATCGCTGTGGCAGACGCCGCAGTGGGTGATGGCGATTTCGACCTCGTATGCGCCGAGCTTGCCCGGTTCGTAGCGCAGAGGAAGCAGCTCTGACCCCGCCGCATGAGCTGCAAGTCCCTGTATTTGAGCCATAATTGTCCCACTCGCCTCGGATCAGATTTTGGTCAAGCTTGCCCGGCAAAATTCCCCAAAAGCGCCGGTTAGCCCCGGAAGTTTATCGATGAATCGTTGATGATTCTAGTCTAAACTGCCTTGCCGAAACATTCCCCCAAAGTGCGGGTCTATCTCCGACCTAAGTCATTGATTCGGTGATGACTTTAGTTTAATCCGCCGCCGGGCTCGATGTTGAGATTCAGAATCCAGAATCCGGTGAGGACGCCTCCGGCGGGAGCGTCGCCGACGAGTTCTGCGGATTCACCGTTCAGTCCTGCATCCTGAGCGTTGCGGAGGGGCTCAAGGGCGTTGGCCATGGAAAGCGGGAGGCTGGTAAAGGTTTGACCGTGGATCTCGGCCTGAGTTTCAGGCGCGAGAAGGCTGACATAGATGTGGTCGGCGGCGTGCTGATCGCGGGCTTCGGCGAGGACGGTGGAAAGACTGGGAGTGGAAGAAGACAGACGAGGCTGAAGCAAAGTGCGGTCGAGGGTGGCCGCATCGGAAACGAGAAGACGGAGGTTGCCTGAAGCGAGGCGGGCTGGCAGTTTGAAGGCGATGCGGACGTTGCGCTCAGGCTGATGCGAAGGGCGGAGGGTGGCTTCGACGGTGATGGTGTCGCCCGCATGAGCGATGTCAGTAGAAGCAATGCGCGCCTGATCGAGCGCGACGTCGACCGTGCGGGGAATGGCCTGGACGTGGAGATCAATGGATCGAACGACTCCCTGGCGCGCGCCATTTGAATAGAGGCGCGTGAACTGGCCACCTACGAGAAGAGCGGCCATCATCGGCGCCGGAGTTGGCTGGCCGGACGGGGCCCAGAGATCGAGCGGGACGGCTGGAAATCCGGAGATATCGATGTTGCCCGTTACGTGGTAGCTGAGCGCTTCGGAGTTTTGGTTGGATTCGAGCAGCGATTCGTAGAGAACAACCTGGACGGCGGTGGGAGTGAGGGAAGGCAGGTCGAGGATTTCGACGTTAACCTTGCGCGGGGCTTCCGGGGAATCGATGGCGACGTGGACGGGGATCATGTGCGCCTTGGCGCCGAGAACTCCGCGGATCGCCGACTCGCGATCCTGTGTGAAGGCGCCGATGGTGATACCCGTGTTGATGATCTTGAAAGAATTCAGCGGCGAAGCGAGGGTGGCGACGACATCGGCGGTGGTCATTGGGAGAGAGACCGGTCCCGCCCCGAGAACGGGATGGCCGCAGGCGAGGAGTTGTTTCGGATCGACCCACGTGACAGTGCAGGTTGCAGAGACCTCAAGATCGCCGCGGATGAGCTGCATGCTGACTGCCGAGCCGGGCTCGAACACGGGATGTGCGGAAGGATCGGAGTCAGGACTCGAGTCAGAGGAAGATGACATTGCCGGAGCGGAGGGGATTCCTGCGGACGAGATTCCACCAGAAGAGCCGCCAGCGGCGATGGGCTCGAACGAAGTTCCAGCGGTTTGTTGCTGCCAGAAACGAATGGCGTCAGGCAGGAATCCGCTCATGACGAGCGGAGTGTCCAGAGGCTGGAACGTCATGGAGCCGGAAGAAAAAGGATCCTGGTTCGTGACCGAATTGCTTGCCTCGAGGGATGAGCCGGGAGCGGGAGGAGTGGTTTGCGCGTCGATTTGAGTATTTGGGATCGGGAGATCGCGGACTTCAAGCATTTGCTCGATGGGCGTGAAGCCGGCGATGGGTTCCTTGGTGAATTGGCCGATGCGGTAAGAAAGCGAGCCTGCCAGCTTGCCATCGATGTAAACAGGGCTGCCGCTCATGCCTTCGACGACGCCCGTGTACTCGGGCTTGTCGCCATGAAGCCGAGCGAGGATGAGGTCCTGGCCGGGGCCGCGTGCGCCGTGCAGGATGCCAAGAATCTCGATCTGCATGGGTTCCGGTGTAGAGCCTTGAAAGACGGTCCAGGCAGTTCCCGTCATTCCCGGGCGAATCTGGTCAAGAGGGAAAAAGCCGGGATTGGTTGGGGGACCGCTGGCGGTTTGCGATGGGGCGGAAGGCGATGTTGAGGGGGCGTTTGGCGATTGTGCGGGCAACATGGCGGGCGAAGTTGCCGCCAGGGCCATGGCGGCGAAGAGGGCGAAGGCGGGGACGGTGTTGGTTTCCTTCGGGCGAGTTTCCACGTCTATTAGAGTACGGCAACGGAGCGGGGTTAGCGGAGTTGGCGGTACCGGCGGAGTTCAAGGACAGACGCGGCGATTCGCGCTGAGGCGGTTGCCGTTCAACAACGCAGATCGCGTATGCTGGGGAGCACAAGAGGTTGAGATGACGAAGGCACATTCGAAGGCACGAAAGATTGGCGGATTTTCGCTGGCGATTCTATCGATGGCGCTTTTGATGGCGACGGTAGCCGTGCAGGGACACGCGCAAAACCAGAGCCAACCGCCCGCCGCGCAGCAGCCCGCGGCGCAGCAGCCAGCAGACCAGCAGGCTCCCGATGCGGGAGGCCCAAGCGGAGACAACGGCCCGATCGCGCTGCCCAAGAAGCCGGACAATTCAGACAACACGCCACCGCCGGCGCCGGCGCGGCCGGAGTTCAAGGCCCCTGAAGGCGCGCCCAACATGAGCCTGCGCGTAGAGGTTCCGGAGGTGACGGTGGATGTAGGGGTGCTTCTCGAAAAGACACACCAGTTCGTGCCCGGACTGAAGCCATCCAATTTCAAGGTTTACGAGGATGGCGTGGAGCAGAAGGTGGAGGGATTCAAGCGCACGGAGGCGCCGATTACGGTGTTGATCCTGATGGAGTATGCGGCGCGCGGCTATTTCTTCAGAGTGGATGCGTTGAATTCGGCTGTGGCATTTACCGAGCAGTTGCGGCCGCAGGATTACGTGGCCATGATGACCTTCGACCTGAATTCACACATTGTGAGCGATTTTACGCAGGATAAAAGACAGATTATGGAAGGCATCAACCAGCTTGCGCAAGGAGTGTACATGCCGGCGGCATTCCAGGAGACGGACATCTTCGATGCACTGAACGAGGGGCTGGACCGGATGTCACGCATAGAGGGCCAGAAGTACATTTTGCTGGTTGCTTCCGGTATCGATACGATGTCGAAACTTGACCTGGACCAGATTTTGAAGCGGGTGAAGGCGACGCGGGACACGACGATCTTCACGGTTTCGACGGGCGGGTTCTTCGAGACCTTGCGCGGGGAAAGTATCACCTACTTGCAGGCGGAGAATCAGATGAAGACCTTCTCCGAATTGACAGGCGGCATGCACTTCGAGCCGCGGTTCGTGGGGGAGTTGCCGGACGACATGAAAGCGATCAATGAAAACATCCGGGCCAAATACGAGCTGGTGTATCACCCGACGAATGCGAAGCAGGACGGTACATATCGCAAGATTCGAGTGGAACTGGTGGACGATGAAGGCCAGCCGTTGCGCATGCAGGATGAGAAGCACAAGCCGTTGAAATACGACATCATTGCGCGGGATGGCTATCGCGCGAGGCAGGAAGTGGAGTAAAGCAGGGAACAGAGACCAGGGAACAGGGAAAAGGGAAAAGGGAAAAAGCAAAAACAAAGGCACATACAAGTTTCATTGCAAAGGCTCGCCCGTGGAGGGCGGGCCTTTTGTTTCGATCCATGCTGAAGCCTTTTTCATTGTGGGACGCATGCGGTAGCCTTGTGACTCCTGTCACCCGGGCGCGAGGCTACCAGCCCATAAGATGAGCAGCGTGAGGCACGCAGCGAGCGGAGCCGCGATTGATTCGCGAAAGAGCCGGTTGCGAACCCCGCAAATTTTTTACCCTGGAGACTGGAATGGGATTTGTTCCTATTTATGTGGGCTGTTTGGGGTGTGTCTTTTGTCTTTATGGCCGGCGTAACCATTTTTGCGGCGAGAGTGGGACGCAATGAGGAGGCGCAGATTTGTCTGGCCGAATCATCGAACCGAGTGAAGTCCGATCAGGATGCGATTCTGGCTCGGGTCGGCAAGATTCGTCCCGTGAAGACAGCTGCACTGGTGATGGTGGGAGTGATGACGTTGGTGGTGGTGGGGTACTATCTTTTCGATATCTTCCATCAGTTCTGAAGGCCAAGAGTCGATTCGCCGTGTGATAGGGCAACGGGCGCGATGACGCGCACCGTTGCGATAACGATGCCGGGGCATGCGAGGCTGAAGAGGCCCCGCACGCCGGGAAATGCGACCGCTCTACTCAATGAGGTGAAGCTGGAGCACAATATCGCGGACGTAGTATGCGAGGACGACAACGGTCATGCCGATGACGAGCCAGCGGGCGATGCGCACCATGGGCTCGACCTTGGCTACTTTGGAAACGATGACTGCCTGCTCCGCCTGCTCATGCGAAAACGAGTCATCGAGGAAGATCTGGTCCTCTTCATTCTTGGTCAGGCTGGAGCGATAGATATAAAGGCCAGCCATAAATACAACAAATGCCGACCAGACGGTCCACATCACCGCTACGAACATACTCCACCTCCGAACGAATTCCGGTCCCAGGAACCAGCGGGGTCGTAGGGAATTGCGGTCTCGCGGCCAGAGGGGCCCTTACGGTTGATCATCATAGCTCCGATTGGAAGAAAAAGCGAACCACTTCGATGGGGTCGGAGCGGAAAACGAGGTTTATGGGCAGGAGGATTCCTCTGCGTCCATGCCGAAGGCGGTGCATCTGATGGGATGGGTACCGAAACTGGGGCTTGTGCCAGGTTTCGCTGAAAGGTACAGTACAAAGAGGAAGGGAACATTAGGTTCCTGAGGGAGAGTTTATGGCCACGACAACAGTAGCACCAGCCGAGGAAACCGTTAAGAAAGCGCCACTTATGTTGACACCGCAGGCGATAGCCAAGGTGCGCGAGATTATGGCCACCCAGGATCCGCTGCCGGCCGGGCTGCGCATTGGCGTGGTGGGCGGGGGCTGCTCGGGGTTCCAGTACTCGATGGCTTTTGAGAACCAGGGCGGAATGATGGATAAAGTCTTCAATTTCGAGGACTTAAAGGTGTTTGTGGACGCGACCTCGCTGATGTACTTGAATGGCTGCACGGTGGATTACGTGGAGTCGCTGGAGGCGGCGGGATTCAAGTTTGACAACCCTCAGGTGAAGTCGACCTGCGGATGCGGATCGTCGTTCCAGGCGTAAAAGAAAGGGATTAGTGAAGACAAGGGCTCGCCGGAAACGGCGGGCCTCTTGTGTATGTGGAGCGGAAAGAGGCGGGCTATTGCGGGGCGGGGGTGTCAGGGGGCATAGGGGCGGAGCCGGAGCCTGAACCTCCAAATCCGTTGTTGCCGCCGCCCTGCTGTCCGTTCAGGCCGTTGTTCCCACCACCTTGCTGTCCGTTCAGACCGGTGCTCCCGCCGCCGATGGTTTTCAAATCGGAGAGTGGGTCGTAGGTGAACTCCCACTCGTTGTAGTGATTCTTCTTCTTGTAAACGAGAATCGACTGCTTGGGGCTGGCTGGCTCAAAGCCGATGATGCCGGCACCGCCGATGATTGGGCCGCTGGAGCCGGAGGTCGAGCTGCTGGTGGATGAAGTGCCGCTCGAGGAAGTGCTGCCGGTAGATCCTGCGCCACCGGGCGTGTTTCCAGAACTATCGGACGGGCTGCCCGTTGAGCCGGATCCGCTCGTAGGGGAAGACTGATCGCTGGTGGTGTCGCTAAAGAGTGAGTTAGGACTTGATGGACTGCCGGTGGAGAAACCGCTGGTCGGGGTTTGTGTTCCTGGCAAGCTGCCGGTGCCGCCGCTTGGGCCGATGCCTGCGAGCGTGGACGCGTTGCCGGCGAGGGGTTGGCCGAAGAAGCCCATGGCGGTGGGAGTTTTGTTCTGGCCAAATGCAATGGGCTTCCAGTCGTCCTGGCCAGTCATGGGATCGATATATTTCTTGCGCAGGAAGCGAATGTCGTTGGTGTTGACGAGAGCCTCAACGTTGGGCGGATAGGCGTGGAATTTGCGGTAGTAGAGCTGAATGGCGCGGCGGTATTGCATGCCGCGATGAAACGTTTCGAGGTCGCGGTCACGTTGGATGGAGCGTGCAACGTTGGGCGCAGCAACGGCCAACGCGATGACGAGGAGTGCTATGAGGAAGATGGCGATGAGCATCACGTAGCCCTGCTCGGACGCGGGAACGGATTTTAGAGGGCGATGTGAGTCGTTTGCTGCGTTCTGTGGTTCCCACCCATTCCCTGATCTTTCTTCGAAAGTCCACGTAAAGGATGGGGCAACCAACTCAGGAGGTAAACAGCGGCGAATTGGAGAAGCAGGAACCATGAGTGGATTCAGAGTCTTGAAATATTCATTGTCATTGCGGTGAAATACCGATTGTTTGCGTGTTGTTGTAGGCCAGGTCGGTGACTTCAACGTTGAGCGGGCGAATGACGCCGATCTTGTAGCGATGGTCGACGATGTCGCCGGTTCTAGCCATGAAGATGTCGTCGCCGTGCATGAAGAAAGCCTTGAGCTGCTTATGTTCGTCCTGAGAGTAGCCGAAGTAGCGGAGATCGATGGACGGAGGTTTGGGCGGTATATTTTGCGGGACTTGCGCTGCCGCGGAGCTGCCGTTGGGGCGCACCGGCGCGACGGGTTTGGGAATGGAGACGGGGACGGACTCGGCCGAGAAGATGTTGCGGCCTGAGCCGGAGTATTCGACATCTTCGCTCTGGGCCAGTTTATCGAAATGCAGTGAGGGATCGATAGCGGCATTGGAGAGGCGTAGGGCTTCGTTGCCCGCGGCGGGCGTGGCCGCGGAGGGTGTGCTGGAGGGGGCGGAAGGGTTCTGCAGGGTTGGCGAGACCGGCGCAGAACCAGAGTTGCTGGGTGAGGAAGATCCAAAAAACATGTGGATCACTACGATGGCGCAGATGACAAGGACGACGCCCAGCACGCTGGCCATGATCACCTCGCGTTTGTTTTCGGTGCCGAGAGCGAGAGCCATTATTCGCCCTCCTTGCCCGGGAGGGATGCAGCGGGAGATTCGTCGCCCGCGGATGGAGCCATGGGCAGGCCGCTGGCCTCAGCATCTGCGGGGCGCAGCCAGGTGGAGACGCGAAGACGAAGATTGACCAGACCGCCCTGCTGGCCGGTGAGCGACATGCCACGAATGATGAAGAAGATTCGATCGCGCTCCAGCGAGTTAATGAAACGCATGATGGAGGGATAGTCGCCGCTGATGCCCGCGTCCATGGAGATTTCAGTGAGTTCGGCGCCGGGTTTCTCCTGCGCGTACCCCACGCGCGAGAGGCGGACGCCGGATGTGACCGCCAATTCGCCGATGCGGCTGGAGATGACGGAATAGTCGGAGGGAATTCGCTTTTTGTAGAAAGCGTCGATCTGTTGGCGCGTTTTCTGGACGCGCTGGTCGAGGCCGCGGAGAGGAGCGGTCTGGATCTCGAGAACCTTCAGTTGCGTCTGCTTACCAGCGAGGACCTCGCTGGAACCGCTGTTCATCGCGGCCCAATCGAATCCGAGTCGAACGGCAAGAAGGACGGCGAAGACAAGCAGAACCGCGAAGCCTGCGAAGTGCCAGGTGAGCGGTGATGCCATCCGTTCGCGGAAGGCTGAAGGAGTTCCGTTCGCTTTCATTGCGGACCTCCCTGCGACGGTCCTGTGTAAGGCGGACGGCCGCTGCCTTGTGGTATTGCGGGATTTGAGCGCAAGTGTTTTGGGTTGGGGTAGCCGAGGGGAATGGACGGGGCGGCGTGGTGCACCGGCTTGGAGGCGATGTGCTCTTCTTCTACCGTGGGCGGATTGTATTCAGCGAGGAGATCGAAGTCGAAGCGATTGGAGATGCTGATTGGCTCCTGGCGCTGCGAGGGGTTGTTGCTGGATTCGGCGTTTTCGCCAACGATGCGGGGCCGGAGGAATCGCCGGGATTGCTCGAGGTTGGCGACGAGATCGTCGGCTTTGTCGCGGGGACCGACGACACGAACATGAACGGTTATGTGACCGTCAGGGGCGCGGATGGGCTCGATGGACGTGACTTGCACGCCACCTGGAAGAACCCTTTCCATGGCTTCCATGGCGAGGGTCCAGGAAAAGGCTTTTTCATCGAAGAGTTGGTTGAGAGCTTCGGCCTGAGTGAGCACGCGGGCATTTTCGGGGCGGCGCATCATGATGACGGCGGAGGAGCGCTCGGATTGGACACGGGCGATCCGGCTGTCGAGCGAGTGCTCAAGAGCGCGAGACGCCTCGGCCTGGCGGTCGAAGAGATGAAGGCCCAGGAAGAAGAGGAGACAAAGCAGCGCGAGCGCGGCCATGGCAATGCGCAGGCGCTTGAGCGCGGGGCCGAGGTTGGCGTAAGGGCGAGAAGCGAGATTGAGAGTGATGCGCATCCGTCAACTCGCTCCGGCCAGCGCGCCCGTGACGCCGGCAAAACAGGTTTGAGGAAGCGCAGTCATGGCGCCTTCATCGGGACGGGACGCCCACTCCACGACGGAAAGTTCGGGATCGCCAATGGAGGCCGCGAATTCGGCGGGGTCCTGAACCCCCGCGTAGTGAAGGGTGCGGGGGCGCGAGCCGAGCTTGTCTTCAAAGTAGGCGGAGGCAACCGCGATGCTGCGCTGAATTTCGGCGACACGTTGCGCGGAGTCCTGAGGAAGGTCGAGGGTGCGATAGAGGAGGAGCTCCTGACCGGTTGCAATGGTGGTGGTGATGGCGTGGGCGCTGAGGTTGGCCGCCATCACGGCTTCCATGGATTCAAAGGACTCAAGCGCGGCGAGCGATGAAGACAGGACAGCGCCGGGCTCGTAACCGGCAGAGCGAACGGCTGCCTCGTATTCGGCGAGGATGGGGCCGGGGACGACGGCGGCCAGAACCTTCCATTCAGATAGGTTCTGCGAGAGCACCTGATAGCTGACGCCGGCGTGCTCGACTTCAAAGGGAACCATCTTGCGCAGGCGGAAACGGACGACGGGGATGGCTTCAGAGGGTTTGGCGGGAAGGGAATCGAAGTCGAGGACGAATACGCGGACGAGCGTGTCAGGAAGGACCACGGTAACGGCGCGCGTGCGGGGCGAGATTTCGTCGAGGGCGGAGCGGATGGCAGCGATTACGCTTTCGGACGCGCGCAGGTTGGGCTCTTCAATGCTCGGAACGATGGCGCCGGGTGAAAGCGGAACGTAGGCATAGACGTTGCCCTGCGCCGGCTCGGACGCACCGCGGCGGGCGCGCGCGGCGGGACGCGCAGCAGCGAGAACGCCTTCAGGCGCGATCTCAATGGCGGCGGGCGGACGTCCGGCGGCTTCGGCAACGCTGCGAATTCTGCTAAACATCTGGGTCACTATCGTGAAGCCTCAATAAATGTAACCTTGTTGATCTCTTTGAGTGTAGTGACGCCGCGGCGAACGCGCTCGATGGCGGACTCGCGGAGAAAGCTCATACCTTCCTTTTGCGCCTGCCTGCGGATTTCGGAGGTCGGTTTCTTGGCAAGGATGATTTCGCGAATCGTGTCGGTGAGGTCGAGCAGCTCGTGGATGGCGGTGCGGCCGCGGTAGCCGGTGCCGCCGCACTCCATGCAGCCGGAGCCTTCGCGGAAGTCAAAGTCGCGCCATTCGGCGGGATCCATGCCGCTCGCGATAAGGAGCTCGTCGTCGTAATGAACGGTGTGTCCGCAGTACTCGCAAACGGTGCGCACCAGGCGCTGAGCGAGGATGCAGTTGAGCGCGGAGACGAAGTTATATGCTTCGACACCCATATTAAGGAAACGGCCAAGGACGTCGACCACGTTATTGGCGTGGACGGTAGTGAAGACGAGGTGGCCAGTGAGCGCGGAGTTGATGGCGATCTGCGCGGTTTCCTGGTCACGGATTTCGCCGACGAGGATTTTATCGGGGTCGTGGCGGAGGATGGACCGCAGGCCGCGGGCAAAGGTGAGACCCTTCTTTTCGTTAACGGGAATCTGGGTGATGCCGCGAATTTGGTACTCGACCGGGTCCTCAATAGTGATGATCTTATCTTCGTCGCTCTTGATCTCATTGAGTGCGGCATAGAGGGTGGTGGTCTTGCCTGAGCCGGTTGGTCCGGTGACGAGCACCATGCCGTACGGCTCGCGGATGTAGCGGCGGAAGCGGCGGAGATCCTCATCGGCGAAGCCGACGACATCGAGGGTGAGGTTCTTGAATTTCTCGCTCATCGACTCTTTGTCGAGGACGCGGAGGACGGCATTTTCGCCGTAAATCGTCGGCATGATGGAAACGCGGAAGTCGATGAGGCGGTTCTTGTAGCGCACGCGGAAACGGCCGTCCTGCGGGACGCGCTTTTCGGCGATGTCAAGCTCGCTCATGATCTTGATGCGGCCAAGGATGGTGCCGTGGTGCTCGCGGGCGATGGGAGCCAGGGCTTCCTGGAGAACGCCGTCAATGCGGTACTTGACGTGAACCGAGTCATCGTAGCTCTCGATGTGGATGTCGGAGGCGCGGCGCTCCAAAGCGGTAAAGATCGTCGTGTCGACGAGGCGGATGATGGGGCTGATGTCTTCGGTGTCACTGGTGAGCTTCTCGATGGAGATGTTTTCGTCGGAGTTTTCGTCGCCGGTGAGCACGTCGAAGGTGAGGCCTTCGCTGGCTTCGTCGAGGACGCGCTGCGACTGCTCGGTTTTCTTGAGCAGATCGGTGATCTGCGAAAGCGTGGCCACACGCGCGGTGATGCGCGAACCGAGGAGGCCGGCGATCTCATCGAGGACCATGAGGCGCGAGGGGTCGCTGACGGCGATGATGAGCGTATCGGGGGTCAGCTCAATGGGGACGAAGTTGTAGCGGAACATGAGCTCGACGGGAACGGTGCGCAGGAGCTCGTGCTGAATTTTGAAGTTCTTGAGGTCGACGAACTCAGCGTGATAGCGGCGGGCAAGGGCCTCGGCGTTGGCACGCTCGTCGACGCGCAGATCGGGGCTGCCAGGAGCAGGGAGCGTGACGACGTTGTTTTCGGCCATAGTGAAAACCCTCCTGAAGATCGAGCAGCTACATCCCGGTGGTCTGCCCGAGCGAGAAGATGGGCAGGTAGAGCGAGATGAGAATGAAGACGACAACGCAGCCCATGACAATGAGAATGGCCGGCTCAATGAGGGCGAGGGCGGCTGCGAGAGCGGTGGCCACGTCATCCTCAAAGAACTCGGAAACGGAGTTGAGCATTTGAGGCAAAGCGCCGGTCTGTTCGCCGACGGCGATCATCTCCGAGGCGAGACTTGGGAAGACGCCGGTTTTGATGAGCGAGTCGGCGAGACTTTTGCCCTCGCTTACGGTCGTAATAGAGGACTCGACGGCCTTGGAGACGCGGCGCGAGGAGATGGAACGCGAAGCAGTTTCAAGCGATGGCACGAGCGGCAGGCCGCCGGTAAGCAGCGTGGACAGGGTGCGCGCGAAGAGAGCCACTTGGTACTTGAGCCAGATTTTGCCGAAGACCGGCATTTTGACGCGAACGGTATCGACAAAATCGCGACCGCGCTCGGTGATGGCGAAGCGGTAGAAAATGGAGGCGGCAATGACCACGCCCAACGCGAGCCAGATGAAGTTGTGCTGCATCCACTGGCCGAAATGCAGGAGGTCGACGGTGAGCGCCGGAAGCTTGCTGCCGAGCTGGTCGTAGAGCTTGGCGAACTGCGGAATGACGACGGTGAACATGAAGATGAGGAGACTAAAGACAAGAACGAGCAGCACGCTGGGATAGATGAGGGCGCCGACAAGCTTCTTGCGCAGAGCCAGGGCGACTTTCTGGAAGCTGACGTAGCGATCGAGGACTTCGGTAAGGTTGCCGGAGCGCTCGCCTGCGAGCAGAGTCGTGGTGTAAATGATGGGAATTCCGCTCTGCGCTTCGAAGGCGGCGGAGAGCGCCTCGCCGCGTTTGACGCGGCTGGCGACGTCATCCAACTGGCTGGAGAACGCGGCTTGTTTCTGGATCTTGCCGAGCATCTGAATGGAGCCGAGGATGGGCAGGCCGGCGCGAATGAGGGTGAGAAACTGCTGGTTGAAGATGAGGAAAGGCTCGAGCTTGATTTTGCGGCGGCCAAGGGCGATGCTGCCGCGCGCGCGGACAGAAAAGACATGGTAGCCGGCATGGGAGAAGCGGGCACGCAACTCGTCGGCCGTAGCCGCGGATTGAACCTGCTCCTGCACGTGGCCACGCTCATCGGCCAACTTGATGACGAATTCTGCCATGGCTCCGCTTGTCTGTCGAGAAGGATTGGCCTTCCCAAGGGCATATTTCTCAAAATTCAGGGTACCAGCTTATGCTGCCAGTTCTCGTAACGGATAGACGCGAAAAGGGGTAGTAACGCTCGCGACCTGTAGGCGCAAGGCGCCCCACTGCTGACAAAAGATAGCTCCTTGCCAATCCATACGAGTCCTGACCTTCGCTGATGAATTAAAGGCGTCAGCGTCTGTTGCCCCGCCACGGGAGGTGGCATACTGTCTGCGAGCAGTAGGGATGATCGGATGAAGACTTTTGGGAAGTTGGCCATAGCAGCAGTGGTTGCCATTGCGGGCCTTCAGTTGATACGCCCCGGGATCCCGGCAAAACCCACGGTCGCCGAGATACAGGCGCCGCCCGAAGTCAGGCGAGTCCTCCAAAAGGATTGTTATAGCTGCCATTCAGACCAACGGCGGCTCTCGTGGTTTGACGAGATCGTGCCGGCGTATTGGCTCGTTTGTCACGACGTTCTGACAGCCCGTAAACACATGAACTTCTCGACGCTGGGCTCAACGCCCGCGGCTGTGCAGAAGGCGGCGCTTTACGAGGCTGTCAACATGATTCAGCTTGGCGCGATGCCTCTGCCACAGTTCACCCAGTTACATCCGGGGGCGCGGGTAACGCCCGAAGAATTGGCCGTCTTGAAGGCCTATCTGGCCCCCTGGACACAGATACCAAGCCAGCCCATCAACAGACCCCCAGAGAGCGCCGGGAACGCCGTAGCCGTGCCAGTCTCACTTGCGTCAGTGGATCCAGAAATGAACGGGCTCCCGTTTGACCCTGGCTTCGAGAGTTGGCACTTGATCAGCACCACAGATCGCGGGGACAACTACACCTTTCGGTTCATCCTCGGCAACGGCATCGCGATCGATGCGGCGCAAACCGGCAAGGTCTCGCCATGGCCGGATGGGACGCGCTTTGCCAAGATTGCCTGGCTGCAGGAATCCCGCCCGGATGGGCTTGTCCATCCCGGCGGTTTCTGGCAAGTGGAACTGATGGTCAAAGATGCAAGGCGCTACAAAGCCACAGATGGTTGGGGATGGGGCCGCTGGCGCGGAGTTAACCTGAAACCTTACGGAAACGACGAACATTTTGTGAATGAGTGCACAGGCTGCCATCAGCCGGTGCGTGGCGACGACTATGTTTATACATTGCCAATCTCGGGAGCTAACATAGGCCGCGATGAGGTGGTCAACAACCTTGCTGAGGCGTTTCCTGCGACTCTGCCGTATCAGCCGCTCCAATGGCGCCCAATAACCATGTACGCTGACCCAAAGAGCCGCACTACCGCGACGCTTTTCGGTAACGACACAGCGATGCAAGCCGTGCAACCGCGCACCGCCGATCCAACCGGCGCCGCGAGCAATCCGCCATATGCGGCGGGCGCCGTGCTGGCACTCGTTACATGGTCGGAGCGCGACGACCCACACTGGTTCGGTGCACGCATTCCGGCCGCACCGCAGTCTGTAGAGTTCGTCGAGGTGGCGGGTGCGGGTTTGCCGACAAACTATAGGGTATTTGCTGGCACGGGGCTGAACGAGCATCATCCGGCAGCCAGCACGGCCGCGGAACGAACGCGCTTCATGTTGGACCTTTCCCCCGCGCAGTTACCTTGAAGGAACTTTTGCGTTCGCGACCAGGCCGCTGCTCAGAAGGCCTGAGGCCCTTCCCCCCGCACAGAGGAGAGATCAAGAGCCTCGATTCGCTCTTCTGTTCACTCATCCCTTGCAGACCTGTATTCTGATTGCATTCCATGCTGCTATGTGCAGAGAAGCGCGACGGGCTGGTGCGGACGATGGATTGGGCGATCAAGGACAAAGCGATTCGGATACGGAGCGGCGCGAGGTCCGGACGCGGGCCGGCCAAGCGCTCGATGTGGCTGGCCGGGCTGATTCCGGTGCTGGCGGTGGGCGCGGCGCTGATTCCGACGGTCCTGGTTCCGGCGCTGCACGGTCGGCAACACGCCGCGGTGGTCATGCCGTATCCGCACGACCTGGCGCAGGTGAGCTTTGCGGTGGCAGGGGATGTGATTCCGCACGAGGCGGTGAGGCAGGCGGCTGCCGCCGCCGGAGACGGCGAGCAGGGTTGGGCGGCTTCGCTCAGCGATACGGCGGACGTATTTGAGGGAGCAGATTTTGGATTTTTGAACCTGGAGACGCCAGTGGCCCCGAAAAACTCGCACGGGACGAAGGCGTTTCTGTTTGACGCGCCCGTGGCGCTGCCCGAGGCACTGAAGGCCAGCGGGATCAAGATTTTGTCGTTCGCGAACAATCATGTGATGGACCAGGGATGGGCGGGGTTCGCGGAAAGCCGCGAACACTTGAAAGAGGCGGGACTGCTGTTTGCGGGGACCAGCGACGATGCGGCGACGGCGTGGCAGCCGGTGATCACCGAGGCAAATGGGATCAAGGTGGGCTGGCTGGGGATGACGCGCTGGCTCAATGGAAACCGGAACCCGGAAAAGGACGACCAGCCGCATGTGAATTTCTATCCGTATCCGGGCGAATCGAACGGCGCGCCGGGAGCGGATGAAGTGACGGTTCTTGCGGCGGTGAAGGCGGCTCGGGCGCAGTGCGATCTGCTGGTGGTCAGCGTGCATTGGGGCATCGAGTACGCAACAGCGCCGCGGCCAGAAGATGTGGACCTGGCGCACAAAATGCTTGAGGCGGGAGCGACGATGATTGTGGGCGGGCATCCGCACGTGCTGCAGCCGATTGAGACATACCAGACGCAGGATGGGCGCGAGACAGTGATTTTTTACTCGATGGGGAATTTTCTTTCGAACCAATCGCGGAGTTATGTGGAAGGGCTGAATCCGGATTCGAACGGCGAGCCGAGAGACGAGATGATCGGGCTGTTCTCAGCGGTGAAAAGAGACTACGGGCCGGCGGGTGTGCGCGTTGAGCTCGGGCATGTGGGCGTTCTGCCGGTGTGGGAGGACAATAACCGCAACGAGCTGGCGACGGGACTCGAAAAGAAGCCCGTGATCAAGCCGGTGTTGATCGACCGCGAGATTCCGGCGCTGGAGGCGCGGCTGGATGCTTTGAATAAGGCTGCGGGGATCAGCACGACGAGTGTAGCCGCGCCGGTGGGCGGGCCGAATTCAGAGGTCGAGCCGGGCGCAAATGCCGCATCACCGGGACAGGGAAGCGGGCTGACGGTGGACCAGAAAAAGGAGTTCATCGACGTGACGAAGCGGCTGAAGCTCTTGATGGACCGGCGGGTGCAAATCCTGGCGCGGGTGGGCGATGATTACATCATCGCGCCGCCGAAGCTACCCGCGAAACCGTGACAGGCGGCGAAAATGCCAATGCCGGAATCAGAAAACCTGCGGCAGCAGAAACTCGGGACCGGCGTCTTCGCGTG
Organism: Occallatibacter sp.; assembly: GCA_052145255.1. Classification (GTDB taxonomy): domain Bacteria; phylum Acidobacteriota; class Terriglobia; order Terriglobales; family Acidobacteriaceae; genus Telmatobacter. The sequence continues at coordinate 47,612 of JBKQOX010000057.1, forward strand.
GATCCTCGGGCTGCTGATGGTTCCTTTTCTGTTTATTGGCGCGTGTTTTGCAGCGCCTTATGTTCTCTTCATGCGATGGCGGCAGCAACACCGTGAGGATGCTCTGAAGTCCTTGATGAAATCGCAAGGAAGGTTCATGGGGTGGGCGGAGTTCCAGCGAACGATTCGGGAATCGGGAGGCACCTGCATCGAAGAGCGATTCTCGGCGAAGGGCCCGGTCCGCTTCTGGTGGACGCCGGAGAATGTCTACAGCGAATCGCCGCACGCGATCATTGACTGGTTCACAATGCGCAAGGGCGGGCGGTTTGTGCCGTTTGCTTTGTGGTGCCGCGAGCGCTATACGAGAGCGGATGGAGGCAGCGCCATCATGATTGAGACGTGGGGCGTGCCGAAGAAGGAGATTTACGCGCTGTGGGCCGAATGCCGGCCGGAGTCACAAAAAGCGCGATGGATCGAGGTTGCGCCTCCGGAGATCTTGCCCAGGCGCGCCGGTCAATAGCCGTTCGCGACCAGCCACGAGGCGGTCAGGTCGAATTCTGGTTTTTTCGCGGACTGCATTTGCATGGCGGCAAGCTTGACCAGCACATCGGCTTCAATGTTCATGGGCGCGCCCACGGCGAGCGTGTGGAGATTGGTGCGCCAATAGGTAAGAGGCAGGATGGCGATGCTGATTTCTTCGCCGATGACGTCGGCAATGGTGAGGCTGATGCCTTCGACAGCTACGGAGCCTTTGTGGACCATCCACTGGCGGACGTTTTCGGGGACGCGAACCTTGAGGGTCCAGTCGGTGGTCTGGCGATCGAAGTTTGGACTGGAAAATGGGACCAAAGGTTCAAGGGAACGGAGTTCCCCGGTGCCGTCGACATGGCCCTGAACAATGTGGCCGCCGAGAGGACTGCCAGCAGCGGTGGGCAACTCAAGATTGACGCGTGCGCCGGGAGCCAGTGAGCCAAGCGATGTGCGGTCGAGGGTTTCCTGCGCAAGGTCGGCGTGGAAGTAAGTGGGATCGGGGTCGAGGGCGGTGAGGCAGACACCGGAGACTCCGAGCGAATCGCCTTCGCGGAGGCGGGAGGCGATGCCGGGAGCTTCAACGGTGATCCGTCGAACGCCGCCGCGATCGGTAAGGCTGACGAGGGTCCCGGTCTGTTCGATGATGCCGGTGAACATGGATTGATTTTAGGGAGTGAGGGAGCGACGTAGCAAGGGACGTAGGGACCAGGGACCACGGGGCTGCTGCGTCAGAATTTCAGCGCGACGCCCTTTTCGCACATGTCGCCGAAGAGGGAAAGAAGATTGGTAATGCCGAGTAGCTCGCGGACCTGCTTGCCGAGATTGATGAGCTCCAGGCAGGAGCCACCGGACTTGGCCGAGGCGTAGAGACGAACCAGGGTTCCGAGCCCCATGCTGTCGACCGAAGAGAGGTCAGTGAGATCGAGGATGATGCGCTTGTAATCGGGAATGAGGGGATGGACCTTGGCATAAAGGGCGGCGCATGCACCGGAGTAGAGCCGGCCGTGACAGTGGACAAGAGCCGTCGAGCCTTTGTGCTCGATGTTGAAAGTGAGGGATTGCGAACCCGCAGCCTGTGGCATTGAAGTTTTCCTTGATAGGGAATGCGAGGGGAGACGCGCTGCGGTCGATTGTCTCACAAAAAGGGCAGGGACATGGGGACTAAACATCGAGGCTCAACAATCGACTCAGTTCTGCGATCGCGGGGATCATTCCACGCGCCGAAACCTCAATGCCTGGTATGGACGCCCCGTGAGCTTGATCTTAACGTTTCCTTCAAAAGTCCCGGGAATTGGGCTCGTTGTCATCTCCCAGGGATCAACGTACTCCGCGGTGAATTTTCCCTCGGGCAACGGAAACTCATAAAAGATTGGCTGATGGAGATCGAAATAATAGAGACCCTGCTGCTTTTTGGTCCCGCTCGGATCGAGGCTCCAGGCGTTCAAGTAGTTAGGATCGGCCTGTGCTTTCAGCCCCGTACCCTTTGTATCCCTGCCTGCCGCGACGGCGGTCTCTTCCACCAGCTTTCGCAGGAACCCGATGCGCTCAGGGCTGCTGCCATGGAGTTTGCCGCCAGGTGACCACCAGATGACCGGCGTGCTATTTTCATTCAGAGCCGACAGCGGCAAGTCTGCGTCAAGATATGTCTCTCCGTGGGTTACGTAGCAGCCAGCCATTACACCGAGCCAGAATCGGCGCGTCATCTCCGGACCGGAAAGATTCCCCCAGCGGCGATTAAGGTTTCCCTCGTACTGCACCTCGTCGAAGCAGATTGGCTTACGCCACGCTTCCAGCCATTCGGGAGCAGAGTCGAATTTCGCGGTCTGGAGACTGGCGTGAGTCACCCACGGAAGAGCGTAGTCATACATCGTGATCCCATAGTGAATCGAACGAAGATGCGACGCTGGGTCGTCCTCTTCCACGATATGGAAGAAGCGATCGAAATCCTGACGCGACTTGGCCTTCATAAAGTCCCACTCGTTGGCCAGCGACCACCAAATGTTTCGGTAGGCTGACATGCGCGCGAGTACATAGCGCAAATAGCGGTCGTCATCGGAGGCAGACATGGTTGCGTACCCCCAGCGGTCGTAGGGATGGAAGAGGATCAGGTCGGCTTCAATATTCATCTTGCGAAGCTCAGCAATGCAGTCTTCGATATGGGCAAAGTACGCCGGATTCGGACGCGCGAAGTCGCTATTGCCCGCTGCGTTGCGCTCGAAGGGATAGAGCGCAGGCTCGTTGTGGTTGTACTCGTAACTCTTGGGAAAGACGCACATGCGGATTTTGGTGAACGGGGCTGAAGCGAGCGTCCGCAAGGTTTCCTGCTGGATGGCCTCAGTCTGGTTCACCCAGGCGTAGCAGGTGGTGCCGAAAGGGAAGAATGGCGTTCCGTCCGCAAAGGCAAAGTGTTGGGTGTTGCAGACTCCGACCGGGCCATGTGCGCCGGGAAGAGCAGCTACGCAGGTGAAGGCGCCTGTCTTTCCGGAAAGTGCAAGCGCGTTACTGTTGGTCGCGTAGGTCCATTCGCCTTCGGTGTCGGGCATGAATCGGACTTTATAGACGCCATTGCCGTCGTAGAACCCATTCACCTTCGCTGTCCGGTGCTCGAGCGTAAACGTCGCCGCAAGCTGAACATCCGTGAATGGATTTGCGCTGGAGGGCCCCATCAGTGCCAGCTCAAACACTTCCCAGCGCGGCACAGGCGCGTGATTTTCTTCTGCTGTTGGCTCCTCAGCCAGTGGCGCTGTAGCGGCAGCGAGGGCAGCCAGCGAACAGGCCGAGCCCATCTTTAACATCTCGCGACGATTGATTCTAGCCATAGTGACGTTGCCCTCTCCGCGGATTTCGGGTTGAGTTGGTCGATCAAGCGAGTGGAGGCCTTATAACCCGCCTCAACGATGCCCTCGCAGCATAGCGCGCAAGCATGCGGCCCGACAACAAGGCGGGTTCTCGCGGGGTGCGTCGATCCTGCGAGGTGGGGCGAGATGCGGAGCTTTGGCGGATTATTCGCTGGCGGGAGCTTCTTCCGGGGTTGGAGCGGCAGTGAAAGCGGGGCTGCTGGTGAGGGTGCGCCAGGCGAGAAGGAGCTTCAACCGCCAGCGCAAGATCATGCCGAAGGCGAGCAGATAAAAGAGGGCGCCGGTCTGCTCGAGCGTGAGGAAGCGGTCAAAGAAGCCGCGTGCGAGATAGCGCGCCACGGCCAGCACAATGATGACGGCAAAAAACGCACTCGACCGCTTCATCATGATGACGCCGTTCTGCAGATGGAGGTCGGAGGTGAGGAGTAGGGGATATGCGAAGATGACGGCGCCGATGAAAAACGCGCCGAGGCCCCAGGTCCACGGAACACGGAAAGCAGGGACGATGAACATGCAGAAGCCGGTGGCCATGCCGAGAGGCGGCATCACGATCTTCCTCAGCGTCACGGCGCTGCGGCCCTCGCGAATGCGCCAGGCAAGCACGCCCGCAAGACCGATCAGAGAAACGACAGCCGTGATCAGGGGAGTAGAGTGCATCTGAATTTGCGTTTCCGTTCTTGACGCGGATTTGGCCATGTGCAGTGCGGATCCGGTTCAGGATTCGGGGGCCGGAGCCGAGCTTAACTAAATTATAGGATGCGTGAAGGTGCGGATGGTTTCACGATGCAGGCGCGGGAGGCCAGGGGTCACGAAGGAGAGAGCTGAGACCGAGGTCGTCGCCATAGCGCTCGACCTCGACTTCGGTCATGTGGACGAAGCTCGGCAGGCCTTTGAATGCGGGAACGGCGTCGGAGCCCATGATCTGCGGCGAGATGAAGAGGTGGAGGCGGTCGACGAGGCCAGCGGCTAGAAACGCGGTGTTGAGGCGCGTGCCGGTTTCAGCGAGGAGGGTGAGGACGCCTTCTTCGCCGAGTTTGTCGAGCACTTTGTCGAGCGGAACCCGGCCGGCGTCCGAGGGAAAGACTTCGACACGGACGCCACGGCTCTCAAGATCGCGGATGCGGGCTTCGTCGTGGGAAATGGTGAAGATAACAACGTCCTTTTGCGCAGTGGAGACGAGTTTGCAATCGAGAGGCATGCGCAGGGCAGAGTCGAGGACGATGCGCAGGAGCGGGCGGCGGCGGCGCAGACCGCTGCGGTCGGTCATCAGGGGATCGTCGGCAAGAACGGTGTCGACGCCGACCATGGTGGCGTCGGCGGCCCAGCGGAGGGGTTGAACGGCGGCGCGGGCAAGTTCGCTTGTGATCCAGTAGGGCGCATGGGGCGTTTGCTGAGCGGGCGGCGGCGCGATGCGCGCGTCGAGGGTCATGGCCACCTTCATGAGGACGAAGGGACGATGGTGCTGAATCCAGCAAGCGAAGCCTTCGTTGAGGCGGCGGGCCTCAGCCTGGCACGGGCCGACAGAGACTTGAATGCCCGCTTCGCGGAGCGCGTCGAGACCGCGGCCAGCGACGGCGGGGTTGGGATCGATGGTGGCGGCGACGACACGGCCGAGACCGGATTTGATGAGCGCATCGGTGCAAGGCGGCGTGCGGCCGGTGATGCTGCACGGCTCAAGGGTGACGTAGGCCGTGCCGCCGTGAACGCGATCGCCGGCGTGCGCAGTGGCCTCGCGGAGAGCGACGATTTCGGCGTGGTCGAGGAGATCGTACTCATGCCACCCTTCGCCAACGACCTGGCCGGCCCGGTCGAGAATGACGCAGCCGACGGCGGGATTGGGCGAGGTGACGCCGATGCCGCGGCGCGCGAGCTCGAGGGCGCGGCGCATCCAGTGGAGGTCCAGATCGGAGGTGAGGTCGGCGGTAGTCATCTTATTCGAGCAATGAATCGACAAATTCCGTCGGTGAGAACTCTAGCAGATCGGTCATTTTTTCGCCGACGCCGACAAAGCGGACGGGGAGCGAGAGCTCGCGAGCGATGGCCACGGCGATGCCACCCTTCGCGGTGCCGTCGAGCTTGGTGAGCAGAATGCCTGTGACGCCGGCGGACTGTGTGAAGAGGCGAGCTTGCTGGAGGCCGTTTTGGCCCGTTGTCGCATCCATAACAAGAAGGACCTCGTGAGGCGCGCCGGGGACAAGGCGGGCGGCGGTGCGGCGCATTTTGTCGAGTTCGTCCATGAGGCCGGTTTTGGTGTGGAGGCGGCCGGCGGTGTCGACGTAAAGATCGAGAATCGACCGGGACTTGGCGGCCGTGATGGCGTCGTAGAGAACCGCCGCTGGATCGCCGCCTTGCTTGGTCTTGATCATCTCGACACCGGAGCGCGCAGCCCAGACTTCAAGCTGTTCGATGGCCGCGGCGCGAAACGTATCTGCTGCGCACAAGAGCACGGAGTGCCCTTGCGCGCGGGACCAAGCGGCGAGCTTGCCGCTGGAAGTGGTTTTTCCGGTGCCGTTAACGCCTACGAGGAAGGTGACTTTGGGCGGTGCCTGCGGCGCGGGAACGGCGTGCTGCGGGGCGCGGAGAATGGCAATCAACTGCTCCTTCAAAAGCTCGCGAAGCTCGGCGCCGCCTTCAATTGCCTGATGACGGGCGCGATCGCGGAGCGCGTCGAGGATGGCGGTGGTGGTTGGCACGCCGAGATCGCTTGAGAGGAGAGCGGTCTCGAGCTCGTCGAGAGCAGATTCGTCAACGGTGCGGGTGAGCGCGGCGAGATCGGAGATTTTGGCGGAGAAGGATTCGCGGGTGCGCGAGACGGCCTGGCGCATGCGATCGAATATGCCGGTTTTCTGCGATTCTTCGTTGGATTTCTTCGGATCTTCGCTGCCAAAGAGGGTGGTGATCATCGTCTCCAGTCTAATTGCGAGACGCGAACAAAGTCTCTGCTAAGGACGGGCAACGTCTGCCTCGCTCCATTCAGACACGAGTTGCCGCATTCTAGTACCCGTGGAGGCACGTTCAGCACGGAAACAGTCCGGGGGGAGGCTGAACTTCGATATTCTTTAGGAGCTCGACGCAAACCCGCGAGAAGAAATGACTAAAGCCTCACAGCATCCGCTTGAGAAGATCATCGAAAGCCGCATCGCCATCATCGATGGAGCGACGGGGACGACGATCCGCAACTACGGAATGAAGGAAGCGGACATTCGCGGCGAACGGTTTAGGGATGCCAAGAAGGACTTGCTGAACAATGGAGATCTGTTTACGCTGACGCGGCCGGAGCTGGTGGGCGACATTCATCGGCGTTTTCTGGAGGCGGGCGCGGACATTCTGGAGACGAATACGTTTGGCGCGACGAGCATTGCGCAGAGCGAATTTTTCGTCGACGATCCACGGGAGCGAGGGGGACGGAAGGATCCGGAGTTTTACCAGCGAGTGATTGACGACAAGTTTCTCTGCGATCTGGCGTGGGAGATCAATGAGAAGTCGGCGCAGCAGGGGCGGGAGTGGGCGGATCGCGCGGGCAACGAGACAGGGCGGCGGCGATTCGTGGCGGGAGCGATGGGACCGCTGACGGTGTCGCTCTCGAATTCGCCGGACGCTGACGATCCAGGTTTTCGCGTGGTGACGTTTGACCAGGTGAAGACGGCGTATAAACAGCAGGCGCGCGCGCTGATTGCGGGCGGCGCGGATTTACTGCTCGTGGAGACGATCTTCGACTCATTGAATGCGAAAGCGGCGCTGGTAGCGATCCGCGAAGTGTTTGACGAAGATGGGCTGGCGGGGAACGGAAAGGAGCTGCCGGTGATGATCTCGGCGGCGGTCGGTCGCGGCGGAGAGACGATGATTTCGGCGCAGACGATTGAGGCGTTCTGGACCGCGGTGCGGCACGTGAAACCGTTCAGCGTGGGACTGAACTGTTCGCTGGGACCGGACTTGATGGCGCCATTTTTACGCGAGCTTGCGGAAATGGTGGACGTGGCAGTGTCGTGCTACCCGAATGCGGGATTGCCGAACCCGCTGTCGGCGACGGGATTCGACCTGGGGCCTGAGGATATGGCTAAGTACCTGAGCGGGTTTGCGCACGAGGGCCTGATCAATCTTGCAGGTGGTTGCTGCGGGAATACGCCGGAGCATATTGCGGCGATTGCGAGGGCGCTGGATGGCGTGGCTCCGCGCAAGCTGCCGGTCGCGGCGGAGTCTTGCGGCACTGAGAGCGCGGCATGAGCGCGGGTTTGACAATGCCTGCTGAGACAAAGCCGCTGCGATTGTCGGGATCGCAGCCCTTCACGCAACAACCCGGGGTCTTCATTCTGATTGGCGAGCGGACCAATGTGGCCGGGTCGCCGAAGTTCGCCAAGCTAATCAAAGAAGGCAAGTACGAAGAAGCCGTCAGCGTGGCGCGGCAGCAGGTGGAGAACGGGGCAAATGTCCTGGACATCTGCATGGACGAGGGGATGATCGATGGCGTGGCCGCAATGTCGCGCTACCTGCAGTTGCTGGCCAGCGAGCCCGAAGTGGCGAAAGTTCCGTTCATGATCGACTCCTCAAAGTGGGAAGTGATTGAGGCGGGATTGAAGTGCCTTCAGGGGAAGGGCATTGTGAACTCAATTTCGCTGAAGGAAGGCGAGGAGAAGTTTCGCGAACATGCGGCGGCGGTGCTGAAGTATGGCGCAGCGGCGGTGGTGATGGCCTTCGACGAGCAGGGCCAGGCCGCGGGATTCGAGGATAAGACACGGATATGCGAGCGAGCCTACCGGATTTTGACTCGCGAATTGTGCTTTCCGCCCGAGGACATCATCTTCGATCCGAACATCCTGACCGTGGCGACGGGGATGGAGGAGCACAACAACTACGGGATGGACTTCATCCGGGCGACGCGGTGGATCAAGGAGAATTTGCCGCATGCCAAGGTGAGTGGCGGCGTGTCGAACGTGTCGTTCAGCTTTCGCGGCAACAACAAGGTACGCGAGGCCATGCATGCGGCGTTTTTGTATCACGCGATTGGGGCGGGCATGGATATGGGCATTGTGAACGCAGGCATGCTGGAGGTGTATGAGGAGATTGAGCCGGAGCTGAAGGATCTGGTGGAAGATGTGCTGTTGAATAGGCGGCCGGATGCGACGGAGCGGCTGGTCGAGTTCGGCGAGAAATTGAAGGCAGCGGGAGCGGCGAGCGCTGGCGAAGACGGGGATGAGAAGAAGGTCGAAGAGTGGCGCAGCGGGTCGGTGGAGGAGCGGCTGAGCCACTCGCTGGTGAAGGGAATCGACGCCTACGTCGAGGCGGATGCGGAGGAGGCGCGCGTGAAGCTGGGACGGCCGTTGGCGGTGATCGAAGGGCCACTGATGGACGGCATGGGCGTTGTGGGAGATTTGTTTGGCGCGGGAAAGATGTTTCTGCCGCAGGTGGTGAAGTCGGCGCGGGTGATGAAGAAGGCGGTCGCGTACTTGACTCCGTTTATGGAAGCGGAGAAGGCGCAAATGGTCGCGGCGGGCCAGGCGGTGAGGGTCCAGGGAAAGATTGTGCTTGCGACGGTGAAGGGAGACGTGCACGACATTGGAAAGAATATTGTGGGCGTGGTGCTGGCCTGCAACAACTACGAAGTGATCGATATGGGCGTGATGGTTCCCGCGGAGAAGATTCTGGATCGTGCGCGAGAAGTGCGGGCGGACATTGTGGGGCTGAGCGGGCTGATTACGCCGTCGCTGGACGAGATGGTGCACGTGGCGCGGGAGATGGAGCGGCAGGGGATGAAACTGCCGCTGCTGATTGGCGGAGCGACGACGAGCCGTGCGCATACGGCAGTGAAGATTGCTCCGCACTACTGCCAACCTGTGGTTCACGTGCTGGACGCGAGCCGGGCTGTGCCGGTGACGACGAGCCTGCTGAGCGAAGAGGGCAAGCCAGAGTTTGTGGCGAAATACAAGGTGGAATATGACGCGCTGCGCAAGGCACACGCGGCGCCAAGGCGGGCTGTGGTTGCGCTCGAAGTAGCGCGGGCGAGGCGAACGCCGATCGAGTGGCGGGCGGAGGATTTGTCGACTCCAGAGTTTTTCGGCGTGCGCGTGCTGGATGATTTTCCGCTGGCAACACTGCGGGAGTTCATCGATTGGAGCCCGTTCTTTCATACGTGGGAGCTGAAGGGTGTTTATCCGCGGATTCTCGAAGACGAGAAGCAAGGTGAACAGGCGAGGCAGATCTTTGCGGAGGGCAATGCGCTGCTGGATCGGATTGTGAAGGAAAAGCTGCTGAGAGCGCGCGGCGTGTACGGATTTTTTGCAGCGAACGCAACGGGCGACGATGTGGAGCTGTACACGGACGTGACCCGAGCGAAGGTTCTCTCGCAAGTTCATTTCTTGCGGCAGCAATCGGATCGCGAGGGAAACGAGCCGTGCAGGTGTTTGGCGGACTTTGCCGCGCCGAAGGAGACGGGACTGGCGGATTCGATTGGCGCGTTTGCGGTGACGAGCGGGTTTGGCTTAAAGGAATTGTGCGCTCAGTTCAGAGCGGCACACGACGACTACAACGCGATCATGGCGGAGGCGATTGCCGATAGGCTGGCCGAAGCATTCGCGGAGTGCCTGCACAAGCGCGTGCGCGAGGAGTGGGGTTACGGACGCAGCGAAAAGTTGAGCAGCGACGAATTGATCCACGAGAAGTATCGCGGAATACGGCCGGCTCCCGGCTATCCCGCATGCCCCGATCACACGGAAAAGGGCACGCTGTGGAACCTGCTCGACGTGAAGAAGAATGCAGGGATTGAGCTGACCGAGTCGTTCGCGATGTGGCCTGGATCGAGCGTGAGCGGGTTTTACATGGCGCATCCGGCAAGCCGGTATTTCAGTTTGGGAAAGATCGATCGCGACCAAGTGGAAGATTACGCGCGGCGCAAGGGAATGAGTGTGGCCGAGGTCGAACGCTGGCTCGGCCCGAACTTGAATTACGAGCCGGGAGCATAGCCGATCGTCGCGAGCATCCGGGACAGGCGCCGAGCCGTGAAGGTGCACGGAAAGCGGGGCAGATTCTCCGTGATTTGAGTTGCGTTAGACGATGCAGATTCCCATTTGGCTCTCCGTTCCAAGAACATTTCTTTAATCCTGCGAAACTTTTGAATCCTGCGTGGGTTCGTGTGTGTAATTGGGGTTCTTCCATCAACTCGCGCCTGCGGGAGTGTATCTCGCGAGGCGGATCGGCATATTGTGCCTTGGAGGGCAGTGTATGAAGCGCGCAATGTTCGTAGTGTTCTCACTTCTGATGACGCCATCGCTGTTTGCGGAAGCCGGCTCGCGGATGATTCCGGCGGGGGCACTGGTTTCGTGCACAACCGGCGACGGAAAAATCTCTTCGAAGACGACTGCTGTTGGCGATCCGGTGCTGTGCAAAGTGCAGTTCCGGCGCGGCGACTTCATGCTGCCTTATGACAGTTACCTGGGAGGCCAGTTCGCCGAGTACAAAGATCCAGGCCACTTTGTGGGCAAGGGGTGGATGGAACTGGACTTTGACCGGCTGTACGTCGGCGACACGGTGATTCCGATCAGCGCCAAGGTTGTTGACGTGCCGGGGTACAAGATCGATGCGCAGGGTCGGATTCTTGGCAAGGGCCACGCCGTTCGCGACGCGGTACTGTGGATGATTCCGGTTTTGTGGCCGATCGATCTAATCAATTTGCCGCGGCGCGGACCAAGGCCGACGCTGAAGTCGGAGACGGCGCTGACCCTGCGGGTGATGGATGATATTGAGGTTCCAGTGGTGCCGGAGCCGCAGCGCGATCCGTATGGACTGTATCAGCGAGGGCCGCAGTCCTTCGCGCCACAGCCAGCGCCGCCGACGCAGGCGCCTGACGAGGGACCAGAGCAGTCGTATGCGCCCGAGCAGCCCGCGCCGGAAGAGCAGCCTGCGCCACCGGCAATGGCTTATGCGCCGCCCGTAGCGTATCCCGCGCCTCTGCCCTACGCGCCGCCTGTGGTGGTGGCTCCTTATTATCCGAGCGTGATGCCTTATGTCGGAGTTGCGATTGGGCCGCGGGTTGGAGTCTATGGGTACGGGCCGAGGCCGTATGTGCGGAGTTATGGGTACGCACCGCGGGCTTTTGCGCCCGCAGTACGCGGATACGGGTATGGATACACCTCGCGCGGATATGTGGGCGGTGGCTCTGCATCGCGTGGATATGTTGGCGGTGGATATTCGGCGCGAGGATCGATGATGGCGGCGCGCGGCGGAATGTCTTTCAGAGGCGGAAGAGGGCGTTAAGCGAGCGGGGCGAAGGGTGCCCCAGAACACTGCGACCGGAGCGGAACTCAAGAGACTTGCAGTTTCGCTCCGGTTTTTTAGATTTTATGGGAGCCGCTGAGATGCGGAACCATCCTTGTCACCAAACGACGAGAGATTAAAGAGGATATTTGCACTGTTTTCGCGGCAGATTGACAGAGCGTTTACAGTACCGGCGCAATACTAGGTTCGTGATCCAACATACTGGTCCAAGGGTACCCTTGGAGCTGGCGTTTGACGCCAGTTCGAGGGCGGAGCTTGCGCTTCCGGAAGGCATTCCAGCACAATCCGAGCCGACGCCTGCCTCCCGAGTTCATGCCGATGTGGGGCGCTATCGCTTGCGACTCGCTGAGAAGCCAGACGACCGTGAAGCGGCGTGCCGGCTACGCTTCAAAGTGTTCAACATCGAATTAGGCGAAGGGCTGGATAGCTCCTACGAGACCGGTCTGGATTGGGACCAGTTCGACGCGGTCTGCGAGCACTTAATTGTTGAGGACAAAACGAGTCGGCGCGTTGTGGGAACGTACCGGATGCAGTCGGGCGAAACGGCGAAGCGAAATCTGGGCTACTACTCGGAACAGGAGTTCAGCCTAGGGCCCTATGAACCGCTGCGGGCTGGAATCCTGGAGCTTGGTCGCGCATCGATCGACCGCGAGCACCGAACGCCCGAGGTGCTGATGTTGTTGTGGCGAGGCATCGCGCAGTATGCTACCGACATGGGGCTTCGTTATTTGCTCGGTTGCTCTTCTTTGAATTCCAATGACCCGGCGGAGGGTTGGCAGATGTATCGCCAGCTTGAGAATTTCAGGGTTCCAGCGGAGTTTGAGACAAGGCCGACCGCGGCGTATGCGTGCCCTCCAGGAAGCTACGAATTCGATCAGCAGAGCGCAGACGCACAGCCGTCGCCCTGCAGGACCGATCGGTCAGCTGATCGATCTGGGCCGGATGATTCCATTGCGGTGCCAGTTCACGCTGCGGTGAAGGTTCCCAAATTGCTGAAGACGTATCTTGCGATTGGCGCGCGCATTGCCGCGCCGCCGGCTTGGGACCGCGAATTCCGCACTATCGATTTTCTGACGCTCCTGGATTTGAATCTGCTTTCGGCGGCGGCTCGCCACCGCTTTCTGGCTCCGCTCACGCTTTGACAATGCGCCGTATGCGGCGCGCTGTGGCGCTGGCGTTTGCTCTGACAATGTGCATTGTTCGGTATTGGCTCGATCGCTTGCGGGGGCCGATGACGCTGGAGCGGCGCGCCCTGTGGCTGCAGGGATCGGCGCGGGCAATTCTGAAGGTACTCGACATCAGAACGAAGGTCGAAGGCGAGCCGCCGATGTGCGGGCTGGTCGTATCAAACCATTTAAGCTATCTCGATATCATCATCAGCAGCGCGGCGATGCCGTGCTTTTTTGTCTCCAAAATCGAAGTGGATGGTTGGCCGTTCTTTGGCAAGGCAGCGCGGTCGGGGGGAACGATTTTTCTCGACCGGTCGAGTTCGGAAAGCGCCAACGCAGTGGCCGAGGAAATGGTGGAGCGGCTCAAGCTGCCGATCCCGGTTCTGCTATTCCCCGAGGGCACGAGCACGGACGGAGCGCAGGTGCTCAGGTTTCACTCTCGTCTGATCGATCCTGCGACGGCCATCGGCTCGCCGATTACGGCGGCGGCGATCCGTTACATCATCGACGGAGGCGTGGAGGAGCGCGAGCTTTGCTGGTACGGCGATGAGGGATTCGCGACGCATATGTGGAAGGTGCTGGGTGTGACGGGATTCGAGGCGAAACTGCACTTTGGCGAGCCGAAGGTTTATTCGGGCCGGCGCGTGGCGGCGGACCAGACGCACGCCGAGATCACGGCCTGGCGCATGGCGGGTAAGCTCGAGACCGAGAGCGAAATGGCGGTGCAGTAGAGTCGCAACGGGCTTGTCAGGTGACGGGGTGGGCGGCCGATCTGGCTGCAACGAGCAGAGAATCACCAGAAATAAGCGACGATTGCGGGATCCGCGTGGATTCTGCGACCCAGCGCATGGCGTTTGGGGCCAGCGAGAGCGCGGCGAGCGCCGCGGTGCGGCCCACGCTGGTGACGGCCCCGCGTGAGAGCGACGTTGCGAGGGTCATAGGCCGGGTGAGTTGAGTGCGAAGCGTGCGGTTGTATTCGACGGCGCTTGAGCCTGAAAGAAACATTTGTGCGGCAAGGGCGGCGGAGTGCAGTGCGATGGAGATTCCGTCGCCGGTGAAGGACGGAATGACTGCGGCCTGATCCCCGACGCACCAAAGGCCGCGCGACTCCCGAATGAGATAGCCATACGGAATGGGTGAAATTGCGAGGGGGCGGGGCCAGAGAAGCGTGGCGCCGTCGAGAAGCTGTCGCAGATGGCGATTGCCGCGCAGGATGAAATCGAGGAGGCGCGGCCATCCGCCCATGGAGCGCAGCCTGTTGCGGCGGACGACGAGGCAAAGGTTGGTGACGCCGCCTTCGATGAGGGACAAGCCGCCGTAGCCGCCGGGGAAGAAATAGAGGTCCATGTAGTCGCGCAGGGCGCGGAGTTGCGTGGGCGGCAATTGCCAGAACATTTTGAAGCCGACCAGGTCGGATTGTTTGGCAGGTAAGCGGGAGAAGCCGCGGAGATCGTGCTTGCCCGTGGCGAGGAAGACGTTGGAGGCGCGAAGTGAGTTGCCGTTGTTGAGCGAAGCGATCCAATTTTTGCCCTCAGAAATCAGCGATTCGACCGCTGAGCCGCGCAGGATTTGACAGCCGCTTTCTTCGGCTCTCGCAAGTAGCGCAGCGTCGAGAACGCAGCGTGAGAGCGAGAGCCCCTCAAAGGGAAGGGATGCGGTGATAGTTTTGCCGCCCGCGGAAAGACGAAGACTGCAGATGGTGGTGGCGCCAAGATCCAGAGGGTTGACGCCGGCCTGATGGAGATAGTCGACGGCTTCGCGGCTGAGGAACTCGCCGCAGACTTTGTGGTGCGGCCCGGGTTCTTTCTCGATCAGCACGACATCGCGGCCTGCGGCGACGAGGCGGAGGGCGACCATGGCGCCCGCGGGGCCGCCGCCGATAACGAGATGGTCCACCTCGCGAGTGGGAGCGGTCATGGCGTTTTGCTCCGGCAGACGCAAAGGCGCGCGGGAAAAACGGGCTGAATCGAGATTTTACTTTGATCGATATTCGTTTCCAGGCCGGCCGCGGCGCATATTCGCTGCCAGTCGCCGGGATCGAAGGAGCGCGCGATCGACACTGGCCCGTCATGCTGGACGAATCGATGAAGGCCGGCAAGCTTGGTGAAGATGCGCAGGAGGTGATAGGGGATCGCGGCGCGGGAGAGATCGTTGATGAACCAGCCGAGCCGGGCGTTCGATTCCATCCATTGCATAAAGCGAATCAGGTCTTGCTCGGTGAGGTGGTGCGTGAAGAGGGAACTAACGATGAGGTGAACCGGTTTGTCAGGCTGCCAGTGAAAAACGTCAGTGGCTACCCACCGGATGGCGCTGGCCGATGGCGTGGCTTCGGCGGCGATTGCAACGGCATCAGGGTTGAGATCGAGGCCGGTGAGCTCGACGGCGACTGCATTTGCATGAGCCCAGCGTTCAATGCGGCGGAGGCTGTCGCCGTATCCGCAGCCGATATCGAGGATGTGAAGCGGCTGAGCAGAACCGATGGGAGCGACTTTGCCGAGCCAGTCAAGAATGGGCCGGTAGGCAAGGAACCAGCGATTGAGGCGGGAAAGATCGCGGAGACACGCGCGGAGCTCGCTGCGCGAGCAGGGCTCATCCATCAGTTCTGTGAGTTCGGCGCGGTGACGGAAGTCGATTGTGCGAGAGTCCGCTTTGGATTCTCCCGCCGTCGTCGTTGCGCCGCAACGATGGGGACTGGCACCGAGAGGTGCGGGGATGCGGCGCAACCCTTCGGGCTGGGGCCAATTTCCCTCATTTCTTTGTCGTTCGTCGCTAGCAGACACCCGGTATGCGTCCCTCCTCGCTCCTCGAACTGAGGGAAATTGGCTGCCAGCGCCACCGACAGGAGAATCCAAAGCGGGCTCTAGACCGCATGGAACATCATGGTTTCGGCGGTGACACCCGGCCCGAAGGACATGGCGCAACCAAGCTGTCCAGAGTTGGCGCGCTCCATCAGCCGCTGCAAGACGAACATGACGGACGCCGAGGACATGTTGCCGTAGTTGAGGAGGATGTTGCGGGAGTCGGCGAGAGCTTCAGCGGGGAGAGCCAGCCCCTGCTCCGACGCGTCGAGGATGGTGCGGCCGCCGGGATGAATGGCCCAAAGATCGATCGATGAGAAATCGCGGCCTTGGGTAATTCGTGTGCCCGCTTGAGCAAGGCCGTGGCGGAGTTGGCCGGGAACCTGGCCGGATAGATGCATATCGAAACCCTGTTCGCCGATGCGCCAGGTGATGAGGTGGTCGGTGCCGGCAAGATTGACGGCGAGAAAGCTGTCGATGGCGAAGCCGGACGGCTCGGCGGTTACGAGGTATGCGGCGCAGCCATCGGCAAAGACGGTGAAGGCTAGCAGTTGCTCGAGGTCCTGGGTCTCCTGCATATGCAGGGAGCATAGCTCCAGCGAGAGGAGCAGGACTTTGGCCGCGGGTTCGGAGCGCACGATGTGGCGTGCGGCTTTGAGCGCGTTGATAGCGGCGTAACAGCCCATGAAGCCGATAAATGTGCGCTCGACGGAAGGATTGAGTTGAAGCAGCTCGATGACTTCGTAGTCGAGGCCGGGCGCGTAGAGCCCGGTGCAGCAGGTGACGATGACGTGAGAGATACCCTGGCGTTCCGAATCGGTGAGTGCGAGCTTCAAGAGGGCACACCGCGCGAGCTGCGGAGCGAATTGGCGAAAGGCTTCCATGCGCTGTGCAGTTGAGGGGAAGTGGCCGCGCACGAACAGCGCGTCTTCGTCCTGCATTACGCCCTTATCAGTGACTATTGGTTTGAGGAAGGAGTAGCGGTGGTCGATGGCGGCGAGGCGCACCATGCGGCGATAGAGATTGCGAGGCGTGCCCTCGGGCAGAAGGCTCTCGGCGAAGGGAACGAATGCGCCGTGCATGTCGTGCGGCGGGACCGCGGTGGCGATGCGATTGAGATAGGCAGTCGTCATTCAAAGGCGTCCGGGGCGCCGGGTCGTTCATCCTCTTTGGACAGCATATCGTGCAAAGGGTCATCCCACGGCTTTCGTTAGAGGAACGAAGAGAGCAGGGAAACACATCCTTGAGGGGTGGCCCCGGAGGGACCGGACGACAAGCACGGCTGGGCGTCAGAAGCGGAACAAGTATGAACCCTTGATGAAGGCCTGGCGACCATCGTTGAGCAGCGGTCCGGCGCGCGGCGGGGTGGTGTTGTTCGGATCGCAAGAGCCATTCTGCAGCCGGTTGCAGAGGCTGCGGTTCAAGTTTTGCAGATCGTCGCTGTAACCGATATAGATCGCCGTGCCGGGATGCGGCAGCCAAGTGAGAAGTGCCTGGGATGCGAATTCCCTGGTATGCGGCAGCGAGGTTTCCACGGGATTCGACAGCGTGGAGTCATACTCCGCAACCAGGCGTGCGGAAATCGAGCGGGTAAATTGGTAGTTCACCACGCTGCGCATGGTCTGCGCTTCGTAGACAAAGGCGCCGTTTGCGACCGCATGGTCACGGTCGAGCAGATAGGTGTTGTCGGCGGTCAGCTGCCTGACCGGCTGCACGGTGAAGAGCAGCGACACGGTTTCCTCGTTGAGCAGCGAAGGGATCTGCCCCGTGGCGGGGTTGTAGTTTATGTTGCCGCTGCGCCAAGCCTGTAGGTTGAAGTTGAACTGCGACCAGGGCGCGCCGCGCAGTACGAACCCTCCGTTGTTCTCAGTAAAGTTTTTGAAATTGGCGAGGCCAGCGTAGTTGAGCGGGCGGACGGTGTCGGAGTTCTCGCCGATGACGGGAGCGATGACGATGTTGCGCGGCAGCAGCCAGAAGACATCGAATGTCGAGTAGTGATAGACGCGGTCGCCCTGGTGATCGAAAGCGACGTTCTGGTTGGTCTCGAGACCGAAGCTCTGGTAGAAGCGGTGCTTGGGAAACCACTGATATGTGATGTGGGTGGAATTGCTGCGAATGTTGTTGGTCTGGATGAAGCCCAATTGGGTTTGAAAGCCAGCGCCGATGTCGCCGTAACTCTCCTGCATGTTGAAGGCGTGGCCGGAGCGCTGCAGCTGGAATGCGCTCGCGAGGCCGGCACTATACGGAGGCGGCGCGCCGCTGTCCTCGTCACCCAGGGTGGAGCTTTCCACCATCTGTCCCCACGCGGTCCAATGCTTGTCAAAGCGGACGGTAAAGTCGATGCCGCCGATGCGGTTCCAGCCCTGGCCAAATTCTTCGTCGGTGTAGATTGCGCCGATGCTCGATCCCTTGCCGACATCTTCAGAGATGCGGCCTACCGCGACGGTCGAGTGTTTTCCGAAGAGCGGATCGCCGGGCGCGAAGGCCTGTCCTGGCTGGCGATCGTCGGTGACAAGAAGTCCGACATTCGTATGGTCGATTTTTCCCGTTACGCGGATGCCGTACTCGGGATGCACGATGTTGCGCGTATAGATGAGAGTGATGGGCGTGCTGAAGTAGTTGGCGTTCTCGAGGAAGAAAGGCCGCAGCTCGGGAAAATAAACAGGGAAGCGCTGATCGACGGTGAATTGCGGCTGCGCGGATTCGATATCGCTGAAGTCGGGGTTGATGGTGGCGTCGATGACGATGCTGTCTCTAAGGATCAGCTTGGCCTCGCCGCCGCCCGTGCCTTCAAGGTGACGCGAGCTGAAGAAGGGGTTGGTGGGATCGATGTCGATGAAGTTGCGCTCGTTCTGGGCAAGGGTGTAGGGGTTCAACTGGAAATTGTGCGAACCGCTGACGCCTTCGATCCCGTGCAGAATGCCTTCCTGGCTCAGAACGCCGGTGACGTCTGCGGCCACGCGCGGCCATAAATCCGTTTCAGAGTTGCGCGGAAGAAAGCGGGCCACGACGACGCCCCAGTCGGATTCATTGCCGCGGAAGCGGAGGCTGCGGGAGGGGATGGCAATGAGCGCCATCCAGCCGTCTTTGGTTACGCGGCCGTCGGAATCCCACACGGTGTCGTAACTGTAATCGGTGTTGTTAGGCTCGCTCCAGGCGGCGTCAGCCTGCACGCCTGCTGGGTTCACCCTGAAGAGAACGCCCAGGCGCCGGTCGCGAAAGGGATCGAGAAGCACGGCGACGCCATCGTCATTGAGAATGTTTTCGCGGCGCGCCAGATGGCCGCGAATCAGCTCGGGATGGCGGTCATAGCAGATGAATACGAAATAGAGCGTCGATTTGGTGTGCGCCATCCACACTTCGGTCTTCTCCGTGGCTGGCTGGCCGTCGACGGGCGCGTTCTGGATGAAATCGGAGACGTGGGCTAGCCTGGCGTGAAGATCGGCACGCGGCTGCATGTTGGGGAAGTCGGTCAGGTGCAGCGGACGGTCGATGAGCGGATCGTCCGTGT
Organism: Occallatibacter sp.; assembly: GCA_052145255.1. Classification (GTDB taxonomy): domain Bacteria; phylum Acidobacteriota; class Terriglobia; order Terriglobales; family Acidobacteriaceae; genus Telmatobacter. Next base: position 66,726 of record JBKQOX010000057.1, read on the forward strand.
CCCTCTTCTGCGCAGTCACGGCCGGCGGTTTGGCTGCGCTCTGATGGGAAGTCCCGGGCGCAGCCGCCGCTGGATTTACACATGCCAGACACAGCAAGATTCCGCTCATCCAGGTCTTCATAGGATTCGAGTACGCGATCTATCCTGCCGCAGTTCCTTCACAAGCGGGATGACTTCGAGCGATTGACGAGACCAATTGAAGGCTTCGTGGATTCGTCGCATGATCGATGCCATCGCTGGCTTTTCAAACCAGGCGCGCGAGGCGGTTCTTCCATACAGGAAAGGTTACCGTCGTTCGTGGCGGCCCTTTGTGCGGTTCGGCACACAAGGATGTGAGATGAGGGTCGCAGGAATTCCGCGTGGCCGATTTTCGTTGACCGAACCCACAAAACAGTGACGATCGCACCTATCCTTTTCCGCAAAATGCGCGGAAAAGGATGGGGCACGGGAGCATCGATTCGGTGCTGGATGCGTGCCGATCAGGCGGGATGCGCGGCCGGGGGCGGAGCGGTCGAGCCGCGGACGACGAGGCTGGTGGAAACCAGGAACTCACGCTGGAGTTTGGGACTGCCTGCGTCCTCAAGCTGCGCGCAGAGAGCGTTGAAGGCGGCACGAGCGAGATCGGTGCGCGAGAGGCGGATGGTGGTGAGGGGCGGCAGCGTGTACTCGGCGAAAGCGATATCGTCGAGGCCGACGACAGACAGATCGAGGGGCACGCGGAGACCTTGCATGTAGGCCGCGCGCAGAACGCCGATGGCGGTCATGTCATTGGAGCAGACCACAGCGGTGGGGCGCGCGGCGAGCTTGCTCAACTGCTCGAAGCCCGTGACTCCGCCCTTGAGAGTGTGGTCACATTCGATGACCCACTTCTTTTGAAGCGGCAAACCGAAAGATTGCACGGCGGCTCGGAAGTCGCTCTCGCGCGTAATGGCGGAATGAAGGCTATACGGGCCGGCCAGGAATCCGATGGCCTTGTGACCAAGATCGACGAGATGACGAATGGCCTGATGAATGCCGGTGGAGTAATCGAGGAGAATCGTGCTGGCTTTGGGATCGTCGACTTTAAACTCTGCGAGCACGATGGGCACGCCCCGGTGCGTGAGCTGATCGAGCACTGGCTCTTCCTCGCCGAAGGTCATGACGGCAACGCCATCGACTTTGCGCTCGAGCATGCGGCGAGCGCATGCGGCCAGTACGGCGGGATCGCTGTCGGTGGAGCTAACGAGAATCTCATAGCCGTGAGAGACGGCGATCTCTTCGAAGCTCTGGATCAATTCGGGGAAGAATGGATTGGAAATGTTCTCGACGATGATGCCGAGAATGCGGCTGCGGCCCGAGACGAGCGTCCGAGCATGGGTGTTGGGAAGATAGTTGAGTTGCTTGATTGCCTGCCAGACACGCTTGCTGAGACGTTCGCTGACCAGCGGAGAGCCGTTCATGGTTCTGGAGACCGTGGCGATGGAGACCTTGGCTACGGCTGCGACAGCACGAATGTCGGGGAGTTTGCCGGCGGTCTTCCGCTTTGGTTTGCGAGGCACCCACCAATGCTAATGCAGCAAGGCAGGGTGCAAAGGGGAAAATAATTCGATTTTCCACCGGGAATTTCGCGCGGGACTGGGGCCGGCGTCAGGCGGTTTCGGAGATGAGGAGGCGGAGGTCACGCAAGTTGTGGCCGGTGGGCCCGGTGAAGACGGTGTCGCCGATTGCGGTGAAAAGCGGACAGGCATTGAATTCCGCAAGAGACTGCTCGGGGTCGAAGCCGAAAGCGCGGGCCCGAGCTACGGTGGTGGGATCGGCGATGGCGCCGGCAGATTTGGTATTGCCGTCGATGCCGTCAGAGCCGGCGCTGAAGACGGTGAGGCGTTCGCCGGGATGGTTTGCAAGCTCGAGAGCGCAGGTTAGAGCAAACTGCTGATTGCGGCCGCCCGCGCCCGGCGTGCGCGTGAGGTGGACAGTGACTTCGCCCACGGAGATGAGGCAGAAACGGCTGTGCTGGGCGCGGAATGTGTGAAAGCGTTCAAGCAGATAGCGGGCGGCTTCGGCGTAGTCCCAGTCGTCGCAACTATTGTCGACCACGACATGATAGCCGGCTTCCCGCGCAAGCGCGCGCGCGCTCTCAACCAGGTCGTGGCTTGAGAGGAGGATCTCGAAGACCGAATCGCGGAAGGCTGGATCTTCGCCGCTCATGCTGGCTGCCGATGTAATGCGGCGGGGCCGCGTGGCATCCGTCCAGGGGAGCTTTGGCAGCAACGACTGGCGCCAGCCCTTGTTGCCGGGCGATTCGGGCAGGTCTTCGCGCTCAAAGAAAGTGCGAATGGAGGCGGGTAGTTTGGGCGCGAGTTCGTATTTGGCAAGGAGCTCACGCACATCGGCAACGGTCGAGTGGTCTGGTGTACTGGGGCCCGAAGAGAGCGCATCGAGCGAGCGCAGCGGGACATCGGGAAGGAGCAGGCTGACCTTGAGCGCATCCGGCGCGGCCACGGCGAGGCGACCACCCTTGACGGCTGAAAAGTGCTTGCGAAGGGTATTGACTTCGTTGATGGGCGCACCCGATGCAAGAAGTAACCGGTGGAAAGCGGCGGTTTCTTCGAGGGTGATGTGCGGGTCAAGAGGGAGATCGAAGATGGCCGAGCCGCCGCCGGAGATGAGGAAGAAGACGAGTGTATCTTTGCGGGCTTTGCGAAGAAGGGTGAGTGCGGCGCGGGCGGCGGCGAAGGAGTCCTCGTTGGGGATGGGATGGCCGCCTTCAAAATAGCGGAATCGCCAATTGCGGGCACTGGGCGGCTGGTTGGTACAACAGATGCCACGCAGGCCTTTGCGGCGCTTCATGCGCTCGAGCAGGATTTGGAGCATAGGTCCGGCAGCCTTGCCGATGGCGATGACAAAGATGCGCTTGTACGCGGAGAGATCAATGGAAGCGGGGCCGCTGCCGTCAGGCATGAGGCGATTAAGCCTGTGTCCCTCGAAGCGCAGGCGGCGATCAAAGGCGGAAGCGATGTCGCTCGCCTTCAGGGCACCGGTGAAAATGCCAGTGGCTGTGGCGTGCATACCCTCGAGGGCAGCATCGCTGACCAGGGTCATGGCAACAGCTCCTTGTGCCCAAGCGCCGCGCAGGCGAGATATGTTCTAAAACATTTAAATAACAAGGCAGAAATCATTTCAATACTGATTTTACGCTGAAACGGGCGAAGGCCCAACGTGCCCTCTACGGTATTCTGGCAACAATATGAACGATCCGTCGAAATTGCTTACTTTTGACCCGATTGGGCTGACGCGCCAGTTATGCGAGATCGAATCGACAACGTACCACGAGGGAGCAGTCGGCGATTTTCTTGCGGATTTTCTTACCGGGCGCGGATGGGAAGTGGAGAAGACTCCAGTGGCGCAGCCGGCGGACAGCATGAGTGCGGGACCGCGCTGGAACGTGTATGGAGGCCGAGCAGGCGAGACGCCGGATCTGGTTTTTTCGACGCACATGGACACCGTGCCGCCGTACATTCCGTACAGCGAAGACGCCGAATTTATGCACGGTCGCGGCGTTTCGGACGCGAAAGGAATCATTGCCGCGCAGGTGGCGGCGGCGGAAACGCTGCGCGCGGAGGGCTTTCGGATTGGATTGTTATTTATGTCCGGCGAAGAGCGCGACTCGGCGGGGGCCAAGGCCGCGAATCTGGAGCCGAAGGGAAGCCGTTATTTGATCAACGGCGAGCCGACCGATAATCGCGTGGCGCTGGCATCAAAAGGAGCGCTGCGCGTGGTGTTTCGCGCAACGGGCAAGATGGCGCACTCGGCGTATCCGGAGCTGGGTGAGAGCGCGGTGCACAAGCTTGTGCAGGTGATGGCGAAGCTGCTCAAGCTGGAGCTGCCGGCAACGGAGGACGTGGGGCCGAGCACGCTGAACATCGGACAGATTCACGGCGGGCACGCTCCAAACGTGATCGCGGACAAGGCGGAAGCGCAGGTGCTGGTGCGGCTGGTAGGCGATTCGGCGCCGGTGAAGGCTGCTCTGCTTGAAGCGGCGAAGGGACTGGCGGAAGTGGACTTCACGCTGGAGATCCCGTTTGTGCGCCTGCGCGCGCCGGAGGGTTTGCCGACCATGGTGGCGAAGTTTACGACCGACATTCCGCAACTGAGCAACTGGGGCGAGCCGCTGCTGCTGGGGCCCGGCAGCATTCACGTGGCGCACACGCCCTTCGAGAAACTGGCGAAGAAGGAATTGCTGGAGGCGGTGGAACTGTACGTGAAGGTGGCGAAGCGAATGCTCGCGTAGCAGGGCTGCGCCGATTTCCGGGTGCGATTATTTTGCGGTCGGCGGGTTGGCTGGCGATTGCTTTGTGAACTCGAACGTGCAGGTGCGGCCGACAATGCCTAGACCCTGGCCCTTGGTTCCCGTCCCCGTCGTTTCCTGAAATTGAGCTTTGATGTCGTAGCTGTAACTCTCGCCCTGGTGGGCAAAGACGCCACGAGCATATTCCCGCGAGGCGACGATGCCGTTGGCGGTTAGCTTGGCGCTGCCGTCGCCGGCGATAGGGCCATCGATGGACAGGTAACCGGGTTGGCCCGCTGTGCCGCGCTCCCCGTGAAAGATGTTGTTCTGGATGATGCTGGGAAACTGCCAGGTGTAACCTTCCGTGTTTCCTTTGGGCGGGCAAGTGAGCTTGGTGAGCCAGTTGCCGTCGAAGCGCTCGCTGCCAAATGAAGCCGCCGGTAAGAAGATAAGTGCAATTACTGCGAGGAGCCGAATCGTGCGCATGAGCTTCCCCTCCTACGGCTGGAAAGTCTAGCACTCGCAGCGGAGGGACGTCGGTGACAAGCGAACTGCGAACCGCTACTGATAATTGCCGATGAGGACGAAAGGTGCCCAGTAATATGGATGGGTGTAGCCGAGGCTGCTTGGTGCGGATGAGTGGTCTTCGGTTTCGAAGCCTCGGCCTGTGCCGCCGCCGGGCACGGCACCGCCGCCCTGGATAAAGGCGAGTTGAGCCTGGCGAAGCGCCTCAGCTTTCCCATCGGCTGGATTCCTGACCCAACGAGCGTAGAAATCGCTCATGATGTGGCTGGTGCTGAGGTCATTCACGTCCCACAGCGTGGCCAGAACAGCTTCGGCGTCTTTCTGCTGGGCGATCATTCCGAGCGAATCCATCTCGAGTCCGTTCCGCGATTTGTAATCCTTGGCGGTGCTGCAGGCCGAGAGTGTGAGCAGGCGCGTGCCGTGAAAGGCGACGGCGGAGTTCTCCATCGCGGAGAGGTTCCATTCGAATCCGCTTGGGTCGCCGGTGTTGTCGCCACCCATCATGAGGAACGGCTCGTCGCCACTGCCGGCGATGAGAACAAAGTGGCTTGCGATGTGAACTACGGAAAAGTTGTTGCCGGCGCCGAGATCCGATTTGAGATTTGCAAGGGTGAACTGCTCGTCGGGCAACAGCTTGCCTTGCATGGGGCCATGCGACGCGGGATCGGAGGGATCGTGGACGATGGAGTCGAGCTCTGGAATCACGCCGGGAAGGGCAGGGAGGCCGTTATAGCTCTTCGACAGGCCCATGGCGAGCGCGCTTGGCGGCGTCGCGGCCTGAAGCGGGGAATCGGTCATGTGGCCGTAGCTTTCAGGAGTGAAGAGCATATTGTGAAAGCGCTCGACCAAATACTGTTTGCCGTCATAAAGCGCGCCCATGGGGACATAGCGTAGCGCGTCGTCGAGCGACCAGAGGAGAGTGGGGACGCTGCCTTTGGGTCCCGGCGCGGATTGGAGCGGCTTGAGCTGGCCTTCGATGGGCGCGACGACCATGGAGTAAAGCTGATTCAGCTGCGGACGTGGATCGGACGATGGCGAGCCCACCGCTTTAAGCGCTTCAAAGGCCTTGGCGCGGATATCGGCCGAAGAAGCGGTCAGCACGATCACTTTGCGCGCATTGGCGGTGACTACGATGGCGTAGGCGTGATCTTCGCCAAGCAACAGGCGAATGCCCATCACGCGCGGACCGAGTTTGGAGAGCGAGTCCTGAAGGAGGCTCTTGGTGGTGTCAGCGGAAGCCTGGCCGGGCGCCGATTGCGCGTCGAGCTCAGGAAAAATCTTGTTGTTCAGAACAGATTGAATGTCGCTTCCTTGCTGCTGCATGGTCGCACTGAGCGTCTTGAGCTGCGCTTCGTCGTCCGGCGTACGCGACGGCTTGGCCTGAAGTTGTGCATAGGAGAGACTTGCTTCCTCGATCACGCGCGCCTTTTTTTCAAGATCGGGTAGCGCGTCTTCAGCATCCTGCTGCGCAGGAGAGAGCTTCAGGGGTTCAATGGCTGCCGAGGGACCAGGCGCGGCGGTGGCAACGACGTCCTGGAGTTCCTGCTCCTTGAGGAGATCTAGAATCTGCTCGGCCTGGCCGGCGCGACCAGCTTCGACGAGCAGTTCGGCAAGCATGCGATAAGCGCCGGAACGCGACTGCGCAAAGCCGGCCTGAATTTCCTTGTCCATGCCCAGAATATTTTTGCGGATTTGCTCGTAATCGTTGACCGCGAGCAGACCGAAAAAGATGGCTTCCTCTGGCCGATTCTGCTTGCGGAATCCGATCATGACGGAATTCTCGATGTTGCCCTCGATTTGCGGATCGGCAGTCGTTTTGGCCAGGCCGAGCGCGGCGATGGCACTCGTAAAAGACAGTTCCGGTTGCTTCAGCTCAGAGTAGGCCCACGCGATGGTCATCAGGTCCTGCGCTTCGTCGCGCTGATCTTTGACCTCGCGCCAGATGGAAAGCGCCTGGAGGTCGAGGTCGTATGCCTGCTGGGCTTCGTTCATGTCGGAGTGATCGCGGCCCAGGTTGTTGAGGGTCATGGCCTCGCCGCGACGGCTTCCGACCTCGCGAAAGACGGGCAGGGCCTGGGTTTGGAAGTCGAGCGCTTTTGCGGGCTGGCCGAGATCGGCATAGGCGCGGCCAATATCGCTGAGGGCGAGCGCCTCGCCGCTGCGATTTCCCACCTCGCGCCAGATGGGCAAAGCCTGATTGTAGTAATCGAGTGCGGTCTGATGCTCGCCAAGGTCGTTATACAAGCGGCCGATGTTGTTCAGCGTGAGCGCTTCGCCCTGGCGGTTGCCCAGTTCGCGCCAAAGCGCAATCGCCTGCTTGTAAGCTTCGAGAGCTTTTTGTTTCTGACCAAGGGCGGCATACGCAGGGCCCGTGTCGTTAAGCACCAGAGCTTCGCCGTTGCGTTCGCCCAGGTTGCGGAAGGTTACAAGGGATTGATTGAAGTTGTCGAGGGCCTGCTTCCCGTCGCCCATGTCGGACCAGGCTCGGCCCAGGTTGTCGAGCGTGCTGGCCTCACCATTGATGCTGGCAGTCGCGAGGAAGCTCGAGGTGGATGCAGTTGTTGCCGGGGCAGCGCCGGTTGGAGTGCTCTGTGCGGATGACGCGGCAGTCGATGCATTGACTTCGTGCCAAATGGCCATGGACTGGTTCAGGGATTTCAGCGCGGCGTCGTGTTGTCCAAGATTGTTATAGACTTTGCCGATGTTGTTGAGGGTCTCGGCCTCCCCTGCGCGCGATGGAAGCGCGCGCCAGAACGTCAGCGCCTGGTTGAGCAAGTCGAGAGCCTTGTCTTCCTGGCCAAGATCGGTGTAGACGCGGCCCATGGTGTTCAGGGTCGTGGCCTGGCCGAGCAGGCTCGAATACTTTTGCTCGATAGGCAGCGCCTGATTAAGGTAATCGAGGGCTTTTTGCAACTGGCCTGAGCTGTAGTAGAGGGCCCCGAGGATATTGGACTCCGAAACCTGCTGGCGGATGTTTTTGCTGGAGCGCGCCTGCGCCAAGCTCTGCTCATGTTGCGCAATCTGGTTGGCCAATGCGCCGGGCTGCGCAGTCGCCGATGCAACCGCGAAGATCGCAGCAAGACAAAATGCGCCGGTGCGAATCGGATTGAGGCCGGTTGGTTTCATGGACTGCATTTTGTTTAAGGGTGAGCGCTCGCCGTTGCGGCGGGCGGAGTGCGGAGGGCGAAGTCCGCGTCGGCGGAGCTGCGATTCATCACTGGATGCTGATGCATGCCTTGCGAGGAAACGCTCGTCGAAACCTGCTGCGCGACCGATGCATAGACCTGGCTTAAGGGCGTTTGGCCTTTGCCGCTCTTGAGGGCCTGAAGCAGGAAATACGTGAAGTATCCGTGATGAAGCTGGCTGCTTTCGAGCGACTCTTCGTTGACCTCGCTGGCGGCGATGACGATGCGGCCGGTTCCGTCGGTCATGTGCGTGAGCATGCTTCCTGACGGTGCTGTGTTGGTGAGGGGCGCGGCGGGTTGCGATCCGTTGGCGCCGGCTGCGCCACCGCTGTAGCACGTGTCGAGGAAGACGGCGGTTCGGAGGGCCTTCATGCGGGTGGAGACAGCATCGGCCAGCTCAACCATCGGATACGCGGTGGCGTAGAGCGCGTCCTCATCGAGGCTGCCGCCGGAGTAAGCTTCGGTGTCGTAGGTGATGAGGTAGTTGGCGCCGCCCGCAGTGTCAGTGGTGCGCGGGGTTCCATGCGTGGCCACGTAAATCACGACCAGATCGTTGACCTGCGCATGGCGCGCAATCCAGTTGAGCTCTTCCTTGATGTTCTTGGTGGTGGCCTGATCGTCGGTGAGGACATGAACGTTGTCCGCGGGAAAGCCGCCGATGGAGGGATCTTTCAGCTCGGTAGCGAAGGCTTTAGCGTCAGCGCCGGTGTAATTGAGCTGGGGAATCTGCTTGTCGGTAAAGTGGCCGATGCCGACAACGAGCGCCCACTTCTGCTGCACCGGGCCGGGCTTCACGGGCGGAGCTGCCGGCACCGGAGTTTCCGTGCTCTCAGCCTCGAAGCCGCGCGAGGCGGGCGTGGACAGGACGAGCGGATTCAGGCCCTGATCGAGCGCCTCTGAGCTGTTGAAGCGTGCCTTGTCCATCGCGTAGTTGGCGAGAGAGTCGTGGCCAAGATGCTTCTCGACGAGACTGCGGTAGTACCACGCATCTCCCAGCTCTGGACATTCTGCGACGGCAGACTTGAGCAACTGAAGAGCGTCTTCAAAGGCATCGTTGCCGCTTTGCGGCGTAATGCGTTCGAGCGCCTGGACGATGAGGTCCTGGCCGGCGCCGCAGCGAGCTCCCTGGGCGCGAGCAGAGGGACATGCAATCAGCGCTGCGGCAAGCAACGGCAAGATGGCAAGTTTGAATCGGCTGGGCAAGATCATTTTTCGGCTACGTGTTTGGTAGTTCCCGCCGGCTTCTTCGCGGCTCGGGCTTTCATGGCATCGAGAACGCGGGCGCTGACACCGCCGCTGGTGAGAGTTTGCTGGCCCCCGGGGCTGAGGTCGAAATCGATGGCATTGGCTCCGCTGATGGCCTGGATGATGGTTTGCTCATCCATGCCGGATTTGACCATGGTCATGATCTGCGTGTTGTTCAGCCCCTTGTGCACAACTGTGGGCGGCTTCTTCGCGGCCTGCGCCTTCATCTCGGCGAGGAGGTGTACGCTGACGCCACCCGCGGCAAGGGCTTTCTGACCGGCTGGCGTGAGATCGAAACTAACCGCACTGGCGCCGCGAATGGCCTGAATGACAGTGGCATCGTCCATGCCGGACTTGACCATGGCGATTACCTGATCGTTGGTCAAGCCCTGAGCCTTGGAATTTTCGGCATCGACAGCCGCAGACTTAGTTCTCTCCGCGTCACGTTGTTTTTCCAGGTCAAGTTCTTTGTAGTGCGCGATCGCGGTCTCGATGCGCTTCTGCGGCTCAACAAAATACTTCTCGGTGGGTTTGGCATCGATCGCTTTGCCGTAGTTGATGGCAGCCTGGTCGAGGTATTTCATGGCCGCCTTCTCATCGTCGGCTTCATAAGCGAGTGCCTCGTAGGCCACGCCGATGTTGTAAAGCCGGTAAGCATCTTCGTCAGGTTTGGGAAAGGCCGGTGCGGTTTCGAAGGTTTCCAGGGCGCGTTCCCAGAGACCCGTCTCGGCGTCCTTGTCGCCTTCCTCAAGCGGACCGTCTTTGCGCGCCAGGAGGACATCGATGGATTCATCGGAGTTGACCAGATGCTCGGCGATCTGCTGCACGGCGTCGATAATCAAGCGCGACCTCAACTCAGCGGGCGTGGGTGGGCCATCCACGCTCTTCTGCCCGCCCTTGGCATGGGAAAGGCTGCCCGTAACCTGCCCTAACACACCGTGCGCGGTTGAATTCCCCGCGGCGTCGAACTCCTGGTCGTAAGTGGATTCAATGTTGTCAGAGATAATCCCGTGGCCGTTCGCATCCTTGGCCTGAAAGGAAACATTGAGTTTCGCAGTAATGCGTTCAACGGCGCCTACTTTGGCGATCGAAGCGATCTGGGACCCGCCCAGAGCCGCGGCCGGCGCCAGCTTATTGGTGTATTCGGGATCAGGATGCGAGTATTCGGTGATCTGGCAGATGATTTCCGTGGAGGGATTGTCGTCTTCGCGGAGGTTGGGATCGTCTTTGAGTAACTCGGTTTCGAGAAGAGCCTGGAAATCGTAAGGAAGCGAGCCATCTTCTTCGGTGTCGGCGGAGTTGACGATGACTTTGATGGTGTCCCCCGGCATATGCACGACAGCCGGCAATTTGCGGTGGAGAGTGACCTTCTCCTTGCTGGCGCCAAACCCTTGCGCGCCGGTGGGAGCCGTTGCAAGCAGCCCGATGCTGAATGTGAGTAATAGAGCGAATTTTGCCGAACGGCTCATCTTGACCCCCGTCGATTTACCGTTTTACTGCGCCACCGGCCCCGAGCCCGCGGCGCATTGCACAATCAGCATACCCGCAGACGAGGGGTGCCGTCAGCCCACTTCTTTGCGCCGTTAGTTCTTCGTGCGGAACGTGCCGATCAACTCGTTTCACAAATTCGAAGCCCGATGCATGAGGCCTATTTGGTTGCACTTTGAGGAGCACTGTGAACGGTCATCAGTCCAATGCCCCAATTTGTGGGAACCTCGCCTGAGAATCCGCGGGTTCCTCCACTGGTTTGATTGAGGAGTTTCTCCAGGGGCGACGAAACTCCGCGCGAACCACGCGTGGCCACGCCTTCAAAATTCAGCACGTATGGGTCGGCCAGTGGCTGCTCGGTGCTGAGCATAATGAGCGTGTCCACTCCAAAAGGAGGAGAGATGTGCAGAACGGGCGCGCCCGGCAGAACGAATTGGCGGCCATTGTCGGCGTCGTTGGGAAACTGGTTCTCGGAGTTGTCGCGCGGGTACAGTACAGTGCCCTGGCCATGGCAATCGATGTCGAGCACATACACCCAGCGATGATCGACGATGCGGTCATCGGAATGCAGAGCCATCACGAGCTGATCGCCCTGGTGCGTCGTCTGATTGGCCGGAAGCGGCGAAGTAGCGTTAGAAGGCAAGAGGGCGAGCGTATAAAACTCGTCGGTGGACGCGTCGGCGGGGCTGTTGGCCAGCTCAAGCCAGCCATGTACCTTGGCGAGGAGCGACGAGTAGTGGTTAAGCTTGGTGCCTGCTGCATCGATAGCGGAGGCACTGCCGACGGGTACCCAATCCGTGCGCACGGGATATTGCGATGTGGCTGAGCATCCGGGGCTGTGCGGTGGCGCATTGGGCGAGGGCGGTCCGGCGGCCAACTCGCTCTTGTGATACCAGGCGTAGGCCGGCCCATCGGCAGTGAGGACGCCGGTGAGCGCATAGTGTGCGAGCGACATATTGCTTGCAAGCTGTACGGCGCTGTCGCTGCCAGCCGACTTGAGCTTGGCGGCCAGTTCCTGTGAAGGCGGAAGATTGACCCAGAGCTTCGCGCCGGCAGGAAGGTTCTTCTTGATGGCGTCCGCGGTGAGCGACGCGCCGAGAGTGACCGGGGCGGCCGAACCGGCTTGCTGCAAGGTCCAATTCGTGCCGTCCCAACTGAGGACGTGGGTCCATTGTTGTTCGGCGGGATCCGAGACTAGAGCTGCTCCGGAAGCCTGCGCTTGAGCAGCCGCGGCGTCGATCTGATCCTCGGAGAGATTGGAGGGCCAAAGCCAGACGAGCAGCGGAGGATTATCAGCAGGAATCCATTTGCTCAGTTCGAACAGATCGCCAGGGGATACCTTGGCGCCCTGCGGGCTGACGATCTCGGCCGACGAGCGGGCCAGGCCGTCCAGGCTGGTGATGCGAAGCTGGACTGTTTGTCCCGCACTGTTGGGCGTGGTCGCGGTGAACTCGCTGCCGACACCGAGGCCGGAGGCGCGGCCGATATCGAGCGAGACAGATCCGTCGTCGTTGGTGGCGAGCGCCGCAGCGCGCACTTTGTCAGACTTGGCCGCAGCACCACCGAAGAGGGGTTGATTGCGCCGATCCGCCATGGCGTCGAGCTCGGGTTCCTGGTCGGGGACATTGCTGCCCTCGAGGACGGCCTTTACGCGCTCGTAAACGATGGAGGAGGGCGTGTCGGCGGGCATAGCCTGCAGAGCCTGAAGCAGCGCGGCAGTGAAAGCGCCGTGCGGCTCGGTGCTGGCGGGCATTTCCTTGGCTGTCTGATCCTGTTGCGCGGCCGAAAAGACCAACGCGGGATTGTCGGTGCGCTGGGTTGGACCGGGGCGCGGCTGTCCGTTCGGCAAGTTGTCTGGAGCTTCGCTGATGTCGCGGGGATCAAACGCCAGGGCGCGCTCGCGATAGACCGGACCGATGCCGCGGCTGATGCCGCCAGAGTGGCAGCTGTCCAAAATAACAGTAAGGTGAACGCCCTTGTCGAGAGCGGCGTTGAAGATGCGCGTCATTTCGCGGTCGCGCACGTCGTAGCCGCCTTTGTAGGCATCAGAAGGAACCAGCGTGCTGTCAGCATGGACATATTGATTGCCGACAAGCACGGTGAGCTTGTTGCCTTTGCTGTTCACGCGCAGCGATCCATGGCTGGCGTCGTAAAAGACCACCGTGTCGCCCTTTTGCGGAAGGTCCACAAGATATTTCTGCATGGCGGCGAGAATGCCGTCGTGCGTTGTCTGGTCGGCGGGAAGAAGAACGATTCCCGGGCTGGGATGAGACGGCGCCGGGTTGGTAAGCAAGACAACGTCGGCGGTCGGGAAGCCGAACTTGGGACTCGTGAGCAAATCGGCCATCGCCTGCGCGTCGTTCACAGAGCCGTCGAGATTTTCGAAGGTGCCCAGCTCGCAGCGACCGTAGATGCAGCCGGCAGGATGATCCGGCGTAGTTCCCGCTGGTTGATAGGTATTGATCCCGATCAACAGGGCCCGCTCGGTTTGAGCAGCTGCCATGGTCCCCGCGAAAATGCAGGCCAAGGCGGAAAATGCGGCGATATTCGCTTTCATAAGCGCTCCCGTTGCAAAGTGCGAGCGAGGGCGTTCCCCCCAAAATGCCGCGGGTCAATTCGCGGACGTCGGGCCGCAGACTTCAAACCCCGCGCGGCCTGCTCATCAGAATGGACCACGCGGCCTGACGAATCGCGGACCTGCACGCTGGATGAAAAACAGCCAATTACTGGAAGCCAACCAGCGTTGCTTGAAAAAGGTCTGTGCCGAGGCCTGTACTGCCCGTTCGCTTTATCGACGGTTTTCGAGGCGCGAGGGTTTCAAATCTGTCAATACCGGGGGGCGGCGAATCTAATCAAACTCAATTTGCTGGCGCTCTCGCCTGCGAGAACAGCAAGAGTATAGCGCCCCAGGGCAGCAAGGCAATCAAGAATAATGGATGGCCGTGAGTAAGAAGCCGTTCGGACCGCATGGCGGAATGTGGGTTAACGCACACGGTGAAAGTTGAACCCCAAAGGCTGAAAGTTGAGACCGCATAAAGATGAAGCCGGTCGTTCTAAATTGGCAATATCGACTTCCACCGGCCGCGCAGAGCGTGCGCTCAAAAAACCTCCATAACCTCCATAACCTCCTCGATTTGCTTATTTTCTGTAGTTTGCGGGCAAAGGAGGTTATCGGTCTCCTCCGGCGTATCCTCCACCCCGTACGTTGCGGCGGGCACTATCATTTTTCCGTTTTGGCATCTAGGGGATCCCTCGCGTGGTACAAGCCCAATCTAGCACCGGCACGAATCAGAATCAACCACAACCTATTGAAAACAAAAAGCTTGCTACTTAAATAATCTTTCCTGCGAATTTCGAGTTTTCCCAAAAACTCAGTATTAATGCCGATTTTGAAACCGCATTTTCGCCGAACCTAAAATCAACGAATTACGAGCCAGATACTTCACGGATCGGTGCTCCTCATGACGGCGCGCTGGTCTAAACCAAGAAAACTGCCTTTGATCTCATGGAATCGAACTGTAAAAAGGACTAAAAATACCTTGGAGCGAGCATGAAAAGGTCATGAAGTGGCTCTTTTGAAGCGAGTGTTCGTGCTGAGATTTGAGGATCTCGACCGGCTGCCGCAGGTTTCGCAGGCTTGTCTGGTTCACACGATGGCAAAGGGTTCAACCGTCTGCCAGGGCCCGGGCTCCGGATTCCCCCGGACGCCGAGCCTGTATTCGATCAGCCGTTACAGCGTGAGCCGTGTGCAGGGAACTGGATTAGTGAATGAGATGCGGCGCAACCAGGCTGACAAATTCACGGGGCGTGACGATCTTCGTATTCTTCCAGAAGGCCGGAAAGTGCTTACGATTACCGGTGATCAGAAAGTCGGCGCGAGCCGCATCGGCACACTCGATAAAGATGTTGTCATCCGGGTCGCTCGTCACCTCGATCTGGCGCGAAGGAACGACCAGATGGCCGCGGTTCTTGACGAGCTGAAGTAGTTGCAACCGCAACCCTCTCCGAATGGACAATTCAGGACGGGACAGCACATCCGCGTATTCTTCAAGAATCGGGGCCGACACGTATAAACGGCCCGGCTTTGTGATTGCCAGAAGGAATGAAGTTCGCTGAAGGCTGTCGGGTTTAAGTGCTGCGGAAATCAACACGCTCGTATCGATGACAAGGCGCAACGCGAGCATTAGCGTCTCTTCGTTTCCGATCTTGCTGCCTTGATGACCTGATCGATCTGGCGCGCAGCGAGGCCGTTGGTTTTATTGCGCTTGGCCTCATCGCCGATGACTTTGAGTATCTCGGGCTCTGGCGCAGCAAGTTTGACATATTCGCGGATATTCAGAAGAACGGCGGTAGGAGTGCCGCGCTTCTCGATGACAAGTGAGCGCCCTTCGATGTCCATTCGGCGGAGGATCTTGCCAAGGTTGGTGCGCAGACTCAATGCCGAGACTATGATCGCGCCGTTCATGCTGGTTGTTGTAGGCGGCATAAACTCTCCATTTCGATTGATCTAACTGTATAGTTCATCCGAACCTGAGTCAACATTTGCTCCCAACTGAAATTAATGAGCGTGCCGATCGCGGCGCATCGAACGTGGAACCGCTTCAGAACTTCCTTCAGCCTGCGCCACTCGGGCCACGCTTGCTCCAGCCTCCAGCGTCAGCTCTACGATCCGCCGCTTCTCCTCCACCGCCCAACGCGCCCGCGTGCAGCCCATGGACACAGCGTCGAACCTCAACCCGCTTCTATACCAGTGGAGAGAATCGAACGCTTACTGTTCACTAGTTGCAAGGCGCAGAGGTTTCCGGACAGCGCATTTGGACGAACCCTAAGTGGCGTTGGAAGATGCAGGAATGTGACCTAAATCATATGAGGATGAGCAGTACGTGATGCGATTTGCTCTTATTTATGTTGAATATAGAGAGAAAATCACAAATGTACCATATTTGTCACACAATCTTCCTTGTTTCGATAGACGCCGGATGGTATATTGCCGGTGATAGCCCTAGAGCTTTTGAGGTCAAGCAGAGCGAAGTTTACGCCCAGACGATAGGTCTGAGTGCTTGATCGCGAAGAGCAGTGACGCCGCGGCAAAGCACCGTGGCGAATCAAGCAGGGTACTTGATTTCCCTAGACTCTGAATAGTATCCGGGAGTAAGAGGGGCGGAGCCTGCCCAAAGCGCTCCAGGGTGTAGCCCCAATAGTTTCCGGTCTGTAATGGACATTAGAGATATATCACCCTTCATTCCAACCACCTATGGCAGTCTTGATCCCTCGAGCACGTTCGATTAGTGTCAGGCTCTCCCATGAGGAGTTCTCTGCTTTGGAACGATACTGTGTTTCCAGCGGAGCGCGGAGCATTTCGGACCTGGCACGCAGCGCAATCTGCGCCCTACTGAGTCACGCCAATGAAGAGAATTCGCTGATTGTTACCGTGCACGAACACTCGGCGCTGGTGAAAGGCCTGGAAGGAAAGATTGAACTGCTGACGACGGAGATCGAATTATTGAAAGCCGGAAGGCGATCCAGCGCGATCAGCCTGAGCAAAGGTGGCCAGGAGATACCTCACGAAATCGAGAGTGACAATTGATCTCCAGGAGTGATGCGCACTCCAGGCAATATTTCGGCCGATCGCCGAGCAGCAAGCGCAAGACCAGATGAAGATTGGAAAAGAGAGAATGCAGAATCACTTCCCAGGGCTTCATACCCAATTTAGATGCGGAATTCTCCGGTGCATTTTCGCAAGCGCGATCGTGTGCGCGCTCGCCGGGAGATGCGCGATCGCGCAAGCCGGCGCGCAACCTCCCGATCAACAGAATGGATCGGCGGGCACATCAGGCGTATCCCAGGCTTGCTACCTTGGCGGGTCAGGGACCGTGCCTGGATCGGCGATCAATGGAGCGGGAATGGCCTTGCCGCAATCGGCACTGTCGCAGATGCAAGCGACGGACGACGAGGATGCACAGCAAACGAACGCATACCCGGCTGATCAAGCGGCGATTGGACAATCCTCCGATCAACCTCAAGCTGCGATGTCCGCCGACGAGATCATTGCCATTTTGCAACAGTCTCCCGATCTTCTGACCGGTGTTAAGACGGTCCTGGCGCAGGGATTTGGGGTCGATCCTTCAACGATCTCCGACGATGGAGCCTACAACTGCATCCGGCAGGACGCGAACTTTCGCGGCGAAGTGACCGCGGAGCTTAAGGATCTGGGTTACGTAACGAACCCGCAAACCGGGACACGTCAGACCGCACCCTCGGCGGGGACGTCGCCCTCAAACCGCGGAACCATGCAACCTGTGCCTAATGGGAGGAATGCAATCCCGGCGCAGGCACCTGAGGAACCGCCAAGCGAGGTGCTTCAGCGGCAGCCGATACCCTATCCAAACCTGCCGTCTCTAATCGAACTCTATTCGCAGGTTGTGCCGTCGAGCGGCAAGCTACGGCGATTCGGAAGCGAAGTTTTCCAGTTCGGCACCGGCAACGTGAACCAGCTTCCGATGGACCTGCCGGCCGGACCGGACTATGTACTTGGTCCCGGGGACAGCCTGGTGATCAATATGTGGGGTACGCAATCGACCCGATTCGAGCGAACCGTTGATCGGCAGGGCGAAATTGCGCTGCCCGAGGCCGGCACGGTGACCGTGAACGGGCTGACGATGAGCCAGGCGCAAAGCGCAATGCAACAGGCGTTGGAAACGCAATTTAAGAATGAGCATGTGGAACTCTCTCTGGGCCGGGTGCGGACGGTGAGGGTCTACGTCGTGGGCGACGTGCAGCGACCGGGGGCCTACGACGTGAGCTCGTTGTCGACGGCCCTGAACGCGCTCTACGCCGCTGGAGGCCCTACGAGCCGCGGCTCTCTGCGTACCCTGAAGCATTACCGCGGCCAGCAGTTGATTAGCGAAATCGATTTGTACGATCTCCTGCTTCACGGTGTTCACGCGAATCTGGAACGATTGTTGCCGGGCGATACGATTCTGGTCCCGCCGGTGGGGCCGCAGGTTACCGTGGCGGGGATGGTGCGCAGGCCGGCGATCTATGAGTTGAAAGGGGAGCAGAATCTCAATCAAGTTCTGAGTCTTGCCGGCGGACTTCTGGTGTCGGCGAGTCTTGAAGAGATTCGCGTGGAACGGGTTGAAGCGCATGATCGCCGCACCACGCTGAGTGTGCACGTTCCTGACGGCGCGCAGGAAAGCGTCGCCGAGCTGTCCGCATTCCAGGTGCAGGATGGAGACAAGATTACGGTGGCCCCGATCCTTCCTTATAACAACGAGGTGGTGTATCTCGACGGTCATATCTTCAAGCCCGGGCCATACGCCTGGCACGAGGGAATGACGGTGAATGACCTGCTCCACTCATACAAGGACGTGATGCCTGAGCCGGCCAGTTACGCCGAGGTGATTCGCCTGCAGCCACCGGATCTCCGGCCGGAAACCATCAGCTTCGATCTTCCTGAAGCGTTGATTGGCAACGATCGCATCACGCTTCAGCCATTCGATGTGGTTCGCGTGTATGGTCGGTACGAGATCGATCCGCCGAAAGTATCGATCGATGGCGAAGTGCTTCGACCGGGAGAATACCCGATGTCGGAAGGGATGACCGTTTCCGGTTTGGTGCGCATGGCCGGCGGCTTCAGGCGAAGCGCCTATCGCAAGGAAGCCGACCTGAGCAGCTACGTGATCGAGAACAACGAAAAGGTGCTGGTGAAGCATAGCGTTGTCGATATCGCCAAGGCGCTGAATGGCGATAAGAGCGCCGATGTTGTGCTTCAGCCCGGCGATGTTGTCGGCATTCGGCAGATGACGGGATGGCAGGATATTGGAGCGTCGGTCACGATCGATGGGGAAGTGAGGTTTCCCGGAACGTATGGAATCGAGGAGGGCGAGCGCCTAAGCTCGGTACTCGAGCGCGCCGGAGGGCTTCGAGACGATGCGTATCCCGCAGGCGCTGTTCTGGATAGGGTTGCGGTGCGGCAAATGGAAGAGAACAACCGCCAGGAGATGATCCGCCGCATCGAAAGTACCTTGCCGACGGTGTCGGCGGGACTTTCGACACCGCAGGATCAGCAAAACCTATTACAGACGATGCAGCAGCAGCAACAGCAGGTGCTGGCGAGCCTGCGCAGTCACGCTTCATCCGGCCGCATGGTGATCAGAATCTCGCCGGAATTGAGCCAATGGGAAAAGACTCCGGCAGATGTAGTGATGCGCGCCGGAGACAGGCTGAGCATTCCCAAGCGCCCCGACTTTGTGCTCGTCAGCGGCCAAGTGTACAACGCCACGGGCATCACCTACAAACCTGGCAAGGACGCGAGATGGTATTTGCGCCAGGCCGGCGGCGTGACGCGCGACGGCGATAAAAGAAACATCTTCATTGTCCGTGACAATGGTTCAGTTGTAGGGGATCAGGGCAGCGTATTGTTCGGCAGCAGCGTCCTTGATCTCCGTCTAAACCCCGGCGACTCCATCGTGGTACCGGAGAAGGTGATGGGAGGGTCGCAGCTTTGGCGCAACCTGATCAGCACCGCGCAGGTCGTGTCGTCGGTGGCCCTGACTGGAGCCGTGGCGGGGGCGTTCTGACCGGCGTAACAATGAATGTCGAGGAACGCGGATGAAATGCCAATCAGACAGCGAGGAACGGGAGTGAGCAGACAAGTTCACTGCAACGACGCGCAAAGCAGCGAAGTCGGTCCTTTGAAGGTTTTGTTAGTCGTGGGAGACTACCCTCCCGTTCCGGGTGGAATGAGCGACCAGACGGGGTTGCTTGCCAAGGAATTTGTGCAACTCGGAGTCCGGATCGCGGTACTCACGACCAAGGTGTCGGGCGAGCCGGTTCGCTCGGTTGAGGAGGGAGTCGACGTCTGCCGCCTCATGTCCCGCTGGCACATGTCTGAGCTCGGAGCGGTTCTGCGTGTCCTCGATGAGCTTGGACCGGGCGCAGTTGTGAGTGTGATGTACGGCGACTGGACAACCCGTCGTCGGCCGCTGGTTAATTTTCTTCCCCTCCTCCTGCGGCTTCTACGGCCCAGTTGCCGGGTGATTGTCAACATCCAGGAATTCCGCACGCGCAAATTCCTGTGGCGCGCCTGGGCTGCACCGATGATCCTGACCGCCCACGGGCTGGTTTTCGTCGATCCGCCCGACCGGGGGTCGCTGCTTCGATGGACCACGCTGCGCAGACCGACGATGGAATGCATTCCCGTTGTTTCGAACATCGTGCCTGTGCCTGTAACTGGCGACCTGAGGAGAGCATGGCGGCAGCGCCTGGGCATACTAGGCGAAACTCCCATTGTGACCTTCTTCGGCAGCTTCATCCCGTCCAAAGGGCTTTCAGTTCTCCTCGAAGCAATTAAAAACGTGCGGCGCGATGGCGTCCCGGCGTGCCTGCTGCTCCTTGGTTTTTTCCCCTACGGGTACTCCGGTTGCCAGGAATTCGAGAAGGAAACGCGGGAGGCTCTCAGCGACGGCCTATCGACCGGTTGGATCAAGTTGATTGAACACTGCCCTGCGGCTGCCGTATCTGAGTACCTGCACGCGTCGGATGCAGCGGTCTTTCCATTCCTGCGGGGCGCCCGGTCCAACAATACCAGTGTCCTGGCCGCCGCGACGCATGGCTTGCCTGTGATCACTACGCAAGGCATCGACACTCCAGAAGGATTCGCGGACGAGTATGGCGTTGCGCTTGTTCCCGCCGGAGATGAAACCTCGTTGGCTGGGCGTCTTAAGCAAATCCTTTTATCCGACGAGGAGAAAACCAGGCTCAGGACAATGGCCTCCCGGGCGGGAAGGGATTACTCCTGGGCGGCACTGGCCAGCAAGACAATGGCATTCTATGACCAGTCAAGGGTAAAGAGCACCTCGTGTCAACTCCAGACGATTTAGTGAGACACATGTTGGCTCGGCGGTTCACCCGAAATGAAAAATCAGTTGGTACAGCGAAGAGCTGGCGCGTAACTTCTGCGGAGTGCTGCGGATGGCGGCGATCAAACCGGGAATGACACGCGTCAATTCATACGCCTGATCGGGCGACGAGCAGAACACGGACCTCTTGTTGAGATCGCGAGATAGGACGATCCGTCTAAGGAGAAACCGATGCCTTCAGCCATATATGAGGTTTACCCACCCGACCTTTACCCGCCCGAAGAGGTGTGGGCCAGATATTGGGCAAACTGCGATATTGAACGAGAAGTCGCTTTGTGCGGCAAGCGTCAGGTCGTCTCGCATATCTTGCCAATCCTGCGCACCCTCGATCATCCGCTGATCGTCGACTGCGGCTGTGGGGCGGGTCCCTGGGTTCTTTACCTTCAAAGGTTAGGCTTCGAGAACGTCATCGGCGTTGACAACTACGTCCCTGCCTTAAAGAAGCTAGATGCATTGGGGGGACAGGCAAAGGAAGGCGATGTCCTGCATCTTCCTTTTGATGACGAATCGGTGGATGTCTGTCTTTCCTTCGGCGTGGCCGAGCACTTTCCTGAGAATCCAACTGCCTGCCTTCGCGAGATGGAGCGTATCCTTGTGCCGGGCGGGTATATGTTCTTAACGGTGCCTTACTATTCGTGGGTGCGCCGCCTCGCCGCACATCCAATGCGCTCGGCATATATCTGGGCCAAGCGGATACCGCGACAGTTCAGCGAGTATCGTTTCCGTGAACGAGAGATCGCCGACTTTTGTCGTGTTTCCGGCTTCGAAGTTTTGCACTGTACCACGGATGACTACGAGCCTACGAATATGTCGCTTGGCCTTTACACGGATTTTCCCTTTCTGCGTGCGGGGAAAAGCGGGGAACTGAACGGAGTGGGGGTCTTGGTTTCCAAGACGCTTCGCAGTCTCAGCCCTTGGCTCACGACGTCAGGAATCTTAGTCATCGCTCGCAAACGCCGAGGGAGCTTGAGCCCGAATGTGGCAGAACCTGCAAAACAAGCTTAGAGCTTATATGCGGCTCGACACCGTCGTCGCGACCCGGAACAAGCTTGTAGGGAGTGCCTAGAATTGTCGCCCGGAAGACCTGTTCTGGATGCTTTGAATCCTTACCCGGGGGAGACCGTCCGAAGGGCGACTTCCATGGGCGTCTTGAGCTGGGTATCGCAAAAGCTCGTTCGAGAATGGAAGAGCCTTTGTTCGAGTTCACTCGTTCGCAATGCCAGTTGGATGCTAATCGGACAGGGCCTTTCGATGCTCTGCCAGGCAGCCTACTTTATCCTTCTGGCGCGCCTCTTGGGTAGCACTGAATACGGAATTTATGTTGGCGCTGTGGCCCTCGTCACGATCGTGAGCCAATACAGCCCACTCGGATCGCACTATGTTTTCCTGCGTCACGTGAGCCCCGAGCCTAGGAACTTCGCACTTTATTGGGGCAACGTTCTGGTCACGACTTTTACGCTTGGCAGTGTCCTCGTCGGCCTTCTCACGTGGATAGGCCCCCACATTGCACATTCCTACCCATGGACAATGCTGTTGTGTGTTGCGACCGGAGACTGCATCGGAGCTCAGCTCACGCTCTCCGCCGGGCGAGTCTTTCAGGCATTCGAAAAAATGCGCGTTACCGCGGCGTTGAACTTGCTGGTCAACATGCTACGTGCGCTTCTGGCCGGACTCATGCTGTGGCACTGGCACCACGCCTCGGCTACGCAATGGGTAGTTGCTGCACTTTTCATCTCTTCGGTCGCGGCCGTGACGGGTCTCGTGCTGGTTGCCCGCTTCTTTGGCAAGCCAGCCTTTTCTGTCAATCTCCTATTCCGCCGGGCTGGAGAGGGTTCCGTTTTCGCTCTGTCCTATTCCACGGGCTCTATCTACGACAACGTTGATAAGGTCATGCTCGGCCACTACGGCATGAACGCCGCCAATGGCATTTACACGATGGCCTACCGGGTAATCGATGTCGCATGCGTTCCACTCGGTTCGGTCATGGCTGCCGCCGCTCCTCGGTTCTTCCGCAAGGGGATGGGGGAGGGTGCCCGCAGCACGGCGGCATTTGCTGTGCGCATCGTCAAGCGCACATTGCCCTTGGCGCTCTTGTTTACCGTCGTCATGTTGGTCTTTGCGCCCATCATTCCACGTCTCGTGGGCCATAGCTTCGCTGAGAGCGTCTCAGCGTTGCGATGGCTATCCTTGCTTCCGGTTATCCGAAGCGTGCACTGGGGGGCCGGTGATGCGCTTACTGGATCTGGCCACCAAAAGCTGCGCCTTTGCAATCACGCCACGGCGGCGGCATTCAATTTCTCAACCAATCTCTATCTGATCCCGCATTACGGCTGGTTGGGCGCGGCCTGGGCCAGCCTGGCTACCGATGGGTTGCTCGCGATCCTCAATTGCACGGTGCTCTTCGCCGTTAGCTCTAAGTCAACATCACAGGTGTCCTTCTAACGTTTTGGAGATCATTGAACTTCTCTTGCCTTCTCTCCAATCGACAAGTCGGATTTTGGGACGCCGCTTGACCGGTCATTGACGCTGGAGGAAATCTCTTCGGGCGGAGGCTCGAATCTCTGGCGAATGCCCGGGCAACAGGTCAAAGTGGCAAAGGATTTGCATACGCAATG
Organism: Occallatibacter sp.; assembly: GCA_052145255.1. GTDB lineage: Bacteria > Acidobacteriota > Terriglobia > Terriglobales > Acidobacteriaceae > Telmatobacter. Next base: position 89,974 of record JBKQOX010000057.1, read on the forward strand.
AGCATGATAGATAAGAACGCCAGCGATCAAAGAGCTGCGCCAGAAGCCCGTGAGCCCGGGTCAAGGCCCAGCACATTGACCCTCGTGTGGGCACGACGCAGATTCTTGATGAGGTTTATTGCGATCTGCACGGTGGCGACCGGAGTCGCCATGATATTTTGGCCCAACCGCTATCAGTCCACCGTGCGGCTCATGCCGCCCACGGCAGATCCGGGCATGATGATGGCTGCCGCGATGGGTATGTCAGAGGGGGGGAACGGCCTGAGCGCAGTCGCAGGAGATGTGCTTGGGCTCCGAACGAAGGGGGCGCTGTTTCTTTCGATTCTGCGGAGCCAAAATGTCCAGGATGCGATTATTCGGCGCTTTGACTTACAAAAGGTGTATCGCGATCGCTACATGTACTCCACGCGGCGCGACCTCTCAAAATACACAGCGAGCGACGAGGATCGCAAGAGCGGAATCCTGACCATCAGCGTGACCGACAGGAGTCCCGAGCGTGCTGCACAGATCGCCAACACCTATGTAGTAGAAATGAACCGCGTTGCTGCGGAGAACGATAGCGGTGCGGCGCATCAGGAACGTGTCTTCCTCGATCAGCGATTGGCCGAAGTCAAACGCGATCTCAACGACGCGTCGCGTCAGCTTGCCGATTTCTCCAGTAAGAATCTCACTCTCGATGTCAAGGGCCAGGACGTTGCCACCGTCGAAGCTGGCGCCCAGTTGCAGGGCCGGATGATTGCTGCCGAATCGGAATTGCGCGGCCTGCAACAGAACTACAGCGAAGACAACCCCCAGGTCAAATCCGCAGAGGCCACGGTCACGGAACTGCGTCGCCAGCTGAATACCATGGGCGGAAATGCAGGGGGCACAAGTGGCGACCAGATTTACCCTTCACTACGCAAGTTGCCTTTGCTTGGAGAGCAATACACCGACCTTTACCGCGAGGTCACGGTGCAGGAAACCATCTATGAGCTATTGACCAAGCAACGCGAATTGGTCAAGGTCGAAGAAGCCAGGGAACTCCCGGTGTTGCGCGTCCTGGATGCAGCGGATATGCCAGAGAGGCACAGCAGTCCGAAGCGGGCCACGGTAATTGCCCTGTCGTTCGTGCTCTCGGCCGGGATCGGGATGCTCCTCGTTCTGCTTAGCGCATATTGGCAGGCTCTGGATCCTCTCGATCAAAAGAAGCAACTAGCTTCTGAAATCAGAAGCTATGCCTCACAGATCGGCGCTTCCAGGGCGTTTCATCCCTTCAGAAAACGCGATTGATCGTTTAGGCTCCAAAGCAAGGAAAGAGCCGACTCGTTCAGTGATTTCTTGGCCCTCTGTAGGAGGCGCAGGGTAAAACTCACTTGGACATTGAAGACTTCGAACGG
>JBKQOX010000058.1:0-37182 GCA_052145255.1 Occallatibacter sp.
GCCCAAACTATGCCCGAACAGCAAGAGGGGCTCCCGGTACACTAGCTGTAAGTGCTTGATGCGCCGTGGGGCACACCCGTGGGAAGAACTTAAAATCCGCAGGCCTTTACCGGCCGTGGGGGTTCAAATCCCCCTCTGGGCACCATAGATTCTGATAGTTAGGCTTTCGTCTTGGGGTTCCTCGGCGCCGTACGCCCCTTGGCGGTGAAGGTCGCGAGGTCAGTCATCGCCTCCGCCGCCGGTGGTCGTGTCTCTTATTCTATGACTAGCGCCGCACGGCCGCGAGGATTCTTCGAAGGGCTGGCGTTCGTACACGAGAATGCGGCAGAGCCTTGGCGCCGGAAACGTTCGCGGCGTTTCGCCAGCATCTCATCGAGTGTGACACGGCGGTATGAATCCCCGAAGACGATTAAACGTCCTCCGAAAAGTGTCATCCTCAGCGACACTTTATGCGCCAGGTTGACCAGTGCCACGGCCGGCGCACAGCAGTCCTCGCAACGCCCTGTGGTTCTCGTGCCTGTCTCTGCGGTTACTAAAGACTTGCCGTCGTTACGATTATGTTTTGGGAATTCTCAAAAACGCAGTGTCGATCCAGCTCCTGTTAGTTTGGTTTCACAGTTCTTCTGCTCTTCGTGACCAGATAGTCTGAACGTACGGTTCAACCTATTATTTGTATCTATATATTTAGACGGCACTGCCCCTGGGAGGAGGTGGGGGTCGAAAAGCGGGCAAAAACTGCAAATTTTTCATTTCACCAGAGCCCACCCCCTCGGGGTAGGGGTAGGGGCACGCTTGAACTGCCGGCAGCGTTCGATGGCCGCAAGAAGCCGGTGCCCGGTTGTAACTCAAGCAATCCTATAGGGCTATCTGCTAGCAGAATGTGTGGTAGTGCTGTGCTGCCGTCGTGATGACTCGGCCTGGCTCAGAGCATCAACGGGCCGCGCCGCGGACGGCAGGTATTGGCTCTCCCAAAAAATCTCTGCTGGGAATTCGATTTCTTGGGTATTGAAGATCGCGCAGCGGAACCCTCCAAAGGTTTCGCGGGGGTTGAGGTTACCGTACTTCAACCCCCGAACAAGAAACGGCTCCCACCTAACTTCCTGTTTTGTGACATCTCGTTTGAAAGAGCATTCTCTATGAATACCGCTACTGATGGGTTCGATGAGCCCAAGAAGAAGAAGTTTGACCGCAAGGCGTTCGCGTCTGGTGAGAACCGCGCTGGCGCCGAAGAGAACAACCGCAAGCAGACCCAGTTCCCGCTGAAGAAGCCCGGCAGCAAGAACTTCTTCCGTGTCTGCACCGACCCCGAGTCCCGTGCCTATGGAGTCAATGTGCTTGAAGGCACCATGGGTAAGCTCAGCATCGTGACTCAGGACATCGTCGACCAGAACGCTGACGTGGCTGCGCGCGTCAAGTCTCGCAACCTCTATGTCTGCATCAACCACAACGGCGACTTTTTCGTCTGGCCCGTGGGTAACGACGGAAGCCTTTGGTCGCAGTCGGCACTCAAGGCCATTCAGGTCGCCGAAAAGCAGTGGCTCCGTATCCACCCCAACGGTTTCGCTCAGGGCTACGACCATGAGGTGGTTTCAGCGGCCAAGTATCCGGTGCTTGCGGCGCAGGAGCCGGCGTGGTTGCCGGCCGGTTCCGAAATCCTCGATGGCGCCATGGAAGCCTGCGCCATCACCGACATCAACGATGCCTCTTTGCAAGAGCTGCTCAAGGGACTGAAGTAATGACTCTGGCAAATGTGGCACTCACATTCGGTGTCGAGGACGTTATCGTTCTCGACACCGAGTACGTCTCTAGCCCGGGCGAACACGTTGTCCCGGTCTGCCTGTGCGCGCAGTCGATCGTCACCGGCCGCAAATGGAAGGCCCTGTACGAGCCCGGCTCGGCGTGCTCTCTGCCTTTGACTGACAACATTCTGTACGTCGCTTACTCCGCCCCCGCTGAATGGAGTTACTTCCTCGCGGCTGGCTGGGATCTACCTCTCAATATCCTAGACCTCTACGCTGAGTTCGCCCTCCTGGTTAACGGCCTGCTGGAGCCGAAAACAGGCGCGCGGATGGGGACCGGCCTGCTTCGTGCCCTGGAGTACTTTGGCGTACAAACCGACATGGGCAAGGAAGAGAAGCAACTGTTCCGCAACCTGATCTTGCGCGGCGCCCCCTACACTCGTGATGAACAGGAGCAGATCCTCGACTACTGCTGGTCGGATGTTGCCAACACGATCTTGCTCCTCGAAGCGATGCTGCCGAAGTTGGTTCCGGCCCAGGCTCTAAACCGTGGGGATTTCACCAGAGCCGTCGCATGGTATGAGTACAACGGCATCCCGGTTGACATGGCGTTACACAACCGCCTGCGGGAAAACTGGACGAAGATCACCGCCGGCCTCGCCATGAAGATTGAGGAGAAGTTCCAGTATGGGGTGTACTCTCTCGATCGGCTTGGGCAGCAGCATTGGTCTGATGCTGGCCTTGCCAAGCTTGTAGAACGGCGTGGCCTCGCCGACGTCTGGCCGAAGACAGGACAAGCTGGAAAATACAGGACCGGCGACCCTGAGCGAGGCGGTGAAGACGACAAGGTCTTCAAGACCATGGCGCAGTTGGACCCGTACTTTGAGCCGTTGCGGCAGACGAAGAAGCTCCTGTCCACTTTCAAGAGATTCGAAATACCAGTCGGCCGCGACGGCCGTTGCCGCGCCGGCAATATCCCGTTCTCACAGCGCACTGGACGCAGCAGTCCCAAGGGTGGCAGCATCTTTGCGCTGACAGCGTGGGCGCGTTGGCTCATTAAGCCCGCACCAGGTCGCGCCGTTGCCTATGTGGACCTAGTCTCAGCAGAGTTTGGCGTAGCGGCAGCGTTGTCTCGTGACCCGGTCATGCTGAAGCTCTACATCGACATGATCAACGGCATCATCGAAGATGTCTATCTGGAGATCGCAAAGATGTCCAAAGCCGCGCCATCCACAGCCACCAAGGAAAGCCATCCGGAGGTCCGGAAACTCTGGAAGCCCGCGTGCCTCGCGGCCCAGTACGATGCGATGCCTGAAAGAATCGCTAAGATGACGAACTGTTCCTTATCTGTGGCCCGTGGCATCCACTACACGCACCACCACTTGTTCCGTTGCTATTGGGATTACATAGACACGCTCAAGGTCGAGGCACAGGCCGCTGGCGTGATGAAGACACGGGGTGGCTGGATGCTGCGGACCGCACACCAGAAAGAGGGGACATTGGGCAACTTCCCAGTCCAAGCACACTGCGCTGAGGTCATGAGGCTCGCAGCCAGTTACATGGTGGCTGAAGGTATCCGTCTCTGTACCACCGTCCACGATGCGGTTCTAATCGAGGACTCGGTCGAAAACATCAATCATGCTGTGGAAACGGCGAGGGCATGCTGGCGTAAAGCGAGCTTGGAAGTCATCGGCTTTGAACTTGATGCCGATGCCAAGATTGTCCGGCATCCCAACCGCTATGAAGACAAGGATGGGAAGGAGATGTTCCACCTGCTCCTTCAGTTGTTGGATGAGGCCGAACGGAACCAGCAATCGGTCCAGCAGGACTCTTCCGCCCGTTAATCCGGTAGTCCATGAGGAACCCTTCGGCCAGCTAGGCGCCGGCTCTGGAACCTCTTGGCCTCGGCGCGGCCGCCCGTGCCCGTTGACTCACGGCACGGCTGGCCGTTCCGGTAGTGCTTCACCCACCTAGTTCTCACGCCACCTAACTCATGACCTCCGGCCGGCAACGTATCATGCAGGCATGGCGTGGAAGACCATGAAAGTCTGTGTCTGTGATGTTTGCGGCCACCGGTGGATACCCGAGGTCGAAGACCCCCCACTGTGCCCCCGTAAATCATGCCGGTCTACTTTATGGAACAAGCACGGCGTGGACGGCCGGACGAAGGCGGCAAAGAAGAAGGTCGGGCATACTACGGGCATACCCAAGGGGCGTACGGCGCCGAGGAACCCCAAGACGAAAGCCTAACTATCAGAATCTATGGTGCCCAGAGGGGGACTTGAACCCCCACGGCCGGTAAAGGCCTGCGGATTTTAAGTCCGCTGCGTCTGCCAATTTCGCCATCCGGGCATGCCTCTATATTATGGGGCCGTTCAGGCCCGCAGACCCTTCATAACTTGATGCTCTCTTAGCAGCATGCGAGCTGGTTCACCTGCAGGCGATCTTTCCACAACTTGCTCTGGACTGCCGAGCCCTCGTATCATCCGGCAGAAGCATTTCCACGATTGACGACCTGCGCAGCCGATCTTCCTGAGCCGTTGCACCATTGAGGAGCAGCGGCCGTGAGCGGAGCCGGAGACGTGCAGCTAACCTGAGAGTGCTCGAGAGCAAACCCAATGAGCGACTTGGAAACCAAGACCGGATTGCGAGTGAAGGGGCGGCTCATGTCCGCTTCGGAGATTGAGCGCACCCTGGTGCGACTGGCTCACGAAATCGTCGAGAAGAGCAATGGCAGCGAAGATCTGGCCCTCGTTGGCATCAAGCGCCGTGGCGTTCCCCTGGCGGAACGGCTGGGCAAGCTGATTTCAACCATCGAGAAACGGCCCGTCGATACAGGAGTGCTCGACATTCAGTTCTATCGCGACGATCTTTCCACGGCGGACGTTCGACCGGTGGTCACTCCGGGAGCAGTCGGCTTCGATGTGGAGGGCCGCGACATTGTGATCTGCGACGATGTGCTTTACACCGGACGCACCATCCGTGCCGCGCTCGACGCTCTCTTCGACCACGGCCGGCCCCGGCGCGTACAACTGGCTGTCCTCATCGACCGTGGGCACCGCGAGCTGCCGATTGAGGCCACTTACGTGGGGAAGCATGTTCCCACCAGCAGCCGCGAGATTATCGAAGTCAAATTCCAGGAAGTCGACTCCACCGAGCAAGTGCTGCTCGTCGAGAAGACAAATTAAAGTACGTTCTTCCAGTAGCCACTCTTTGACCTTAGAAGAACGAAGAAAAAGAGCAGCAATCAGCCGGAGGCCCGGAAGAGGGATGCGCCTCACCAAAGTGATCGGGCCCAGAGCTTCGAGATAGGTCAACGATGAATCCAGCCGCACCCTCGATTCGCCGCGCACTCACAACTCCGCCCGCGCCCGCATCTTCGTTTCCATACAATCCGGGGTCGCTGCTGTCGGTACTCGATCTAACCGTGGAGGGCGTGAGCCGCCTGTTGGTCCGCGCCACCGAGCTTGAGCACGAGGACCCCATCGTGCGCGATCGCATTCTGGCCAAGCGGAGAATCGCGCTCCTGTTCTACGAGTCGTCGACACGCACCCGCACCAGCTTCGAGCTCGCGTCAAAAGCGCTTGGCGCAGACACCACGCTGGTCTCGAATCTAAGCTCGAGCATCGAGAAGGGCGAGTCTCTGAAGGATACGGGGCTCACGCTTCGCGCGCTGGGTGCGGAGGCCATCATCCTCCGGCACAACTCCTCCGGCGCGGCATGGCTTCTGGAAGAGGTAACTCGTCTGCCTGTGGTCAACGCGGGCGATGGCATGCATGAGCATCCCACACAGGCGCTGCTCGACCTTAGGACGATCATGACCCATCTGCGGCCCAGTGTGGCAGGCGTTGGTCCGGAAACTCTCGCTGGGGTCACCGTGATGATCGTCGGCGATATTCTCCACAGCCGGGTCGCGCGGTCGAACATGCTGCTGCTGCCGCGCGTGGGCGCGCGCGTGTTGCTGTGCGGGCCGAAGGAGTTGCTGCCGGAGCAGGCCGCCCGGTCCGGTCCCGGCATCGAGATCGAGCGCGACTTTGAGGCAGCGCTTAAGCAGTCGCAGGTGGTGATGATGCTGCGCATTCAGGCGGAGCGGCTGGCGGGGCTGCAACTGGACCTGGAGGAGTACAAGGCCAGCTACCAACTTACCGGGCAGCGGTTGGCGGCTCTCGCGCCGACGTCGGTGGTGTTGCATCCGGGGCCGATCATTCGCGGTATGGAGATTACGGCCGGCGTGGCCGACGGCGCGCAGTCGGCGATCCTGGAGCAGGTGACGAATGGACTCGCCATTCGCATGGCGGTGATGGAGCGCGCGCTCACGGCACAAAACGGGGAACCCGCGGACAAGGCTTCGCCCGCGAGGCGAATCAAGGGAGGTCGCGCATGACGGCTTTAGCGATATGCGGCGGCCGGCTGATTGATCCCGCGGCGGGAGTGGACGCGCGGAAAGACGTGCTGCTGGTCGATGGGCGCGTAGCCGAGATCGCCGGCGCCGGAAAGCTGAAGCCGACCAACGGCACTCAAGTGCTCGACGCGACGGGGATGGTTGTCGCCCCCGGGCTGATTGACATCCATGTGCACCTGCGCGAGCCGGGACAAGCCTACAAGGAGACCATCGCGACGGGAACCGCCGCGGCTGCGGCAGGCGGATTCACAAGCGTGGCGGCGATGCCGAATACGATCCCGGTCAACGACTCGCCCGAGGTGACGCGGTGGATGCAGGCGCCGGAGCGCGGCGCGCAGGTGAGAGTGTTCCCAATTGCTGCGGCGACACGCGGGTCGAAAGGTGAAACGCTAAACGACTTCGCGGCCCTCAGGTCTGCGGGCGCGGTCGCTGTGACCGACGACGGACGACCAATCCTGAAAGACGGAACCATGCGCGAGACGCTTGCAGCGGCGGCGCGCGTGGGACTCACCGTGATCCAGCATGCCGAGGACACGCGCATGACGCAAGGCGCCAGCATGAACCTTGGGCCTGTTTCGTTCAAGCTCGGTCTGCGCGGAATGCCCACAGAAGCCGAAACGAGCATCGTTGAGCGCGACATTCGGCTGGTTGCGGAACTGAAGGATGCGCGTCCGCACCTGCACGTTGCGCACCTTTCGACAGCCGCGGCGCTGGCCGCCGTTCGGCAGGCGCGACGTAATGGGCTGCGCGTCACCTGCGAGGTTACGCCTCATCACTTCCTGCTGACCGACGAGCATGTGGGTCTCTACAACACGCATGCCAAAATGAATCCGCCGCTTCGCTCCATTGCCGACCGCGAGGCGATGATCGAAGGCATTCTCGATGGAGTTGTGGACGCGATTGCTACCGATCACGCGCCGCACGCGATGCACGAAAAGGAAGTCGAGTTCGAGCTCGCGCCGAACGGAATCATTGGCCTGGAAACCGCGCTCGGCCTGAGCGTGCGCTGGCTGCATCGTGAGTGGCGCATGCCGCTCGGCCGCGTCCTGAGCCTGCTCAGCGCGCAGCCGGCAGCATTGCTTGGCTTGAAAGGCCGCGGAACGCTGACCGTCGGCAGCTACGCCGACGTGGTCGTCTTCGACCCCAAAGTCGAGTGGACGTATCGCGCGACTGAATCGCAATCGAAGGCTAAGAATACTCCGTTCGATGGCTGGCAGATGCAGGGCAAAGTGCGCTGGACGGTGAGCGAAGGCAAGATCGCCTACGCAAGCGCGTAGGCGAATCGTTTAGCTGTTAGCCAGTTTCCCGCCTCCGCCCGCCGTGATCTGTGAACCACCGACAAGCACTCCCGATCTCAGAAGAAGTGACAGTGCCCGGCCCGTGGGACGAATCGCCTATTTCCGGCCGTCTCCGTCACCATCGCCAAATCCATAACCCGAGTTTGGATTGAAGACGATGGATGCAAAAGTGCCTGCCAATTCCGACGTGCCAATACTCTGGCCCACGGTGACGAACAGTTCGTTCGTTGCGCCATTGGCCGTGGTTCCACCGCCAAAAGCGATTCCCCACAGGTTATTCAGAACAATCACCCTCCCGCGCTGGTCTCTGATCGTCCCCACAAACCTGCCGGTCTTGAAATCGAATCCGTTGATGGTGCCGTCGACGGAGTTGTTTGAGACCAGCAGCGTATTGCTCAGCGGCCCAAAATTGCTCGGAGCGAGGGCGATGCCCCAGGCCTGATTGAGAATCTGGCTTTGGACCAATGTTTTCACGAAAGTGCCGTCCTCCTTGAAGATGTCGATGGCGCCGCCTGCGCCCACGTTCGGTACAGCATACGCAACGTAAACCATGCCATTGATGTCCTGGATGCCGAACACTGAGAAGGTCGATGGTAACGACGGGTCTCCGAACGACATCACCAGGTTGAAGTTGCCGTCGAACATATCGATGTGATTGTTGGTGTTGTCCGCCGCGTAGATATGGTTTCCCGAGGCGTAGTTAGTAATGGCCAGGCCTGTGTAACTCGCCTTGCTCGCCGAGTTATCCACCGCGATGATCGACTGGTTCTTGTTCACTCCCGGCGCCCATGCGCTGATGGTGCCATCGAGTGTGGCAAAAATGAAACTTGATGAGCTGCCCTGAACCTGGAAATCTGTCTTCGATGGGTTGGCAACGATTCCCGTCGGCACGCCGGGGCCATTCAAGCCTTTCGGCTCGGCTGGTCCGTTTCCGGCGGTGGGAACCAAAACCTTGAGGGACTCTTGTGTACCGTTGGCCTCGTAGATGGTCGACCAGCCGGCGTCGTTATCGCTGATCCACCAGGGACTCGTGGCGCTCCGAGCCAGTCCCCAGGCATTGGCTAGCAATGGATCGATAGTCGGGGCTTGGTGGACCTGATTCGAAACCAGGTTTGTGAGTTGATACTGTGCTTCGGCCCGGCCCGAAAGCATGAGAAGAAGCGCGCCGAGACAAGCGGCCACTGCGGTCATGCGAATCTGCATGTGAGTTTCCTTCATCTTGATTTCTCCTTGGGGAAGTCACGATCCGATTAAGGTCGAACCATCGGTCGCTGTAACTGGGTACAAAACGCTCTCTAACCGACTAGCCTCGTGATCGTAGGCCGAGTCGCAACCCGGGATTGTCATGCGCTTGTCACCAATTTGTGAATGTTTCTCTACCGATTGGGTGTGGGGATGGCTTTGACCGAGCGCAGGCTCGATTCACCGTCTCGCAACATCTTTTCGCTCTGGATGACATCTAGGATGGGGCCGGGGCGATACAGCTTGTGAAGAACGGCGGACTGTGAACATTGAACAGCTGTCGGCAATCAGCTTTCCGCCAGCGGTGACCTTCTGGATCTGCGTGCCAGCGAGTAGAGCATCAGCCCGAGCAGAACGCTGGCAACGATGCCGGTGACGGCGTCGACGCCCAGGGCACCGGAGATTCCTTTGCGGGCATAGCCGAACGCATCCACATAGAGCATGTAGGAGATGGGCACTCCATAGGCCGAGCCAAGAAAGCAGAAGGTGGTGGAGGCGAGCGGGTTGTTCTGGCCGATGGTTTCAAAAGTGATGGCGGTGCAGGCTGTGATGGCCAGGCATTGAAAGAGATTTTCGGCGATTAAGACGATGGCGAAAGAAACCGGCACGCGCGGCAGCGGAATGAGCGAAAGCGTGCAGACGGCGCCTGCAACTCCCACGGCGAGATAAAAAGGACGAAGCAGCAAAAGGCGGTTGAGGGCGGGAAATATCAGGCACCCGGCGATGCCGCCGAACGCCGCTCCCGCTCCACCAATGATGCCGATGAAGCCGGGCGAAGCGTGGAAATCTGTGCCGCGGCCGCCGAGGAAGTTGGTGAGCGAGAAGGTGGCGGCGGGCGAGACGAAAAGGACCAGCGCGACCAGCACTTCGCGGCGCTTGACGAGCGACACAAGGTCGCCAAAGAACTGCGGAAAGGATTCGCTGGCCAAACGGCGGTCAGGGCCGGGCGCCTGCATAAAGGGAAAAGGAATGATGGGCACGAGGATGGATGCAGCGAGAACCAGTGCCGCTGCAAGCGGCGAAAGGTGGCGCACGATCTGATTGCATCCGATCGCCATCAAGCCAAAGCCGCCAGTATTGCCAATGGTGATCCAGACGCTGACCAGATTCTCCTCCTGAGCCGAGGTGATGGAGGAAAGCCAACCGCCGAGGGCGCTTTGATAGAGATAGGCGGCGAAGAAGCCGGCGGTGAGCACTACCTGAAGCAGCGCGAGATGACCGAGCGAGAGAAAAGCGACAATCAGGGTGAGCGAAGCGAACGTTGCGAGCGCGACAGCGTAAAAGCGGCGGCTAAATCGGACATCGAGGATGGGGCTGAACAGGAACGCCCAGAAGCCGGGGGAGATGGTGACGGCAGTGAGGCCTGCGATGGTCGCTTCGGGAACCTGGCGGTTGCCTAAAAGTTGCGGGATGGCGAAGGCGATTGCGCCGCCGTAAAGGCCGTAGGACAGGTTGGTGAGTCCCATGAGCCAGACAGGAACCCGATGGCGGTTTGGCATCCTGCGGAGCTCCCTAAGAGGCTCTAAGTTGAATCAGGTTAACACGGCTGTCGGGCGCGGGAGCCGCCTGCTGAGCGCGTTAACGATGCACAATCTGGTTAAGGGATCGACGCATGGATTCTGCAAGAAGTAGAAGCGTGGCCGCCGCAGCTGTCGCAGGGCTTACTTACCGTGAACCTCATACAAGGTGATTGACATGGCCGGAAACAACTGGTCTTTTACAACGCTTGCTTTGTCTTTCTTGCCGGATTTGGAAGCTTCGACATCGGGAAGCGAATCAATCGCGGCGAGGTCCGCACTGCTGTACCGATAGACCCTGATCTTTTCTTTCGTCTTGAAGTGCTCAATTTGCATATCGGTTCGCAGGTCGCCGAATGTTTTGTTGATGACCACCACGGTGACGGTGTGATCGGTCGCGCGCCGCGCCGCATAAATTGAGACCTTGCTTTGGTCCGCGCTGATGACGTGAACGCTCGTGTCGCCAAATCCTGCGCCATGATCGTCGTAGTTGCGGAACATCTTGAAAGCGAACATCAACGGCTGATTCAGATCCGGCGGTCCCCACAGCGTGCCCAGGTCGAGACCCTCACGCCCGAAAATGCCTAGAATATCGGCTTGCGCGACAGCTCCGCTGATATGCTCCGGCGCGCCCCAGTTATACTCCGTGATCGCGGTTTTGGTTCCGGGATAATCGGCGGCAATCCACTTTTTCATGCGCGGGATGATCGCGGGCGCAACCGATTTGGCGGAGCCGTCGGGATCGGCGAAATTCGGAGCGGTATACGTTGGATCCCAGAGAGCACGAGTTGAGTCGATCACCGTCCGCTGACGAACGCTGGTTCCCGCGGGCTTGAGCATCGCTCCTTCGGTGGCAAAATAGGCGTGGAGATCGAGATAGTCTAGGAGGCGCGTGTGATGCGGATCTGCCTCCTGCGCCGTCTTGAAAGCTCGCAAATAGTAATCCATCAAAGGAACATTACCGTGCGCAAGGTAATCGGGAGGCGCACTGGGAAGATTTGGCCAGTGCTCCTGAACCCACTCAATGTCTTTTTGTGAATAGAAATACGTGATCCAGAAATCGATCACCGGGCCGCTCACTTCAGCCGTGGGATCCGCGGCCTTCACGGCCCTGGCGACCTTGAGGCCTTTCTCCGTGATCTCGTCGTAGGTGAAGGGCAGCGGGTGCACATCGAAGTGCATCCTGTCCCACCAGGTTGGTTCGTTGTCGAGAGCGTAGATCGCGACGCCGCCGTTAGCCGCAGTGCCAAACTTCCCGACAAGATACTTGACCCAATCCGCGGTCCAGCTTTCATCGACAGGCATGCAAATATCGTTGGGATCGTTGTTGGTGATCCTCGTGCCGTCGGGTTTGATGCCGTTGCCGAAATCGTGCCAATACGGATCGGTCTTTTGCTGCGGGCCGTACTTGGCTACAGAAAAGCTGGAGCCGCGCGTGCGGGTCTTCGCAACCCAACCGATCAGATTCACCTGCAGAATCGTTTTCGCGCCGACGGCACGATCGCCAATCACCTGCGAGTTGAAGTCGGATTGATCGGGGTAGCTTCTGTTGGCGTTGGGAGCGATCTCGAAGAACCAGTCATCGCCAAGGTCGGAGACGTCGAGCTTGTAGTTGTAGAGCGTGTATCCATCGCCGCCCCAGCGATCGAGCGGCAGGCGCACCTCTTGGGCCACCTTGGGCGCCTCATGATTGGGATCGGATAGTCGCCAGAAGTTCATGCCATAGATGAGCGGACTGATGGGATGCGTGGCCGCTGTCACATCCACTTGGAGCGCCGGGCCTGCGGCAACCGGAGGCGCAGCAAAAGTAATAGTTGCGCTGGCTGATTTGGTACCGTCCGCGGCGCTCGTGGCCTTAAGAACGACTTGAGCCGGTGTCGGGTAGGGCGTGACATACAACCCGCTGCTGCTGATAGTCCCCAGTGCGGCATTGCCTCCGTCCACATCATTCACTGACCATTTCACTTCGGAGCTAAAGGCTCCGTTTCCCGCGACGGCTGCCGTGAACTGTCTGCTCTCGCCGGGCGCCACAGTCACCTGGCTGGGCTCGATCTTGACCGCGGCAACCACGCCCGCAGCTTGGGCAGGTGGCGGCTGTTTGGCGGCTGCGTTGTCCTGCGCACTCGCTCCAAGCGCAACAGCGCAGAGCAGGATCGCTGTCACGGATTTCAACAGGTGCCAAACCGCGAAAAGATGCCGGTGTCCGCGCCGCCCCGCCGGACGCTCAGAACACGATGCCGTCGAAAGCTCGTCGCTCCAACGCATATCGCCCCCAAAATGCAAAGAATTGATTTGACCCATTATCTAACGGCGTTGATGAGTCTTTTCCGTAGAATCGGAACGATGTCACGCTCATGTGTGAGGTTCGACACCAAGCCCCCCGAGAATCCTGGCTCCTTTGGCCTTATGAGTGGCTTTTGAGCAAGGATCGAATATCGCCCGTTTCCAGCACATGCTTCGGAGCGCCGTAGCGGGCGACGAGGAGCATCGCGCGGCCGATCTCGTCTGTGGTAAGCACTTGATTGGGAAAGGCGCGGAGCAGGAGCGGAAGGAACGGACGGGTGAGCATGTAGGGGATGCGATAGAGCGCCGTGCGCGAGCGAGCCCCGAAACGGGGCACGATAATTCCGGGGCGAAACATAAAAGCAGCTTTGAACGGCAAGCGCAGAAGAGCGTTCTCCGTGCGCCCTTTGACGCGCGCCCACATGATGCGGCCGTGCTCGGAGCTGTCGGTTCCCTGCCCCGACACATAGACAAAGGTCATGCCGGGATTGAGGCGTGCTAGTGCTTCCGCGGCGCGCAGAGTGATGTCGTAGGTGACGCGCGAGTACTGTTCTTCCGTGAGGCCCGCGGAAGAAATGCCGAGACAGAAGAAGCACGCATCAAAGCCGGAAAGCTGGGACTCAATGGGCGTGTAATTGGTGAGATCGGCGTGAATGATTTCGCGCAGCTTGGGATGAGACACTCCCGTTGCCGATCGACCGATCGAAACGACCGACGCCACGCCGGAATCGAGCAGACACTCGCGGAGAACTCCCTGGCCGACCATGCCGGTGGCGCCAGAGAGAAGGACGTTCATGCGAGCCTGCTCCCCTTGATGAGCTTTTGAGGGTTCATCGATCGCGCCTGTCGATATCGCGCCTGACGATTTTGATGGGCGGGATGCAACAGTCTAGCCTTTTCGGCGATAGTGAATCTGGAATTCGTAGCCGGAGTTCGCTGGGAAGAGGCCGGCAACATGCCGCAGGCGCTCGGCGAGGGCCGGAGCGGCAAGGAGCGGATATTCGCGCTCGCGGAGGTCGTGGTAGTCGAAGTCGACGGCGAGCGAGAGCATGTAGATGGCGAGCGCGTCGGAAAACGACGCCTCGAAGAAGGCGTTGCGGGCTCGCTCGTCGATCACTTTAGCTCCGGCGTGGGGCTCGAGAGCGCGGCGGCGCGCTTCCCAGGCGTCCTGGCTGGTTTCGCCGCGGGCCTGAGCTTCAGCCTGCGACCAGACTAGAGTGGCAAAGCTTTCAGGAACGCTGGCCACTTCGACAAAGTTGTGGGCCACGTTGATAAAAAACTCGAAAGCCAGGCCAAAACGGTCTTCGACGAGGCGCGTGGAAAGGAAAACAGCCCCCGTTGCGCCGAAGCTGGCGTTGCGATGGCAGACGGCCCGGTCGCCGAGCTCGACGGTGTAGGCGGGCGCGACGAGATTCTCGCCCGTGTCGGCGATGGCTAGGGGAACGAAGTAGTAGGCGCGCTGGCGCAGCGCTGGAGCGAGCGGGGCGGGGACAGCTCCGACAAGACGCTCAAGATCGCTCTCAGGGACGCGGGTTTCGCCCCAGACGGCGTAATGAATCCCGTTGTTTGCGGCGAGCATAGCGACCTGGGTGGCAACTTTGTCAGCAGGCCATAGCTCGATTTGCGCAATACCGGCCATGAGTTTGTATTCTAGACGAGAGAGGTCCCCCGATGATGGAGCAAATCGCGCAGGGTAGACGTGGAAGAACGGTGCTGGGGTTTCCGTTGGAGGGATTCAGCTTGTTCCAGAGTCTTCTGCTGGCCGTGGCGTCGGCGTTTCTGACGTTTTTCGCAACAACGTGCGTGGCGATCTTCGCGCTTCTGGGATGGAACGTTCTGGGCGGCCACTCTGTGAGCTACGTGGACACATACCGATATGTCGGGCTTCCAGCCGGTGTGCTGGTGCTGGTGGTAGCCCTGCCGTTCTTCTTAGTATTGTGGGTACGAGCGAAGACTCGGAACTGAATGCACGGCCATTCGAAGCCGGTTCTCAAAAAACAATTGTTGAACCGCTTATCTTGTCTTCCCAACCCGATCGGAACGCGTCTATCCTTCCAGATATTCCCGGCCGAGTAGTTCTCTTAGCATAGAAGTTAGATTTCCCCGGGTTTTCCCAACCCGCAAAAAGGCGGAGGCCGATTGACGATCGCGAAGCAACGTGCGTTTATGCTGGCCGCGACGGGGATCCTGCTCGCCGCTGTGGCAGCGCTCCTGCTCGAGGGATGCGGCGGGGGCCAAGCGACGACGACCGTAATAAGTCCGCCTCCGCCCAATCTGATCCCCAGCCTCGAGCCATATCCAACGCCCAGCGGGACGGAGTCGACCTACGTCGCCACCGGAAGCATCGATCCAACTGGGATTTTCTTTCAGGCTCTCGGAACGAATGCGCGGAGCTGCAGCAGTTGTCACCAATTGAGCCAAGGGATGGGACTAAGCGCCGCGAGTGTGCAGGCTCTGTTTACGACGAGCAACGGAAGCGATCCTCTATTCCTTGCCGTCGATGGAGCGAATTGCCCGACGGCGGCCACTGGCGAAAGCACTGGCCACAGTTTGATGCTGAATAACGGATTGATTCGCATCGCCGAAGCGCTACCCGCTGGTGCGCAGTTCACCGTGGCTGTGGCACAGGATCCGTATGGGTGCGCGGCGACCGCTAATGCATCGACGGGGCTCACGACGTATTCGGTGTACCGCCGCCCGCTGCCCGCCACGAGCCTGACAGTCCTGAGCCAGGTCATGTGGGATGTGCGGTTCACGGCTGCGCCACTGAACGTGGCCACAACGTTGAGCGCGAATCAGGAGTCGGACTTGAGCACGCAGGCGGCAAACGCGATCGCCACACATGAGCAGGGGAGCGCGGCTCCTACGCCGGCGCAGTTGAGCGAACTGGTGGCGTTTGAAGAGGGGCTGTTTACAGCAGAGGCCACAGACACGCAAGCAGGATCGTTGACCGGCAGCGGTGCAACGGGCGGAGCGGCCGCGCTGGCAGTGCAGAATTACTATCCAGGGATCAACGATGCTTTCGGGCAGGATCCGAAAGGCGCAAAATTCAATCCAGTGGTGTTTACGCTGTTCCAGGCGTGGGAGGGGAGCACAAATCCGGCGCAGGCGAGCATTGCGCGGGGCGAAGATATCTTTAACAGCGCGCCGATGCAGATCACGGACGTACATGGGTTGAATGACAATCCCGCGCTGGGCAGCCCGGCGGTAATCGTAGGAACCTGCGGAACCTGCCACGATGCGCCGAACATCGCGACACATTCGCTGCCGTTGGCAATGGACATTGGCACGAGTCATGTGCTCGCGAGTGAAACGGACGCCAACATCATTGGCGGTCTGCAATCGCTTGCGATGCCGAGTTTGCCCGTGTACCAGATCAGCGGATGCGCGGATGCCGGCGGTAACGCAGTGGTGTACGTGACAACCGATCCCGGCGTAGCGCTCACCACTGGACAATGCGCCGATGTGAATCGCATGAAGGTGCCGGGGCTGCGTGGCCTGGCGGCCCGGGGCCCTTACTTTCATAATGGCTCGGCCACGAACCTTGGGCAGGTAGCTCAGTTCTATAGCACGCGCTTTCAGATGAACCTTAATCCGCAGCAACTGGTGGACTTGCAGAACTTTCTGGCGGCGCTATGAGTGATTGCGGAGAAGCGACTCGCATGGCCGGGAGCGTTGCTTGCGCGTTGAATCAAGCCCCAAGCATAATGAGCGATACGCCTTCTTCCCTTCATTTCGTCGCGATTGGATCACAATGACTCAAACGATGTTCTGCGTGCGCAGGTTCTTGCGGCCGATTGCGGTTGGTGCGGCATGGCTCGCGATTGCCGCGGCTCAGGCCGGTGCGCAGACGAACTTCGGCACAGTAAATGTTGGCGCCGGCGCGACCTCGACGGTAACAGTGACCATTCCGGCGGCGGCCACGCTCGGCAGCATTGCGGTGTTAACGCAGGGCGCGGCTGGATTGGACTTTACAAACAGCGGCGGGGGAAGCTGCGCGGCAGGAACTACCTATCAAGCCCAACAGACCTGCACGGTTCAGGTTGCGTTCAAACCAGTGTATGCGGGAGAGCGTTACGGGGCGGCACTGCTGCTGGATGGATCGGGGAACGTGATTGCAAACGCGCTCCTCGAAGGAAATGGTGTTGGGCCGCAGCTTGCGTTCAGCGGCGGCACGGCGATCGCGTTCGCGCCGACGGTCAACGGTCTCGCGTTCAAAGATCCCTTCGACGCCGCAGTGGACGGCAAGGGAAATTTGTATATCACTGACCAGAACAACTCCCGCGTCGTGGAGCTGCCGGCTGGCAACGCCGCTCCCATTGCGATTGATCCGATCGTCGGCGGAGAGGGCTTGGTGCATCCGGGCGGCGTGGCCGTCGATGGCGCGGGGAATTTGTATATCTCTGACCTCGACCGCAACTTTGTCGTTGAAGTGCCTGTGAATGGCGGCGCGGTGACCGTGTTCAATCCGATAGTGAACGGAATCGGACTGCACTATCCGTGCGGAATGGTGATCGATGGGGCGGGCGACCTCTACATAGCGGACGTGGACAATGGCCGCGTCGTCGAAGTGCCCGCCGGCGGCGGGGCGGCGGTGGCGATCGATCCGCTCATCGATGGCGCCAAGCTGTCGTACCCCGTGACGATGGCGCTGGATACCGCGGGCGACTTGTTCATCGCGGATCTCTTTGCCAATCGCGTGGTGGAGATTGCAGCGAATGGTGGCGCAACGACCGCGATTGATCCAAGCGTGAATGGGCAGAGCCTGCACTTTCCCTACGGCGTTGCGGTGGACGCGGCAGGAGATTTGTTCATAGCCGACGCCAACAACCGTGTTGTCGAAGTGCCTGCTGGTGGAGGGTCTGCGACTGCGATCGTGCCCACAGTGAATGGCGTGGCCATCAACGATCCGATTGGCATTGGACTGGACGCTGCGGGCGATCTGTTCATTGCAGACTCGTTGAACAATCGCGTGGTCGAGGTCGAGCGAGGACAGCCGCCGGCGATCAACTTTGCGGCAACGGCTGCGGGCACCGTAAGCAGCGACAGCCCGCAGACCGTCGCGATCCAGAATGTGGGCAACGCGGCCCTGACGATTCCTGTGCCGGCCACGGGCGCGAATCCCGAAATCTCCGCGAACTTCACGCTCAACGGCAGCGCAGCTTCGGCGTGCCCCGTGCTGACGGCCGGCGCACAGCCGGGGACGCTGGCCGCAGGAGCGACGTGCGTTTTGCCCGTCAGCTTCCAGCCGGTGGCGACAGGGACGGTCTACGGCACGCTGACGCTGATGGATAGCAATCTGAATGCGGCGGGGCCGGCATACGCGACACAGACGATCGCGCTAAGCGGGGCCGCACCGGTGGTCACGGTTTCGGCGACCATGCTCGCGTTCGGTCCACAGGAAGTGACGGCGGCGAGCGCGTCGCAGCAGGTGACGCTGGCCAACACAGGAAGCGCAGCGCTGACGATTGCCAATATCGCTGTGTCGGGTGCAGGTTCCTCAGCGTTCGTTTTTCCCAATCCATGCGGATCGACTTTGGCGGCAGGAGCGAATTGCACGATCGCGGGGAACTTTACGCCTACGACTGCAGGCTCAATGGCAGCCACGCTCACGATCACTGACAACGCGAGCAGCTCGCCGCAGATCGTCTTCCTCAACGGCGCGGGCGTTTATCCCGTGACGGTTGCGGTCACGCCCTCGGCAACGAATGTGACCACGGCGCAGCCTTTCACCGTAACCGTAGCAGTAGGCGGCGCAAACAACGAGCCAACCCCAACCGGCTCCATCGCTTTGACCAGCGGCAACTACAACCTGGGGACGGTGACCCTCGGAAACGGCAGCACGACGATCGATATTCCTCCCGGAGCGTTGGCCGTCGGAACGGACAACATCGACGCCGTATACACGCCGGATAATGCCAGCGCTCTTCTCTACGCCACCGGAACGGGAGAAAACTCGGTCACGGTCACTGCGTCGTCAACGGCTACGGCGCCAGCCACTGCGACGGCAGTGGCAACGGCAGTTACCGCCACTACGGCGACGCTCGCTGGCACGGTGAATCCGAACGGAGTGGACACGCATACGTGGTTTTTGTGGGGCACAAGTGAAGCGCTCAGTGGGGCAACAGAGACGGCCATGCAGGACCTGGGGGCGACAGCGGGCAACGATGCCGTGAGCGTGCCGATCCAGGGACTGGCCGCCAGCACCACGTACTACTACCAGGCAGTAGCGCAGAACAGTCTCGGCACAACTAGCGGCGCAATCTTTTCGTTCACGACCGAGCCCTCTCCGTATTTTCAGATGGTGACGGGAGCGCCCTTGAGCGTCACCCCAGGAGCGACGACAGGGAACACGTCAACGATCTCGGTGACACCGTGGTACGGATTCACGGGCGCTGTGAGCCTGAGCTGCGCCATCACTCCTACGGCGGCAAACGATCCGCCAACGTGCAGCGTGCCAACGACTGTAACCATCAGCGGCACAGCCGCGCAGCCGGCAACATTGACTGTGAACACAACAGCCGCGACGGCAATGAACCAACCAGCGGGCCTGCCGTGGCGCGGCGCAGCCGGAGCCGTGCTGGCTTGTGCGGTCCTGCTCTTCGCGCCGTTGCGCCGGCGGAATTGGCTCGCTTTGTTCGCATGGGTGGCGATATTCGCTGCGGCGGCGGGCATGGGCTGCGGCGGCGGCGCCAGCACAGGTGGTGGTGGCGGGGGTGGTGGCGGTGGCGGAGGAGGAGGAACGAACTCCGGAACGACCGCAGGAACCTACACCGTGACGATCACGGGCGTGTCGGGCGGGATGACGGAGACCGGAACTGTGGCGCTGACGGTGCAATAAGACAGTTGTCGGTGATCAGCTGTCAATGGTCCGGATTTGGAAACTACATCCCTGCGGGCTTGGGGTTGTTGGGGTCGAACTTGGCGACCTGAACCTTTTTAGCCAAGCCAAGCTTGGACAAAATCCAGATGCCCCAGAAGTTGGGATCGATCTCGTACCAGGTGAGGCCGTGGCGCGCGGAAACCGGATGCGCATGGTGGTTGTTGTGCCAGCCTTCGCCGCCGGTCAGCAGCGCGACCCACCAGCTGTTGCGGGAGTCATCGTGCGTTTCAAAGCGGCGCTTGCCCCACATGTGGGTTGCGGAGTTCACCAGCCATGTGGCGTGAAGGCCCAGCGTTACACGCAGCAAAGCGCCCCAGAGGACCATGGCAATGCCGTTTACGAAGCCGCCCCAGTACCATCCGAGGGTAAGCAGCAGAACGGCGCTCAGGGTGATGGGAATCCAGTGGTACTTGCTGAGCCAAACGTGGAAGCGGTCACGGCTGAGGTCGGGTGAGTAGCGCGAGAGCGCTTCTATCTGCAGGTGCAACGACTGGCCGAAGAGGATCCATCCTGCGTGTGCCCACCAGCCGCCTTCGCGCGGAGTGTGCGGGTCGCCTTCTTTGTCGCTGAGCTGGTGATGGACACGATGCGTCGAAACCCAGAAAATCGGCCCGCCTTCAAGCGAGAGCGTAGCAAAAACCGTCATCGTGTATTCAAGCCACTTGGGCACCTTATAGCCGCGATGCGTCAGCAGGCGGTGATAGCACATACCGATACCCACATTGATGGCCAAAACATACAGGATGGCCATGACCAGCAGGCGCTGCCAACTGAAGAGAAACAGCGCGGCCACTGCCCCCAGGTGAAAAATGGCGATCACAAGCACCATCGGCCAGCTCAAGCCATCGCTGACAGCCATGGCTCGGCCCATACGAATTTGGCGCCACTTGGCAACGGCTTTGGCAGCGACGGAGGCGGGAGTATTCGGCTCGGGAACTGGAGAAGTGGGCTGGGTAGACTCAGTGACAACGGGCTCGGTTGAAGAAACGGTGGTTACAGATGCCATGCGAAGGGGAATCCTTGAGAAGTGTCGATGTGCCCACTTGTATCTTCTTATTGTATAGGACACTTGGTGAAAATGCTCGGACGCCGCGGAAAAGAACGAGCGAAAGTACTGCTGGGGAGTGCATAAAGAACAAACACCCGCATGTGAAGTCGATTGATTCTAAAGGTGTGCGACGCGATTGCGGCGCGCCGGAGTCAGTTGGCGGCAGGAACAACACCGATCGATTCGGGGGCGCTGAGGAAGATGCGCGTGGAGTCGCCGCGAAGCACGCGATAAAGGGCGAACTGGCGCTGCGTCGTTCCGCGAAGCTCGAAGAGAAGCTCGCCGCGGTTGTCGGCTTCGGCGTCGACCGCATCGACGAGGTGCATCCGCGGCGTCAGGTCAAGGTTCGCGGCGTCGGTAACGTTCTTGAACAGGACCGCGACGCCTCCATAGAGATCGGGCTGCGCAATCAGGGTGACAAATTTCTCGTTGGCTCCTGCGCCATCTGTGTGCGCGGAAAGCACCAGGGTAGCCCCCGCATCGTAGGCCAACTGGAAAACTCGGAACTGCTCGACGAGCAGCGGGGCAGGCGCAAGAGGAGTAGCGGGCTTCGCGTGGCGCTGAGCGGCAGCCGATTTGGGCGTCGGCTTGGGGGCGGTAGGCGGATTGAGCCCCAGCGCGCTCCGCGCTAGAACCTCCATGGCGGCCTCCATTTTGTTTTCGTCATCTTGGTTGGCCCAGGTGTAGTTCCATGGATGCTCGGGACGTTCGATCGCGTCGGAGACGCCGACGGTTTGATGCATATCGATCGGCAGGCCGAAGAGGTTGGGAACGACCGGCGCGCCATAGCCCGCAAACTTGCCGGGAACCAGGCGTGGACGATTGGGATCGGCGGCGCTGGCAACGTCTGCCACGTAGGCCTCTTCGTCGTCCTTCTTCTGCTTTTTGAGCTTCGGACGGCTGGAGTCATCGGAAGATATGCTGCCCGACGATGAGCCGGCGTCGCCGCCATGGAGGACGGGACGGTCGGAATCAGCCGGAGGCGCGCCGGAATCGGCGCCTGAGCCGGTGCCGGTGCCAGGGCCCGAACTTGATGCATCGCCGCTCTTATGCAGCGTAGGTCGATCGGGATCGGGAGCCGGACCACTCGAACCGGAGCCGGAACCTGAACCGGAACTGGAGCCCGAGCCTGACCCGCCGGAAGAATCGTCGGCGTGATGCTTGCGGTGCAGAATGGGCACGTCGCTCTGCGCATCGTCCTCTTCGTCCACTTTCGCCACTTGCGCAGCAGCGGGATTGGCCTTCGACAGCGGTCTCCATTTGCCATAGCCCACCCATCCGCCCTGCTCGCGAGCCGAGGTGTCAATGTCAAATAGGCCCACAGGCTTGCCATCCCGCTGGAGCTGATACTCCACGTCGCTTTGCAATGCGAGCGGCTCGGGTTGGGCGAGATAGACGCCGGCGTCATTCAGGTCCTGGCCGTCGTAGATGCAGATGGGAACGAGGCGTGCAGCCTTGGGATGGGCTTCATCGCCAGTCCACTCATACACCCCGACTGCGCGCATGTCAGGCGCGTTCGCGTCCGGCTTGGCGACCTGGCCGGGATATTGTGCGGGCGCGGCCAGCGAGAAAACCAACGCGACAGGAGCGAGCAGCATGGCTGCCTTTATCCACAAGCGGCTTGAGCGATGCAATGACACCTTCGACTTCCCTCGACAATAATCGAAACTGGCGGCCGCAATGCGGCCCGATCCATCTCCCGCATTTCGAGCCCATCCATCTTTTGAAAGGATATGCCCTATGAAGCTCCGTGAGAAAGTTGCCGACTTTACCCTGCAAACGGATGAAGACAAAACCGTGAGTCTTTCAGACTTTGCCGGCAAGCCGGTGATCCTCTTCTTTTATCCCAAGGCCGACACCCCCGGCTGCACCATCGAAGCCTGCGGCTTCCGCGATACGTTCAAAAAGCTGCAGGCGGCAGGCGCCGTGGTTCTGGGCATCAGCCGCGATACGCCTCGCGAACAGGCCAAGTTCCGAGCCAAATACGACCTCCCGTACACACTCCTTGCTGATGTAGACGAGAAAGTCTGCAAACAGTTTGATGTGCTCAAGGAAAAGAACATGTACGGGAAGACGGTGATTGGCATTGAACGGACGACCTTTGTAATCGGCCCGGACCGGACGCTCTTGCATATCTACCCCAAGGTTGTGCCCCAGGGCCACGCCGAAGAAGTGCTGGAACTGATCAAGGAATGGAATGAGGCGCACAAGAAGGCATGAAGCCGCGACGCGCCAGTCCGAATGAAGACGCGATTCGGAGCAGGGAGAACAAATGCGCGGCAGGCTGCTGAAGCGGAGTTTTTTTGAGGATGCGCCGGAGCGCGTCGCGCCCAAGCTACTGGGAAAGCTGCTGGTCCACAAAACAGCAGCGGGCGTGGTGGCGGGGCGAATCGTCGAGGTTGAGGCGTACCTCGGTCCCCACCACAAGACACCCGATCCCGCGGCGCACTCGCACCGCGGGCCAACGCCGCGTAACGAAGTCCTTTTCGGGCCACCAGGCCATGCGTATGTCTACTTCATCTACGGTCGCTACTACTGTATGAATTTCTCCTGCGAAAAAGAAGGGATGGGAGGAGGAATCTTGCTGCGCGCGGTCGAGCCCGTCGCCGGGTTGGAACAGATGGCTCGCCGCCGCGGCCTGCCCCCGGATGCCGCGCCGTGCGACCTCACAGGCGGCCCGGGCCGGCTGTGTGAGGCAATGGGAATCACCCGCACGGCGCAAAATGGCCTCGACTTGCTCGATCCCCGTTCGCCCTTACAGGTGCGGGATGATGGGATGCGCGTGACGCGCGTGCTGGTGACGCGCCGCATCGGCATCCGGCACGCGGTGGAGTTGCCATTGCGCTTTTCGCTGCCCGGCAACGAATGTGTTTCTGGCCCTAAAAAGATGGAAGGAAGATCGGTCTTCCTTCGGGAGGGGTCAATCCGTAAACTGATCCGTAGCTAACCGAAGGTCCGCGACCAGGACCTGAGAGGAACCCTGCCAGTGAAACTTACTTCCCTGCTCCCACCCGCCGCTGCGGTAGCTCTGATGGCCGCGGCCGTGCTTGCCACAACCACTGGAGTGCAAGCGACGCAAGATCAGCCGCAAGCGAGCGCGCCGGCCGCTCAGACAGCGCCCGCTCCGCCCCCTGGCCGACCAATGCGCAACCTACCGGCGCCCACCAACCTCCAGGTGCTGCCGAAAAACCTGACCGGCGACCAGGTGCACGAAATCATGGAGGGTTTTGCCGGGTCGCTCGGCGTGCATTGCGACTTTTGCCACGCGGCCGACCCGAAAAAAGTGGGACCCAATGGAAGGCCGCAGCTGAACTTCGCCGACGACTCCAAGGATGACAAGAAGATCGCGAGGATCATGCTCACAATGACTCAGCAGATCAACGCGGACTATATCAGCAAGGCGTCGGCGCTCGATCCGGATGCGATGGGCATGAAGGTGACGTGCGGGACCTGCCATCGCGGCCACGAGATGCCCGAGGACTTTGTGCCTCCGCAGGAACACGGGCCGGGCGCACCACCAGCTGGGAGCGCACCCCCGGGTCACGATGTGCCGGCACCCGGCGCGCCGCCACAGTCGAAATAAAATTCGCCCCGCGGCAGCGCGCGGCGTGCACCGCGAGATGAGGTTACACGCCAGCGCTTCGGGTGCGTTCGCCGCCCGGAATTACACTAACTCGATATGCGGCTGTTCGTGGGAATCCCGTTGGCGGATGCGGTGGCGCGCGAACTCGGCAACGCGATAGCGCGGCTGCGCGAGGGCGAGAGCTCCGAGCCCGGCAGCCGTTTGCGTTGGACCGCGCCGGAGTCCTGGCATATCACGCTGCAATTCCTCGGCAATGCGACACAGGAGCAATTGGAGTGCCTGAAGACGCGGCTGGGCGAGGTGCGCGCTTCAGCGGTTCCCGTTAAATTAGGCGAACTCGGCTGCTTCGATCGCGCAGGCGTGTTCTTCGCGGATGTGACCGTAACGCTTGAGCTCGCGGCGCTCGAAAGGAGTGTCGTGGCGGCGACAGGCCCGTGCGGGTTCGCAGCGGAGACACGGCCGTTTCATCCGCACATTACGCTGGCGCGGGCGAAAGGACACGGACGAGGAACGGAGCTGCGTGCGATAAAGAGCAAGATTCGCAACCAGCCCGCTTTCGCGCGCTTCACGGCAACAGAGTTTGTGCTGTATGAGAGCCATCTTGCCCCTGGCGGGGCGCATTACGAGGCCCGGATGCGCATGGCGCTCGCCGGCAGGCCAGACACGATGGAAGCCGCCAATCACTGATATACTGAAGATTCGGCAAGGCGATGGCGCGGGCCGCTGTGCGCGCCCTGGCTGCTCACCGAGCGCCCGAAAACACTAGAGAGATTTGGAGTTGGACGATGGCACAAACTTGCGATATCTGCGGCAAAGGGCCGCGTTTTGGCAATAACATCTCGCACGCGCACAACATCACCCGGCGGCGCTGGAATGTGAACCTGCAGGCAGTCAAGGCGATAGTCAACGGCACGCCCAAGAAGCTCCGCGTTTGCGCGAGCTGCATCAAGAGCGGAAAAGTCGCCAAGGCGTAAGGCGCTCCGCGCTCTTGTCCTTTGCGCGCTTTGTCACGCTTTTGCCCGTGAATTGAGCATTCCAACAACCCCGTCCCATGCGGACGGGGTTTTGTTGTGTGCGGAAGTTGTGCCTGGGATCCGGCACAAGCGCGCTGACCGGGGTGTCTACTCGCCTTCGCGTGTGAACGACAGCGAGGCCGAGTTGATGCAGTAGCGCAGGCCGGTGGGCTGCGGACCGTCGGGGAAAACGTGGCCCAGATGGCCGCCGCAGCGGGCGCAGGTCACCTCCACGCGCCGCATTCCGTGGCTCGAGTCCTCATGCTCTTCAACCGATTTGGAGCCGGCTGGGATCATGAAACTGGGCCAGCCGCAGCCGGAGTCGAACTTTGCGCCGCTCATGAAAAGCAGCGCGCCGCAGGCTGCGCAGTGGTAGTTGCCGGTTTCGTGATTCTCCGTGAGCACGCCGGTGAAGGGGCGCTCAGTGCCTTTTTCGCGCAGCACGTGATACTGCTGCGGCGTGAGCAGGGTCCGCCACTCAGCGTCGCTGCGAACAACCTTATCTTCGGAATCGCTCAAGATGACCTCCTGCGGGACGGTGATCCCCGGGCCGACCACGCGTGAACCGCGCAGCACAGCCAAACAATCGCGGCACAATTCAATGATATCGATGAGCGGCGAGGCTCGTCACACTTCGGCGATGACTTCGATTTCGACGAGCAGATTGCGCGGCAAGCGGGCAACTTCAACCGTGGTGCGCGCGGGGAGCGTTTCGCTGTCGTCTCCAAAGTACGATGCGTAGATCGCATTCATGGCCGCGAAATCGTTCATATCCTTCAGGAAAACCGTCGCCTTGACCACTTGGCCTAGGCTGCTGCCGCCAGCCTCAAGAACTGCTTTGAGATTTTCCAGAGTTCGCGCCGTTTGTTCCTTGATTCCGCCGGAAACAACCTGGCCGGTGACTGGATCCAGGCCGCCCTGGCCGGCGGTGAAGATAAGATTTCCTGCACGCACGCCTTGCGCGTAGGGGCCGATCGCGGCAGGCGCGCCGTCGGTGGTTATATTTGAGCGAGTCATGGGTCGATTTTATGACGATGGGCGCGGGTCGGCCTGAGAAAATCTTTCGAACCTGTGGGCGCAGTCGAGGAATTCAGCTGGCAGCAGCGTTCAAATGCAGAGGGGCACTTCCGCGAGGGAATTGCCCCTGTAGTCAATGGGTTTGCCTGGCCCTCGTGAAACCTTCGTTAGCCGTGGAAGGCTGCCGTCATGCCGCCGCCGATCGCCATAACCAAAAGCCAATAGGCTGCGTTGATGGCAAACAAATTGGCGCGGCGGTTCTCGGCAATATGCTGCGTAAAGAGCGGCGGCGCGATGAATCCCACCCAGCAGATCACGCCAAACTTGATGCCCTGGGTGAATGTCATGGCTCCTGCCCAACCCACGATGTGCGCAATCACATACGTGAGGAGCAGGCAGGCGATAAACGAGCAGACCATGGTCATGGCGCCGTTCTTCGGCTTGTTGGTCTCGGAAAAGCCGGTCATCGCCATCCAGGACTTGCGGAAAACCAGCCCGTACCAGAGAGCTCCAAGGAGCCATTCGATCACGGCTGCAATCACGATGACCGTCATCATGTGCCCGGAAAGCATAACCGAGGACAGAGCCGCGGAGTAAGTGACAAAGTGCATTCTTGAACCCTCCACAACGGATTTAAATTCCGGCTCCCACGCCCGGAAACCCCCATGGAGCAAGGTTCCCGCGCGATCCGTTTGACAGGAGTCGCCGCAAACACGATGCGGCACCAACAGAAGCCATGTCAAGGTAAATCAAGGGTGAGTCGCAGAAGTGGTAACTAACATGAATGAGCCATCGAGAGCGGCAAACGCGCTTGCGCACTGCCTGCGGCGCACCGCGGACGGAGAAACACTAGCGGCGTTTCAGCGCTTCAAGCTCGTCGAGAGTGCGGGGCCAATCGGAGCCCAGCAGGCGCGAGAGGCTGCGGTCCGCAAGGACCTTGCCTCCCGTCTGGCAGGTGGCGCAGTAGTTGGTTTCGTTGTCCGCGTAGCGGATCCGCTGGATGGGGCTGTCGCAGCGGGGGCAAGGCTTGCCGAAACGTCCGTGGACAGCCATCTCGGTTCGGAATGCCGTCACGCCTTCAGGAAACTTTTTCCTGGCTTCGGACGAGAGCCTTTCCATCCACAGCTCCAGTGTGGATCGAGTGGTGTCGAACAGTCGCTGCCACTCTCCGGATGTCAGCTTGTGCGTGAGCGTGATCGGCGAGAGCCGCGCGGCGTGGAGAATCTCGTCGGAGTAGGCGTTGCCTACGCCGCTGATGAGGCGCGGATCGGTGAGGGCGCGCTTGAGCGTGCGGTTCTCGATCGCGAGTGCGGCGCGGAATTCGTCTAGATTCGAGGAAAAGATCTCGATGCCGCCGGGATCGATGTCGCGCAGAGCCTCCTCACCACGTAGAACGTGAAGCGACGCGCGGCGCTTCGAGCCGGCCTCTGTTAATACAAGAGTCCCGTCCGAAAAATCAAGCGCGAGCAGCGCTTGGCGGCCGGAGAGTTTCGCATGCGGAGGACGCCAATGCAGACGGCCCGTAATCATGAGATGAAGAACGAGCCAAAGGTCGCCGTCGACACCGATAGCGATGCGCTTGCCAATCCTCCGAATTTCGCGAACCGTCCGGCCTTCGACAGCCGTGATCGGCGGATCAACGGTGCGGAGGAGAAAAACACTGGCAATGCGCACATGTTCGAGCGTCTGGCCAGCGATGCGCGGCTCGAGCGCCGTAATGTAGGCGGTGATGTCGGGCAGTTCCGGCATTGTTGCTACCAGATTGCGGCGAATGTGTCGGCCAGCGCAATGGAATTCTTTCGCTGGCTTATTCGAGGATCGTGTTGTCGATCAACCGCGTCGCGCCAACGTACGCCGCAACCGCAAAAAGCGTGCCGGGCGCGGCAATTTCAACAGGCAACAAAGTGGACCAATCAACCGCCTCGACGTAATCAACACGGACGTCGGGCTCGGACGCGAGAACTTCGCGCCCAGCAGCAACGAGAGCAGCACCACGCCGCTCGCCCTGTGCAACAACTGCCTCAACATGACGAACGGCGCGGCTGAGCGCGAGAGCCTGGGCTCGCTGGGATGGGTTCAGGTAAACATTGCGGGAGCTGACGGCAAGACCATCGGGATCGCGAACGATGGGGCACACCACAACTTCGACTGCAAGCCGCAGATCGGCGACCATCCGTCGCAACACGGCGACCTGTGCCGCGTCCTTCTGGCCAAAAAATGCGCGATCGGGTTCGGCCGCAATCAGGAGCTTGGCAACAACAGTGGCGACGCCGCGAAAGTGGCCAGGCCGCGATGTTCCGTCGAGGCGATCGCCGAGGTCCGGAACTTCGATGAATGTTGACGCTGGGCCGTTGGGATAAAGCTCATCGACAGAAGGCGCAAAAAGTACATCGGCGCCTTCTCGCTCGGCCAGAGCGCAGTCGGCCTCGAACGAGCGTGGATAGCGCGCATAGTCTTCGTTGGGACCGAATTGCGTGGGGTTGACGAAGAGGCTGACGGCTACGTGGGAGCACATGGCGCGCGCCGCTCGGATGAGCGAGGCATGACCTGCATGAAGAGCCCCCATCGTGGGCACCAGACCGACGGTGCTGCCAGCAGTTGAGCGTGAGGCGCGCGACCAGCGTCGGAGCTTGTCAACCGTGCGTACGATCTCGATCACGCTCAGTTCGCCCAATCCTCGAACGCATCCCGATTCACGACCGCATCTTCAGAATCGAAATCAGCCTCAGGCTCAGCTACGCCCTTCGCCTCTCGCACAGGCAGATGATAGCTCTCCGCGTCCGACGGGAAGGCGCGATGCTCGACGTCTTCGCGGTAGCGCTCGATCGCGGAGCGGAAGAAGGTCGAAGCGTCCGCATAGCGGCGGACAAATTTGGCGGGAGGCGCGAAGGTGAGATTCACGAGATCGTGGAAGACCAAAATCTGCCCGTCGCAGTCGGGTCCGGCGCCAATTCCAATCGTCGGAATGGGCAGCGCCGCGGTGATGGCCGCGGCAGCCTCGCGGGGAACGCCTTCCAGCACGATGGCGCCAGCGCCGGCATGGGCGAGTGCATGGGCATCGGCCTCAAGCTGTCGCGCGGCCTCGGCTGTGCGGGCCTGCACACGATAGCCTCCCATGCGATGCACGCTCTGCGGCGTAAGCCCGAGATGGCCGACGACGGCAATCTCGGCTTCGACGAGAGCGTGGACAAGTTCAATCCGCGGGCCTTCGATCTTGACCGCTTCGGCGCCGGCTTCTTTCACGAAGCGAACGGCGTTCGCCAGCGATTCGGAGACGGCTCCGTGAAAGCTGCCGAAAGGCATGTCGGCGACGACAAGAGCGCGACGCACGGCTCGGCGCACCGCGCGTGTATGGTGCAGCATTTCGTCGACGGTGACGGCAAGCGTATTTTCCTGGCCCAGCACGACCATGGCCAGCGAATCGCCGACGAGAATCAGGTCCACGCCGGCCTCGTCGACCAGGCGCGCAGTGGGGTAGTCGTACGCGGTAAGCGCGGAAATGGGCTTGCCCTGGCGCTTCATCTCCGTAAGCGCGGGCATGGTGACTTTGGGGACACGAACTCCGGGCGGCGAAGGATGCGCGCCCGCAGGGGGTTGGGTGAGGCTCATGGTTGGCTCCAGTGCCGCTCCGCAAACTCAGGATGCGACCCGAACAATGCCAGTATACGCCGGAGATTCCCTGAAGGATACCGAACTATCGAACGGCTTCTTCCAAGCTGTATAAGGATGAAAGCGGGGGCTTCCGCATTCAAGCCGAGCCGCCTGAGATTTGCCCGCTCCCGCGGAGGAAACAATGGCCTACGATCTGGCGATCGTGTTGCCCACGTTCAATGAGAGAGGGAACGTGGGTCCGATTCTGGATCGGCTTGAAAAGGCGCTCGGCGGCATCCGCTACGAAGTGATTTTTGTGGACGACGACTCGCCCGACGGCACCGCCGACGTGGTGCGCGCGTTGGCTGAGAAGCACGACAATCTGCGCGTGCTGCAACGGATTGGCAGGCGAGGGCTGGCGTCGGCGTGCATCGAGGGAATTCTCGCCGCAGCGGCGCCTATTGTCGCCGTGATGGATGCGGATATGCAGCACGACGAAAGCATCCTTCCCGAGATGCTGCGCCGCATGCGTGAAGAGAACCTCGATCTGGCGGTGGGCTCGCGAAACATCGCCGGCGGCAGCATGGGCGAGTTTACTGAGTCGCGAGTCAAGCTCAGCCAACTGGGCCGGCGGTTGAGCCTGATGGGCGCAGAGCATGAGCTGAGCGATCCCATGAGCGGCTTTTTCATGGTGCGCGTGGCGACCTTTGAGCAATTCGCGCACCGCCTTTCGGGCATCGGCTTCAAAATCCTGCTCGACATCGTGCTTTCGGCCGGGCCCGGGCTGCGTATCGGCGAGGTGCCTTATCGATTCAGGCTGCGCGAGCATGGCGAAAGCAAGCTTGATCTGTTGGTCGGCCTCGAGTATTTCGAGCTGCTCGTGGATAAGCACCTCGGCGGCGTGATGAATGTGCGCTTCGTTCTCTTCGCCATGGTGGGCGCGCTCGGCGTCGGTGTGCACCTGCTGATTTTGAGCGCGCTGCTCAAGCTCGCTGGGGTGAGCTTCGCCGCGGGCCAAGCCGTAACAACCTTCATTGTGATGATTCTGAACTTTGTGCTGAACAACTCCGTCACCTACCGCGACCGGCGGCTCAAGGGATGGAGATTCTGGGGTGGCCTGATCACGTTCTGCCTGGCGTGCGGACTGGGCGTGGCGGCCAACGTGGCTATTGCCAATGAGGCGTTCCGCCGCGGAGTTCCATGGGTACTTGCGGCGGTAATGGGCTTGCTGTTTACCGCGGTTTGGAACTTCGGTGTAACGTCGATGACAACGTGGCGGCAGGAGCGGCGCTCGAGCGAAAAGCGCGCCAGGCAGCGGATGGAAGCGGGCGCGGCGCAAACAGGACAGCGGGACGACGGGAAGATTCCCGCAGGGTCGCTGTGAACTGGTAATGCTCGGCAGTTACTTTGGCGAGTTGCCTGCCCTGGCTCCGTGCCCCCATACTGGCAGGCAGAATGATCACCCCCATTGCAACAGGGATTTATACGGCACTTGGCGTGGCCGCGTGCGGAGGCGTTGCGGCAGGCGTGTATGCCTATGCTTCAAGGTGGCCGGATTCGCGGCTTTTTGGTACAGCGCTCACTGCTCCGGCGCGGCCCGGCGAACTAGCATTCACCTTCGACGACGGACCCAATGCGACGTGGACGCCGAAGCTGCTCGACATTCTTGCCAACCACAACGTCCGGGCAACATTCTTTGTTCTCGGTGGGCGCGCCAAAGCACAGCCGGAACTGGTGCAGCGGACGGCAAAGGCCGGTCACCTCATCGGAAATCATTCCTGGGACCATCCTAATATGGCGCGCAGCTCTCCCGAAGTAATTCGAGAACAAATGACGCGCACACAGGACATGCTGGAGCAGATTACGGGCGCCGCTGTAAAGTTCTTCCGGCCGCCTTACGGTGCGCGCAGGCCGGCGCTATTTCAAATTGCACGCGAGATTGGCCTGAATGTCGTGCTGTGGAACGCCATGACCTCGGACTGGAGCGATCCCTCGCCTCAGCGGATCGCACGGCGGTTGAACCACAAGATCGAGCGGCTCTGGCAGATGGGCCGCGCGGCAAACATCGTGCTGCACGATGGAGGTCACTCCGACCCTCAGGCAAACCGCGTTGCGTCCGTAACCGCCGCGGAGAAAATGATCGAGCTGTACAAAGGTAAAGTTCAGTTTGTGACGCTGGATGCGTGGGCTTGAGCGCGCACTTCAGCTCGCGCCGAGCGAAGCGAACGCCTCGCGCGCGGCGGCGATAGTAGCTTTCACTTCGCCTTCGCCATGTGCCGTTGACACGAATGCGGCTTCAAACTGCGATGGCGGAAGCCATATGCCGCCATCGAGCATCGCCCGGTGGAAGCGCCCAAACACGGCCGTGTCCGATTTCGCTGCCTGCTCGTAATTCCCGATTGGACCATCGTTGAAGAACCAGGTCCACATCGAGCCAACGCGATTGGTTGTGAGCGGAATTCGGGCGTTCGCAGCTTCCTGCGCGACGCCCTCTGCAACGGCTTTAGTTGCCGCTTCAAGACGCGGGTAAACCTCAGCTGCGTGCTCCTGCAAATAACCGACCGTGGCAATCCCCGCAGCCATCGCGAGTGGATTCCCACTGAGCGTTCCAGCCTGGTAAACCGGCCCGAGAGGCGCGAGCAAATCCATGAAAATGCGCTTGCCACCGAAGACGCCGACAGGTAGCCCTCCGCCGACAATCTTTCCAAGGGTCACTAGATCGGGATCGAGCGAGTAGAGCTGGCAGGCGCCGCCGAGCGCGACGCGAAAACCGGTCATCACTTCATCGATAATGAGCAGCGCGCCATGGCTCGCGGTCACCTCGCGGAGACCGTCAAGATAGCCCGGCTCAGGCACAATGCAGCCCGCGTTGCCCACGATAGACTCGACAATCACAGCGGCGATCGAGTCAGGATGCGCGGCGAACGCTGCTTCAACCGCGTCGAGGTCGTTGTAAGGCAGGGCCATGGTCAGCCGGGCCACTTCCTCGGGAACACCCGCCGACCCGGGAATACCGAAAGTCGCAACGCCGGAGCCCGCTTTCACCAGAAGCCCGTCGGCGTGGCCGTGATAGCAGCCTTCGAATTTGACGATCACATCGCGCCCGGTTGCAGCGCGGGCCACGCGAATCGCCGACATGGTGGCCTCTGTGCCGGAGCTGACGAAGCGCATCTTTTCGATCGTCGGATAGCAGGCCGCGATGCGTTCCGCGAGCTCGGCCTCGGCGGCAGTGGATGCGCCAAAGCTTGCGGAGTTACGCGCCGCGCGCTCAATGGCCTCGACGACCGGCGGAAACGCGTGGCCGAGGATCATCGGTCCCCATGAACCGAAATAGTCGACATATCGATTGCCGTCCGCGTCGTAGAGATGGGCGCCCTCGGCGCGCTCAATGAACGGCGGCAAGCCGCCAACCGCGCGAAATGCCCGCACAGGCGAGTTCACGCCGCCCGGAAAGAACCGCTCGGCGCGCTCTTTCAGCGCCTTTGAACGCGTGTGTGGTCTAGCGCCAATTTCGGCGCTCCGAATCCCGGCGCACATGGTGGCTTCAGTATAGAGGGCCGCACGCCGCAAAGCTTTCGCAAGAAACGTGCCAATCGCGTTGAACTCGAGCGGGCGACAGCCAACCCGATGGAATCGGCGATCGGGATTTATAACACCTTGCGCTTCTTTGCCGCGGCGGCCGAGGCGGCAATCGCGATGCCGGCGATTTCAAGCACAATGCCGATGCCGAAGATTGCGCCACGGAAGAAGTCGTTCCAATCAGTCCCGACGCGCGGCGCCGGAAGCGCCAACCTAGCCCACGCGATGCCGATCACAGTGAGCGACAGCCCGACCACGACCAACGCCATCGCGACCGGGACCATCTTTTCTGGAGATTCCTGAAGCTTGCGGAGAATCATTTTCTTCACTCCAAAATCAAGGGAAAGTGGCGATTCAAACTCGCGCAGGAAGCACGCGAGCGACGACCCAGATCAGGCCTGCGTTCGCGGACAGCGGCGCGCGGCACGCAAGCAAGCCAGGTTGATGGTGACGGAAAGCCCGAGGAAAAACCCGCACCATGCATCGAGCCAATCGTGATTGACCGTGACGTACTCGCGAAAAACCCATGGCACGAGCCCGAGGACGAGCGCCAAGTTGGCGATTTGAAACAGGCGGCGGTGTTTCTGATCGAGGCGACTAATCAACGAATACATGTGAGAATCTCCTTTTGAAATGAATTGCTGAATCAACGAGCCACGAAGAGCGGCTTCAATCGTGCCGCAGGTCGCCCCCGGCCTGCAATGCGCGTTTGGCCCACATGCGCGCAAGTTGGAAAATCACCAAAACGTCAATCGACGTTCCCAGTCCCGCGCAAACTCCGCTGCAAAGATCGTTATTTGCGGCAGTCAGATGCAGCAGTGACAGGAGCGACTGCGGCCACCCGAATGCGCTGGCAAGGTCAACCTGGGCCACGATGAGCAAAACGATGAGGATCGGTAAGTTTTTTTTCAGGCTGCAACTGTCAAACGTAAGCATCGGAGTTCCTTTCCGGGCGAGAACCGCCGAAGAATCTAGTTTCTGTAGCGGTACCAGCGTACGAGTGCGATTTTGGTCAGGCCCATCGCATAGATCACGGCAATCAGATCCCACGGCACACGGTGCTCCACAAGCAGGTGATACTCCAGCATCACGAAAGCGATAAGCGTACCGATGATCGCCGCGGCGCCGGTCGAACGGCGTTGATGCTCACGAGACCGCTCGTCCGCCACCTGATCGAGCATGAGAATGCGGTTGAGAATCGGATGAGTCATGATTGAATCTCCAACTGAAAAATTTGATCGGTGGAACACGAGAAGATGCGGGCAAATGTCAGCGCCAGTTCGAGGCTTGGCACGTAGCGGTTGCGCTCGATGGAGTTGATGCTCTGCCGCGAAACGCCTGCGGCTTGCGCAAGCTGCTCCTGCGTCCAGCCCAGCGCGATGCGAAGCTCCTTGACGCGATTTGTGATGGTCTGTGCCACGTTCTCTCGCGGTCCGCCCTATGTAAAGCCGACTTTCCAAACCAGAGTAACCCGGATCAGTTTCGATGTCAAGCCGACTTTCCATTTTTCTTTTAGGAATGCTCACCGGACGGTCGGCAGGGACGGTCGGACTGAAGTGGTAGCGAGCAGGATGATTTGTGGGAAATGGCCTCGTTGATTGCTGCTAGAATTCCTTTTTCCGGCTCATCTGCGCCGAAGCAATCCGCTCATAAGAAAGCCAGGACCGTGGCTCAAGAGACCGCACCGAAAACCGTGACCTACGCCGACGCCGGGGTCGACCTCCGCAGCGGCGACCACGCCAAGGAGCGCATCAAGTACCTGGCGCAAAAGACCTTTAATCGCAATGTTTTAGGTGGTATCGGGAGCTTCGGTGCTCTCTACCGGCTCGACATGCAGCGGTGGAAGAACCCCATTCTGGTCAGTTCGGCAGACGGCGTTGGGACCAAACTGAAAGTGGCCTTTCAACTCGGGCTGCACCAGACTGTCGGCGTGGACCTGGTGAACCACTGCGTCAACGACATTGCGGTGCAGGGCGCCACACCGCTCTTCTTTCTGGACTACCTTGCAACCGGCAAGTTGGACGAAGATGTAGTCGAGAGCGTGGTCAGCGGCCTCGCCGACGCCTGCAAAGCCAACGGCTGCGTACTCATCGGCGGCGAAACAGCGCAGATGCCGGGCTTCTACGCCGACGGCGAATATGATCTGGCCGGCTTCATCGTGGGAGCAGTGGATCGCGACAAAATGATTACCGGCGCGGGTATCAAAGCCGGCGACGTGCTCATTGGCTTGCCCTCGACCGGCCTGCACACCAACGGCTACTCGCTCGCGCGCAAGCTCCTCTTTGAAGTGGCCGGATACAAGGCCACGCAATACGTGACGGCGATCAAGGAGAAAGCCGGCGCATCGCTCTTGCGCACGCATCGCAGCTACCTACACGTTATCCAGAAGCTCGTCACCGGAGGGATGACCACCGGCATGGCGCACATCACGGGCGGCGGCATTACTGAAAACCTTCCCCGCATCCTGCCCAAGGGCGTCACGGCGCAAGTGGAGATCGGGTCGTGGCCAGTGCTGCCCATCTTCGAGCATCTCCGCGAGCTGGGCAACATTCCGCAGGAAGAGATGATGCGCACGTTCAACATGGGCATCGGGCTCATTGCGGCCATCCCGGCGTCGAAGTTCACGCGCGCTAAAAACCTCCTCGACCGGTCCGAAGAGAAGTTCTACGTGATCGGCCGCGTGGTGAAGGGCGAGCGCCGGGTGCAGTACACCTAGTGCCTGTGATTAACTTCCTCGCGGGCGGCGTTGGGAGCCAGGGCGCATTCCCCGGTCGAGAATCATGAAAAAAATCCGTAATACCATCCTGAGCGAAGATCGCCGCACCGTATTTACTGATCGAGAACCATGACCAACCCAAGGAATGTCATCCTGAGCGGAGGTCGCCGTGGCGACCGAGTCGAAGGATCTGCGGTTGCTTCTCAACAAGAGGAAGGCCGCGGCACTACAGCCAAAAGGCCCGTCCGGCTTGGCATTCTTCTCTCCGGTCGCGGCTCCAACTTTCTCGCCATCGCCGAATCCATTCGCGCAGGACGGCTCAAGGGCGCCGAAATCGCCGTCGTGATCTCGAATATTTCTGAAGCTCCCGGCCTGGTCAGCGCCCGCGAACTCGAGTTGCCCACCGCGCTCCTTGAGTCTCGCGGACGCAAGCGCGAAGAGCACGACGCCGATGTGATTGCCCTCTTGCGCGCGCATGGCGTGGATCTTGTCTGCCTAGCCGGTTACATGCGCCTGCTCTCGCCGAAATTCGTCGCCGCCTTTTCCCATCGCATCCTCAACATCCATCCCTCGCTGCTGCCAGCTTTCCCCGGCCTTGACGCGCAGGAGCAGGCCTTCAATTACGGCGTCAAAGTAACCGGCTGCACGGTGCATTTCGTCGACGAAGAACTCGATCATGGCGCCATCATCGTGCAGCGAGCGATTCCCGTGCTCGAGACCGACGATGAACACACGCTCGCAGATCGAATCCTTGCAGAAGAGCACCTTGCGTATACCGAGGCGATTGCGCGCGTGGTCAGCGGCGAATACGAAGTACGTGGCCGCAAATACGTGAAAAAGCAGCGACCGCCGGAATAAATGATCGGGTGCCTGCGCACCGGCCCACGCGCGCCCGTCGCACCTCGCGCCTGGACCGCCACCTGCTCCGTGTCAAGCCCCCACCTCAGTCCCTCTCGATCGATCCCGCCCGCCAACGCATTGGCTTTGCTTCATTTATTCACTCTTTCACTACCTCATTTTTTCGTCTCAAGTTTGCCGATTATTTCCCCCAAATCTCTATACTTGTCTTAGGTGGGCGCAAGTCGCAAGGCTCGCAAACCTCATCTCGACTTGAGCGGAAAATAAAAAAATGGAACATTTCGCCTAATTTTCGCCATTTAACCCTTTTAGAATCAATAACCAGCCGCTGTAAAACATCGTCAAGATACGTCAAATTGCATCGAGTTTATGACAAACAACTCCTTTGGAATCAATACTCGAACTGCTCTTTT
>JBKQOX010000059.1:0-22497 GCA_052145255.1 Occallatibacter sp.
CCGGTTGGAGTGCTCAAGGATGTAAGTGATAGAGAAGTCGTTGGTAAAGACTGACCAGATGAGGGCAAACGCGGCGCCGGTAATGGCCACGAACCCCGCAATTCCGGCGCGGCGAGCTGTATCGGCCATTCTTTCCGGCGAAAACCAGACCGGCCGACCAGTCGCAATCAGTCTGAGAGCGATGGCGCCCGCGACGAGATTGTAGGCGGCCAGAACTAAAGCGATATAAAGACAAAAGCTGCCAAAAGTGGCCATTATGACCCCACGTTCATTCTCGCACGCACGCTGGAGACCGGTGACCTCCCAACGGACGACCTTATTCTCCATCCATGATAGGAGTTCTGCGTGTGATTTGGCTCACTCTATGAGGGGTGCGACTGCAGGTTCGATTGGGTTTGCTGATTAAGCGATCACAGGCTTGCGGTCTGCGAGGATCTGGCTCGTGACGGCCAGCATCTTGTCTCGTGCCACGGGGCGGGGTAAGAAGACGACCTTTTCGCCGTTGTAATCGGAGCGGCCGGCGCCGCTCGCGCTCAGAACGAGCACCGGCAAGTCCGGCTTCCGCGCGTGCAACTCGGCGACGAAGGCAGGGCCACCGATCCCGGGCGTGTGGTTCCCGGTAATGACAAGGCTGAGTTTGGCGGCGAACTCGGGCTGCTCAATCAGACAAAGTGCCTCCGCAGCATCGTTCACTCTGCACACATTGCCGAATTGCCGCCCCAGCAGTGACATCAGCAAAAATGCTTGGAGGGGATCGTCGTCCACGATGAGGATGGTTGCCATTGAGCCCTGGTAGCGCGTTTCGACCCGCCTCGCAGGGCCGGAAAGCGTGTACTATCTCACTACCTCAGATGGTTACCATGATCGTTCTGGTTGCCTGCGTAGGCAGATTTCGGATCACCCGGCACGATTACCCAAAGAGGAACTCCTTGTCGCGCAGCTCCTTGATGCTGTCCCGCAGGCGGGCGGCGTTCTCGAATTCAAACCTTTTAGCCGCTTCGCGCATATCGGCCTCGAGTTTGACGATGTAGGCGTCGAGTTCCAACTGGTTCTTGAAGTCGGGTATGGCGGTCGCTTCCTCCACCTCGATGTCGCCGTACTCGGCCTTGAGGATGGAAGCCAGCCCCATCTCCACATGGCTGAGGATGGATTGCGGCGTGATCCCATTCTCTTCGTTGTATGCGCGCTGGATGGCGCGACGGCGATCGGTCTCGTCCATCGCGCGGCGCATCGAATCGGTGATCTTGTCGGCATAGAGAATGGCTCTGCCCTCGAGATGCCTTGCGGCGCGGCCCATGGTCTGGATGAGAGAGCCGGCGGAGCGCAGGAAGCCTTCCTTATCCGCGTCGAGAATCGCCACCAGCGACACCTCGGGCAGATCGAGCCCTTCGCGCAGAAGATTGATGCCGATGAGTACGTCAAACTCGCCCTTGCGGAGTCCGGCGAGGAGCTTTACCCGCTCCAGCGTCTCGATCTCGGAGTGCATGTAGCGGCAGCGCACCCCGACCTCGGTGTAGTAGCCGGCAAGATCCTCGGCCATGCGTTTGGTCAGCGTGGTGACCAACACGCGCTCATTGCACTTGGCGCGATCGCGAATCTCGGCGAGAAGATCGTCAATCTGGCCTTTCACGGGGCGAATCTCGACTTCGGGATCGACGAGGCCAGTGGGCCGGATGACCTGTTCGACGACCACACCGGCCGATCGCGTCAACTCATAGGGTCCGGGCGTGGCGGAGACATAGATCGTCTGATGAATGCGATTCTCGAATTCGTCGAACTTGAGGGGACGATTGTCCATGGCCGAGGGCAGGCGGAATCCATAGTCGACAAGGGTCTGCTTGCGGCTGCGATCGCCGTGCCACATGCCGTGCACCTGCGGAATGGTGGCGTGGCTCTCATCGACAAAGAGCAGAAAATCGCGCGGGAAGTAGTCGAGCAGTGTAGGCGGAGGCTCGCCGGGCAGGCGCCCGCTGAAGTGGCGCGAGTAGTTCTCAATGCCGTGGCAGTAGCCCATGGACTTGATCATTTCGAGGTCAAAGCGTGTGCGCTGGTGGACGCGTTGCGCCTCTACGGCGCGCCCTTCCGATTCGAGGTGCGCGACCCACTCGTTCAATTCCGCAACAATTGAGTCAATAGCTTCTGACTTTCTCTGCGGTTGCACGACGTAATGGCTCTTGGGATAGATGGGCAGGCGCGAGAACTTCTGTTTCACTGTGCCGAAGAGCGGATCAATTTGGGAGAGAGAATCGATCTCGTCGCCGAAGAGCTCAATGCGATAGGCATTCTCGTCGTAGGTTGGGAAAACTTCGATCACGTCGCCTCTTACTCGAAAAGTCCCGCGACGGAAGTCCGTGTCGTTGCGTTCGTAAAGAATCTCGACAAGCCGCCGCGTGATGTCTTTGCGGCTGATGTGCTGGCCCTTCTCAAGCAGCAGCAACATGCCGAAGTAGGCCTCAGGCGAGCCGAGACCGTAGATGCAACTCACCGAACTGACGATGATGGCGTCGCGGCGCTCGAAGAGTGAGCGCGTGGCCGAGAGCCGCAGCTTGTCGAGCTCTTCATTGATGGTGGCTTCCTTCTCGATATAGAGATCGCCAGCGGGAATGTACGCCTCCGGCTGGTAGTAGTCGTAGTAGCTGACGAAGTACTCGACCGCGTTTGAGGGGAAGAACTGCTTGAACTCGTGATAAAGCTGCGCCGCCAGCGTCTTATTGTGCGCGAGGATCAGCGCCGGTCGGTTCGACTGCTCGATGACCTTGGCCATGGTGAAGGTTTTGCCGGAGCCGGTGACCCCCAGCAGCACCTGGTGCTTCTCGCCCGCACCCAACCCCTCCATAAGCTGGTCGATGGCTCGCGGTTGGTCGCCCTTGGGCGAGTAGCTAGTGACGAGCTGAAAGTCCATTCAGGGATTATATCCGAATGGCGAAGATCTAGCGAAAAAGCCGCTCCCTCTTTTTGGTTTTGGGGACAGCAGGCTTTTGAGCTTCCAGAGGCTCAATTCCACCTGCTATCATCAGGGCCTCCAAGCGCTTCCCCGCGCCAGGAAACCATCGGGCCCAATCCAAACGATTAGAGGAGTCAACCTTTATGGCAGAAGGCGCCAAAGGCATTGCGAGCGATGTCTATGTGCTCGGAACCGGCGAGGCTGCGGCAGGTCGGCTGCGGTTGCTCGATGAGGTCTATGGACCGTCAACCCGCAAATTGCTTCTCGACGCGGGACTCCGCCCCGGAATGCGCGCACTGGATCTGGCATGCGGCATCGGGGCCGTTTCCTGCTGGATGGCAACACAAGTCGGGCCCATGGGCTCGGTCATCGCGGCAGACGTCAATCCTGATCAGCTTGTCGTCTCCAAATGGCATTGCGCCAAATGCGATCATCTGCCAATCGACTACATCAAAGCCAGCGCTTACGCTACCGGATTTCCCGATGAAAGCTTCGACCTCGTCCACATGCGGCTCTTGCTTTGCCACCTCACCGAGCCCCAAAAAGTTCTTCGCGAGGCGTATCGCCTTCTCCGGCCCGGCGGCGTCCTCGTCTGCCAGGATATTCGGATATCGAGCA
Organism: Occallatibacter sp.; assembly: GCA_052145255.1. GTDB lineage: Bacteria > Acidobacteriota > Terriglobia > Terriglobales > Acidobacteriaceae > Telmatobacter. Next base: position 3,563 of record JBKQOX010000059.1, read on the forward strand.
TCTTCAGCTCCGCCAAGTCTCCAGCAATCGCGCGCTCCATTGAGATTGGTCAGGCGGTGGGAGACGCATTGGGCGTGAGCTATGACTACGGAGCCCGTATGCCAACCGACGCGTCCCATGCCGGCTTTCAATCCGTCCAGGTTCACCTCGAACAGCCTGCTTATTTTCGCGGTCCGGAGAAGCGCCTATGGGAGCTGACTTTTGCCGAAGCTTCAACCGTTATTCATCGCTCCGACATCGCAACACCAGCCGAGCTGAACAGCATCATCGATGAATTGCGCATGCTGGCTGAAGATGACGGTGTCCTTATCGCGCAGTGGTGCAGCCCCGGAATTATCGCGACGAAATGAGCGGCGAGCTCGGGATCAGTCGCTCACGGCGTTGCTTGTCAGGGTATCTTCTCAGGAATCCCGCCCGGTGTTTCGAATATCGGGCGGCTTACCGACTAAAAAAGAAAAGATCTTGCACTCATTTCTGCCTCGAACCCCAACCGCACGGGAATCTTGCGCAAATAGGTAGGGGGGAAGGGGCGGAGGCTGGTAATTAAATAGGAAACAGAGCACAGCCGGCAGCGAGAAAAACGCCGCCGAGCCCATCCGTTTTCACGTCCCTTTCATATTCCGAAGTGGCTCCAACGGTCCTAATTGAACTGTCCCGATGCCATTACTCCTAAAGATTGCATTGATGCTCTCCTGTGTTGTGTGCGCGACGGCACATCTTCGCGGCCAGATGCCGTTCTACACCGATAACGCCGACGTCACGGACAACAGGACACTTCACATCGAGCTTTTCAATGAATTTGACGGCCTGCAATCGGCCCAGTTCCCCGACCTCCGCCAGAACACATTCAATTACAAAATCAACTACGGTCTTCCGCACCGCCTGGAATTAGATTTTGACGCCCCGTACCTTTCCATCTACCGCGCTCCGGGGCAGCAATCGTCCAACGGGCCCGGCGACACCGACATGGGCATCAAATGGAACTTCAGGACATCTGCCCGGCCCATGAGTGGACCGGCGCTGTCAGCCAGCCTGTACATTGAATTCCCAACCGGAGATTCCAAACAGGAACTCGGTTCCGGCTTGACCGACTACGCGCTTAACTCCATTGCGCAGGAGCCTTTGACCGATAAGACCAGAGTGAATGCAAATTTTGGATTTCTCTTCGCCGGCAACACGAGCACCGGCGTGCTGGGCACTCAGAACACACGAGGACACGTTTACACCGGAGGCCTCTCGCTTGTGCATGACTTCAATGCGCGCCTTTCCCTTGGCGTAGAGGCATTCGGCGCCGACGCGGATACAAAGTCTCTGGGCAAGGACGAGTTGCAAGGGCTCGCAGGTGGCTGGTACCAGCTCAACAGTCGCGTGGCGGTCACGTTTGGCATGCTCGGCGGCAGTCACATCGCCAGCCCGAGAATCGGCGGACAGGTCGGCTTTGAAATCGATTTCCCATTCGCCCGCACCGCAAAGAAAGAACTCGCTTCAACATCCTCACCCTGGAGATCACCATGAGTTGCGAACCTGAAGTTCTAAAGAGTGTGCCACTGTTTTCGCTGCTCGACGAGGAAGAAACGGCAGTCCTTGCGTCGCAAGTCGAGTTGAAGACGTTTGCGCCCCGCCAGCGCATTTACAAGATCGGAGATGCAGGCACGCAAGCCTACGTTCTCGTTTCAGGCAGCGTGGAGGTGACAACGGTCGATGAGGATCAGCAGGAGGTGGTCGTCCACGAGCCCGGGCCGGGCGAGATCTTCGGCCTTGCCGCAATGCTGGAGCAGACCCCGCACCAGACCAACGCCCTCGCGGTGGAACAATGCGTCTGTCTTGAGGTTTCTCGGGATGACTTAACGGTTCTGTTAGAGCGGAAGCCGCTTGCGGGTATCGACCTGTTGACCACTCTGGGCCATCAGATTCACGCCGCCCAGCAGTTGGTGCGGATTCGCGCGATGCGTAATGCCAACGAGATTATCGAGAAGCAGGAAACCCCCGGTGAGCGCATCGCCGATGCAGTGGCCGGCTTTGGCGGCTCATGGACCTTCATCATCTCGTTTGCGGTCGTTCTCACCGTCTATACCGCGTTCAATATATGGCTCGGCAACAAGGCCTGGGACCCCTATCCCTTCATCTTGCTGAATCTGTTCCTTTCGATGCTCGCTGCGATCCAGGCTCCGGTGATCATGATGAGCCAGAATCGGCAAGACACAAAAGATCGCGTCCGGAGCGAGCTCGATTTCGATGTCAACCGCCGGGCCGAGCTTGAGATTCAGGGCCTCGCGCGCAAGCTCAACATGCTCGACGACAAAGTGGGAGATGTCTACGAGCTACTCAGGGAAACCAAGGCTCCCAGCCTGGAGGCGTAGATGTGCGCTTGCCGAGGACGACGGCGTTCTTATCGCCCAATGGTGCAGCCCCGGAATCAACGCTCGGAAGTGAGTCGCGGGGTGAGCCGCGAACGCACTACGGCGCGTTCCAATCCATCGAGACCACGTCCTCGGTACCGGCGTCGCGAATCATGAGGGGAGTGTCATCGGGGGTGAGGCCGAGCCAACCGCCGTAGGGTCCCGTCGAATGAAAATCTTCGAGACTTACAACCTGTTCTACTTTGCGGTCGCCGATTCTCACCCGCTTCAACACGCCGCCTGCCACTTGCGAGTTCAAGTAATAGACAAATTGACTTTCGTGAGACCAGGCCGGAAACCCAGCCGGATCGTCAACCAGCGTTGACCATTTTTGGGTTTTGAAATCGTAGAGCACGATTGTGCGCGAGCCGTTGGGCATCGCGGCAATATATCGGCCGTCGGGCGACCAGCGCGGAGAGAACACTCCCTGCGAGCCCGGGACCACGGTGACCTCGCGGGTGTTGACATCCACGATGCGGATCGCGGATTGCGGTCCCGGATCGGCTCCGAACATCACGGATTTTCCATCCGGCGACCAGGTGGGGTCCCATTGCTGTCCGGGCGAGCTGGGCGCCAGTTCCTCTGGCGTTCCGCCGTCAGAGGGAATGATGTAAAGCCGCGGCGGTTTGCCCGGCTCGAATGCATAAAACACGATCTGCTTTCCGTCAGGCGACCAGCGAGGCTCAAAAACTCCTAGCGGCGGCGAGGTGAGCTGGAAACTACCGCTGCCGTCGGCCCTGCTGCGCCACAGCGTTTGATTCGGATACGTGACGTAGGCCAACGATTGTCGGTCTTTGGAAAAATCGATGTAATACTCCGAAGCTCCGCCGAGGTAGGGGACAAACGCGGCGGTCTTTGGGTTGTACTGATCGAGTTCGCCCTTGCGCAATCCTTCGATCGCGTAGATTTTCGTGCCGTCCTTCGACGGCAGTGGGTCGAAGTACGAGATCGCTCCCGAGGTCAACTGCACCGGCGCGGGGTCGGACCTGTGAAGGAAACTCGAGCTCTCGCGAACCGCCCAAAGCTGGCCTTGCGACTGAAAGACAAAATACTTTCCATCCGGCGTCCATCTACCGCCGGCCTCTCCGGAGCGCGTGTGCCAGCCGGGAAAAAGCGGATGCAGATCGGCGCCGCTGGGGGCAACCTGCCAAATGGAGAACGAGGTACCAAACTCTGGTCCCCCCACGGTTACCCGAATCTGCTTGCCGTCCGGCGACCAGACGGGATCTCCGCCGCCGCTGGATAGAGCGGCGATTTTGTGCGAGTCCGTGCCGTCGGCGTCGGCGAGATAGAGGTCGTTGCCGTTGGTATATGCGAGCTGCTTGCCGTCGGGCGACCACGCACCGTCGTGGCCTACCGTCTCACTGAGGCGGATAGGTGAGCCTCCGAGCACGGGCAGGCTCCATAACGGAGCGTCAAATTCAGTGGGTCCGCTCATCTGCCTGACCAGCAAGCTCGAGCCGTCGGAGGAAACGCTCAATGGCACCATCGTTCCGGTTGACGCGGGCACAGGGACAGTAGCGATGACGCCGCCGCTGATCGAGAGTTCAGCGATCAATGAGTCCGGGCCGGGGCCTCCCGGGGCGGACTGCGCGGTTTGCACGTGTTCCAAAAAAAGCCGCGCGCCATCGGTGTCGATGAGCGCCTTGCGCTGACCGTCCTGCGTGAGCTGGACGAAGTTCGATACGGTCGGCGGCGGCAGAGCGGGGCGCAGGAACCAGGCGAGGGCGAGAATTGCGATGCAGGCCGCGGCTAGTCCAATCACGAGCAAGCGCTTGTGCCGTCGGGCCAGGTCGCTAATCAACTGAGAGTCGGAACTGTGGTCGCCAGAAGGCTGCGGACTGCGATCAGGAGCTGCGATGGCCGCCGCAACCGGCGATGCTGCAGTGGGGTCGGAAGTGGTATCGCGCCTCAGGCGCTTGAGGTCGGCGCGCAACTCCGCCGCGCTTTGATAGCGCAGATCACGATCTTTCTCAAGCAGCTTGTTGATGATCTCTTCGAGCTTGGCGGGGATTTGTGGATTCAGGCGCGAGGCCGCCAGGGGGGATTTATTCAAAATCTCGTTGTAAATTGCCGCCGGTGCCGCGCCTGAGAAGGCAAGATGGCCGGTGGTCATTTCATAGAGCACGATGCCAAGGCTGAACAGATCGGTCCGTGCGTCGAGCGGCTTGCCCAGCGCCTGTTCCGGCGACATATACGCCACAGTTCCAAGAGCCGTGCCTGGGCTGGTCAGATGATCCGCGTCAGGAATTTTGGCGTCGATCGCGGCGGTTTCGGCGGAAGGCCCAGGGGAACCGGCCGTCCCGGGGTGAGTAAACTTCGCCAGCCCGAAATCGAGAATCTTTGCAGAGCCGCGCGTGGTGACAAAGATGTTGGCCGGTTTGATATCGCGGTGCACGATGCCTTTGGAGTGCGCCGCGTCAAGGGCATCGGCGATTTGAATGCTCAGATCGAGAATCTCGTCGATCTGCATCAGGGTGGAGCGGGCAATCAGGTGCTTCAGCGTCTCGCCCTGCATCAATTCCATGGCGATGAAGGGCCGGCCGTCATGCTCGTCGATCTCGTAAATTGTGCAGATGTTGGGGTGATTCAGAGCCGATGCCGATTGCGCTTCGCGCTGGAACCGCTCCAGAGCGATGGGGTCATTAGCAACGCCTTCTGGCAGGAACTTGAGGGCCACCTGGCGCTTGAGCTTCGTGTCTTCGGCGCGGTACACCACGCCCATGCCCCCGCCGCCGAGTTTTTCCTCGATCCGATAGTGCGTAACGATTTTTTCCGGTTCCGACACGATTCGATTCGACCCCAGGGAATCCTGAATCATGCAGCGGGAAGAAAACAGGACGCCCCCATCTTACGCTATCCAGTAGGGTTGCAGGGACTTGGAAGGAGGATGTGGGATTTTGCAGGCCGTCCTCGCGCGGAGAGACCAGAGATGAACGGCTCCTGCACATCGGCGCGATGTTGCACCAGATTCGAAACCGGCCGATCGCACAGCGCCACGAGAGTAGGATTCTCTCTATGTATCGCCCTCGATGGCTGATCGCGGTTGCGGTGCTTGTCCTGTTCGGTACAGCGCGGCCGGTAGCGGCCGCTAAGACTCTTTTTATCGGTCAAATGGAACAGCTGCTGGTTACGCTGCACGGCAAGCCTGACGGCAAGGCTGCCAGTGAACTCAAAGATGTGCAATTGATGGAGCGGGTGAGCCCGGCGCGGTTGGCGCAATGGGAAACGGAATTTCCCGGCGCTCATACACGTGAAGAGTTGATGAAGCTGGCCGATATGTCGGCGTTTCTGGATCCGCCGGCGTCGGATGTGGTTCGTGACCCGCGGCCGGACGTCAAGACCCAATTACAGATCCTTAAGCTTGCAGTGGAGTATGTGGCGCACACGATGCCGCAATTGCCGGACTTCTATGCGACGCGGGTGACAACGCACTTCGAGAACAATCTTTTGCAACCGAGCGCTTCTAACCAAGGTGTCTCGATGGAGTTGCACCCGACTGGCGCATACACAAGGATCGTTACCTACCGCGACGGGAAGGAGGTGCTCTACGAGAATGCAGGGAAGCTCAACAAGGAGCCTGCGCTTTCACTCACGACCAGCGGCGAATTCGGGCCGATTCTGATCGTGGTTCTCGACGACGCACTGCATGGCAAGGTGGAATGGTCGCGTTGGGAGCAAGGCGAGGGCGGGTCCGTCGCCGTCTTCTCCTATGCCGTGTTGCAGCCTGATTCGCACTTTATGGTGGGCGTTGCGGGCAACGGCAAGGACGAGGGGATTTTTCCTGCGTACCACGGCGAGATTGCAGTGAATCCGGAGACAGGCGCCGTTCTACGCTTGATTCAAATTGCGGATATGACGCCGCCGCACGACGAGATGCGCGCCAAGATTGTGGTGGATTATGGTCCGGTGACGATCTCTGGACGCAGCTATATTTGCCCGGTGAAGGGCGTGGCTTTTTCGCAGTCGCCAGTTCCCATCGGGATCGGTCTTAATGCGGACCTGGCGACACAGAGTACATGGCCGATCAAGACGGGGTTGAACGACATAGCATTTACGAACTACCACGAATTCGGATCCGAGGCGCGGATCCTTACGGCTCCTGCACAAACGCAGACCCAGTCCCCACCGTAGTGAGCGTGGAGAAAGCGGCGCCCGCAAACCATTAGACTGATCGCATGACCAAGCGAATTGGGGTTCATTTGGGAACGGCGGGCGGGGCGTCGAACGCCGTCGAATGTGCGCAGAAGATCGGCGCGAACACGTTCCAGATTTTCTCTTCGAGCCCGCGCATGTGGCGCGCTCCGAAGGTTGACCCCGCACAGGCCGAGCGAATGCGTACGCTGCGGGCGAAGCTCGATGTGGGGCCGCTGGTGATCCACACCAGCTACCTGGTGAATGTGTGCAGCCAATCCACAGAAATTAGAGAAAAGAGCGTGGCGGCTTTTCGTGGTGAGGTTGAACGGGCGTTGGCCTGGGGCGCAGAGTACCTAGTGCTGCATCCGGGATCGTGGAAGGGATTGACGCGCGATGAAGGATTGAAGCTGGCGGCAGATTCGATTGAGCGCGCGATGGATGGGTTGCCGTGGGAGGGAAGCGGCTTTCATATTCTGATTGAGAACACTGCGGGGGCGGAGTTCTCGCTTGGCGGAAGTTTTGAGCAAGTAGCGGAGTTGGTGGAGCGGCTGAAGCATCATGCGCCGGTGGCCGTATGCCTGGACATGTGCCACACGCATGTGGCCGGCTACGACTTGGTAAGCGACGAGGGCTACGAAGAGACGATGAAGCAGGCCGGCACGACGGTGGGTTTCGATGCGGTGCGCGTGTGGCACTGCAACGACGCCAAGGCCGAGCGCGGATCGAAGCTCGACCGGCACGAGCACGTTGGGCGGGGAACGATGGGCCTCGAACCGTTTCGGCGATTGCTGAACGATGCGCGCTTCGATCATTGCGCATTTATTGCGGAGACTCCGGTGGACGAAGAGGGCGACGAGGAGCGGAACGTAAACGCGCTGAAGAGGCTGGTGAAAGAAGCCAGGAAAAGAAGCGCGGGAACGGCCTCGTCAGGTTAAGCTGTTGTCGGCTTTCGGAGCCCCTGGAGATTACCTATGAACAGGCTCGCTCGTCCTCATACGCTTTCGATTCTTGTGTGTTCGCTCATGATGAGCTTCATTGCCGCGAGCGCGCAGAGTTCTCACGACTTCACAACTCAACCCGGGGTGGACGAATCGATTGACGTGCCTTTTGATCGTCAGAGCCCAGGGATAGGCACATTTGCGCTTCAATATGAGCTCGGGCGAGCATTCAACCCGGCAAAAGCCACGGTCTTTGTCATCGCCGACGGCCAACAGTTCTATGTTAGGCAAGGCGCTGTCGCATCGCTACAGGCAGAGCTGTTTGGTGATCAGTTCAATGTCGTCGGGATCATTGGACGGGCATCAAACAGCCAAGTCATGGGAAAGATCAGAACCGGAGGAAACGTCGACTGGCCGCTCGCGTATCGCATTCTGCGCGCTGAAGAGTGGGTAGACGACATCGAAGCTGTTCGCAAGGCGCTTGTCGGGAACAGCGGCCAAATTTCTCTTTACGGTCGCTCAGGAGGAGGTCTTCTCGTCGATCAGTACCTGGCGAAGTATCCAGAACACGTCCGAACGGCGTTCACCCAAGCAGCAGCCAACCGATTCATCGATGCAGACTTTAGTTTGAACTCCGACCACTTTTGGGAAGAGATCGGGCAGTACGATCGTTCACTGCAGAGTGCGTTGCTGAGGATAATTGCGGCCCACCCGGATGATCGAGACAGGATTATCTTACTGCTCCAACGCCAAAACTTTTTCGTGCCTGCAGCTCAGCTGAACCAAGCACGCGCGGAGCTCATCCACGCTCTCGCCAGCGGGGAAGACGAGAAGGTGGCGGATTATTCGAAGCGATTCCAAGTTGAGCAAGTCCTTGAGCAGTTGCGGGACGCCGCAAACCCCGCTGCGAATGTGCGCCTATATGAGTTCTATGCGCCGCTCTCGAGCCTGCTCGATCAAAATGGGAAATACTCTTCCGGGCGCATCAATCCCGACATAGAAGTGATGCGAATGTTCGCGGATCCGCTCTTGAAGCTGGCCAACGAGGGCCGTATCCAAAGCCCTACAATGAATCTGTCCAATCTTAATCACGTAGGCGGAAGCGTTTATCTGTTGGCGGGCGTATACGATCATACTGCCGATTATCGCAGCCAAATAGCACTGGCGTCGCACTTCCCAAACCATCGTCTGCTTCTCCTTGCCGATGACCACGATTTCTTGGCACTCAACAAGACTGATCTCTACCCTGCTTTGGTTCAGGCGGCGCTACTAGAGGGCGCTGACGGCGATGGAGTGCGGAAGATCGAAACAAAGCTCGCCAGTTTGAGGTACACCGAGTTTTGACAGACGCAGTCTGTGGCCAGATTTCTTCGGGTCCCGCGAAGCCGAATTGCAATTGCAGCCTGCGCGAACGCCAGACGTACACAGCTGAGTTCCACATGACCAGCGTGCAAACCCTCGCGGACGGCACGAAGGTCAACCGCGAATCAACGGAAACCGATGCACAGGATTCGCAGAGCCGACACATGCAGGCCCTCACGGAGATCACTCTTCAATTGGGGCGGGCGCCGGGAACATTTGCGAATGTACATGATCCGGTGGGCGGAACCCAGGGCACGTGGGACTCGCGGACCAGGAAGGCGCGCGGTAAGCCTGACCCCACCCCTTTCCAACCACCCGAGGGATACGAGGTCACAATCGTAGAGCTGTGCAAGGTTGACAGCTCCTCTGCGCAGTAGCTGCCGCCGTTTACACTGAAAAGTGATGGCGGACGAAAAAGAACAACTGCGTTACGATGCCGCGGCGCGCTATGATCCGGCGGCGATTGAGCAGAAGTGGCAGGAGCGATGGGTGGCCGACCCGAAGCTCTACGCGGCTGAGCCGGCTACAAGCAAGAAACCCAAATACTACGTGCTGGAGATGCTGCCGTATCCGAGCGGCCAACTGCACATGGGCCACGTGCGCAATTACGCCATTGGCGATGCGCTGGCGCGGCAGATGTGGATGCGCGGCCACAACGTGCTGCACCCCATGGGCTGGGATGCGTTCGGATTGCCGGCGGAGAATGCCGCGCTCAAGAACAATAAACCACCGCGCGAATGGACGCTCGCCAACATTGCCGCCATGAAGCGGCAGTTTGAGCGCCTCGGCATGGGATTCGATTGGGCCACTGAAGTGACCACTTGCATGCCGGAATACTACCGCTGGAATCAGTGGTTCTTTTTGCGCATGTATGAGAAGGGCCTTGCCTATCGCAAAAAGAGCAAAGTGAACTGGTGCCCGGAGTGCGCGACGGTGCTGGCCAACGAGCAGGTGGTCGACGGCTGCTGCTGGCGGCACGAAGACACAAAGGTGGAGCAGCGCGACCTGGTGCAGTGGTTCCTCCGCATCACGGCGTACGCACAGGAATTGTTGGACGATCTGGACAAGCTGGACGGATGGCCCGAAAAAGTGCGCACCATGCAGCGCAACTGGATCGGGCGGAGCGAGGGGACGGAGGTTGACTTTTTCCTAGAGGAAAAAGTCAACGAGGGACGAGGGACGAGGGACCATGGAGCGGAAGAGCAGGGAGCGAGGGAGCAAGGGAGCGAGCAACCGGGACCGCGCCGCATTCGGGTGTTCACGACGCGCGTGGACACGATTTTTGGCGCGACGAGCGTGCAGTTGGCGCCGGAGCACCCGCTGGTGAAGGCTTTCACAGCCGAAGATACAGACCTGAAGGCGAAGGTAGACGAGCTGCTCGCGCAGCAAAAGGCGGCAAGGGAAGCGGGCGATCTTGGAGCGATCGACAAGCACGGCGTGGCAACGGGCCGATTCGCCATGAATCCGTATAACGGCGAGCGTGTGCCGATCTGGGTGGCGAACTACATCCTGATGGATTACGGGACGGGCGCCATTATGAGCGTGCCGGCACATGACGAACGCGATTTTGAGTTTGCGACGAAATATGGGATCGAAATTAGACAGGTGATTAAGCCAGTCCAGGACGAGAACGAAGGGAAGCTCCCGTTTATCTCTGAGGACGGCGTGCTGGTGAACTCCGGCGAATACGATGGGTTGACCTGCGCCCAAGCCCAAATGAAGCTTCAGGAAGTGGCGACAAGAGGGCAGTTTGGCGAAGGAAAGGTCATCTTCCGCTTGAAGGATTGGGGAGTGAGCCGGCAGCGCTACTGGGGCACGCCGATTCCCATGATTCATTGCGAGCGCGACGGACTGGTTGCGGTTCCAGACGATCAACTTCCGGTGCTGTTGCCCGACAAGATCGAGATCACGCAGCAGGGCGGCTCGCCTTTGGCGCGTGTGCCCGAGTTTGTGAACACCACTTGCCCCAAGTGCGGCGGACATGCGAAGCGCGAAACGGACACCATGGACACGTTCGTCGATTCGAGCTGGTACTTCTATCGCTACACCGACGCACATAACGCCAAGGCGCCGTTCGATCCGGAGATCGTGAAGTACTGGTTCCCCATTGACCAGTACATCGGCGGCGTGGAGCATGCGATTCTGCATTTAATTTACTCGCGCTTCTGGACGAAGGTGATGCGCGACCTGGGACTGGTGAAGAATGACGAGCCGGTCGAGCGGCTGTTCACGCAGGGCATGGTGATCAAAGATGGTGCGAAGATGTCGAAGTCGAAGGGCAACGTGGTTTCGCCCGACGACATGGTGGCCCGTTACGGCGCCGACTCCGCGCGCATGTACTCTCTGTTTGCCGCGCCTCCCGACCGCGACCTCGACTGGCAGGAGGATGGTGTTGCCGGGGTGAGCCGCTTTCTGGGCCGCGTTTGGCGAATCGAGACGAAGTACGCTCCCGTGGCTCACACGGCTGGCGGGGCGAAAGTTGATGCGCCGACGGGGCTTTCGCTGAAGTTGCTGAGAAAGCTGCATCAGATCATCGCCAAGATCACACAGGATTTTGAAGGTCGCTGGCACTTTAATACGGACGTGGCGGCGATCATGGAACTCGTCAACGAGATTCAGAACGCGGATGCGCAACTTGCGGCAGGCGAGATTCCGGCGCCGGTGGTGCGCGAGCTGCTGCGTACGTTAGTGCTGCTGCTGGCGCCATTCGCGCCGTTTCTCGCGGCGGAGATGTGGGAGCAACTTGGCGAGAAGGGTGCAGTTCTTCGCGCGCCATGGCCCCAAAGCGATCCTGAACTGGCCAGGGAAGACGAGATCGAAATCCCGGTGCAGATTAACGGCAAGCTGGTCACAGTGGTTCGCGTGGCTGTCGGCGCAGACTCCAAAACAATTGAGACAGCGGCGCTGGCTGACGAGAAGGTCAAGGCTCGCATTGCGGGCAAGACCCTAGTCAAAGTAATCGTTGTGCCGGGCAGGGCAGTCAACCTGGTTGTGAAGTGAAGGCAGCTTCCGTGGCAACTGTTCAAGGCAACGCTCCGGTGCGCGGGACGCAGTTGCTGGTGGAACACATGAGCGACGTTTTCCGGCGGCCGTCGCTTGTGGCCATTGAAATTGCGTGGCGCTGGCTGTTCGGAATTCCATTTCTGCTGATTTGCTGGCAGCAAATTCAACAGATTCTTGCGGCTTATCCGCTCGAATCTTCCGGCGCGAATTCCATCGACACACAGAATCCATGGGTCGCTGCGGTGCAGCTCTCGAATGTTGCCGCGCTCTATGAGCCGCATGTGGCCGCGGTTTTGCGCTGGCTATTGCCGGCCTCGGCGGTTGTCTGGATGATCGTTTCAGGCGTGGGCCGCAACCTGCTGCTCATGCGCATGGAGCCGCGAGTGCCGTTTCGGCCCATTGCGCTGATCATGCTGCAAGGCGCGTGGCTCGCGCTTCTGGGACTGACGGTGTGGGGTTGGCTCGGAAGCGTGCAATGGGTTGCAACCACGCACATTGCCGGAGCTGGCGAGCCCGATTTGATTGGCTATTTTACTTGGGCCATTTTTCTTTCGCTGGGATTCTTCACGGTCTTTGCGCTGACAAGCTGGGCGCTTACGATCGCGCCGATTCTTGCCCTTTTGGAAAAACGCTCTGTGCTCTCAAGTCTCGGCCAAGCTCTGCGGCTGGGGAGGGGTTTCACGAGCAAGCTTACCGAGATCAACCTTGTTCTCGGCATCGTGAAGCTGGCGCTGCTCGTGGTGGCGATGGTTTTTTCCGCGGCGCCGTTGCCGTTCAGCGACGAGTTGGGCGCCGGCACCATGCATTTCGTAGTGTTCGCATCCGCGCTGTTTTTTCTGGTCGCCGACGATTTCTTCCAGGTGGTGCGGCTGAAAGCGTTCGTCGAGTTCCGGAGAATCTTCAGGGGCAACGCCGCAGCGTGAGCTATTTGCCCGCAGCCTGCGCGGCCTCTTCCTTCAGAAAGGCGTCGCTTAGGGTCTTCTTATCGCGCGCAATGGGCAGCAAGGTCGGGTAAAACTGCACAAAGGTGGTGTCGACGGCACCATGAGCGACGTGGCAGCTGTAGCAGGGCGCTCCCTGAGGAATCAACGTTCCATTCTTGCCGGGCGAATCGAACGCGAAGAATGCCCAATTGCCCGGGAAACGCGCCTTATCCTTGACATGCACCTCGACACCCATCACATCGGTGCTTTGATAGTGCCCGCTCTGGTTGATGGAGCCTTTGCTCTCTGCCCCCCTGACCTCAAGCACCATCACGGTCTTGTCAGGCCACGTTCCAGTGGCCACGAAACTGCGATAGGCCTCGGGATTAACGAAAACATTGTCGAACATGTTCATGCCCGCAGGGTTGGGGCTGTAGCTCATGTCGATGCCGGAGGAAAGGTAGATCCATTCGCGATAATTTGCGGGCGGCAGCATGCCGCCATTGGGCGCGTATGCGGGAGCTTGCTCGGAGGCGGCGCTGGCAACAGGGACATGACGAAGCAAAACGAGCAGGGAAGCCGCCGCCAGGCACGCGCCAGCGGCAAGCATTGCTTTGGAATGCATGGGACCTCCGACAAAACGGATGCACGAACGACAAAGAGAATGTTCCAACGAAGCGGCGGCTAGATCCGGCGCGTTTCCCGCAGCCCGCTTCTAGAACAGCTTCAACTGGACCACGAGATACTTTTTCGGATCCTCGCGCATGCCCTTAATGAGCTGGCGTGCCTGGTCCGCGGTTTGGTCAAGATGATCGTAGAGTGCGCGGTTTTTGACCAACTGGCCGGCTGTGCCCTCGCCCGCATTTATGCTCCTGGCGATCTCGTCGAGGTTGTTCAATGTATCGTCCAGTTTTTTGGCAAATTCTGGATCTTTGACCAGCTTACCAAGCGAGCCTTTGCCGGAGTTAATTTGCGCGGTCAGCTGATTGAGGTTCGCGGTCGCTGCATTCAAATTGTTATAGAGAGTCTCGTCTTTCAAGAGCTTGCCGGCGGTGCCTTTGCCGGCCTGAAGATCCGCGGTGATCGAGTTCAGATTATCGACCGCCGAATCTAGCTTCTTGTAGAGGGTGTCGTCGTTGATCAGCTGGCCCAGGCTTCCTTTGCCGCTCGAAATATTGTCGGTGATCGTCTTCAGGTTGGCGGTCATCGATCCGATATTCCTGGCCATCGTCGGGTCGTTCAGGAGCTCGCCCGCCGTGCCGCGTCCCTGGTTGAGCGTGTCAACGAGGGTCTCGATCTTGTGGATCAGCACGTTGATTTCCTGGATGGAGACCTGGCTGGTATTGATGACGGACTGGATGGTTGGTGAGCCGGATTGCTGAAGTTCAGAGCCGTTGGACGCGCGCGGTCCTATGGCATGGGTGGAGTCGATGTCGACGAAGCTATCGCCCAGAACACCGGCCGCCTGGATGGAGGCCAGCGAATCAGTGTGCAGATCGTACCCATACTTCTCGCCCACCTGCATGGTCACCTCGACGGGATTGGGATTCCGCGCAGGGATCACACGCATATGGATGACGTTGCCAATGGTGACGCCTTCAAGCGTAACGACAGCGCCAACTTTCAGGCCGCCGGCGTTGGGAAAGTAACAACGCAGTTCGATGCGGCGAGCGAACAGGCCACCCGAGGAAGCGGTCATGAGAAAGACGATGGCGGTCAGCAGGGCGAGCGCGGCCAGAACCAGCGCTCCCACCTTAAGTTGCGACCACTGAATCTCTTTGCGGCTTGGCACCTTATTCCCCTTGCGGAACTCAGCGGATCAACGCCTTGAGAATACCAGAGGCGGCGCGGTTTGAGCGGCTTCGCCGCCGAGTAGCAGGCCGGTTTTGGGAGGCTTTTCCTCAGGGGCTAAAGCCCTGATTCGTTAGGTCAAGTGATGCATGGGTTGAAGACCTTATCCTCCAATGAAGGTCCGTCGCCTTCAACTGAAACCAACAGTCTTCAAGAGAAGCTCGCACTTTTCAAGCCAGGGCGTTCCAGGTGCTCGATTTACTGCTCGTCCTCAAGCACCACGCTGGCCATGGCGAGTTGAGCGGTATGAGTGAGCGACAAGGCAGAGCGCACGACCCCCAATCGGCCCGCAATTTGCGCGGCGCGGCCATGGAAGCGCAGGCTGGGTTTTCCGCCCGGCCCGCGAACCACCTCAATTTCCAGCCAGTTCACCCCGAAGCTGATTCCCGTTCCCAGAGCTTTAGCTGCCGCTTCCTTGGCGGCAAAGCGGGCGGCAAAACTCTCGGCCGCATTGCGCTTGCGCCTGCAATAAGCCTGCTCCGCTTCGAGATAAACGCGATCGAGAAAGCGCCCGCCGAAGCGATCCATGGAGTGCTGGATGCGCGCAATTTCGATGACATCGATTCCGGAACCAGCGATCATCTTGTTTATCAAACTACAACATTTCTGCTAGGGCGCGCCGGACAGAGTGCCGGCCAGAATGCAGGACGGGGCCGCCGGACGAAGCCAGGCGCGAGGAATACATAGTGAGTCCCAATGACCGGCACACGCTTTTCCACACATCTGAGCGGCGGGGATGTGTCAAAGGCGGGCATGCCCGTTCGACTCCGCAACAGGATTCATCCACCCCAGCCTGATCCCGATAAACACCCCGTGAAGATGAAGATGCAGGAAGCGAGCCGGCGGCAGGCACTGAGCATCCCTTGGGCGATGCAGATGAAGGCCGTCTCCACCGAGGATCCGTCGCGACTGGTGCAGGCGCTGACCGGCGCCATCCTCGGTTGTGGAGGATGGGTGCTGAGCCGTGGTGCGAACGACGCAGGCAGGGTGAACATGCTGTTCGAGTTCGAGCGGCAGGCCTGCGTCGACATCTACACAATCCTGATTGCCGCGGGGCTGGAACTCAGCCAGACCGGGCACGTTCGCATGACTGAGCTGTGCCAGTGCACGCGCAGCCATCAACGCGATTGCGGCGCGGAGATTGCCAGCGTCGATCTGGAGGTGCAGACTTTTCCCCCGGAGATAACAGACGTGATGCAGACGATGGGGCCGGTTTAGGATGGTTCGAAAATTGGCTTCGACGGCAGGGCTCTGACTAGAAATCGACGGAGATGGAATCGAAATTCTAGCCCGCCTCAACCAGTCCGTATTTCCGTTGCCACGATTGTTTGAGCTGCGTTCGCACGGCGGCGCGCTCGGTCTCTGTCACTGCCGGTTCGGGACCCAGGACAAAACTCGCAGCTTCGTTCTTGGCCAGCTCCAATAATTGGCGATCGCGCAGGAGATTCGCCACGCGGAAGTCCGGCAAGCCTGCCTGCCGCGTTCCGAAAAACTCGCCCGGACCGCGCTGCCTGAGGTCGAGCTCGGCAAGCTCGAAGCCGTCCTGCGTTTCAACCATGGCGTTCAGGCGCTCCTCGCCGAGTTCGGAGATGCGATCGCCGGTGACGAGGATGAAGTAGCTTTTTGCCGCACCGCGCCCCACGCGGCCGCGCAGCTGGTGCAACTGCGCCAGGCCGAACCGCTCGGCGTGCTCCACCACCATGACGCTGGCGTTTGCTACGTCGACACCGACTTCAATGACGGTGGTCGAGACCAGCACATCGATCTCGCCGCGCTGGAAGCGGCGCATGATGATTTCCTTTTCATCGGCGTCGAGACGGCCATGGAGCAGACCCACGCGCAAACCGGCGAACGGACCCTTGCGGAGCTTTTCATGCATTTCGACAGCGGACTTGAGCCCCGATTTCGCGCTCGGGGCCGCTTCCTTTGCTAATCCCGGGAACAGCTCCGCTGCTTTGCCTTTTGGACTTTTTTTGTGCTGAGTCGCCGGCGGGGCAGCTTTATCGGCCTGCGGTTCGTCGCGCGAGAAATCCAACTCAGGCTGATCGTCCTTCGATCCTTCGATGACGGGGTAGACGACGTAGGCCTGCCGACCCTGCGCCACCTGCTTGCGCACAAAGTCCCACACCTCATCGGCACGCTCGCCGGGCATACGCCGCGTGACGATTGGCATGCGCCCCGGCGGCAGCTCGTCGAGAGTGCTCAGGTCCAAGTCGCCGTAGAGCGAGAGCGCGAGCGTGCGCGGAATGGGCGTGGCCGTCATCACCAGCACATCGGGCTCAGGCTGGTTCGGTTTCTTCATCAGCTTGAAACGCTGCACGACGCCGAAGCGGTGCTGCTCGTCGACGACGACCAGGCCAAGCCGATCGAATTCAACTTTTTCCTCGATGAGCGCGTGGGTTCCGATGATCAGGTTCGCGTCGCCGCGATTGATAAGGCCGCGATTGGTCCGCTTGCGGTCTTCGTCGAGCGAGCCGGTGAGGAGCACGATACGCGGCTTGCGGCTGGAGCGTTCCAGCAGTTTGCGAGCGGCCAGATAATGCTGCGTGGCCAGAATTTCCGTCGGAGCCATGAGCGCCGCCTGGTAGCCGTTTTCCATGGCGACCAGCATGGCCTGAAACGCGACAATCGTCTTGCCCGAGCCGACGTCGCCCTGCAACAGCCGCCGCATGGGATGAGAAGCGCGCATGTCGGTGACAATTTCGCCGAGCGCGCGTTTTTGCGCGGCAGTGGGATGAAAGGGAAGCACTTCGCGGATGGCCTCGCGCACCTTGTCGTTCGTTGCGAAGGCGATGCCCACCCGCTCCTTCATGCGGCGACGCTTGAGCTCGAGGCCGAGCTCGAGGAAGAAGAACTCCTCGAAGATGAGACGGCGATGGGCCGGAGTCGAAAAGCTTTGCAACTGCGAGAATGATGTGCCTTCCGGCGGAAAGTGAACCTCGCGCAGCGCCGTTTCGCGATCGGGAAAGTCGAGCCGCGCGAGCATCGATTGCGGCAGGCACTCCGGCACCGCGCCGCGCATCGATTCGAGCAGGTTGAAGATCACGCGGCGCTGCCATCGCGAAGCCAGGCGGCTGCCGCCGAGCGATTCGTACACCGGCGTGATGCGTCCCACCTCAAGCATCTGCGTTTCGGCGTCGGCGGTCGAATCGGGCAAAATCTCGAATTGCGGCTGGATCATTTTAAAGTTGGTGGTGGAGCGCGACGGCTCGACCTTGCCGTAGACGGCGACCGTTTGGCCGGCCAGGAATTTGCCCTGGAGATAGGGCGAGTTGAACCAGACGCACTTGAGCGCGTGGCGGCTCTGGCCGACGGTGAGCTCGAAGAGCGGCATGCGGCGCGTGCGAAGGAGAGCCGAGCCGCGCACCTCGCCGATTACGCTGACCACTTCGCCCGGCTTCAATTCATCGAGGCTGACGGGATTCTGGCGGTCCTCATAACGGAAGGGAAGGTGGTAGAGGAGGTCTTCGGCGGTCAGAATGCCTTTTTCAGCGAGCATCTTGGCGACAGTCGGACCGACGCCGCGCACGTACTGCACTTGATCGCTGAGGGTAGGCACAGACGAATGCTAAATGGCGCAGACGGTACGCAACAATCCGGCGGCAGCGCAGCCGGTGCGATTCACCTCAGCTGAATCCTAGCACCGGGTGCGGAATGTAGGGTTCCTCGAGCGCTGTGATCT
This sequence comes from Occallatibacter sp., assembly GCA_052145255.1. Classification (GTDB taxonomy): domain Bacteria; phylum Acidobacteriota; class Terriglobia; order Terriglobales; family Acidobacteriaceae; genus Telmatobacter. The sequence goes on from JBKQOX010000059.1 coordinate 21,858, forward strand.
CTTCCGGTGTGAGTTTTACGGAGAGCGCCGCGACTGCGTCCTCGAGATGATGCGGCTTGGTCGCGCCGACGATGGGCGCGGTGACGGTCGGTTTCGCGAGCAGCCACGCTAGAGCCACTTGCGCGCGCGAAATGCCGCGCTTTTCGGCGATTTCGCCGAGACGGTCGACGACCTTGTGGTCCGCCTCCTCCGTCCCCCCGTAAAGAAACTTGCCGAATCTGTCTGTCTCGGAGCGCAGTGTTTCTTCCGCCTTCCAGGCACGTGTGAGGCGACCGCGCGCCAGCGGGCTCCAGGGAATGACGGCGATGCCCTCGGACTTGCACAGGCCGATCATCTCGCGCTCTTCTTCGCGGTAGAGCAGGTTGTAGTGGTTTTGCATGGAGACGAAGCGCGTCCAGCCGTGCAGGTCGGCGAGATAGAGCGCCTGCGCGAACTGCCAGGCAAACATCGACGAAGCGCCGATGTAGCGCACCTTTCCAGCTTTCACCACATCGTGCAAAGCCTCCAGAGTCTCCTCAATGGGCGTCTCGTAGTCCCAGCGATGAATCTGGTAGAGGTCGACGTAGTCGGTTTCGAGACGCTTGAGGCTCTGGTCGATCTCAAAAAAGATTTCTTTCCGCGATAGGCCCATGCCGTTGGG
>JBKQOX010000060.1:0-40599 GCA_052145255.1 Occallatibacter sp.
GTAAAAGGCGGCCATCCACTCCTCACTCTCGACAGGAGAGGGCAAAGAAAAATTCCAGCTATCCCCGATCATTCGACACCACCAACATAGGCTCGGGAGCGTGATTCGTCAAGTATATATTTGCCCTCGTCGGTAAACAGAGGACGGACTTATCCGCTAACATTCCAGCTCATTGCGGATCAGCGACACACGCCTCACCATTTCAAAAGCTTTTCCCAGCTCCATAATTCCGACGTCACTTTGCCCGGCAGCGGGAATCCGAGCTGATGCGCGAGCATCGAAATCTGTCCGCGATGGTGCGCCTCGTGAGAAATCATGTAGCAGAGCATCTCCGGTCCGGCCGGCCATGGCCGCGCCCATCCGTCCCTGCGAAACTCCTTCACGCGTCCCACGCTGCCCAGCGCTTCGGCAAGCATCTTTTCGCAAGCGGCCGCACTCCGCGCCAATGCCTTCCGAGTGTCACTAGGCGTGCAGCGCGCGCGGTTGAGTTGGGCCGGAACTTCGATGTGTGGCGTTGTCAGCCTGATCCACTTCGCGCGCACGTTGTGCATGTGCGTGAAGATGGCCGCGATCGTGCGAACCTTGCCTGGTGGCTGGGCTTTCCAAACAGAGGGATCAAGATTCGTGATCAGAATCTGGTTCAGCAGATCGTTCGCGGCAAAGATCCGAACTGCGGCCCGTGCGAATTCCTTGTCAACCTTGCCTTTGCGCGCGGTCACAGCCTCGTCCTCCTTCACCGATCATGCTTCCGGGGCGCTTGGGCATTCGAGCCTTCCAGCGCGTTCAAACGGCGCATTTGCAAGCGGCTCGAAGCTTACTGCGCAGGCGGCGTCGCCGGCGCGGCGGGGGAAGCATTTGTATCCGTCTGCTTGGTGAACTGGAAGCTGCACGGTCGGCCCAGAATTCCCGCGCCTTCTTCGCGCTTGCCGGTCCCAGACGTGCCCGCGAAGGTCGCATCCACGTAGTAGTCGTACTTGTTGCCTTTCAGTTGCGTTACCAGGCCTGCTTTTCCTGCTGACACCTTGCCCTTGGCGTGGAGCTTCGCCGAGCCGTCTGCGCCGATTGTCCCGTCCATAACCATGTAGCCCGGCCCGCCCTCCTCGCCGTGCTGGCCGTGAAAGGTGCTGTTGGCAATCGTGCTCACGAATGTCCAAGTGTAGGCAGGCATGCGTTCACTCGCGTCACAGGACATGTTCGTGGTCCACGTCCCGTCGAAAGGTCCGCCCGCACTTTGGGACCAGAGCAGCGCCGGTGCGCAAACCAAGGCAAAAGACAGTGCTTTCCCGATTCTCATGGATGACCTCCAGATGGATGCAGAATACCCGCAGTGGCCGTGAATTGGTCAAGAAGTTTTTGGGGAATTTCCTATCGGGCAGGCTGCGCTAGCACCTGCTCGTAAAACCGGACGTACTGCGGCACAACAAGCGTGGCGCAGAAGCGCTTCTGGGCATTCTTGCGGGCTGCCTCACGCATCGCGTCGAGTCGCGGCGGATCGTTCAGCAGGCTCAACGCACCATTGGCCATGCCCTCGACGTCGCCGACGGGAAAGAGCAATCCATTGACTCCTTCGTCGATCAGCTCGGGAACCCCGCCGACGCGCGTGGCAATTGACGGAACCTTGCAGGCCATGGCCTCGAGCGCAGCGAGGCCAAAGGATTCAAGCTCGCTCGGCATCAGCAGCAGATCCGCAATCGCCAGCAACTCCGCCACGCGCTCCTGTTTGCCCAGAAAGTGGACGCGGGCTTGGATGCCGAGATCGTGCGCGAGCCATTCCGCCGCCGAGCGGTCTGGCCCGTCGCCGATCAGGATTAACTGTGCCGGGCACTCGCGAGCCACGAGCGCAAAGATCTTCACGACGTCCGTAACGCGCTTGACCGGCCTGAAGTTCGACAAGTGCACGAGCAGTGACTCACCAGGCGCGGCGTAATGCGCGCGACAGCGCGCACGCTTCGCCTCATCGGCAATGGGCGTGTAGACGTCGCAGTTCACGAAGTTGGTGATGGTCTTGATGGGATTCGTAACGTCGAAGTCCGCGATCGTCTTGTCGCGCAGGTAATTCGAAATGCTGGTTACGCCGTCGCTCTCCTGAATGGCGTGGCGCGTAATCGGCAGATAACTGCGATCCAGGCCGACAAGCGTAATGTCCGTGCCGTGGAGAGTCGTCACAAAGGGCAGTCGCCGCCCACGCGTCGCCAGCATCTGCCGTGCCAGCAGGGCCGAAACCGAATGAGGAATCGCATAGTGCACGTGGAGCAGATCGAGCGAGTTGTACTCCGCCACTTCCGCCATGCGCGAGGCAAGGGCCAGATCGTACGGAGGAAACTCGAACAGCGGATAGCTCGAGACAGGAACCTCGTGGTAGAAAATCCCGTCGTCGCGGCCGTTCAGCCGGAAGGGCTGCGAATAGGAGATGAAGTGGACTTCGTGTCCGAGGGCGGCAAGCTCAATCCCCAGTTCGGTGGCCACAACGCCCGAGCCGCCATAAGTTGGATAACAGGTAATCCCGATACGCATGAGGCCTTCTTACCTTTGGATTCTCGATTTGTTGTTGCTTGGTTATTGCAGTGTCCCGGGGTCTGGTTCCGGGAACATCGGAAGTTCGCGCGAGTCCTTGCATGGCTCGGCATGGCAATCGTCTGAGCTGGCATCGGGGACATTCTGCATGCACGCGTCAGGCTTGTAGCGAGTCCCCGAATATCGCAATCTCAGGAAATTTTCAGTACAGACGCCTGAGGTGGATCCGAACGCCAAATCCGGTATACCGTTGATGCCGGTCAACACATACGGACCGAAACCGCCGCCTTGCGCGATTATCGAGTATCTTCCATTTCGGCGGAGGTAAATGAAGTATGAGCCTGAGTTCGGACCGCCGCTTGGATCGTGAAACTCCATCAACACTCCTATCCCGAGCTTCCCGAGCGAAAGCTTCCGGAACTTGCAGTTCCTGAACTGCTCCCGGACATACGCCTGACTAGGCTGCTCACCGCCTTCGCTGAGATCCTTCAGCAGATCCTTCAGTGCCAGAGGCTTCAGCGCTTCCATTTCCTGGACTGAAACCCCGGAGCGCTCTTGTCGGTTCACTGGCGACGGCAAGGTCTGGCCATGCGGCCCCGAACCGTAGGCCGCGCTGGTGAGAATGCAGAACGCAAACGCTGTTGCTGGCGCCAGTCTTTGCATCGTGAACATTTTTACACAGCAGGAGCAAATCCGAACGGAAGAACGGTGGCGTCACGCTTCGCCCGCCCGGCTCCTTCTGAGATTGCGGGTCATTAACTTGGACGCACGGTCGTGGTTGGACGATGCACAGAGTCAGCGAGGCTGTTCTTCAGCATGTAAGTGGTCGAGCCGGTCGGATGACAGACCCGCAAAGGAAATCAGCTTGATAGCGGGAAACTCCTTGAGCACGGCCAGTGCCGCGCGCTCCACGTCGCGCGTGGCTCGCAAACGCGTGCGAACAAGGCCGAGGTCGGCGTCGTTGTAGCCGGGATGCGTGACCAGCTCCCATCTGCCGGAGGGCAGGCACTGAAGCAGGGAACGCAGAGTTGCGGCGTCCAGGATGCCCGTGCCAGCCACGGCTACAGTCCCGCTGGTGGTCACAAATCCTTCCTCCTCGATGATCCGCCGGGAAGCAGGTTCCAGCCAGCGCAAAGCGCCCACTTGCGCCAGGCGCATCCAGTGCGCGCGACGCGTCGCGCGGGTGGACCAATGCGGCTCGAATGGATTGCGGATAGCACGGATTCCGGCCGAGTGTGCGGCTCTGAGCAGCGGCCGCAATACGGCGCTGAAAACATGCGTGTGCTTATGTGTGTCTACGTGGGTCAGGTGAACGCCGCGCTGCTGTAGAAACGCAATCTGCGCCGAGATTTCGGCTTCGATTTCGGCCGTGCGAATCCGGCCCGTAAACAAGCGCGTCAGAAATGTGGCCAGCGAATTTGGAAAACTGCCGGTTTTGGAATCGATGAGACTGGGAATCTGATCCGGCGAAAGGACAGGCTCACCGTCGACCAGGACCACGTGGCAGCCCACGCCGAGTGTCGGCGTTCGCACGCCAAAATCGATAGCTTCTTCTGTAGCGTTAGCGCGGGCCATGAGCGAGGTGCTGGTGACAAGGCCGGCGCCGTGCAGTTCCTTGATGGCGCGATTGACGCCAGAGGTCAGCCCGAAATCATCGGCGTTGACGATGAGAGCGCCCACGGGCTGAGTTTATCAAGCGGAGCTTTCGATGCTGGGAGTTGGTGTGAGCGACGCGAATCTGCGAGGAAGTTCTGCGAGCGGTTGCTCGATGCAATGGTGGGCAGTGAGGGACTCGAACCCCCGACTTCCTGCTTGTAAGGCAGGCGCTCTAACCAACTGAGCTAACCGCCCACTGCGGCGCTTTTCTCATGATAGCAGCGCGCGAGTTCAATCCGGTCCCCCGCGCAGAGCCGTACCCGACGTCTCATCGGCGATGATAGAAATGGGCCAGTAGATCGGCCAGAATCGTGAGGGCAATGCAGACCGACCCGGTGAAGACGGCAATCCGCAAATCGGCGGTCGTCGTAGGCGGCGGCGTGGCCGGCATGAGCGCTGCGTGCGCCCTGGCCGAGGCCGGGCTGAGCGTCAAGCTTGTCGAGCGCCGCGGTTACTTGGGCGGCCGGGCCAGCTCGTACCGTCATCCAGGCGTCGACGAAGTCATCGACAATTGCCAGCATGTGCTCTTTGGATGTTGCACGAATCTGATTGGCTTCTACCGGCGCATCGGCGTTGACGACCGCATCCATTGGACCAATTCAATGACCATGATCGAGCCCGGCGGCCGGCAAACTCGCCTTGCATCTTCTCCGTGGCTGCCGGCCCCGCTGCATGGCCTGCCCAGCCTGCTCGCTGCTAAAGCTTTCACGAGCGAAGACAAGAAGGCTCTGGCGCATGCGTTTCGCGCCTTCCTGCGCCCGGTGCCTGGCGATTCCACCGAGACTCTGGGCCAATGGCTCAAACGCAACGGCCAGACTCCCGGCGCGATCAATCGCTTCTGGCGCCTGGTGATTGCCAGCGCGCTGAACGCGGATGTGGACGAGATCGCGCTGACTTACGCGGCGAAGGTGATCCGCGAGCTATTTCTCAATTCTCCCGCAGCGGGTAGCATGGGCATGAGCTCCGTGCCGCTAAGCGAGCTCTATTCCGGCGCGGAGCAGTATCTGCGCGAACACGGCGGCGAAGTGCTCTTCAACGCAGGCGTCGAAGGTGCGGCGTGGGACGAGGAGACATCGCAATGGACGCTGGCAACGCGCGCGGGAGAACAGGTCGCGGACTTTCTCGTGCTCGCGCTCCCGTTCGAAGCCACGGCGAAACTGCTGCCGTTCATGCCGCCGGCCGTTGGCGTTGAGGAGCTGGCCTCTCAAATCGCACGGCAGGAGCATGGGCCAATCTGCAGCGTGCATCTTTGGTTCGACCGAGACATTACAAGCCTCGACCACGCTGTCCTGCTCGATCGCCAGATTCACTGGATGTATAACAAAAGCCGGCTGCAGCCATGGCGCGAATCAAAAGGCAGCTATCTGGAATTGGTCGTGAGCGCCTCGCACGAGTTTGCGGCACTCAGCAGGGAAGAGGCAATCGAGCTTTCCGTGCGCGAACTCGCGGAGTTTTTCCCGGAGGTTGACGCGGCGAAGCTCGAAAAAGCTGTACTCGTCAAGGAAATACGGGCAACGTTCACCGTCCCGCCGGGAATCGATGCGGCGAGGCCCGGTGCGGTATCGCCATGGCCGAACTGCGTCCTCGCCGGCGATTGGATTCAGACCGGCTGGCCTTCGACCATGGAGAGCGCAGCGCGAAGTGGTCATTTGGCAGCGGAGGCGGTTTGTTTGGCAATAATTGAGCAGCGAAGATTTCTGAATCCGGATCTTAGACCGAGCGGGTTGATGCGTATCCTTCGATAGGGGCGGGCAAGACCTGGATGATCTTTCTTTCGCAAGATTGAGGAGGATCAATCGTGCCTGGGGACAATGTTCAAAGTTACGAGTTGCTGCGTGTGGAACGCAGTGCTCTCGGCTGGACCGCGGGTGCTTACGGTATCTACGCCGGTGTTCTGGGCGGAGAACACGGGTTCTTTGAGGTTCTTCAAGGGAATACCGCGACTGAGCACATGAGAATCTTCGCTGTCTCCTGGGAGCTACCTTTCCCCTTTGGACACGAGCCGGCGATGACCCTGATTCCCAATTTTCTGGCCACGGGAATCGCGGCTATGCTTTGCAGTGTAGTGATGATCCTCTGGTCGGCGCGATTCATTCGCGGAAAGAGCGGCGGCGTGGTTCTCGCGCTGCTTTCGGTGGTTCTGCTTCTCGTGGGTGGAGGGTTCGGCCCGATCTCGCTGCTGATTGTGGCCTGCATTGCCGCGAGCCGGATGGGCAAGCCGCTGAGGATGAGTCGGAGGTTGATTCCGCCGGTCTTGTGTCATACTCTGGCGCGACTTTGGCCGTGGGTGTTTGTTGCGTCGCTGGTATGGGTGCCGGCGGAATTCGTTGCCGGGCAGATCTTTCATTTACAGAACGACCATCGGCAGATCCTGACAAATCTGAATTTACTGTTCACGTATCCAATGCTGGGTCTGTTCGTGCTAGGGCTCGCTTCGGCCATTGCTCGAGAGATTCAAGGGCAGAACTCCGGGACGGTTTCGAGCGAGGCGACCTAACTGGGCGGTTGTGCGGGTGGGCACGGGTTAATTCAATGCGCCAGTAGATACACCCCAATGCAGACCAGCCCTGCGGAAACCCAGCGGCGGCGGTCAACATTCTCTTTGAGGAAGATCTTGCCGGCGATCGCGTTGGTGACCAGCGTGAGCGAAGCCGAGGCCGGCGCGACGAGGCTCAGGTTCAGGTGATTGAGCGCAAAGAGCAGTGAGAAAAACGCGATTGCGAGAAAGAACACTCCGGCAAAAAACAGAGGGCAGGTGAGAACGGCGCGAATGGCGCCTGCCAGGCCCGATCGCGCTCGAATCACGTCCAAGTCGCCGATCGACTTCATCGCAGCGGCAGTGAGCACTTCGCCCGCCGTGGATGCGAGCACGATCGCCGCGATCATGGCCGCGGCCGTCCACGGATTTGTCGTTAAGTTGAGCGGGGTGGCTGGAATCGTCATCGCGTCTGTGCCTCCGTTGCGACGGGTTCTTCCAATTGCGGCTCCGCGGTTTCGGGAGCCGGGCGCTGGGTGAGGGCTGGGCCTTGCGCAACGAAGCCCACGCCAAGAGTGACGAGAACGATTCCAGCCCAACGCTCGAGCGAGATGGTTTCATGGAGCCAGAATCGCGAGATGAGCGCCACAATGACGTTGCCGAATGCCGTAGCAGGCAACACAAACGTAAGGTCGGCCCACGAAAGCGCTGTCAGATAGCTGGCAAAGAAGCCGATCAGCAATGCTATGCCCGCAGTGATCCAGGGAGTGAAGACCGCGGCGATGAGCGCGCCGGGATGGGCCAGCGAAATGGCGGGCATCGTGGTCATGCCGCGAGCCAGGCAACTGTCGCCAAGGGGGGCGCAGAGGGAAACCAGTCCCAGGATCAGGTATTGGCGCGGCAAGAGTTTGTGTTGAACCATCAGTCCAGTATCTTGCAGTTTCGATGTAGAAGGCCTCAAGAAATCGAGGGCAGGCGCATTTGCGCTGCCCTCGACGTTGCGACTCGAAAGTCGTTTACGCGCCGGCTCCGGCGGGGGCGGTCGGCGTTGCCTGCTGGCTGCGCGCCACCTTAACCATCTTGTTGCGCTGCGCACGCAGCTTAAGAAACGCCTTGGCTTCGACGTACAGACGAGGCAGATCGCGATTCATCATCGCCTTCCACACCACGCGGAAAGCGGCCTTGGGACGGAAGTAGTATTCGTCGTAGAAACGGTGCACCATCTCCATCACGTAATCGGTGGGCAGCCCGGGGTACTCAATGTGCGCCATCTGATGGCCGCCGCCGTCTTCCATCTTCTCGTTGGTAATGAAACCGTTGGCCTTGGCGTACTCGTAGAACTCCGTGCCCGGATAGGCGTGTGCAATGGAGACCTGGATGGTTTCCACGTCGAGGGTCTTGGCGAAGTTGATGGTGTTGCGGATCGACTCTTTCGTCTCGCCGGGAAGTCCGAGGATGAAGTCGCCGTGAATCGTGAGGCCCAGGTCGCGGCAGTCCTTGGCGAAGGCCCGCGCGCGCTCGACGGTTGCGCCCTTCTTGATGTTCTTGAGAATCTGAGGATCGCCGGACTCGAAACCGACAATTAGCAGCCGGCATCCGGCTTCCTTCATGGCTTTCAACGTGTCGTAGTCGGTGGTGACGCGCGACGTGCAACTCCATGTCAGGCCGAGAGGCTTCAGCTGTTCGCAGAGCTCGATGGTGCGCACCTTTTGGATGTTGAAGGTGTCGTCATCAAAGAAGAATTCCTTCACCTCGGGGAAGTTCTCTTTCGCCCACTTCATCTCCGCTGCAACATCCTCAGCGGAGCGCTTGCGCCAGGCGTGCCCACTCAGCGTTTGTGGCCACAGGCAAAAGGTGCACTGCGCCGGGCAGCCGCGCGTGGAGTAAAGCGCGATGTATGGATGAAGCAGGAAGGGAACGTTGTAGCGCGTAACATCAAGGTCGCGCTTGTAGGTTTTTGTGGCCCAGGGCATCGCGTCAAGATTCTCGATCTGCGGGCGATCGAGATTGTGAACGATCTTTCCATCTTTCTTGTAGCTGATGCCAAGGATCTCGTTGAGCGGCTTACCCTGCGCGAACTCCACAACGGAGTAGTCGAACTCGCGACGGCAGATGAAGTCGAGCGCGGCGCATTCATTCAGAGCGCGTTCGGGATCCGTGGTGACCGGCGGGCCAACGAAGGCAATGCGAAGGGACGGATTGGCCGCCTTGATGGCCTCGGCCAGGCGCTGGTCGCCCTCCCATCCGACGGTCGAAGTAAAGAGCACCAGGAACTCGTAATCCTTGCAGATCTTGATCGTCTCGTCGGCGGAGACGTGGTGCGGCGGCGCATCGAGCAGCCGCGAACCCTCAAGCAGACCAGCAGGATACGTGAGCCAGACCGGGTACCAGTATGACTCGATCTCGCGGGTTGCCGGCCAGCGCGAACTGGCGCCGCCATCAAAGTTCTCGAACGAAGGGGGGTTGAGGAAGAGTGTTTTCAGGGGCATTGGCATCTCCTTCATTCTACCATTCGGGCTGTTTTGTTAGACGCGTTGACCCGGAAACACGAGGCGTTGAAAAAGCATCAGGACGCGGGCGATTCAATGCTCTTAACCCAAGCGGAATCAATGATTCAAGCGGTGTTGCGAATAGTTTCCACACGCTGTCAGAGGGGTTGCTTCGGGGGTACCCGAGCGCAATTACTTCGCGTGGAGCTCGTCAAGCCAGTCCTGCATGTGGCCCAGGGCGCGCAGTAGGCTTAGCCGTGCCTTGCTCAGGTCGAACCCGGAGTCGAGCGCGTCAACATACTTCTGGCGCTCGTCAATGCTCGCCTGTTGCTCAGCGGTGGGCGATAGCTGGGGCGCCGCGCCGGGAGTACCAGTGGTGCCATTGCCCACTTCAAGTTGAGCAACCACGCTCTTCAACTGCTCTTCGGCAATCTGCTGCTTCAGGCTGGCGACTTCCGCCTCGGCATCGAGCTCGCGCAAACTCGCCGTCAGCTGGCTGATCTGAATATCGTTCTGTTCCTGTGCCTGCTCCGCCTCAACCTTGGCGCGGAGAGCCTCGGCTGCGGAGACTTTTGCCTTTGCGCGAACGGCAAAGTCGAAGAAGGGAACCGAAATCTGGAGACCGAAACTCACATTGTTAGGCGTGAAGTTTTTGTAGTAGGTGCTGTAATTGTTCAGCTCATTGGAATCGTAGTTATAAACGGCGCCGAATCCGATCGAAGGGCGGCGCCACGCCAGGTCGGCTCCCTTTGCCTCCAGCTGCTTGGAAAGCGCCAGAGCATTCGCGGATTGAATCCCGAGAAGAGGCCTCGGCACTTCGTCGGCGGAAACAGCAGGAATCTCGGGAATGCTGGTGTGATCGGGCACAATGGAGCCGACGGGTAGGCCGGTGAGCGTGGCAAGCTGCTTGGCCAGCGTCGCGGAGCGGGTCTCGAGGTGCAGGCGGCTCAGCTTGAGCTGCGCCGCCGTCAACTTTACTTGCAGCAAGGAGCTAAGGGGATCGACACCGGCTTCGGTGCGCTGCTCCTCAATGGTGATGAGACTGACAGCATCTCGCTCCTGCTCGCGTACAGCTTCGAGTTCGCGCTGGACAGTGTCCATCTCAATGTAGTCGGAGGAAGCGTCGAGGGCGACCTGCTCCTTCGCATCCTTGAGATTCAGGTTGGCGGCCTCCACGCCGGCCCGTGCAGCTTTGGTGTACTGGCGCTGCGAGAAGCTGAGAACCAGCGACTGCATCGTCGCGTTCCCGACAGAGGGCTGGCCGGTTGGGAAGCCGTGAGAGTAGCCAATTTGGGATCCGATGACAAAGTTGGGAATATATGCGTCTTCAGTCTGGCCGAGCGCGGCCTGCGCCTTCTGAAGGTCTGCGTTCGCTAGTTTTACGGCAGTCGAGTTTTGCTGAGACATTTCAACCACGGTGGTGAGCGACACCTGCGCCTGCATCATGGTTGCCGCGCAGGCGAATGCCAGGGCTGCAGCGGCTTGTGCCGCGCACACCAGCGATTTTTGTCGAGACTTCAAGAGCGCTTCTCGCATGAATGATTCAAGCTTGGGCCGGATTAAACTCCTTCGCCATCTGCGCCGCAATCGCCAATTCTGCCTTGGCGCCCGAGGGATCGCCAAGCTGCTGCTTCAGGCGCGAGAGCAGAATGTGAGCGATGAATGCCGGTGCATCTTCGGTCGTCGACGAGCTCGATAGATAATTCTCGAGCATCTGCGCGGCAAGCGAAGGATTCCGCTTGGCCGCAATGAGCACGCCCGCCCCGTCATAAAGGGCAAGGCTCGAATTCTTGTCCTTCGCTACCGCAGCGATGCAGCCTTGAATGGCGGAGTCCACATCGGACCACTGCTGACGCGAGCGGTAGAAGTTGGCCAGTACAGTCCAATAGTCGGCAGGCTCCTTAGCCGCCGCGACCGCCTGGCGATATTCGTTCGCGGCCGTCGTGTAGTCCTTCTGGGCCATGGCAATGTCGCCGCGCAACTGCTGAGCTCTGGCGGGGTCGACCTTATCGAGTTGCGCAGCAATTGCTTGAGCTTTGCCCATCCCGCCACCCGCGATTCCGGGGGCTTGGGCATAGTAATCGCCAAGGTCTGACAAAGCGGGGCCATTTTGCGGATTGACCTTGACCGCGGTCTGCATTTCTGAAAGCGAGTGCTTCGCGATTCCGTATGCGGAAAGGAAACTTGCGTGGCTCGCCTGCCGGCCCAGAACTCGCCCCAGCCACATGTGATCGTCCGAATTCTGCCCATCCAGATTCACGGCCTGCTGGCAGTTTGCCGCCGCCTGCGACCATTGCTGAAGGATGAATCGGACACGGCACAGAAGGTTCTGCGCTTCTGCAGCACCATCGCCCGAGGTCGGCAGCGGCGCAAGCAGAGCAATGGCCTCGTCTGCCTGGCCGGCTTGCAGGTATGTATTGGCCTGCGTCAATGTCGCGGAAGAGATTTGCGCGTAGCCCGCATTCGCTACCGCCCCCGTGAGGCAAGCTAGTGTGAATGCGATGGCCGACACGGGTGAGCGCATCACCGTTCTTCCTTGATCGGTACGCCCTCCTGCAAGGGCTGCCCGTTGGTTGTTCCGATGGCGACCGTGTCGCCCACTTTGAGCCCGGAAAGAATGGGCACCTGGGTCAGATTTGGGGTTCCGATCGTAATCGGAGCGCGCACCAGCTCGTCGTTCTCGACCTTGAACGCGAAGTATTTCCCGTTCTGCTCATGGAGGGCCTCGCGAGGCATGCTCAAAGTGTCGGGCAAGCTCGAGGTCGTCACGGTCAAAGTGACGTTCGTGTCGGGCAGAAGCCCGTCCGGCGATGCATCGAAATCGATCAGGGCCTCTCCAACGTTGCGTGTCGTATAAGTGACCACATCGGAGGGGAGGCGAGATATGTGCCCGTGCCACTCGACACCCGGCTTGGCATCCCAGCGAATCACAACCGGTTGCCCGACAGCCAGTCTACCCAGGTCAGGCTCGTCAAAATAGCCGCGCACGCGCTCATTGTGAAGATCCGCGATCTCAAGAAGCAGGTTGCCAGCTGCTGAGAATTCCGATGGCGAAGCATCCATGCTGTAGATGGTTCCAGTGATGGGGGCGCGAATTTCAGTCTGCGATTCGACATGCTGCGCGGCGTTCAGCGCGGCTTTTGCATCGGCCACTGCAGACGTTGCTCGCGCCATGTCCTCAGGCGAGAAGCGTTGGCGAGCCCTTTGTTCGGCAGCCGTCAGGCTGGCCTGGGCCGAATCCAGCCGGTTTCGCGCCGCAGCCACCTCGCTTGGCGAGGCCGCGCCTGTCGACGCAAGCTTGATCAGCGCGTCAAGATCGCGCTTGGCCTGGTCCACAGAGAGTTGATCCTGCGCGATCTCCGCGGCCGAAGCTTGCCTTTCGGTCAGCGTGCCGTTGTGCTCTACCGCAATGGAATTTGCCAGAGCATTCCTCAACGCACTCTCCGCGCTTGCCACTTGTGCTCTGGCCGCCACATCGTCCAGGGCGACGAGGAGCTTACCGGCAGGAACCGTGTCGCCTTCCTGCGCGTACACGGCTTTGACCGTAGTGGCAATCGGACTGTAGAACTGATAGTTCGCTACGGGCTCGACACGGCCATTGGTGCTGATGGTGTTAACCAGCATCGCGTGTTCTACGGGCGCCACGCGCACCGGCAGGCGCTCGCGCAACAAATAGCGCGCCGTGAAGAATACGGCAAGCAGAACAACAACTGCGGCGGCCCAAAGCCACCAGCGGCTTATTTGCGATCTTGCTTCAGCCATGCAATTAACCAGAGTCAGTATATAAGACTCATTTACATGGGATAAGAGGCAGGAAATTGGAGACGGAAACAAATCGCCACCGTATGATTCGGCTCGTACAATACCGCTATGGCGGCAAAACCGAGATATACGGACCGACACGCCAAGGCCGGGCTGGACTTTGCTTTTCCAGCCATCGAGACTTGGCAGAATCAGTTTCCCGGATACGAGATTCAGATCGACGATCCGGAGCTGACCTCGGTTTGCCCCAAGACCGGCCTGCCCGACTTCGGAGTTCTGACCATCCGCTACATGCCGCGCGATCGCTGTCTGGAATTGAAATCGCTCAAAGAGTATCTGTTCAGTTACCGGAACCTCGGCATCTTTCAGGAGAACATCGTGAACCAGGTCCTGGAAGACGTAGTGAAGGCCTGCAATCCTGTGTGGGTCGTGGTAAAGGGCGAATTCCGTCCGCGCGGCGGAATCGGCACAACCGTTGAAGCGCGCTGGCCTCGGCCGTCAGCCTAGGTCAGAAGCGCCGGTTGGGAGATCGCGTTCCTCTGTGATATTCGTGAGTTCTCTGGTGTCTCTGCTTCGCCCTGGAGATCCTTGCCAAACGTGACTCAGCGTGCGCGCTCCAGCATCAGCCCAGCTCTGGGCACTGTGGCGCTGCTTCTCGCGCTCAATCTACTGAACTACATTGACCGCTACATCCTCGCCGGCGAAGTCGCGCCCATCCAACACGAGTTTCATGCGAGTGACCAGCAGATGGGCGCGCTGGGCACTGCGTTCTTCGTCTTCTACATGATTGCCGCGCCACTGACCGGCTGGCTGGGGGACCGCTACCGACGCAAGCCGATGATCATTACAGGGGCAGTGCTGTGGAGTGTGGCCACGCTTGCTGCACTCTGGATTCACAGCTACACGACGCTCTACCTGCGCCAGGCACTCGTGGGGATTGGCGAAGCAACATTTGGGATCTTCGCTCCAGCTGTGCTCAGCGACTTTTATCCCGAGCGGGAGCGCAACAGGGTACTTTCAGTGTTTTATGTCGCGATCCCAGTAGGCGCGGCGCTCGGCTACTTGGCCGGAGGACAAATTGGCTCGCATTGGGGTTGGCGCGCGCCGTTTTTCGTTTGCGCTCTGCCGGGATTCCTGGTCGCGGCTCTGTATGGATTGATGGGACGCGAGCCGGAGCGGGGCGCAAGCGATCGCGTCCAGGCAAACCTGAAGCGCGCCACTGTGTTAGGAATTATTCGGAATCCGGCATTTTTGACGGCGACCTTCGGCCTTGCGATGCTGACCTTTGCCATGGGCGGAATCTCGTGGTGGGTGCCAGAGTTTCTGCGGCGCTTTGCGGGCATGTCGATGGGCACGGCAAGCCTTACCGTAGGTGCGACGACGGTGATCGACGGCATTGCCGGAACGCTGGTGGGAGGATGGATTGCGCAGGTGTGGCTGCGCAGGAATCATCGCGCGTTGTATCTTCTTTCAGCCTGGAGCGTGGCGCTGACTCTGCCGTGCGGGGTGATGCTGTTCTTCGGGCCGCACAAATGGGCCGTGCCCTCGCTGTTCGCTGCGGAGTTCTTTCTCTTCCTCAATACCGGGCCGCTGAATACGGCGCTCGTCAACTCAGTGGCCGCGCCGGTGCGGGCGACGGCCATCTCGATCAACCTGTTCTGCATTCACTTCTTCGGCGACACGTTCTCGCCCCAGATCATCGGCGCCATCAGCGACCGATCGAATCTCAGCATCGGCCTGGGCGCAACTCTGGTCTTCCTGGTGATTTCGTGCAGCATTCTCTTCGCAGGTGCGCGGTTTGCGCCGCTGCTTGATGGAGGGGAGCAAGTCAGCAAGGCAGCAAGTTAGCGAGTCGGCGAAGCGGGAAGTCTCCTCGCTCACTTCGACTGCAGAGGTTCCTGATCGCGTGTGTTCATGAAAGCGCGGTGGCCACCCTGCGGGCGAAGGTTCGGATCGCGGATCGGCCCGCGCTCTTCATCAGCCGAAAAGCCGCGGGCGAGAAGGGGATTGGGTTTGAACTTCGGCGGGCCGCCATAGAACTGGCGCGAATGGCTCAGCACCATTCCCGCGCGGCCATGCATGGGCTGGACGATGCCGCGAATCTCGACGTCGGCGTCGCGGTACTTCTTGAGTTCGCCGACTTCGCTGCGATCCTCAGGCATACTCACGACCGTGAAGCGGCATTGATCGTCGGGAGTCTCGGGCGAGCAGACGTCGAGGAAGCGCGCGCCGTCTGGAAGTTCCACTACGTCATAAACATGTGCGGAAACGCAAACGTCTTTGTTGAGCATTTTTGCGGCCTGGTCGGTGGGCATGCAGGGCTTGGGTTTGGCGGCGAAGAGGGGGATGGCAGTGCATAAAAAGAGGGCCGCGAGACGGGTGGCCCGGGTGAGGCGCATGGCGGTCTCCCATGTAGAGCAGATCTGGGGAGTTGGAGACAGCTTAGTTCGGATGAGACGGCAATGTCAGTGATGGCTGTCGCAGGGCAGGGTTCAGCGCGCGCCGACGAGTTCGCCGGCTTTGGCGCTCTGGCCGTAGTGGCTTTCGACGTAGTGGTCGAGGATCTGCTTGAACTCGGCCACAATCGTGTCGCCGCGGAGGGTCGTCGACAGCTTGCCGTCAATATAGACCGGAGCGACGGGATCCTCGAATGTGCCGGGAAGGCTGATGCCGAGATTGGCGTGCTTGGATTCGCCGGGGCCGTTGACGACGCAACCCATGACGGCGAGCTTAAGCTCCTCAACGCCGGGATACCGCTTGCGCCACTCAGGCATCGATGTCCGAAGATACGATTGAATCTGCTCGGCGAGCTCCTGGAAGTATGTGCTTGTGGTTCGGCCGCAGCCGGGGCAGCTCGTCACCTGCGGCATGAAGCTGCGGATCGAGAGCGATTGCAGGATCTGCTGCGCGGCCTGGACCTCTTCCGTGCGGTCGCCGTTGGGCTTGGGCGTCAGCGAGACGCGGATCGTGTCGCCAATTCCCTGGAGAAGCAACGGCGCGAGGCCCGCAGTCGAAGCGATCAGGCCCTTCGAGCCCATTCCGGCTTCGGTCAGGCCGAGATGCAGCGGATAGTCGCAGCGCGCGGCGAGCTTCGAGTAGACGTCGAGCAGGTCGCGGACGCCGGAGACCTTTGCCGACAGGATGATCATGTCGTGGCCGAGGCCGTAGCGCTCGGCGGCAGCGGCTGATTCGAGCGCGCTGGCGATCATGGCTTCAATCATCACGTCGCGCGCGGCGAGCGGCTCGGGCAGCTTGCTGTTCTCGTCCATCATGCGCGTGAGGAGCGATTGATCGAGCGAACCCCAGTTGACGCCGATGCGGACCGGCTTGTGATTCTCGACGGCGCACTCGACCATGACGCCGAAGTTCGAATCGTCTTTGCGGCCGATGGAAACGTTGCCGGGATTAATGCGGTACTTGGCGAGGGCGCGCGCAGTGGCCGGATACTTCTTGAGCAGGATGTGGCCGTTGTAATGAAAGTCTCCAATGATGGGCACGCGCAGGCCGCGCTTTTCGAGACCGTCGACAATGTGCGGAACGGCTGCCGCGGCGTCTTCATTGTTGACCGTGACGCGAACCAGCTCGGAGCCGGCGAGAGCCAGCGCTGCAACTTGATCAATGGTGCCCTGAACGTCGGCGGTATCGGTGTTGGTCATCGACTGGACGACGACGGGAACTTCCCAGCCGACTCGGACATTGCCGATGCGGACGGTTGGAGTTTTTCTGCGGGCGATCTCTGACATGCCTCCAGTTTACCGAAAAGCAGTTCAAAAACAGTTCATAGTTCGTAGTTCACAGTTGGCAGAGGACGACAAACAGTGAACAGTGAACGGTGGACCGTGAGCCGTGGCCAGTAGCTGGCGGGTGTTTGCTATCTTGATATACCCCCCTCTCCATTTTTTGGGGTTAAGAGGTTTGTTTTGAGCTATATGCACCCCCGGTCATTTCCTCTAGATCATTGATTCCAAAACACCTGCCTCGTAAATTCGTCCATCTAAGGCCGTTAGACGCCATTTTCTGGGTTTGCGGGCGAAGTTCGGGAGAACCATTGACTATCCAGCTCAGAAGAGTCGCACGCCATCGGCCCTCCTCGTTCCCCTCGTTTCCTCGGTCCCATCGTCCCTGCCTCGATCATGGAACGATTGTGCGCCGAAAGGGGGAAATGATCGGCAAACTTGGCGGAGATTATTTGGTCGTGGTCAGGGGCCAGAAAAGGAACGCGGGTGGGTGGCCGCGCGGCTCTACCTTGGAGTTTGCCAGTCGTCCGCCATGGTTTTGCCGCCGTCGGTCCAGGTGACGTCGATGTTCTGGTAGTCGAGCGTGATGAGCTCGTTGCCGCCCGCCTTGCGAACGCTGAGGATTCTGGCGTTGGTGAGCACGATCTTCTGCGCTGTCTTGGGGCCTCCGGAGGCTCCGTTGAAGTTAATCACCACCTCGCTCAAGACCTCGTTGGTGCTCAACGCCTGGAAGAACATGGGCGACGCCTTGTCAATCTCTTTGGTGATGGTGATGGTGGAGTGCATCCGCCTGCCGGTGGGATGGGCCATTGTCATTGGGGTGTCGCGGGTGACACTGAGGACTTTGATTTGGTCGGACATCGCGTCGCCCTTGAACTTTCCTTGCCTGGAGCCGGTGATCGTGATGTATGTATCGAACGCGGCGTAGACCGGCACTGCGGGCAGCAGCACAGCGATCACGGTGGCGAGCACAAACAACCGTCCTGCACGAAATGTACGCATGGGAAACCTCCTTGAGATTTCGGTCCCTGGGAAGCCGTGAAGCCGGATTGCTCATCCGGCGGCGCCAGTATAGCGCCGGGCGGGTACGACGGTCTTGATTCGGTGGGGGACCGTATCTGAGTCGACAACGTGAAGGCAGGGACTAGGGGACTGAGGGACTAGGGACTAGGGACTGAAAGACGGAGCGAGGGGACGTACCGATCCCACCCTAGCCACAAAAACAGAAACGTGGCGAGGGTGGGGCACCCAAGAAAAGACAGTGATCAGGTCTCAGAAATGCAGGGACAGAAAGGCAGGGATTAGGGACTAGGGACTAGGGAATAGAAAAAGCGCGCGCGGTCAGGCGTGGACGGCGACGGGTTCGGTTTTGCTGGCGGGGAGCTTCTTCAAGAGTGCGGCGATGGGCATGGATTTGCCGAAGAGCCATCCCTGTGCGTAGCGGACGCCGCGCGTGCGGAGGAACTCGGCCTGCGCTTCTGTCTCGACTCCCTCGGCAATGGCTTGGAGATGGAGCGAGCGGGCCATCTCAATGATGTGAACGACAACCTGGCTGGTTGCGCCGTCGGTGTTGATGGTTTCGACGAAGGCCTTGTCGATTTTGAGCGTGTCGAGCGAGAGAGATTGCAGGCAGGCGAGCGAGGAGTAGCCGGTGCCGAAATCGTCGATCGAGACGCGGAAGCCACGGCTGCGGAGCGTGGCGATGAGCTGAGCGGTTTGGGAGTCGTGGAGGAAGGCGCGCTCGGTGGCCTCAATGCCGATGTTGTGGGGCATAGCGCCGGTGGCCTGGAGCAACTGATCGAGCTGCGCGAGGGTGCGGCCGGAGCGGAGATCGCCGGCAGACATGTTGATGGCGACTTCGAAGTCTGGATCGATGGCGAGGAGTTGAGGCAGATCGTGAGTGACGGCGGCGAGGACCTCGGAGGTGATGAGATGGATGAGGCCACGATCCTCAGCGAGCGGGATGAAGTGGTCGGGCGGAATGTTGGCGAGGGGGCTCTTCCAGCGAACGAGGGCTTCGGCACCGATGACGCGGCGCGAATCGAGCTCAACGATGGGCTGATACTCGACGTAGAATTCCTTGCGCCTGAGGGCCCGGCGGAGGATGGTGGGAAATGAAGTGCTGAGCTGGCAGAGATAGTTGACGGCCCATGCGAGGAGAACTCCGCAGAGCACGCCGATGGGGGTGAAGATGAGAGCGAAGTGACGGACGTGCTGAAAGGCATAGTGTTCGGGGACTGCCGCGACGACGGCGAGATCCCATTTGGCGGAGCGGACGCGGGAGACGAGATAGCCGTGATCGAGGAGGGTGGCCTCAGTGCCCGCGGCGATGGGGTTGAACCAGGCGGGCTGAAAGCTGTTGCCGAGAACGGCGAGGCGGTCGCGGTTGGGGGCCGAGGGAACGAAGACGGAAAGCTCGACATCGGAGCCTTCCATGGGAATGTCGGTGGGCAGGTTGGGGTCGACAATGATGGCGAAGCCGCCGGCAGCGAAGACGTCGAGCGGATGCCATTGCTGCGGCGAGAGATTTACGTTGAAGTACTCAGAGACGCCGCGGGAGGAGATGAGGCTCGGCTTGCCGAGAGAGACCGGAGTGGTGACACCCTGCGAGGTGCAGAGAAGCGTGTTGCCAGAGGTGCGGCCGGCGGCCTGAATATAGCTGGAACCAAGATCAATCTGGCGGAGGAGATCGATGTCGCTGGGCGAGCAGGGGGTGAATTTTGCGGCGTCGATGCGGCGCTTGGCGACGGCAAACTGGTTGGCGGCTTCTTCAACGCGCCGAAGAGAGTCGTGCGCATAAGCGAGGCTGAGGGATTTTTGGGCGGCGAGGCTCTGGTGCCAGGCGAAGTAGATCGAAGCCAGGATTGGCGCGCAAATGGCGGCAAACCCGACGGCGAGCGCAAAAGCGATGCGTGGCCGATGTGGCAATTCGAGACCTCTCCTGGGGACGGCTTTTGGGGGTCCGATGAAGATGATAGCGGATTGAAAACGGGGTCGAACGGACCTATGTGGGGGTGGGTATCACTCTTTTGGTGCAGGAGGGAAAGGCAGGTATCAGGTTTCAGGGGGCAGGGATCGGAAGGACACGGAACAAAAGGCGGGTGACAGGGATCAACCGATGCTAAAGGGTGCGCTGGAAGCGGAGGACGTGGACGGCGATTCCCCAGACGGTGTCGGTGCGGTCGAGGCCGTCGGGGGTCCACTGATCGGTTTTGTAGAAGCGCTGGGCGCGGAGGTTGTCGACCAGAGTGAAGAGGTAGGCCTGACGGAGTCCGAGAGAGACCATGTGCGCACGGGCGGCCGAGACTAGAGCGACACCGACGCCGAGGCCCCAGGAGTGAGGATCGACATAAAGAGCAGTGAGCTCGCCGTGGTTGGGAAGGTCGGGCTCATGCGAGGGGGCAGTGGTAGCGAAACCGTGGACGATGTTGCCGGAGACGGCGACGATGGTGTGGGGCTTGAGCGGATCGGAGTTGGAGAGATCGTATTTGTCGGCGCGGTCCTCGGCGCGGAGATTGTTGAGATAGCTGGCGGGGAGGATTCCGCTGTAGCCGTGCTGCCATGCGCGGACGTGGACGCGCGCGATGGCGAGAGCGTCGGCGGGCTGGGCGGGGCGGAGGAGCATGGAGCGAGTATCGCACGGCAGTGCACAGTGGGCAGTGGGCAGTGGGCAGTGAACAGTGAATGAGTGATCGAGGGGCCGAGTTAACGATTCGGGTTGATCGCCACAGCGGTACTTAGGTTATAGTGGACGGGTTCCCTCTGCTGAAGAATTTCCCCTGAGTTAACGCAGATTCCCCGAAACAAAACTCAAATTGAGAAGTGACTGAGGAGGTCATTGTGGGCGAACATCCGACACCGGACAAGATGATGCAGATTGGCATGGGATTTATGGCCTCGAAGACGCTACTGAGCGCCGTGGAGATGGGACTGTTTACGGAGCTGGCGCGAGGGCCCGAGGGATTTGAAGCGGTGCAGGGAAGGCTGGGGCTTCATCCACGGTCGGCGCGGGATTTCCTAGACACGCTGGTGGCGCTGGGCTTCCTGGAACGGCGCGATGGAAAGTACTCGAATACGCCAGAGACGGACTTGTTCCTGGACAAGAAGAAGCCGTCGTACATTGGCGGGATTCTGGAGATGGCGAACCAGAGGCTGTATGAGCACTGGTCGCATTTGACGGAAGGGTTGCGGACTGGGCTTCCGCAAAATGAGGTGCGGGGCGGAGGCGCGCCGGTGTTTGAGGCGCTATATGCCGATCCGGCGCGGCTGAAGGGGTTTTTGAAGGCGATGAGCGGGATCAGCCATGGGTCGGCGCTGGCCATTGCGGCGAAGTTTCCATGGAAGGAGTACAAGACGTATTGCGATGTGGGCACGGCGCAGGGCGATACAGCGGCGCAGATTGCATTGGCGAATGCTCACCTGAGCGGGACGGGGTTCGACCTGGCGGAGGTGGGACCGATCTTTGAGGAGTACGTAGGTGACCTGGGGCTGAATGGGCGGCTGAAGTTTACGGCGGGAAATTTCTTTGAGGAAGCGCTGCCGAAGGCGGATGTGATTGTGATGGGGCATATTCTGCACGATTGGGATTTGCCGACGAAGAAGATGCTGATCGGGAAGGCGTATGAGGCGCTGCCGAAGGGCGGTGCGTTCCTTGTGTATGAGGCGATCATTGACGACGACCGGAGCAAGAATGCGTTTGGATTGATGATGAGCCTGAATATGCTGATCGAAACGTATGGCGGGTTTGACTACACCGGCGCGGACTGCCAGGGATGGATGAAGGAAGCGGGATTCAGCCGGACGCGGGTGGAGCATTTGGTGGGGCCGGACTCGATGGTGGTGGGAATCAAGTAAAGCAGCTGTTGGCCGCTAGCTTTTAGCCTCTAGCCGGAGAGGTGGGAGAGCGCAGCGCCTTGCCAGAGCGAGGTTTGGCGAACGCGGGCGCCGGCGCGGGATGTGCCGGCGTTGGCATTTTACGGCAATAGGTTGCAGGTTGTTGGCGGAAGGGAAGCAGGCTTGCCGGCCATGGTGAGCAGGTCGTAGCTCGCCTGGTTGTAGATGTCCTGCAGAGACGGCGGGCCCGGCGTCATGCCCGGGAGAAAAGTCTGGCAGGTGTTTGCTGGGTCCTGGGCGTACTGCAAGTCCTGAAAGTCGACCGCTACATACTGGATGGGCGCGTTGCGGATGGGCGGGATGCTGGACATGCCTCCGAAATCGGTGGCGTCGGGCGTTGCGTCAAAGAAAACCGTGAAGGTGTTGAATGCCGCCTGCTCGGGCGTGAGAGTTTTGCAGTCCGACGGATTCGGATTCATCGGGGACCAATTAGGACACCCCTGCTCCTGAATGGTGCTTTTGCTCGAAACCTCCAAATCGAATTCTGCTCCGCCGAGTATCGGAGGGTCGGGCGGGGGCGAGAGGGAGGTGAGGACCTTTATACCGGCGACTCCAATGTCGCCCGTATTGGTATCGGTGCCGGCCGTCATTCCTCCCACCTGCGTGGACTTTTCGTTGCGGCCACGGGCAGTAACAAAGTAGGAAAGAATTTCAGTCTTTGCTTCGCAGGACATTGGGTTCTGGGTGGCCGTAGAGCAGTCGACGGCATAAAGCGTGTTGTCAGGATGCACGACGAAGGGATAAGGCTGCTCTGGAAAGTCATCGGCTGCATCAGGATTGCTGACGATGGTAATGCCAGAAAATATGGCTTCGTAAGCATCGATCGCTTGCTTTCCGGCATCGATGAAGACCTGATCGGAGTTTTCGTATCCGGGCCGAAAGGGAAAGGAATGGTGGATGAGCTTCTGCCATGCCTGGTCCGCGGATAGTCCTGAGACCTGCGTTGAGCCATTAGCCGTCGTGGGAAGGATCATCTCATTCGATGCACACATGGGCCCGGCGATGGAGATGCTAACGAATGCCGGATTGGAGTTATAACGCGCGTTGACGTTGATGAGGAAGTCGTCCCAAGCGAGGAGGTAGAGCGGGTTCCATGGAAGAGGCAGAACTGGAGGGTTTCCGTCTGCGCGCTTGGCCTCGGGGAAATTGACGAAGGTCGCTTTGCCGCAGTCTAGGGGCGCGGTGCCGCCGCCAGTGAAAAGGCCGTCGCACGAGGGGATCAGATTCAACAGCCAAACCGGAGCGTCAGTGCCGGCCGTAATGTTGAGCGCCACCGCCTTGTGCGCGGCGTTGGCCTCTGCAAAAACGTCGTCAGCATAGCTCCAATCGTAGCCATCAGGGCTGGTAGTGCACGAGCGGTTAATGGCGCACAGCGGGTTATCGAGCTCGATTTGGTCCCAGTGCAGACCGGCGATGATGCCGGAGATGGCCGGATTGGCCAGCAGTTTCGCGTAGAAGCAGCGGAGATAAGTATGGAGATCCGGGGATGATTGCGCGCACCCTTGATCTTGCGAAGGCCCGCCATACAGATTTATCACGTCGAGAACGTCAACGTGAACATAGACGCCGAGGGGTGTACGCGCATTGATCGGGATCTGCGCATGAGATGAAGGCGGCTGCGCGATGAGCGATGCGAAGCACACGGCGAGGAAGGTGATCATTCGGGACCGGCTCGCGATGAGCGTGGTACGGCGAGGCGTCGGCGGAACCGCAAAGCTCTGGGTGCTTGAATCGACTGCGGAGTGGGATTCGGGCAGGGATCTCATGGCAACCTCCGGGGTGGCCAAAGTATAGCTCAGGTGGATTGCGATTCCGGCAAATACTTCCGATGGGATCAGGCTGAGACTGGGCCGCGATGGCGCAACATGGTCGCGCACCTTGGAGTTTGGGGTTGGCGCCCCACGGACGAGAAGTTGTCCGTGGGGCTCTGGCGGCGGGCGACGTTGTCTAAGGCGGGGGATGTAATTTAGCTATTTAAGTCTCAATATTGACCTGCTAAATCTCGATTTTGACGGGCCAGGTTTTCCAGATTTCGGCGCAATAATCGCGGATGGCGCGGTCGGAAGAGAATTTGCCGGAACGCGCGACGTTGAGGATGGACATACGGGTCCAATGATCGGCGTCGTGGAAGGCCTCATCGACGCGATCCTGGCAATCGATATAAGACCGGTAGTCGGCGAAGAGCATGTAGGGGTCGCTCGTGAGCAGGGACTGGACGAGCGGCTCAAAGAGGGCGCGGTCGCCGTGGGAGAATTCGCCACTGGCCATGGAGTCGACGACCTCGCGAAGGTGAGTGTTGGCTTCGTACCAGGCGCGGGGATTGTAGCCCTCCGATTTCATCTGTTCGACTTCCTGCGCGGTGAGGCCGAAGAGGAAGAAGTTCTCATCTCCGACTTCTTCGCGGATTTCGATATTGGCGCCATCGAGTGTGCCAATGGTGAGCGCGCCGTTCATGGCAAATTTCATGTTGCCGGTGCCGGAGGCTTCAAGGCCGGCGAGCGATATCTGCTCCGAAAGGTCGGCGGCGGGATAGACGCGATGTCCGAGCTTGACGTTGAAGTTGGGCAGGAAGACGATCTTGAGACGGTCTCGGACAAGCGGATCACCGTGCACGACGGCGGCGACAGAGTGGATGAGCTTGATGATGAGCTTGGCCATGCGATAGCCCGGCGCTGCCTTGCCGCCGAAGAGAAATGTTCTGGGCTGCAGGGCGATATCGGGGTTGTGCTGGATGCGTTTATAGAGGGTGAGGATGTGAAGCACCTTGAGGTGCTGACGCTTGTACTCATGCAGGCGCTTGACCAGCGTGTCGAACATGGAGTTGGGGTCGACGGCGATGCCGAGGGTTTGGTGGATATAGGCGGCGAGACGCTGCTTGTTGTGGTGCTTGATGGCGCGCCACTCGCGCTGGAATTCGGGATCGGCAGCGAAGGACTCGAGCTTGCGTAGCTTTTCGAGGTCGTGAATCCAACTGTGGCCGAGGCGGGAAGTGATGAGGCGCGCGAGCTTTGGGTTGGCGAGGACCATCCAGCGGCGCGGGGTGACGCCGTTGGTTTTGTTGCTGAATTTGTCTGGCGTGAGGTCGTGGAAATCGCTGAGCAGGTGCGTTTTGAGCAGCTCGGTGTGCAGCGCGGCGACGCCGTTGACCGCGTGGCTGCCGACGACGGCGAGATGAGCCATGCGGACATAACGATCACCGGATTCGTCGATGATGGATAAACGGCGCAGACGGTCTTCGTCGCCGGGAAAGTGGGAGCGGACATTCTCGAGGTGGCGGCGGTTGATCTCTTCGATGATTTCAAGATGACGCGGGAGCAGGGCGCCGAACAGAGGGATGGGCCATTTTTCGAGGGCCTCGGGCATCAACGTGTGATTGGTGTAGGAGAGCGAGTGGGTGGTGACGTTCCAAGCGGTGTCCCAATCCATTGCGTTCTCGTCGACCAGAAGGCGCATCAATTCGGCGACGGCGATGGCAGGATGCGTGTCGTTCATCTGAATGGTGAAGGTGCGATGCAGGTCGGCGAGCGGGCGCTGCGCAGTCTTTTGAATTTTGACGATGTGCTGCAAGGAGCAGGAGACGAAGAAGAACTGCTGCTCGAGACGCAGTTGCTTGCCCTGAAGTTCTTCGTCGTTGGGGTAAAGAATCTTGGAGATGTTTTCGGAGTCGACCTTCTCGTGGACGGCGCCGAAGAAGTCGCCGGTGTTGAAGCTTTCAAAGTTGAAGGACTCGACGGCCTGCGCGGACCAGAGGCGCATGGTGTTCGCCGTGTTGGTGCGGTAGCCGAGGATGGGCGTGTCATTGGGGATGCCGCGAACGAGTTTCTGGGGAACCCAGCGGACGTGAAAATGGCCGTTGGCATCGGCGTACCTTTCGGTGCGGCCGCCGAATTGAACTTCGAATGCGTCTTCAGGCCGCTCAAGGCCCCAGGGGTTTCCGAGCCGGAGCCATTTATCGGTTGCCTCAACCTGCCAACCATCGCGAATTTGCTGATCGAAGATGCCGTACTCGTAACGGATGCCGTAGCCGATGGCGGGAATGTCGAGAGTGGCAAGGGAATCCATGAAGCAGGAGGCAAGACGGCCGAGACCGCCATTGCCGAGGCCCGGTTCCGCCTCCTGGTCGATGAGCATTTCAAGATCGAGGCCGAGCTTGCGCATGGCTTCTTCAGCTTCGTCGTAGATGCCGAGGTTGATGAGATTGTTGGCGAGATGGGGGCCAGTGAGGAACTCGGCCGAGAGGTAGCAGACAACGCGGACATCCTGCGCGCGATAGTTAAGGATGGTCTGAATCCAGCGCTCGACGAGTCGATCGCGGACGGTATGCGCGAGGGCCATGTAAAGGTCGTTGACAGTAGCGCGATCGCGGGAGCGGCCTTGCACGAAGAACAGGTTGTCGAGGAAGGAATGTGCAAGGGCTTCGGAGCCTGCGGCCGTCCGTTGGGTTTTCAGCGAACCTTCCGAGCCAAGATCGGGAAGGGCAGGAGCGACCATGGAGCACCTCGAATGTGCGTCTTGAGCCCGGCGAAATTAGAGAGAAACGGGAACGCCGCAGCGGGCCGGCGTGCCGATGGGATAACGATAGGACCGCCAAAGAGACTGGAGGATGAAAACTGCGTCAATACCTGATGATCTTCTGTTGGAAATCCCGTTGTTGAACGGACCCGTTTTGAAACTGGCGAAATGGAGAATGCGGTAATCTAGGCGGATGGTACAAGCAACGGAACAAGCAATTGTCGGCGGATCGGACATGCAGGCAGCTGCGGGGGCGGCGTTACGGATTCGCGGGCTGAAAAAAGCGTTTGTGGATGTGCAGGCGGTAGACGGGATCGACCTGGAGGTTGCCAAGGGCGAGTGCTTTGGATTGCTGGGGCCGAACGGGGCAGGCAAGACGACGACGATTGAGATCTGTGAAGGGCTCACGACGGCGGATGAGGGAACGGTGGAGCTGCTGGGGCTGAATTGGATCAGCGGCGCCGATGAGCTACGGCAGCGGATCGGGATTCAACTGCAAGAGACGCAGTTTCCGGACAAGTTGACGGTGGAGGAGGCGCTGCGGCTGTTCCGGAGTTTCTACCGGCGCGGAATCACCATCGTTGAATCGATCAAGATATCGCAGCTTGAAGAGAAGCGGCGGTCGCGCGTGGGCGGGTTGAGCGGCGGGCAGAAGCAGCGGCTGGCGATGGCGACGGCAATGGTGGGCGATCCGGAGCTGCTGTTTCTGGATGAGCCGACAACGGGACTCGATCCTCAAGCGCGCAGGCATCTTTGGGATTTGGTAGAGGAGTTGAAGCGGGAGGGGCGGACGATTATTTTGACCACGCATTATATGGAGGAAGCGGAGCGGCTATGCGATCGCGTGGCGATTATGGACCATGGCAAGGTGATTGCGATGGGGACGCCGAAGGAATTGATCGCAACAGTGGGCGGTGAGGACATTGTGGAGTTTGCAGTGGGTGCAAAGGCAGCCGCGGCTCCTCCTTCGACTTTGATAGCCGGCGCGAATTCCGCTCAGGATGCCAGCGTGCCGGGGACGTCCGCACACGCTTTGGTTGATGCGGAGGTGCTGAAGAAGATTCCGGGAGTGCAGGCGCATCGGATGGACGAGAATCTGCACCAGCTTTCGGTGAGCGAGCTGCACACGGCGGTGCCGCAGATTTTTGCGGCGCTTGAGGAGCAGGGGCTGCATTTGAGTGAGTTCAGAACGCACTCGGCCACGCTGGAAGATGTGTTTGTGCGGCTGACGGGAAGGAATCTGCGCGATGAGTAGGCTCGAGACCAGCAGCCTCTACCAATTAACGGCGACGCGGCTGAAGCTGACGCTGCGGGAGCCGGAGGCGATCTTTTGGATTTTCATTTTTCCGATTCTGCTGGCCATTGGGCTGGGGATTGCGTTTCGCAATCGTCCTGCGGATGTGCTGCCAGTCGGTGCGACGACGGGGCAACTGACACAGGCGCTGGCGGCGGACAAGGGACTGAAGGCGACAGATATGGACGAGAGCGCAGGCGTGCACGCGCTGGCCGTGGGGACGATTGTGCTCTTGGCCGAGCAGAGCGGCGATGGGGTGGTGTACCGGTACGACAGTACAAATCCCGATGCGCGGACCGCGCGGATGATTGCAGACGACGCGATCCAGAAGGCGGCCGGACGGCAGGATTCGGTGACGGCCGCGAACGAGCTCGTGCATGAAACGGGCTCGCGGTACATCGACTTTGTGGTGCCGGGATTGCTTGGAATGAACCTGATGGGCTCGGCGATGTGGGGATTGGGATTCTCGATTGTCGACGGGCGCCAGAAGAAGCTGTTGAAGCGGATGGTGGCTTCGCCCATGCCAAAGTGGCAGTATCTGACGGGATACCTGCTGTCGCGCCTGGTGATGCTGGCGATTGAAGTGGTGGTGTTTCTGGGATTTGCCAAGCTAGTTTTTGGCGTGCCGTTCCGCGGCCCGCTATGGCAGCTCGGACTGCTTTGCATCCTGGTCTCGCTGGTGTTTTCGGCGCTGGGGCTACTGGTGGCGTCGCGGGCGAAGACGATGGAGGCGGTGAGCGGGCTGATGAACCTGGTGATGCTTCCGATGTGGATTTTGTCGGGAGTGTTTTTCTCAGCGTCGAGATTTCCGGCGATCGTTCAGCCGATCGTTCGCGCGCTGCCGTTAACGGCGGCGATCGATGCCATGCGCGGAAATATGCTGCAGGGCACGCAGCTAGGGCAGTTGACGGTGCAGGTGGGGATCTTGCTGTTATGGTTTGCGCTGCCGTTTGCGGTTGCGCTCAGGATCTTCAGGTGGAGATGAAAGAGGCAGGGATCAGGGGAGGAAGGGAGCAAGAAGACAGGGAGCAGGGAATAGGGAATAAAGAGAGGCTCAATGGAGTGATCGTGTACTCGCGGTGGCGATCAATGCGCGGGGACGGCGGCAGGGTTGGAATAGTAGCCGGTGCGGGTGCGGGCGATGAGGCCGGGCTGGTCGAGCCGCACTTCGATGTGGTGATACTCGTTGGGCTTGTCGGCGACCGGGGGATCGAATGTGATTTCGTACCAGGAATCGGCGTCGGCGAGGCAACGCTGGATCATTCCGTCAACGTCGCTATTGGATTCGACCGTGAGGCCGCCGGTTTGAACGGAGAGGACCTGAATTCCGACTTCGCCGAACTGCGCATCTTCGGGCTTAGCAACTCCCTTGAGGAAGGTCTGGTAATAGTTGGCGCCGGATACCGGTTGAGAGACGCCGATCGGATTGACATCATAAAGCGTGATCTTTGCTTGCCGTAACTGCGACGAAAAACTGACAACATCTGAGAATACTTGCTGTTCCTGCTTTGTGGTGAGCACGTAGCCAGGGCCGGAAAGAAGAGGATAGCCGGGAGAGATCCAAACGACGAGCTTTCGACCAGGGAGCGAAGCGGCATACGTCGTGATCTGATGAAGAGCCCTTACGGAGATGGCGAGGCGGTCGTTTTCGCCCCATTGCGAATCGCGAGTGATGGAGCGCAGGCCGATTGTGTAGCCCTGCAGTGCATTGCTGAGGACGTTGCCGTCAGTGGAGAAGCCGTCGGTGAGCTGAATTCCCTGGTCCCTGAAAATGGCAATGGTGGTGGGATGGGCCAGCTTGCCATCGTTTGCCTTGAGAAACTTTTCCGTTTCATCGCGCATGTAGGCGACAAGGTTGAAGGGCGTGTTGACAGCGTCGATTAGGAGAATGACTTCGACGGGCTCCTGCTTCGCGGTGACGACCTTGAAAGCTGTGATGGGCCGCGGAGATTTGTTGTCGAGGATGGTGAAGTCCTGTTGGTGGAGATTGGTGACAGGCTGATCCAATTTTGTGTCGACAACGACGTCCAGTTGAATGCGCTGCGAAGAGGGTCCTGGGCTGGGCTGAGAGGTGGAGGTCGGCGGTTGCTGAGCGGCAGCGGGTAGCGAGCCGGCAAAAAAAGCGGCGAGGACGGCGCAAGCAAACTTTGTAACGGTCATGGGGAAGCTCCGATTGGCTGCTTGCGAGGAGTGACCAAGCGCCGCGGCTTGTGCAGAGGTTCATCATACAGTACACAAGATGAAGGTGGCCCAGGAGCAGCCGGATGATAGGGCGATGGGGCCGGTAGAATGATCGATATGGATTTAACTGGCAAGAGCCACGATGCGGCGGAGACGATTCTCGCCGGGAGCCGATTTGTGCGCGCGTGCTTGCGCAAGCCGGTGGACCGGACGCCGGTGTGGTTCTTGCGGCAGGCGGGACGGTACATACAGGAGTACCGCGACGTGCGCAAGCACCACACACTCGTGGAGATTTGCAAGAAGCCGGAGCTGGCGGCGGAAGTGACAATTACCGCGGCGGAAAAGCTTGGCGTGGATGCGGCGATCATCTTTGCCGACTTGCTGCTGCCCCTGGAGCCAATGGGGCTGGACTTCGAGTTCCAGGCAGGCGAGGGCCCCGTGGTGCATAAGCCGGTGCGGACCGCCGAGGACGTGCGCGCATTGCGGACGGATCGCGCAGGGGACCTGGCTTATGTGGCGCAGGCGATTGAGAAGGTGGCCGCACATTTTCGCGACCGGCTGGGGGTCATTGGATTCTGCGGCGCGCCGTATACGCTGGCGAGCTACATGATCGAGGGAGGCGGCTCGCGGAATTACATCCACACGAAACAACTGATGTACCGCGACCCCATTGCATGGAGCAGTCTTTTGGATAAGCTGGTCGTTGTGCTGACGGAATACTGCCGGTTGCAAGTGCAGGCGGGCGCGGACGTGATCCAGATTTTCGATAGCTGGGTAGGATCGCTGTCGTTGAGCGACTATCGCGATTATGCGTTTGAGGCGTCGAAGCGGCTTGTCCAAGCGGTACAGGCTATGGGTGTGCCGGTGATTTACTTTGGCGTGGAGACGGCGGGGCTGCTGGAGCAGATGTCGGCGACGGGAGCAGACGTGATTGGTCTCGATTGGCGGCAGCCGTTGGACGAGGGCTGGCGCGCGGTGGGACATACACATGCGGTGCAGGGAAACCTGGATCCGATCACGCTGTTTGCTCCGCTGGAAGTTCTGGAGCAGCGCGTGAAGGAGATTCTGCGCGCGGCAGGCGGTCGGCCGGGCCACATTTTCAATTTGGGGCACGGAATCGTGCCGGAAACGCCTGTAGAGAATGTGCAGGCCGTGGTCAAGATGGTACGCGAGTTCCGGCTGGACGGCGCGCATGCCTAAACAAGCGGTGTTGCTGCTGGCGCATGGAACGCCGGAGACGGTGGAGCAGATTCCCGAATACCTCCGCAACGTGGTGAGTGGGCGGCCAGTGCCGCAGGCGGTGGTGGAAGAGATTCAGCACCGGTATTCGCTGATTGGGAAGAGCCCGCTGACGGAGATCACGATGGCGCAGGCGCGGCTGGTGGAGAAAGAGCTGGCGACTGCGGGCGAACGGATTCCGGTGTATGTGGGGATGAGGAACTGGCGGCCATATATCCCGGAAGTCGTGCGGCAGATGCGCGCGGATGGCGTGGAAGAGGCAGCAGTCATTTGCATGGCGCCGCAGAACTCGCGCACCAGCGTCGGGCTCTACCGGCGCGCGGCGGAAGCGGAAGCGGGCAGCCTGCGCATCGATTTCACTGCCGGGTGGGCGGAGCATCCGCGATTGATTGATGCGTTCGCCGAGCGGTTGAGGCCGGCATGGGCAAAGCTGAGCGCGG
Organism: Occallatibacter sp.; assembly: GCA_052145255.1. Classification (GTDB taxonomy): domain Bacteria; phylum Acidobacteriota; class Terriglobia; order Terriglobales; family Acidobacteriaceae; genus Telmatobacter. The sequence continues at coordinate 31,194 of JBKQOX010000060.1, forward strand.
AGGTGGGCGAATCCGTGCCGGTGCTCTTTACCGCGCACAGTGTGCCGACGCGAACGGTTGAGGCTCCGGCGGCTGGCGCGGAAAACGCTGGGCCACGATTCTGGCCGGGTGAGGGAGCTGATCCCTATGCGCAAGATGCGCGACGGACTGCGGAGCTGGTTGCGGCGAGAGTCCCGGAGATTCTGCAATGGTGGTTTGCGTTCCAGAGCCAGGGAGCGAGCGGCGGACCCTGGATCGGCCCGAGCGTGGAAGAGACGCTGGACCGGCTTGCCGGCGAGCGAGTGAAGGCGCTCATCCTTCAGCCGATCGGGTTTCTTTGCGATCATGTGGAGATTTTGTACGATGTCGATATTCACTTTCGCGAATATGCCGGCAAGCTAAAAATTCGCCTGGAACGTCCGGAATCTCTGAACGCATCGGAAACGCTAGCAAGGGCCGTTGCGGATTTGGCAAGAGATGGATTGCGGAGATTGCGGGACACAAAGGGATGATGTGCCCTGGCAGCTGAAGATCGGTGCGCAGGCTGGAGCTGGGATCAGGAGCGGAAGAAATTTCGCGCCAGGAAGATTACGTTGGCTGGGCGCTCAGCCAGGCGTCGCATGAAGTAGGGATACCATTCGCTGCCGAAGGGCACGTAGACACGGACTTTGTAACCCTGGCTGACCAGCTTGCGCTGTAGATCGCGTCGCACTCCATACAACATTTGAAATTCGAAGTGGCTGGGGTCGATTCGGGCCTCGGTGGCGTACGCCTTCATTTTGTCGATAAGACCATCGTCGTGCGTGGCCAGCGCATGGTATATGGGGCTGTCGATGAGCATCTTCGCGAGCCTGAAAAAGTTGGCGTCAACATCAGTTTTGCGCGGGAACGCGACTTCAGAGGGTTCTTTGTAGGCGCCTTTACATAGGCGAACACGAATGCCGTCGGCGAGGAGTTGCTCGATGTCGGCCTGCGAGCGATAGAGATAGGCCTGGATGACGACGCCGACCGCGCCGCGAAGGCCGGCATGCGAGTGAACGCGGCGCACGATATCGAGCGTGTCCTGCGTGAGGCGCGAGTCTTCCATGTCGATGCGCACGAAACTCTGCGTGGAGCGGGCGTGCTGAACCAGGTTTTCGGCGATAGACTCTGCCAGCTCAGGGGACTGTTCGAGGCCCATTTGCGTTAGTTTGACGCTGATGTTGGCGTCGAGGCCGCGTTCGGCAATGGAATCGAGGAGGCGATGATAAACGTCGGCGGCGCGATGCGCCTCGGTGGGAGAGGTGACGCTTTCGCCGAGGGAGTCGAGAGTGACGGAGATGCCCTGGAGATTGACGGCTTCCGCGACGCGAAGCGCGTCTTCCGGCCGCATGCCGGCGATGAATCGCGCGTTGAGGCGGGTGCCCAGCGCGGAGTGCTCAAAGAAGCGGCGAAGCGGACGATTGTGCGAAAGCGCAATAAAGGCGGAACGAAGAATTGGCATGACTCGCCCCTGCTCGAGAGCGCGCCCGAGAGAGCGCACCGGGCAGACAAGCTAGTTTCGCACATGGGGACGGAGAAAAGTGTGGCGGCTAACACGTTCGTGTAACCCGATCTTGTGGATTTGCGGTGCCTGAATTCGGCGCCGGTGAACGCAAATTAGCGGACCTCAAATAGCGCGCAGCCGTGGGGCGGAAGTGTGACACCGATCTCCTTTGACTCCTTCAGTGTTGAGTCTTCCCACGCATTGCGCGCAGAGTGCTTTTGGCCATCGAGGCCAAGTTGACTCCATGTCGTGCGCAAGGTGGCTGGAGCGTCCGCGAGATTGAAGAAGGCGAGGTACTCGGCGTAGCCGCGATCGCCGGGCTGGCCAATGGAAGCGCGCCAGACGCGGGCATCCTGAAAGCCGGGGCCGAGGGCAGTGACGTCGACGGGACGGCTGTAGGTGGCGTACTGATCGATGAAGATGACGGTCTGATTGGTGAGGATGGAGCGCGTGAAATCGTCAAGGCGGGTGAGGTTGCCGCCAAAGATAAGTGGGGAGCGTGCGACGGCCCAGAGGGTGAACTCGGTGCGCTGCTCGTCAGGTGTGAGTCGCGATTGGCGGGCCGGTCCCATGCCCGGCTCAGGGCCGAGCCAGCCGTCGGGGAGCATGTCGGCGTCGGGCCAGTTCCCGGGGTTGGTGTACACATACCACTTGGCGAGCACATCGAAGTCGCCCTTCAGTCCGAAGGGATATCCATCGGGAGTTTGGTGCGGGAATTCCCATCCGTCCCAGTGATCGTTGGTGATGCGCCACATCTGCGCGTATTCGGCAATTTCGGAGGCATGGTTAAGTTGCGTGGGGCCGGGCGAGAGCGAGAGCACGATGGGCCGTCCGGATTTGCGGATGGCTGCGGCGATCTGGCGGATTTCGGTGATCCGGTAAGGATGGTCGGAGATGCAGTCGACCTTGAGGAAGTCGAGGCCCCACGAAGCGTAGAGGCGAATCATCGAGTCGTAGTAGGCCTGGCCGGCGGCGTTGTCTTTAATGCCCCAGTTGCCCTCGTCCCAAGGGCAGGGAGATGTGAGATCAGCGGCGTCGGCGGCGTGAAAGGATGTGCCGGCGATGGGTAGGTTGGCCGTGACCACCTGGCGGGGAATGCCGCGCACAATGTGGATGCCGAATTTGAGACCCTGCGCGTGGAGCCAGTCAGCCAGCGGCTTGAATCCTGCGCCGTTGGCCGCGTCAGAAAAACGCGCGGGATCGGGGATGAGAAGGCCGTGGGCATCCCAGATATATTTGCGCTCTTCGACGGTGTGGCCAGCGGGATTGGTCATGTACCAGCCTTCGTCGATGACGGCGTATTTCCAGCCGTATTGCTGGAGCGATGCGAGGACGGTGGCATTGGCCTTGAATTGATCCTCGTCAATCGTGAAGCCGTAGGAGTCCCAGCTGTTCCAGCCCATGGGCGGAGTGGGGGCGACGGTTTGCGCGGGAAGAAGGGAAGAAGCGAGAGATGCGGTGGCGAGAAATGCGAGGGAGATGAGGGCAGGCTTACTCATGAAGAAAGGATAGTGCAGCGGGGGGCTGATAGAGCAAGGCGCGGAGTTAACAAGTTAGCGTCCGGCGAGGCGGAGAGCAAGAAAGTTGGAGGGAGAAGAGGGTTATTCTAAGCAAAGACCGCAGAGAGACAAGAGAAAGCCAGACGAATTCACAAGGAGTTTTCATGATGAAGGCCCGCGGGGCCGGTGTGCGGTACGGGGCTTTTGCGCTGTGCGTGGCCGCAGTGTTTTTGGGGGCGCCGGGCTTGATGGCGCAGACCGCTCGGCCAGCGTTGGAGCCGGCGACGGCGAGGACATCGGGACCAACAGTCGAAGCGCTCTTTGTAAGCGATATTCACTTTGAGCCGTTCTGGGACCCTTCAAAGGCGGCGCGGCTTGAGGCTGCACCGGTGAGTGAGTGGAGTGCGATTCTGGCTGAGCCGGCGTCGGCGGATCAGGCGTCGCGGTTCGCAGAGCTGCAGCGGGCTTGCGGGACACGCGCAACGGACACGCCTTACCCTCTATATGCATCGAGTCTTCAAGCGATTCACAACGATGCGAGCGGGGCAAAGTTTGTCGTGCTGAGCGGGGATTTGGTCTCCCACGATTTTTCATGCGTATTCAAGGCGATTTTTCCCATTGCCGGTCCGGCGGAGTACCGCGCATTTGTCGAAAAGACAATCGAATTCGTCATGCGCAGTTTACGCGGCGCATTGCCAGGCGTGCCTGTATATGCGGCGCTGGGAAACAACGATTCTGATTGCGGCGACTATCAGCTCGATCCAGACAGCGCGTTTCTGGCGGATATCGGCAGGTCGTTAACCCGCGACGTTCCGGCGAAGGATCGGGCAGAGGCGTTGCGGACCTTTGCCGAGGGCGGGTTTTACAGCGCGCGACTGCCGGCGCCGTTGGAGCACACGCGGATGCTGGTGCTGGACGATCTGTTCATGTCGCGGCGGTTTGCGACTTGCGGGGGAAAACCGAATCCCGCGCCGGCGGCTGAGCAGATTGCGTGGCTGGGGCAGCAACTGGACGAGGCGCGGCGGAGCCATGAGAAGGTGTGGGTGATGTCGCACATTCCGCCGGGCGTGAATCCCTACGCGACGGCACTCAAGGCGCTTGACCTATGCGCCGGCGGTAAGCCGCAGATGTTTCTTTCTTCCGAAGCGCTACCGGAAGCGATTGAGGGATACGGCGACGTGATCACGCTGGCGATTTTTGCACACACGCACATGGACGAGATGCGGATCCTGGAACCGGCGGCGCCTGCGCAGGCGGAGGGCGTTGCGATCAAGATGGTGGGGTCGATTTCGCCGATTGACGGGAACAATCCGTCGTTTACGGTGGCGGAGGTGGATGGCGCGACTGCCGAGCTAATGGATTACCAGGTTTTCGTGGCGTCGAATTCGACGGGTGTTGGAACGACGTGGACCAAGGAATACGATTTCGCGCAGACCTACAAAGAGGATGCGTTCACCGCGACGAATATTGGAAGTTTGATTGCGGGGTTCAAGGCCGACCCCACGGCGCAGACCGCTGCGAGCAAGAGTTACATTCAGAACTATGGCTCGGGCAGCGGGGCGAGAGCGATTGGAACTTTCTGGCAACCGTATACCTGCGCGCTGAGGAACGATGGAGCGGATGCGTTCAGGGAGTGCGTGTGCGGGAAGTGAGACAGCGGAGTTAGCGGTGCTAGCGGGGTTAGTTGGGAGCGCGTCGGCGAGTCAGCGGCCCAGATCGTGCCAGGGGTTATTCGGAGTCATCCACCACAGCACAGACAAAGTGAGTACGGCTGCCGTCAGAACGATCAGCGCTAAACGTACCCAATGGAGTTCGCCCGGGCCTGGAGACACGGTCTGAAGATGTATTGTCGTTTCCGGCGTGCCGGAACGGTCTGGAGCCGCTTGACCTGGCGCGGGCGGCGGCACGGCTCCGTCCTTGGATAGGTCATTTAGATATCGGGAGCCCGGCTGGAGCGTGGCGGAAAAGCCTCCGGTAGGCTTCAGGACGGTAAAATAGCCGGCCTGCGTCACCGCGAATTCTCTACGTTTCCAGGAACGAGGACCCATGATCGCGCCCTCCTTGACAGTTCACCTGTGAGCTTACGCCGATGTCATCTTCAATTCAATTTTCAAAGAGAGCCGTGAGGTGGGTCACGAACCGAAAGAGCAACCGCAGATCCTTCGACTCGTCCGCCTCGCGGCGGGCTCGCTCAGGATGACAGTGGCGAGAGTGCGGGCGAGGACGCCCGCACGACAGCCGGCGAGGACGCCGGTGCTACTGTTCCAGTCCGGTGCTTCACTGATTTCGCGGGATTGCTAATCAGCGGGCGGCGGCGGCGGCTTGGCGGGAACGGGCCGGGACCTTGTCTTCTTTTGCGGCAAGGTACTCGTTGACGGCGGCGGCGGCTTTGCGGCCTTCGGAGATGGCCCAGACAACCAGCGACTGGCCGCGGCGCATGTCGCCTGCCGCGAAGATGCCGTCGACCGAGGACATGTAATCGGTGGTGGCGATGTTACCGCGCTGGTCGAGCGCGAGTCCAAGCTGCTCGATCATGCCATTGCGCACAGGACCGAGGAAGCCCATGGCGAGCAGGACAAGATCGACGTCGAGTACGAATTCGGTTCCGGCCTGGGCTTCGAACTTCGGCGGCGGCCCGACGCGAATACAGTGAAGCTGCTTGACGTTGCCTGCGTCGTCGCCGGTGAACTTTACAGTATTGATGCTCCAGTCGCGATTGCCGCCTTCTTCGTGCGAGCTTTCGGTGCGGAGTTGCAAGGGCCAGAGCGGCCAAGGCGTTGAGGCGGCGCGCTCGGCAGGCGGGCGCGGCATGATTTCAAACTGGTGGACGCTCTTGGCGCCCTGACGATGGCTGGTGCCGAGGCAGTCCGCGCCGGTGTCGCCGCCGCCGATGATGACGACGCGCTTGCCGGTGGCGAGAATGGCGGCCGCGGCTCCCATAGATGCCAGGAGCTTTTCTTCCGAATCGCCCTCGTTGCGGCGATTTTGCTGCGGCAGGAACTCCATGGCGTAGTGAATGCCTTTGAGCTCACGTCCGGGGACGGGCAAGTCGCGCGGATGCTCGGCGCCGCCGCATAGAAGGATGGCGTCGAATTGTTCGGTAAGAGACTCGACGGGAATGTTGACGCCGACGTGCGCGTTGGTCTGGAAGATGACGCCCTCGGCCTTCATTTGCGCGATGCGGCGATCGACGACGTGCTTCTCAAGCTTGAAGTTGGGAATGCCGTAACGAAGCAGGCCGCCGATGCGGTCATTTTTCTCGTAGACGGTGACGGAGTGGCCGGCGCGGCGAAGCTGCTGTGCGGCGGCGAGGCCGGCGGGACCGCTGCCAACAACGGCAACGCGCTTGCCGGTGGCTTGTTCGGGCGGCTCGGGATGGATCCAGCCTTCGTCGAAGCCGCGCTCGACGATGGAGCGCTCGATGAGCTTGATGGAAACCGGCGGTTGATTGATGCCAAGTACGCAAGCGGCTTCGCAAGGTGCGGGGCAGATGCGGCCGGTGAACTCCGGAAAGTTGTTGGTGGAATGAAGGCGGCGAACCGCAGCCTGCCATCGATTGTTGTAGACGAGATCGTTCCAGTCGGGGATGAGATTGTTGACCGGACAGCCGGTGTGGCAAAAGGGCACACCGCAGTCCATGCAGCGAGCGCCCTGCTCGCGCTGCTTTTCTTCGGGGAATGGCTCGTAGATTTCGAACCAGTCGCGAATGCGCTCGTCGGCCTTTCGTCGCGTGGGCTGCTCGCGATTGATTTCAAGGAAGCCCGTGACTTTACCCATGCTTCGCCTCCGCTGACGCTGCGACCAGCGTGGGTGTGGCGAGCGGGGAAGTGTAGACGGCTTGCGCGCGCTCAACGCCGAGAACGCGCTTGTACTCATGCGGGAAAACCTTGATGAAGAGCGGCTTTGCATCGGCCCAGTGCTCAAGGATCCATGCAGCGCGAGGGCTGCCGGTGAGGTCACGATGGCGCGCGAGCAGCGCGCGAATTTGTTCAATGTCTGCCGAGTCGACGAGAGGCTCGAGATCGACGCTGGCCTGGTTGCAGCGACGCGTGGCGAAATCGCCCTGATCGTCGTAGACGTAGGCGATGCCGCCGCTCATGCCGGCGGCGAAGTTGCGGCCGGTGGAACCGAGAACGATGGCGAGGCCGTTGGTCATGTATTCGCAGCCGTGGTCGCCGACGCCCTCGACAACAGCCGTTGCGCCGGAGTTGCGGACGGCGAAGCGCTCGCCAGCGATGCCGTTCAGGAAGACCTCGCCGCTGGTGGCGCCATAAAGAACGACGTTGCCGACGAGGATGCTCTCCTCGGGAAGGAAGCTGGAGGTCTTGGGCGGATAGGCGATGATGCGGCCACCGGAGAGGCCCTTGCCGAGATAGTCGTTGGAGTCGCCTTCAAGCTCGAGCGTGACGCCCTGCGGAACGAATGCGCCGAAGCTCTGGCCGGCCGAGCCGCGGAACTTGAAGTGAAGAGTGCTGTCCGGCAATCCTGCAGAGCCGAAGCGGCGCGCGATTGTGCCGCCGAGCATCGCGCCGACGGTGCGGTGCACGTTGCGAATGGCGAAGCTGGCAGTGACCGGCGTCTGCGATTCGAGCGCAGGCTTCGCCTTGGCGATGAGCGCGTGGTCGAGCGCCGGGCCGAGGCCGTGATCCTGGCAAGTAGTGCGGCGGCGCGCCACGCGGGAGGGAAGCGGCGGAACGTGAAGGATCGACGAGAGGTCGATGCCTTTCGCTTTCCAGTGAGCGTCGTCGATGTGCGTCTCGATTTTCTCGACGCGGCCCACCATCTCGTCGACAGTGCGGAAGCCGAGCTTGGCCATGTGCTGGCGCATCTGCTCGGCGATGAAGAAGAAGAAGTTGATGACATGCTCAGGCGTACCGGTGAAACGCTCGCGGAGGACGGGATCCTGGGTGGCGATGCCGACCGCGCAAGTATTCAAGTGACACTTGCGCATCATGATGCAACCCATTGAAATGAGGGGCATTGTGGCAAAACCAAATTCCTCTGCGCCGAGCAGGGCGGCGATGACAACGTCGCGGCCGGTCTGGAGTTTGCCGTCGGTTTGCACGCGGATGCGGCTACGCAGATCGTTGAGCAAGAGAACCTGTTGTGTTTCCGCGAGGCCGAGCTCCCAGGGCAAGCCGGCGTGCTTGATGGAGCTGAGCGGCGAAGCGCCTGTACCGCCGGTGTCGCCGGAGATGAGCACGACGTCAGCGTGAGCCTTGGAGACACCGGCGGCGACGGTGCCGACGCCAACTTCGGAGACAAGCTTGACGGCGATACGCGCCTCCGGGTTCACGTTCTTGAGGTCGTAGATGAGCTGCGCGAGATCTTCGATTGAATAAATGTCGTGGTGCGGCGGAGGCGAGATGAGGCCGACGCCGGGGATGGAGTGGCGTATGCGCGCGATTTCACTGTCGACTTTATGGCCGGGGAGCTGGCCGCCCTCGCCGGGTTTCGCGCCCTGCGCCATTTTGATTTGTAGTTCGGTGGCGTTAACCAGGTAGTTGGTCGTGACGCCGAAGCGGCCGCTGGCGACCTGCTTGACGGCGGAGCGGCGCGAATCGCCATTAGCATCGGGCTTGAAACGGGCTTCGTCCTCGCCGCCTTCGCCGGTGTTCGACATGCCGCCGAGTCGATTCATGGCAATGGCGAGGGTTTCGTGGGCCTCTTTGCTAATGGAGCCGAAGCTCATGGCGCCGGTGGTGAAGCGCTTGACGATTTCCTTTGCTGGCTCGACTTCTTCAAGCGGAATCGGCTCGTCGAGGTACTTGAGCTTGAGCAGTCCGCGCAGCGTGCAAAGGGTACGGTTCTGTCCGTCGATGAGGTCGGTGAATTCCTGGAAGGTGGCCGGGTTGTTATTGCGGACGGCGTGCTGAACCTTGCTGATGGTCAGCGGATTGAGCAGATGGAATTCGCCGCCTTCACGATATTGATACTGGCCGCCGACGGCAAGATCGGTCTCGGAGTCGGTGAGGGGCTGGAAGGCGTACTCGTGCTTCAACTGCGCCTCGCGAGCCAGCACGCCGAGGCCGACGCCTTCAATGCGCGAGGCGGTGCCGGGGAAATAGTCCTCGATGAGCGAGCGGTTAAGGCCGACAGCCTCAAAGACCTGCGCGCCGCGATAGCTTTGCAGCGTGCTGATACCCATCTTGGAGAAGGTTTTAAGGAGGCCTTTGTTAATGGCCTTGATGAAATTCTTTTCCGCGTACTCGGCAGAGATTTTGTCGGGCAAAAGGCCCCTGCGCTTGAGATCGTGAATGGTCTCGATGGCGAGATACGGGTTGATGGCGCTGGCGCCGTAACCGATGAGCAAGGCGAAGTGCATGACCTCGCGCGGCTCGCCGCTTTCAATAATGAGCGCAACCTGGGTGCGCGTTTTTTCGCGCACCAGGCGATTGTGGAC
>JBKQOX010000061.1:0-108016 GCA_052145255.1 Occallatibacter sp.
AAAAGAGCAGTTCGAGTATTGATTCCAAAGGAGTTGTTTGTCATAAACTCGATGCAATTTGACGTATCTTGACGATGTTTTACAGCGGCTGGTTATTGATTCTAAAAGGGTTAAATGGCGAAAATTAAGCGAAACATCCCAATCTTTTTTATTTATTTTTGCGCGGGCGAGGATCGAAAAACTGGGCTGACCGATTTGAACAAGGTGTTGAAATTCCCGCATCAAGACAAGGATAGCGATTCTGAGGAATTAATCGGCAAACTTGAGCGGAAAATTCTGCGAATGAAGTGAAGAGGTTGCGGCACTTGTTGGGGTGGAGGGGGTTGACAGACCGGGGTCAGGGGTCAGTTCTTTGTGCGTGACATTGGCTCGCGCGATCCCACCCTAAAACTCCTCGCTGCGCGTGGAGTTTTAGAATGGGGCACCCAGTTCCCGGTCGCGTTTCAAGCTCAATAGGGTGAACGTCCCGGGGTTCACGCAACGGTTTTTGTGCTAGTTCTGTGCTGTCTGTGGCAATTCTGTTTATTGCGAGGTGGCTTCCGAGTAGCCGATTACCCGGGCGTTAAGCCTGAATAAGGGGCCCGTCGATCTGCGGTCAAAGCAAGGTTTGAATCTCTTCTTGTTTCTCGTCGAGATTCTCTAACGTTTCGATCCACTCGTCCCATGCTTCGTCGAAGCGGAAGGTCGAGGCGATGTTGAGTTCTTCGGAGCCTGGCCCGTCCGTCCCAAGAATCAGATACTTTACCGACACTAGCATCCACCCTACGATTAACGGCTTGCTGCCTGTTCGCACAGTCGCGATCTGGTTTCGCCTCAAACTGCACCCCCGGAAAAGTCCTCGGACGCTGACGGATTCGCGGTCGAGAACTATGCGAGAGCGTATGGCATTCGCTCCGATGATGCCCGCCATTAACATCCAGACGCATAAGGCGAGCCTGAAGTACATCGCATCCTGCCGAATCGCTGCGAAGGTAAATGATCGCCAGAGGCCAAAAACCCCAACCAAGACAAGAAATATCCAGACACCGTGAACCCACGTCGCGCTCCGATAAACTTTGCGACTCATAGGTGCTCCCGATCTTTGCAGCAGCCAGTATAGGCTCGTCAGAACCCTGGTTTTCGGGCCATCCGTTTTCTGAATTTGCTGTGTCACCGGCCAGGATTCAATAGGGACTTGGCTAACTGCCAGCCCGCCTCCCCAGCTCGGAGACCGGCGGTTCGATTCGGCGACCAGCTTTTGCGGTGAATGAGGTTGGCGAAAGGCAACCGCAGATCCTTCGCTCCGCTCAGGATGACAATGCGTGGATGATGACAATCGTGTTGTTTGGGCTACGCCGATTCAGGGTTTGTTGACAGCGCGGGCGCCGTAGGGGGTAAGGAGGTTGGCGACGATGGGAGTAACCACGGGTGAGGCTGCGCCGACGAATTCGGTGACCGTGTTGAGGTTGGCATTCGTCGTCCAGACATTTCCGGAGCCGTCGATGGCGAGAGAGAGAGAGATATTGAGGCCAGCCAAGTAGCCGGTGGAGGGGGATAAAGGAGTGCCTAAGGAGTTGAACTCGCTGATGGAGCTGTCAGGGTAAGGCGCGGAGGTGGCGGTTGAGCCGCGATTGGCGACCCAGACGTTGCCGGCACCGTCGATCGCGATGCCCTCGGGGACGTTAAGACCACCGCCGGTGTAGCCGGTGGAGCTGGAGATGGCTGTGCCGCCAGCGCCGAAGAGGCTGATTCTGCTCGTGCTCGATGAGCTGTCCGCGACCCAGACGTTTCCGCTGGCATCGACGGCGATGCCCCAAGGATCGGCGAGGCCACCGCCGGTATCGCCAGTGGAGGGGGAAATGGGCATGCCGGCGGACGCGCCGGATGAATAGAACTCGCTGAGGGCGCCGAGAGTGATGCTGTCGGAGACCCAGATATTGCCGAGGGCGTCGATGGCAAGGGAAACGGGATCGTTGTTGATGCCGCCGCCCTGGTCTCCGGGTGCAGTGGTAATGGAGGTGCCAGTGGCGCTGAACTCGCTGAGGCTGGAGCCGACATTATTCACAACCCAGGCATGGCCAAGTTGGTCGAAGGCGATGGCGTAAGGAGCGTTGAGACCACCACCGGTGTAACCGGCGGATGTGGAGACGGGGGATCCGGCGGAGCTGAGCTCGCTGAGGCTGTTGGGCGTGACGTTCGCGGTCCAGACGTCGCCGGACTTGTCGATGGCGATGCTGTAGGGGTCAACGATTCCTCCGCCTGAGAAGGGCGAGTTGGCGTTGGGCACGCCGAGGGGGCTGAACTCGCTGACTGTGTTGGCACCGGATGCCGTATTGCCTACCCAAACGTTGCCAGCCTTGTCGATGGCAAGAGGAACGGGAGAATTCAACCCCCCGCCGGAGTAGCTGATGGCGATGGTGAAGTCATTGGGCGCAGCGGAGAGCGGGGTCTGGAAGGGCGAGCTGGGAGTTTGAAGGCCGAACAAGTTCGCGATGGCCGTGGGGCTGAGGCCGGGATTGTGGGCGATGTTGAGGGCGGCGGTGGCCGTGTCTGGAGCGTTGACGCCGTTGTTGGTGGCGTTGGAGAAGAGCGTGTTGCATTGCGTGGAGGCAGGGCCGGTGGAGTTGACGCAGGCAGCGAGAATGTTGGCGAGAGTGTTGATCTCCTGCTGCGGCACCGTGCCGTTGAGCCCGGGTGTGGTGGCGAGGGCGACGCTCTTGTTGATGTCTTCAAGGTTGCCGACCGTGTTGACCGCGTTGTTGAGGCCGGTGGCGGCGAGCGCGGTGTTGGAGCTCGAGACGTGGACAGGATCGCTGGCGTAGCCGGCGAAGACATAGGCGGTGACGACGGTGGAGACTTCGTTGATGTCAGTCGACGCGGAGGTGTTGCAGGCGTCGGCCGGAGCCGTGAGGGTGATCGCCGAATTTACGCCGGAGCCCAGCCCGGGATCGCCGCCAGATGCATAGAAGTAGGTATGCGCGTAGTTGCTGGGGCAGGTGTAGTCATTGGTGATGGTGAAATTGCCGTACTGATCGGTGGTGACGTAGTAGTGGTTGCTGGTGTCTTCAGTGGTGTTGGCGGAACTCTGGAGCAAGGAGACCGAAGCGTTGGTGCTGGAAGGCGCGATGCCGGGGCCCCCGTAGCCGTTGTTGTTGATGGCATAGAGATAAACGTGCGCGCCGACAATGGGATTCTGGCCGCCGTGGACCGAGCCGCGAAGAACCGTGCCGGGAACGGAGTCAGTGTTGGACGTGGTGAGGACCGGCATACCCGCGCAAGCCGAGAGAAGAAGAGCAACCGTGGACAACAAAAAGGCACAGGGCGCGCGCATTGCGGGAACTCCTTATGTTAGACCGGTTCCTGAGTCGATGTAGCCCTGCCTAGAGTTGTGCGGGGTGGCTCTTTCTTAAGGAAAGAGCCACCTGACTGCAATGGCTTCGAAATACCGTTACTCAGGAACCGGTGTTGGGGTCTCGCCGTGGAGCTGACGGGCTTTCTCGGATGGGAAAGGACGAAGGCGCACGACTGAGACAAGGACCTAAAAGGCGGAATAACTTGGGGGTTGTATACCACGGCGCGAAGGAGCAAATCAACGGAAAAGGGACACCAGGGGATGCCTTTGGAGTGACGCATGCAAACGCATGAGGGCCCGAACAGCGTGCAGAGCACGCTTGATGACGCGAGGCATGCAAGGGAGCGATTTTGGCGGCTCGAGGCGGGAAGCAAAAAATTCTGTCAACTGCCCAAAGGCAGGGAAAGTGGCTAAGTTGCTGAAAAGACGAAGAATTAGGAAGCGAAGTTTGCCGGTAATTATCAGGGAATACGGTAAGCTGAAAGCAATCATCACGAAATGAAACTTAACTAACGGAGAAGCTGGATGGGCTTTTCCGATTTTCTTCAGGCCACAACCGCGGAAGGCGCGGCACGAGGAAAGAGGATGCAAGCAAAGGGGCGACTCGATGAGTTGCCCCTTTTCCTTTTCCGCGGCAAGCAGCGAGACCGCGCCGAGGATCGAATGGAGCTGGTGCGAGGAGCGGGAATTCGAAGCGAGACCTGCTTCTCGCACCGGATCCGAATCGCGCGGACGCGGAGCAACGGAAGGACCGTGGATGGGTGGCCGGAATGGTGGAGCAATGGGAAGAAGGAAGCGGGGCACGGAAGTGGCTGCAAAGAAGAATAAGGTGGTGACGATGCCGCGGAGGGACGGCGGCGAGGACGCGGAGGAGACCGAAAAGGGCGGAACGAAGGCCGCGGGGAGGAAGCCGAAGAACGGGAGCGCAAAGGATGGGAAGCCGGAAAAGAGCAAGAAGACGGCGGCGAAGAAACTGAAGAAGGAAGAGTATAAGGGGTCGAAAAAGGACTTGCGTCGCTGGGCGAAGAAAGTGGTGAAAGATAACTGCGATGTGTTCGCGGTGAAGCTAATGGATAAGGCGAAGGAAGGCGACCTACAAAGCGCAGAGATGCTGCTGACGCTAACGGAGAAGAAAAAGAAGAAGGGCGGCGAGGACGATGATGGTCTTGACGGGCCGAGCCTGGCCGAGCAGTTGATGGCGGGGCCGGGAATCCCAGAGGGGCGGTCAGCGGCGATGGCGATAGCAGAAGAGCTGCTGGTTGTTCGGTCGCGCAGCGGGAGGCCGGTAAAGCTGAGGGCGAACGCGATGTAAACGGAATTCGAGAAGAACCGCGGGCAGCGGAATATTGTGCTGAAGGCGCGGCAGTTGGGAATGACGACGTGGGTTGCGGCGCGATTTTTTCTGAAGACGATTACGCAGCCGGGGACGCTGACGCTGGAGGTGGCGCATACGCAGGAGGCAGCGGAGGAGATTTTCAGGATCGTGCACCGGTTTGTGGACCGGCTGCCGGAGGGAATGCGCAAGGGAGCGCTGAAGACGGGACAATCGAATGTGCGGCAGATTGTATTTCCGAAGATGGATGCCGAGTATCGCGTGGTGAGCGCGGCGGACCGCAACGCGGGGCGGGGATTGACTGTGCAGAACCTGCATTGCAGCGAGCTGGCGCGTTGGCCCGGCGATGCGGCGGAGACCCTTGCGGGATTGCGCGCGGCGATGGCGCCGGATGCGGAGATGGTGCTGGAGTCGACGCCACTGGGAGTAGGAGGGTGCTTCCACGAGGAGTGGCTGAAGGCCGATGAGACGGGGATGGTGAGGCACTTTTTCCCGTGGTGGATGGAGGAGCGGTACCGCGCGAAGGCTGTGGACGAGCGGAGCCTGACGGAGGAAGAGCGGGCGCTGGTGGCGGAGCGCGGGCTGGATTTGCGGCAGATCGGGTACCGGAGACAGATTCGCGCGAATTTTCGCGGGCTGGTGCGGCAGGAGTATGCGGAGGACGCAGAGAGCTGCTTTTTGACAAGCGGCGAGAGCGTGTTCGAGCTGGCGGCGGTGGAGGCGCGAATGAAGACGGCTCCGGAGCCGGTGGAGCGGCGGAAGAATGGAGAGCTGGAGATCTGGCTGCCGCCAGTGAAGGGCAAGCAGTATGTGGTGGCGGTGGATCCGGCGGGAGGCGGGAGCGAAGGCGACTACTCCGCCGCGCAGGTGCTGGAGATGGAGACCGGCCTGCAGTGCGCGGAGTTTGCCGGGCACATGGGTGGGCTGGAGCTCGCGCAGCATGTGACCGATCTGGCGAGGGAGTACAACGGCGCGTGGCTGGTGGTGGAGCGGAATAACCACGGCTCGGGTGTGCTGGCGCTGGCGGAGACGGCGTGTAAGTACGGGCGAATTTATAGGCAGAGCGGGCAGGCGGGTTGGCTGACAACGAGCGTGAGCCGTCCGGCGATGCTGGGACAACTGAATGCGGCGTTGGTGGAGGAGCCGGATCGGTTCCAGAGCCGCAGGCTGCTGGGGGAGTGCCGGAGCTTTGTGCGGATGACGAATGGGAGCAGCGGGGCGTTGGCTGGGACGCACGATGACCGGGTGATGGCCATGGCGATGGGGCTGGCGGCGAGGGCGGAGCTGGTGGGAAAGCATTACAGAGCAGCAATTTAGCGAGTGAGCGAACGGGAAAGCCAGCAAGTCAGCGGCCGAAATTCTAGGAAAAACCTGTGGATTTGTGCTTTGACATGCGGGGTATTTTGGCGGTACATTAGGCGAACAAAAGGCGAAATACTAGAAACGTTCTGAATCTTATGCCTACTGCCGCCGCACTTCGTTTGGAGATTGAGCACGCGCTGGAACGCAAGTTTCCCGCAGCGTTGACGCCCGCACCGCGCGCGATGTACGAGGCTGCGGCGACGGGAATTGCGGCGGTCGACGAATTGTTGCATGGCGGGCTGCCGGTGGGAGCGATCAGCGAGCTGACAGGAGCGACGTCGTCGGGACGGACGAGCCTGGCGCTCCAGTTTGTGGCGCAGCGAACGGCGGAAGCAAGAGTGTGCGCGTGGGTCGACGTGTCGGACGCGTTCGATCCCGAGTCGGCCGCAGCGAACGGGGTGCGGCTGAAGCAATTGCTGTGGATGCGGTGCCGTGAAGATGCAGGAAAAACTGCGGGCCGGTGGCGGGCGAAGCCGTTGTGGACGCGATTGGACCAGGGGCTGCGGGCGACGGATCTGCTGCTGCAGGCCGGGGGATTTGCAGCGATCGTGCTCGACTTGGGCGATATGGCGCTGGAGCAGGCGAGCCGCATTCCGCTGACGACGTGGTTCCGATACCGGCAGGCTGCGGAAAGGACGCAGTGCAGTTTGGTTGTGCTCGGCGCGCGGGGGTATGCGCTGTCGGCGGCTGCGGTGGTTCTGGAGTGCTCGGCGCGGAACGTTGAGGCGGCGGGCGGGACGGTGCTACGCGGCTTCGAGTTTGCGGTGCGGCGCGAAAGAGAGCGGCAGGCGCCGATTGAAATCACGACAAGGAAGCCGCCGGCTGCGACATGGCAGGCGAACGCGGCGTGGGAAGCCGATGCGGGGAGGCGCGCATGAATAGCACATTGTATGCGTGCGCATGGGTGGCGGAGTTTCCCGCGCAGGCACTGCTGCGCTTGCGAACGGACTGGCAGACAGAGCCGGTGGTGGTACTGGATGGGCGCGCGCCCGAGGAGTGGGTCTGCTCGCTGAACCGGCTGGCTGAGCGGAAGGGCGCGGCAGCAGGAATGACGCGGCTCGAAGCGGAGAGCATGAACGGATTGCGGCTGCTGAAGCGCTCGGCGGAGAACGAGGCGGCAGCGCGGGCGGTAATGCTCGAGTGCGCGGCGAAGTTTTCTCCGCGGATCGAAGAGGTGTGCAGCGGCGCGGGCTTGAATGAGGCGAGCACGCCTAGGGCGGGCGCCGGAACGGCGTGCGCGTTTGTGCTGGACATTGCGGGGACGGAGCGGCTATTTGGGCCGCCGGCGCAGTTGGCGGAGCGGCTGAGGGAGGAGCTGGCCACGGCGGGATTTCGCGCGTCGATTGCGGTGAGCGCGAATTTCGACACTGCGCGGATGAAAGCGGCGAGCATGCGCGGGATCGCCGTGATTCCTGAAGGCGCGGAGACGGAGGCGCTAGCCAAGCTGCTGATTGCGGCTTTGGGACTGGATGAAGAGTACGCGGCGACCTTCGCACTGTGGGGCATTGGCACGCTGGGCGAGCTGGCGGCACTGCCGGAGGCAGATCTAGTTGCGAGGATAGGGCCGAAGGCGCGCGTGTGGCGGGCGCTGGCGCGCGGCGAAGCGGAGCACACATTCGAGCCGATTGAAGCGGAGTTTGCGCTGGAGGAATTTTGCGAGTTTGAGACGCCGGTGGAGCAGATCGATTCCCTGCTCTTTGTGGGCGCGCGGATGATCGATTGCCTGGTGACGCGGGTGGCTGGGCGGGCGCTGGCATTGCGCTCGCTGACGGCCGAGATGGGGCTGGAAGGCGGAGGGACGCATTGCGGCGCGATCCGGCCGGCGGTGCCAACGATCGACCGGAAATTTCTGCTGAAGCTGCTGCAACTGGAGATTGGAGCGCATCCACCGCAGGCGGCGGTGGTCCGGCTCACGCTGCGGGCAGAGGCGGGAGCACAGAGCAAGGTGCAGCTTGGATTGTTTGCGCCACAGACGCTGGAGCCTTCGCGGCTGGATGTGACGCTGGCGCGGTTGCGGGCGACGGTGGGCGAGGAACGCGTTGGGTCGCCAGTGCTCGAGGATACGCATCGCGCGGACGGATTCCGGATGGAGGGGTTCACCGCGAACGGTGGAAATGAAGCAGAGATGGAGGCGGCGCGGCGAATGGCACTGCGGCGGGTGCGGCCGGCGCGGTTGGTGCGGGTGACGGTTTCTCCCACCCCTGCGGCAAATGGCGCTGTAAGGATGGTCCCCCACCCTAGCGACAAGAACAGAGGCGTCGCGAGGGTGGGGCACCCGACGATGAGGCCGATTGCGTTCAGCGATGGAGAGAACCGGTACCAGATTGCGGCGGCGTATGGTCCGTGGAGGACGAGCGGGTGCTGGTGGACGCTGGAAGCGTGGGACGCGGAGGAGTGGGATGTGCTGGCGGCTATGAGCGGCGGCCGATCGGTGGCGTGCCTACTGAGCTGCGATAACAAGCGAGATGTGTGGCGGCTGGAGGCGTTTTACGACTGACCAGCACATCGATATTCCGAATACGCGCCGGGTGCCGAACGCGAAATCGCCCGGGACGCCGGTTTGCCATCCGAATGATGCGTACAGGCCGGCGGCCGCTGCTGAGCCGCGCGCCGATGCAGGAACGCAGGCAGTGGCGAGCGGTGGGAATGAGCCGCGATCGCGGACACTCGCTCGAGACGCCGAGTACGTGGAGTTGCACGCGACCAGCGCGTTCAGTTTTCTGACGGGGGCAACGCTGCCGGAGCAGTTGATCCAGCGCGCAGTGGAGCTGGAGATGCCGGCGATCGCGCTGGTCGACCACAACGGCGTGTACGGCGCGGCGCGTTTTCATACGGCGGCGCAGCCGTGCCAAGTGAAGGCGCACATTGGCGCGGAGATTGCGGTGTCATCGTTCGGCACCCGCGCGACTCCACCGGAATGGCTGCCGCATCAGTTTCCCGATGAGCCGGCGCGGGTGGTGCTGCTATGCACGTCGCAGACCGGCTACCAGAATCTGTGCCAACTGATTACGCGCTTCAAGATGCGTGAGGCGACGAAGGCCGAGGGCGCGGCGACGGTTGAGGACCTGGAAGAATTTTCGGCCGGGCTGATTTGCCTGACGGGCGGCGAGGAGGGGCCGCTGGCGGCGGCGCTCGGGCGCGGCGGAGAATGCGAGGCACGGAAGACAGCCGAACGGCTGACGGCGATTTATGGGCGCGGGAATTTGTACGTGGAATTACAGCGGCACCAGGAGCGCGAAGAGGAGTGCCGCAACCAGTCGCTGCTCGGAATGGCGGAGGGCCTGGGCCTGCCGGTGATTGCGACCAACGGCGTGCGCTATGCGGAAGAAAAGGATCGCGAGATGCTCGACGTGTTCACGTCGATCCGGCATCACACGACGCTCGACCGCGCAGGGCGGCTGCTCACGCGCAACGATGCGCGGCATCTGCGGACGGCGCGCGAAATGGCAGTGCTGTTCAGCGATATTCCAGAGGCGATTGCGAACACGCACATTGTGAGCGAGCGGTTGGAGTTCACGCTGGCAAACTTGGGCTACGAATTTCCGCATTACCCGATGCCGGAGGGCGAGACAATGGACAGTTTTCTGGCCAAGCGCGTGGAGGAGGGCGTGCGCAAGCGGTACGGATCGCCGGCGAAGCGGCATTTGCTCGCGAAGGCGCGGGCGCAGGTGAAGCATGAACTGGCGCTGATTGCGAAGCTGGGATTTGCCGGGTACTTCCTGATCGTGTGGGACATTATTCGCTACTGCCAGTGGAGAGGATTTCTTGTGCAGGGGCGCGGGTCGGCGGCGAACTCGGCGGTGTGCTACGCACTGGAGCTTACGGCGGTTGATCCGGTGGGGATGGAGCTTTTGTTCGAGCGATTCCTGAGCGAGAACCGCGGCGAGTGGCCGGACATCGATCTGGATCTGGCATCGGGCGATGAGCGCGAGCAGGTCATCCAGTACGTGTATGAGCGCTACGGCGCGCTGGGCTCGGCGATGACGGCGAACGTGATTACGTATCGCGGGCGGTCGGCGGCGCGCGAGGTGGGCAAGGCGCTGGGATTCGAGGAGGAACAGTCGGCGCGGCTGTCAGGGCTGATGGGGCACTGGGAGTGGCGCGGCCCGAACGACACGATGGAGAAACATTTTGCGCAGGCAGGATTCGATGTGCGGCATCCGCGGATTGCGCGCTATCTAGATTTGTGTTTGCGCATGAAGGATTTGCCGCGGCATCTCGGACAGCACTCGGGTGGCATGGTGATTTGCGCGGGGATGCTGAATCGGGTGGTGCCGATTGAGCGCGCATCAATGCCGGGACGGACGGTGATCCAGTGGGACAAGGAAGACTGCGCGGACATGGGACTGATCAAGGTGGACCTGCTCGGCCTCGGAATGATGGCGGCGCTGAAGGAGTCGATCGAGCTGATTCCGCGGCACTATGGCAAGCAGGTTGATTTAGCGTTGCTGCCGGAGGATCCGGTGGTGTACGAAACGCTGTGCAAGGCAGACACGGTGGGCATGTTCCAGGTGGAGAGCCGCGCACAGATGGCGTCGATTCCGCACAACGCGCCGGTGCGATTTTACGACCTCGTGGTGCAGGTGGCGATCATCCGGCCGGGGCCGATCGTGGGCAAGATGATGCATCCATATATGCGGCGCAGGCAGGGCAAGGAGGAGGTGACGTATCCGCATCCGCTGCTGGAGCCAGTGCTGAAGCGGACGCTTGGCGTGCCGCTGTTTCAGGAGCAACTGCTGCGCATGGCAATGGTGGTGGCGAGCTTTACGGGGGCGGAGGCGGAGGAACTGCGGCGCGCGGTGGGCATGCGGCGGTCGATGCAGCGGATGAAGGACCTGGAGGGGCGGCTGCGCTCGGGGATGACGCGCAACGGGATCGGCGCGGAGGCGCAAGAAAACATTGTGCAGGGGATCTCGTCGTTTGCGATGTATGGATTTCCCGAGAGCCACGCGGCGAGCTTCGCGCTGATCGCGTATGCGTCAGCGTATTTGAAGGTGCATTTTCTGGCGGCGTTCACATGTGGGTTGCTGAACAACCAGCCGATGGGATTTTATTCACCAGCGGTGCTGGTGAAGGATGCGCAGCGGCATGGGCTGCGGGTGAGGCCGATCGACGTACAGCGATCGGAGTGGCTGTGCAGTTTGGAGAAGGAAGTGGATGGGTCGGTTTCATTGCGGATGGGAATGAATTATGCGAAGGGATTGAGGCAGACGTCGGCGGAGGCGCTGATTGCGGCACGCGGCACGGCGGGTTTCAAGAGCGTGGACGATTTGACGCGGCGCGTGCCGGAGTTGAACCGCAAAGAACTGGTGGCGCTGGCGCAGATTGGAGCGCTGAATTCGCTGGGTGAAGTGGAACACCGGCGCAATGCGCTGTGGCAGGTGGAGTGGGCGGGAAGGCCGGTTGGGCCGCTGCTGCGCGGGGCGGAGGCGGTTCCCACCCTTCGCTGCGCGAAGGATGGGGCAACGGCAGAACAGCGGGGCGCGACAGCGGAGCCGAGCGAGAGAGATTCTGGCGACACAGCGGCGATGCCGCTGAGGCAGATGACGACGGAGGAGCGGCTGGCGGCGGATTATGCGGGGACGGGGCTGACGACGGGGCGGCATCCAATGGCGTACCACCGCGAGACGCTGCGGGCGGAGGGAGTTTTTTCGGCGAAGGAGCTGGAGGCGTTGAGGAGCGGCAGGCGCGTGGCGATTGCCGGATGCGTGATCGCACGGCAGCGGCCGGGCACGGCGAAGGGATTTGTGTTTTTGTCGCTCGAGGACGAGACAGGAATTGCGAATGTGATTCTGACGCCGGATGTTTTTGAGCGCGACCGGGTGGTGGTGACGCGGAATCGTTTTTTGCGGATCGAGGGGCCGGTACAGAACCAGGAGGGCGTGATTCACGTGAAGGCGCAGCGAATTGCGCCGCTGGAGGTTACGCGAGTGGAGGTGAGGTCGAGGGATTTTCGATGAAGCGGCAAGTTAGCAAGCCAGCGAGTTGGGTTCGTGCTACCCCAGGTCTCAAAATCGAGACCTGGGGCACCCGGCACCCCGCGGCGCTGATGAGGTGAGGCCCGCAGGTTGTTGCTGGCGACGCTAAGAGTTAGAAGCTAAAGGCTAATGGCTGCATTTCACAGTTCCCTGCCCCGGAATTGCGAAAGCGGGCGAATCCCCCTACAATATGGACAGAGACGAATTGAAGGAAAGGCGAGTATTTCGAGCGATGCCGAAGGAAAAGATTCATCCCAATTACGCCGCGGTGCGGGTGATGTGCGCCTGCGGAAGCAACTTTGAGACGCGGTCGACTCACAAGGGCGACATTCACGTGGAAATTTGCTCGGTTTGCCACCCGTTCTTTACGGGCAAGCAAAGGCTGGTTGACACGGCGGGACGCGTAGAGCGGTTCCGGCGGAAGTACGCGAAGAGCGACAAGGCGATTGCGGCGGCGAAGTAAGCCGAGATTCCCAGGTCTCAAAATCGAGACCTGGGGCACCCACAGGATGGGATGAGCCTCCGCCACGGCGGGGGCTCACGTTTGTCTGGGGGAAAAAGAAGCCTCCAGCTTCAAGCTGTTTGTGCCACGGAGACGAAAGCTATGCCACGACCAAAGCGTTTGATCGTGTCAGAGATAAAAATCGATGGTATCTCGCTGCTTTGGAACTTGCACCGCGAGCAGCAGTGGTGTGGCGAGGATCGGTGGAAGGGTGTGGCAGTTCACGTGCAAGTCGCGGGAGCTGTGCGCCGCGAGCTTTTTCTTGAGTATCCACCAATACGAACGCAGAAGGACGGCTGGTCACGCATTGATCCACGTAGGGCAAAAGTTACCGCCAAAAAAGTCGAGTCTCATATCCGCGAGGCAATGGCGGCGGGCTGGGACCCGAGTTCCAGAGGTATGCCGTTTGTGTACCAAGTAGCAGAGTTACCAAGCTGATCAGGAGCGAAATGCCACGCCGCGGATTCACGGTAAACAAGGACTGGGACAATCCAGTGGAGCACGCGATGCCCGCGGAGGCGCGGGTTCCGGCGGAAGTGCGGCTGGGCGCAGTGGTGGTGCGGCCGGCAACGGTTCTGGCGCCGATGGCCGGCGTGACGGACACGGTGTTCCGGAGATTCATCCGGCACGCGAGTTTGTTTACCAGGGAACAGGGAGCGAGGGAGCAAGGGAGCGAGAAGACGGCGGCCGCGCAGGTTGATTCGACGATTTCGAATGTGGAGTCGGGGTGCGGGCTCATTATGACCGAGTTCACGTCGGCGGATGGGCTGGCGCGGATGCGGGAGACAAAGCGGCGGCGGTACCTGACGTTTTATGACGACGAGCATCCGATTGGGGCACAACTGTTCGGATCGAACGCGGAGACGCTGGCCGAGGCAGCGCGCATCGTTGAGGAGACGGGCTTCGATACAGTCGACTTAAATCTCGGCTGCCCGGCAAAGCGCGTGGTGGGTTGCAATGGAGGGTCGGGCCTGTTGCGCGATCTGCCCAAGATCGGCGAAATCTTCAGGGCGATTCGCAAGGCGGTGACGATTCCCTTCACCGTGAAGTTCCGCATGGGCTGGAATGACTCGCAGATTGTGTGCGTGGAGCTGGCGCGGATAGCCGAGGCCGAGGGGCTGAACGGACTTGCGCTGCATGCGCGGACGCGCGAGCAAGGCTACAGCGGGCAGGCGCAGTGGCAATGGATTCGAGCGGTGAAGCAAGCGGTAAGGATTCCGGTGATGGGCAACGGAGACGTGCGTACGCCGGAGGACGCGGCGGCGATGGTTGCCGAGACGGGCTGCGACGCGGTGATGATCGGGCGGGCGGCGCCGGCAAATCCGTGGATCTTCCGCCAGATTGCGCAGTACACGGCGACGGGCAGCTATGAGCGGGCAACGAACGAAGACCGTTACAGAATGATCCGCGCGTACTTTGAAATGCTGCTGGCCGAGACTGAGGCGACCAAGGACCTACCGCGCGATGCGAGGTTGGGCGACCCGGAGGGCAAGATGAAGCAGTTTGCGACCTGGTTTACGCACGGCGTGCCCGGCGGAGCAAAGCTGCGCGCGGCAATTTACCACGCGCGGACAGGACCGGAAGTGCTGGGCGAAGTGGAGCGATTCTTTGTGCCGATGATTGAGGCGGGCGATGCGGCCGAGCTGAAGGAAATCGAGGAGCAGGTATTTCCGGACGGCGCGCTGGTGTGCGATTAAGTGCGCTTACGTGAGCGCGAGGTATTCGTGCACAAGGCGCACGACCATGGAACCCTCGCCGACGGCTGAAGCAACGCGGTTCATCGCGTTCGCGCGGAGGTCCCCGGCGGCGAAGACTCCGGGAACGCTGGTTTCAAGAATGAGCGGTTCGCGCTGCTCCTTCCAAGTGCGCGCGTAACCATCAGCGGCCATCAGGTCGCGGCCGGTGAGCACAAAACCCTTATCGTCACAGAGAACTTCGGGCGGAAGCCAGTCGTTGCGTGGGCGCGTGCCAATAAAGATGAAAAGCGCGTCGGCCGCATGCGAAGCGGTTGATCCGTCAATGAGGGATTTGAAGACAACACTCTCGACGTGATCTTCACCTTCGACTTTTTCAATCTCCGTTTGAGGGCGCAGATGGATGTTGGGAGTTTTCTCGATCTGCTCGATGAGATATTGCGACATGGTGTCGAGCAGACTGTCGCGGCGAATGACGATATCGACTTCCGATGCGTAGCGGGCCAGATAGATTGCGCCCTGGCCTGCCGAATTTCCGCCGCCAACGACTGTCACATGCCGATCGCGAAAAGCGGCGGCCTCAGTGGTGGCGGCGCCGTAGTAGACGCCGGCGCCGGTGTGCTCCTTGATGCCGGGCGCGGGATGCTCGCGATACGACATGCCCGTGGCGGCGAGCAAGGCGCGCGTGACAATCTTGCGACCGTCGCCCAGCGAAAGGGACTTGTAGCCACCGTCGATGGAGACGGCGGTGACCTCAAGCGGGGCGAGGAACTCGGCACCGAGGCGCTGCGCCTGAGTGATGGCGCGGCGCGTGAGTTCGCTCCCGCTGACGCCTGCGGGAAATCCGAGATAGTTTTCAATGCGGGAACTGGAGCCGGCTTGGCCGCCGGGAGCATGGCGATCGAGCAGGAGCGTGCGCAGTCCTTCGGACGCGCCATACACAGCAGCGGCAAGTCCGGCAGGGCCAGCGCCGACGATCGCGAGATCGTAAACGTCGAAGGCCGCGATGAGCGGTTTGCCGAGGCGCTCGGCGACCTGGCGCGGGGCGGGATTGCGCAGGACGGGCGACCCATCGTCAAAGAACAGCGCGGGAAGATCTTCATTGCTGACGCCGGCCGCGTCAAGCAGCGCGCGAGCGTCGGCGTCGCGTGCGACATCGAGCCAGCGATAGGGAATGAGATTGCTGGCGAGGTAATCCTTGATGGCGTGCGATTGCGGAGACCACTGAAAGCCGACAAGACGAAGGCCCTTCGCTTCAGGAAGATATTCGGCCTGCCAGTCATCGAGCAGATCGTCGACTACTGGAAAGAGACGTTCCTCAGGTGGCTGCCAGGGTTTGGAGAGATAGTGATCGAGGTGCGCCTCGTTGATGGCTTTGACGGCAGCATCAATGTCGGAGTACGCGGTGAGCAGAACGCGGCGGGCGAGCGGATAAATGGCTCGCGATTGGGCGAGCACCTCACTGCCCATCATGCCCGGCATACGCTGATCGCAGATGAGCATGGCGAGAGAATCGCCGCGGCTCTTGAGCTCGCGAATTGCGGTGAGCGCTTCTTCACCGGATGGCGCGCTGATGACGGTGTAGTTCTCGCGATAGCGCGAGCGGAGATCGCGGCGAACGGCGGCGAGAACCTGTGGATCGTCGTCCACGATGAACAGAACCGGCTTGTTCATTTCGCAGGCACCGTGCTTTCAGGATCGGCGATGGGCAGGGTGACGCGAAACTCCGTGCGGCCCGGTTGGGAGTCGACTTCGATGTTGCCGTCGTTGTGACGAACGAGACGGCGGACAATGTCGAGGCCCAAACCGGTTCCCTGCCCCATCGGTTTGGTGGTGAAGAATGGATCGAAGATGCGCGAAAGGATCTGCGGCGGAATGCCGGGCCCGTTGTCGACGATTCGCACGACGACACGCTGGCCGTCGCGGCGGGCGCTGACCTCTAATCGGCCGCCATCCTGAATCGCATCCAGCGCATTGTCGATGACGTTTCCCCAAACCTGATTGAGCTCGCCGGCAAAACCGCGCACCAGAGGCAGGCCGGGCTCCAGCTCGATGGCAACTTCGGCGGATTTCTGGCGCGCCTTGGCTCGCATCACAACCACCGTGTTGTTGAGGCTGGGCCCGAGATCCACCGGCTCGGCGACCATGGCCTGATCCATGTGCGTAAAGCCCTTGATGGCCATGACGAGGCCGGAGATGCGCATGGCGGCTTCCTGAATTTCGGAGGCGAGACTGCGGACGGCGCAGCCAGCGGCGGCCCAGTGAATGACGGCATCGAGAGCAGGGCCTTCTACGGTTGCGGCAAGCTGATCGAGAGCGTCGAAGGTGACGGGCGTATCGGCAAGAACGTCGGAATTAGCCGTGACAAGCCCGTGATCCGACAGCCAGTCGGCGATTGCCTCTTCTCGCTCAGCCTGCTGCAGCGGAGAGCGCACGCCCTGGGGCGCGCGAGACAGGCAGGCGTTGCGAATTTGATCGACGGCGGCGAGTTGCGCATCGCCGAGACGAGCTGTGCCGAGAGCCAGAGTCGCCGATTCCGCTTCTTCCAGCCTGTTACTGAGTGACGCTGTGCTGCGTTCGATGGCGGATGCGGGATTGTTGAGCTCGTGGGCAAGACCGGCGGAGAGTTTGCCAAGGGAGATCATTTTCTCGTTCTGCAAGTCGCTCGACGTGAACAGCCGCGCGCGATCGAGCATGATGTGGACAAGGATGGCTGTGACCGCGTAGCACTCGCGCGTGAGCTCGCGGAGGTCGTCGCGGTGAATGGCGAGTATTTCAGTGGGCTCTTCGGCGATGGCGTCGCCCGGGGCTGAGGCCATTCGCGAGAAAGGAAGAATGCCGCTGATATCTCCGGCACGCCAATCAATGACTTTCTGGGGGCCGGAGCCGCGGTCGACGGAGAGCGACACGTGGCCCGACAAGATGATGTAGAGGCCCTCGACCGCGACGGCTTTGTGAGAAAGGATTTTACCGGGAACGAGGGTGTGAAGCGTGCCGTGCGCCGCCAGCCAGGCAAGCTCCTCCCGCGGCGCTGTAGCGAGCGTCTTGTGTTCAGCAAGGCGGTCAATCAGGTCCAATGCAGTCACCTGCCAGCGAAATTTCTTCTCGGGGAGCGCGACGCCAAGTGCAACGGTAGTAGACGATTCAGCGGCCCGAAATCGAATTCAGTGATCGGTGCGACCGGTCATGGCTCAGGGTTGGAAGCCGGCGACTCCGAACTGCCAAAGCAGAAAACTCCATTCGTCGGCGGTCACCTCTTGACGCTGCTCTCGGGTTGAGCCGATGCCGTGGCCGCCAGCGTAATCGACGCGCAGCAGAATCGGTTTGCCGGCTGCCGCGGCAGCCTGAAGGCGCGCAGTCATCTTTCCCGGCTCCCATGGCGCGACGCGAGGATCGTTCCAACCCGTGGTGAGCAGGATGGCAGGATAATGCGCGCCATCGCGCACGTGTTGATAGGAATCCATCGAGTACAGATCTTCAAAGCCCCACTGCATTGCCGTGGACCCGAATTCTGGAATGTTGGGCGGGCCGTTGGGCATGTTTTCGGAACGCAGGGCATCGGACATGCCGACATCGTCGAGTGCGGCGGCAAAAAGGTCGGGCCGCTCAGTGAAGGCGCGGCCCACGGTGATGCCACCGGCACTACCCCCCTGACCGGCGAGTTTTGCCGAGCTGGTGTATTTCGAGGCAATGAGGTACTCGCCGCAGGCGATGAAGTCGCGCCATGTATTGGGCTTGGTGAGCTTCTGACCGGCCTTGTGCCAGTCTTCACCGAGTTCGCCTCCGCCGCGCGGATGGGCGACTGCCAATACGGCGCCTTTCTCCAACCAGGCGAGCCGTACGGGAGAGAAGCCGGGATCTTCGCTGATGCCGTAGGATCCGTACCCCCAAAGAAGAGTGGGGTTGGAGCCGTCCATGGGAATGCCACGCTTGTGCATGATGGACAAGGGGACCATGACACCGTCCCAGGACTTGACCATGACTTCTTCGGAGACGATGTCCTCGGGATCGCCGAAGGGTCCCACGGGACGGAGTTTGGTGTCAGTGACAGTGCGCGCTTGCGGATCGTAGCTGTAGGTTCGAGGAGCGCGCACCCACGATGCCATGGTGGCGAGGACACCGGGAATGCGCTCGTCGGACGATTCGATGGAGACGGAGCCCTGAAACGGGAGTTGAACCTGCTGGGGCGCGCCGCCGGCGTAATCGACCCGCAGCAATTCGCCCACCATGCCGCTGGTCTGCTGCACATAGAGAGCGTCAGAGGCGGCGGCGATCGTGTGGATGACCGCATCACTTTCAGGAACGACCGTAGCCGCGTGCGCGACATCGGGATGGTCGAGATTGGTGCGAAGCACTTTATAGTGCGGCGCACCGAGGTGGCCGAGGAGATAGAGATCGCTGTCCCGGACCGCGACCGAGGTGATGTCATCGGAAGTGTCGCAGATCTTCTCCCACGGAATGTCGGGTTTGCCGAGTGAATCGAGAGGCGCCTTCAGGAAGGTGTGCTCGTTGAGCACGCCATGAGCCAGGATGCCGATGGCCCATTGGGAATGAAATGTGGGGACGACAAACGGGAGGTCGGTGGCGCTGACGTCCACTTGCGGCGAAACACCAAACCCGAGGATGGGTTTGTCGCTGTCGACCGGGGTTCCGAGAACATGCAGGTAGACCGTGCTCTTCTCTTCAAATTCGGTGAGCGGCTGGCCGGGCGCGAGCTTTTGCAGCCGGTTGTAGGTGAAGGCATGGCCGTCGGGAAGAAACTGGACCGAGCCGAATCGCACACGGTCAATGGTTTCCGGCAGCTCCTTACCGCTATCCACGTCGAGGATGTGAATGACTCCGACCTCAGAGCCGCCGGCAGAGACGGCGACGCCGACCAATTTGCCGTCCCATGAAGGGGTGTAATCGCTGATGGCGTTATGCGATCCGGCCGGAGCGGGATACTTGTCAGGATCGAGCAGAATGCGCTCGGTCCCACTGAGGCCGTCACGGACATAGAGCTTGGGGACGATCTCGCTGGGCAAAGTCTTCTGGTAGAAGTAACGGCCGCCGGGCATGGCAACGATGGCGGTGACGATGGCCGGGGTGGAGCGATCGAGTTCCTGAATGCGGGCGAGGAGAGCGTCGCGGCCGGGGATTTTGGCGAGGACGCCTCGTGTGTATGAGTCCTGCGCTTTGAACCACGCGGCGACGTCGGGATCGCTGAGGTTCTCCATGTAGCGATAGGGATCGGTGACGGTGACGCCGAAGTAGTCGGTGGTGACTGGGCGAACGGGCGCAACGGGCTGCGCAGACGGGGCGGACGCGCTTTGCGCTGGGGCATGAGAGACCACGGACACGGTAGCAAGAATGGCAACGGTGAATGCGCGGCCACAGAGACGTGGCAGAGACGAAGATGTATACATGGAGATCCTTTTGGAGCGTGGAGGAGGGGGACTTGATTGCTCCTCCTCATTCATATACCAGACCAGCCGGGGGTTTGGCGCGGGTAAGCGACGAAAACAGCCGGTAGCCAGTAGCTAGTAGTTAGGAGCCAATTGCCAGTAGCCAGCAGGCGTAGACAGCAGACGGATGAAGGGGACGCGCATTTTCCACATTCGGTCACGAGGTGTGCACCGGGGGCGTGCGAAGCCAAGTGCGCTAGGCTTGAAAACGAGATGACGGTCTGCAAGATTTGCGACGGAGTGGGTCTGGTTCGGGCAATGGATGCGGCCGGGAATTGGGTGAGCCGCGAGTGCACGTGCCAGGAATCGGAGCGGGAGCAGCGGCGAATTCAGGCGGCGCAGATTCCTGCGCGGTATAAGGATTGCACGCTGGACACTTTTGAGATTTACCACGAGGCCGACCGGTCGCTGGCCGAGGGCTTGCTGACGGCGAGGCGATTTGTGGAGGAATATCCGGCGGGGACAGCGGGCAAGGGGCTGCTGTTTACCGGCTCGATGGGGGTGGGCAAGACGCACCTGGCGGTGGGCGTGCTGCAGCGGCTCGTGCGGGAACGCGGCGCGAAGGGGCTGTTCTGCGATTATCGGGAATTGCTGAAAAGCATCCAGAATAGCTACAACCCCGAGGTGCGGACCACGGAACTAGAGCTGCTGAAGCCGGTGTTTGCCGCCGCAGTGCTGGTGCTGGACGACCTGGGCGCGCAAAAGCCCAACGAGTGGGTATGGGACACGGTAGCGCTGATTCTGAACACGCGCTACAACGACCGGCAGACGACAATCATCACGACAAATTATGCGGACCTGCCTGCGGGCGGCGGAGGGACGAGCGATCCGGAGCGCGCAGCGCGCGAGGCGACGCTGGGCGACCGGATCGGGGACCGCATGCTTTCACGGCTGGCGGAGATGTGCATTCGGGTAAAGATGACCGGAAAAGACTGCAGGCAGACGGGGATCAAGCGGGCGCGGTTTGGGTGAAAGACGGCTATTAGCTTTTAGCCCTTAGCTATTAGCTCGTTAGTGCCAGGTTGAGGTGTTTGTCTCTCACATGGAGGATGCGCGCAGCCATCTGCGGGATTCCGCGCTGCGAGATGCGGGGATGCTCTGCTCAGAAGCCTCTAGAACAGAAGGAGACTGGCGAGAATCAGGAGCATGGCGGCGATGGTGAGGCCCCGGTAGGCTCGCTCTGCGGCTGGTTTGGATTGAGGAAAGGCGGCGGAAGAGGTTGGCGGCGAACTGATTGCCTGATTCGGGGAGGGCTGCATTGGGGCCTGCCTTTCAAATGCCTTTCACATTGATTCACGGTTCGATCACGTTTCTGGTTTCCTTCTTCCTCGTTCTTTTGGGGCCTGGTCCTTTTTCTTAAAGTTCAAGGTCGCCGATTTGCGAAGCTTTCTGAGACTCGGCGGCTTCGATTCTCGGGCGTTCAAGTCCGATCCCGGTCAGATGCTCCTTAGACGCGCGAGGCGCACGTTGGATTCAAACAAGAATGGCGATCCAGATAAGCTGGCCGAGTGCAGGCGGGAGGGACACGAAGGAGGCTTGTACGCCAAGCGTTTGAAGCGCGGAGAGCCCCGACGAGGCCAATAGAATCGGGTGTACAATCGCGCTCGTGAGCACAGGTCCACAATTGATTCGTCCGCAGGCGGCGCAGGAGCGCAACTGGCTGCCCATGGTCGTGGCCGCGGTGATCCTGGTAGCCGTGGTGATTGGATTGGTGCTGTTTTACGAACGTGGAAAGAGCGCTCCGGTGGTGACACCGATCTCGGCGGCGCTCGATCCCTATGCAGGCAATTTGCCGATCAGCAATCTCCACATGAGCGAGTCAGCAAACCTGGCGGGCGGCAAGGTGACCTACCTCGACGGGTCGATCGCGAACACAGGCAGCCGGAAGGTAAGCGAGATTACGGTGCAGGTGTTGTTCCGCGATCCGGCGCACGAGGTGGCGCAGAACGAAACCCAGGCGCTGAACCTGATTCGTACGCGCGAGCCATATGTGGATGTGGAGCCGGTATCGGCAGCACCGCTGAAGCCGGGAGACAGCGCCGATTTCCGGCTGATTTTCGACACGACCGCCCAGGACTGGGACGGGACTTTCCCGGAGATCCGAATCATCCATGTCGATCTGAAGTAGGCGTGCCTTTCGCCACAGAGTAGAAACTACGCGAAGATGCAAAAATTACGCGCAAACAAGGGTTTACAGGGCCTGAATCGGGCCATTTTCCCACCGACGTCGAAAATCCTAAAATACCTATTTTCAAATAGATAGCTGATTTCCCAGCCAGGCCCAAACTTTGGCAGCGATCTTGCTTTTAACAGGGCGAGCGGAAAGCAGCGCTCCATCCCGCGGCGATTCAATGCCGCGAGGCAAAAAAGGGGTTTAACCCATGAAAATATCTGCGATTGAAGTGAAACTATTCCCCCGCCGACTGGCCGTACTTGCGTTGGCATCTGCAATTGCGCTTCCCATTTGGGCTCAGGACCAAGTCAACACTGGAACATCTTCTGGGGTTACGACCCAGACCACCACGACTTCTACCTCGGCGGCGCAGGCTCAGCCCTCCCCCATGCCCGCGGCCGAACAGCCCTTGGCCCCCGCGAAAGAGGGGTTCTGGGGCCGCATCTATCCCTTTGCCCGCAAGAAGTGGGTGAAGAGGCAGATCGATCCGATCAACGACCGCTTGAGCGAACTGGATGAAGTGAACGCCAAGAATGCGGCCTACATCAAGGACGTGGATGAGCGGGCGCAGGCGGGCATCCGGAAGGCGCAGGACGCGGCAGATGCGGCGAACCAGTTGGCGTTGAACGCCAACACCGAGGCGCAGAACGCCAACGGCGCCGCGCAAAGCGCATCGAATCACGTGAACCAGATCAACACTACGGTGAATGGCCTGGATCAGTATCACCAGGCGACGGACCTCGTGATCAAGTTCCGCGGCTCAAGCCCGGTGCTGACTTCAGATTCGAAGGCAGCGCTGGACCAACTAGCCTCGAGCCTGACCGGGCACGAAGGCTACATCCTGGAATTGGAAGCGCACTCGCCACTGGCGGGCAGCGCAGGCATACAAAGTTCCGAGCGCCTG
Source organism: Occallatibacter sp. (assembly GCA_052145255.1). GTDB lineage: Bacteria > Acidobacteriota > Terriglobia > Terriglobales > Acidobacteriaceae > Telmatobacter. Next base: position 22,722 of record JBKQOX010000061.1, read on the forward strand.
TCGGAAGCAGTCAAGCGCTACCTTTTAACGGAACATCAGATTCCCGTCTACCGCATGCACTCTGTGGCTCTCGGCAACGAAGTTGAGATGGCCTCAACCGCAACTGGCGATCAAAACCAAAAGCCGGAGCGGGTAAGGTTCAACAGTGTGCATCTGAGTGTGATGGAAAACAGTTTGGCGGCCCAGGCAGCAGCGTCACCCCAAAGCGCTCCTGCCGCAGCAGGCGCGGAGCAGCCGTAATAAGCGGCCAACTCCTCCCCCGAGGCTCTGCACTCGCGCCAACGGCCACCCCGCCGTAGGCCGCCAAAAAAGCTCTCGCAACGCGAGAGAACCAAGGCAACTTGGCCCCCGTTAATACGGGGGCCGTTTTTTTTTGTGTGCGCGCCGTGGGTTGAGGCTGGTCGCCTCTTCCGAGGCCAATCGGGCTGCACGCTACAATGCTTTCATCGCATGCATGGAGGCACCGATGAAGCATTTGATGCGCAGGATTGTTCTTGCCGCGGTGGCATTGGCGTTTGCCGCTGGTTTTTCGGGGAAGCTGATGGCGCAGGGGGCGCCGGCGCAATCGAGCGAAGGGGCGCCGTACACGATCGAGTACTACTACAAGTGCCAGTGGGGACATCAGCAGGAGTTTCTGGACCTGTTCCTGAAGAACCATTGGCCTCTGCTCAAGAAGATCGAGTCGACGGGGCGGATCGTGTCGCTGAAGATCGAGTCGCCGGCGTATCACACGACCGAGGACGGGCGCTGGGACTATCGCGTGACGATTGTTTACAAGAACTCGACAGTTGCCACGAGCTCGAACCCGGATGAAGCGGCGTTTAGCAAAGAACTGTGGCCGGATCGGGACACGTACAAGAAAGAAGAGCAGCGGCGGTTCGAGATTCTGCTTGGGCACTGGGATCTGCCGGTGACGGATGTGACGCCGAAGTAGCAGGGGGGAGCGCAATGCAGCTGAGTAAGAGCTAATTAAGCTCACCGGCAATGTGCAAACCGAGGCACCCAGATGGGTTCGAAATACATGTTCTTCGGCGGAGTCTCACTTGTACTGCTTTGGGCACTCTCGGTGGCGGGAGCAATCGCAGTTCTGCCGAGCTGGACGGCGGCCGACCCCGAGTATGAGGAGGGGGTGCTGACTCGCGGCGGCCGAAGTCTGATGCGCGCCAGAATTCTGTTGGGAAGCGGCTGCGCCGTGATTTGGATTTGCACTTCTTTGGGACACGCACTCACTAATTCGAACGACGTTCCGTTTGGATTCTGGGAACATCATCCGGCGTTCCTGCAAGCCCTGTTGTTGCTCGCAGATCTTTTCTTGATCTCTTCGGCTTTCTTGGCGCGGCATGCCCGCGGCGATAAACCCTGGATCCTGCAGCTAGCCACGGCAATCATGGCGATTGCTTGTATATCGGTTTCGATCATGCTTTATCTTCTCTGAAAATGATCTTGGCCGGCTGCCTTTGATTTTCGTGATCTAGTCCCCGGTTGGCGACCCTCCAATCCTGATCGATCAGTCATCGTCGCGCGCGCGCCATTGGCGAACGAGATCCTGGGCGGCTTCGGGCCAATTTGGGAATTCGAATTCGAAGCCGGCGTCAAGGAGGCGGCCTGGAACGACGCGGCGACTTTTAAGGACCAGTTCGGGCTCGGTGCGCAGGAAAAACATGCCGATGGCCATGAGGAACGCCGGAGCAGGAAGGCCGTTGGGCATCTCCCAGGCTTCGCGCAAGTCGGCCATGAAGTCGCGATTGGGAAGCGGATGGGGCGCGGCGAGATTGACGGCGCCGTCGAGGTCTTCACGCTGAATGAGGAATTCGATGGCACTAGCGAAATCGGACTCGTGAATCCAGGAGACATATTGGCGGCCATTGCCCTGCGTTCCGCCGAGGCCTGTGCGAACCAGGTTCGAGAGCACGGAAAAGACGCTGCCCGGCACTGGGCTGAAGACGAGCGAAGTGCGCAGGGCAATCTTGCGCGTGCCGGGCGTCTCGGCTGAGAAGAACGCGGTTTCCCAATCCTTCACCAGTTGCACGGTCCAGTTCCACTTTGCGGGAGCGCGCCGGCGGCGCGAAATCCACTCATTACCTCCCAGCTCGCCGGTGGCTTCCTCCATTTCGCGGTCGAGCGAGTGCCGGTAGATGGTGGCGGATGAGGCGTTCATCCATAGGCGTGGCGGATTGGCGAGCGTAGCGAAGGCGCGGTGCAGAAGGCGCGTGGTGCCGATGCGCGAGTCGTAAAGCTCGCGGCGGTTGCGCGCAGTGTAGCGGCAATTCACGCTGCGGCCGGAGAGATGGATGCAGACGTCAGCGCCGTCGAGTGTCTCAACCCAGGGGCCGAGCTGAACTCCGTCCCAATACACCGTTTGCCAGGGCGCGGTGTAGGGGCCGCGGGTCAGCACCGTGACGTGATGGCCGCGCTCTTGAAAGAAGCGCGCCAACATGCGGCCCACCTGACCGCTGCCGCCGGGCAGGACGATGCGCAAGGGGCGAGCGGTCAGTGTGGCTGAGTTGCCCATCCCACCAGCCTAACGCGCCGGCGAGCATTTGAAGGGCTTACTGGCGGGGCGGGAGCGGGTAGGCTTGGGCGAAACGCCGCTCACGACGAACGCGGACCTCGTGGACGATGACGAAGACGATAAAGAAGATGATCAGCAGCGGGCCAAAGAGGATCCATGGCGAGAGCACGACATGGTCCTGGCCGATGGAAACGCTGGCCGGGCTGTGCACTGTACCGAATATGGCGACCATATCCTGATTCACTCTGACGTTTTCGCCCAGACGAATGGCGCCGAAGAGTGAGACGAGGTCGCCACCGATGGAGGAGTTATCGGCTGCGGTGACGCTGCCGAAGAAGTTGACGACATCCTGGTGCGCTTGGCCGTCGAGGCGGACGTTGCCGAAGAAGACGACAATGTCGCCTCTCACGTCGCCGTGGGCGTTGACGTTGCAGAAAAAACACACGGCGTCGTTGACCGGGGCGTCAGGAGTGACTTCAATATTGTTGAAGAATTGAACCGCGTCATTTTCAGCGCACGCGGGCACAGCGGCGACCGCCAGAGCAACGCCGAAGAGGCTTAGGGCGAGAAATCTTCGATGCATAGGTGTGCGATCCTCGCTACAAGCCAATATACGCTCAGAGGAGCGTGAAAGTTCCCGCAGAAACTGCAAGGCCTAAGTTGCTTTTTTTGAAACATTTACGCCCAAGGCCTCCGTCCACTCCGCCGCGGACGATACGAGGACATCGGGAGGACTATCCATCAGGTTTTGCGGGCCGAAACCGAAGGCGCACCCAATGGACCAGGCTCCGGCGTTGCGAGCGGTCTCGACGTCGACTTTGCTGTCGCCGATCATCACGGTCTGCTCCGGCGTTGCGCCAGTCTCTTCCATGAGCGAGCGGAGGCCAAGCGGGTCGGGTTTCTTGAGGGGGAAGCTATCGCCGCCGTAGATGTGGAGGAAGTAGCCGGCAAGGCCCAGCCCCTCACAAATGCCGCGCGCCGGGCGCACCGGCTTGTTGGTGAGGACGGCCATGGTTCTCTGCGAGCCGTCGGGGGCGTCGTGCAACTCGTGGAGAGCCTTGAGCGCGTCGAGAACTCCCTCGTAGGCATAGGTGAAGTCCAGCTTGTGCTCGCGATAGTACTGCAGAAAGAACGCGTAGGCCCTGGAGAAGAGATCCTCATTCACATCGCCGATGCCGATGTTGGCAGCCATGGCCAGCGAGCGGCGCACGAGCATGGGGGCGCCGTTGCCGACGAAGCCGGCGATCGCGGGGTCGGGCAGATGGACGAGATTGAATTCGCGTAGCGTTGCATTCACGCTGTTGCACAGGTCCTGAGCGGAATCGATCAGCGTGCCGTCAAGATCGAAGACGAGCAGCCTGAGCCGCTCGACGGGAATAGGGCGAAAGACGCGAATCATCTTGCTTTCAGTCTAAAGGGCCATCCAGGGAGCGTTGTTTACACTGAGGGAACAAAGCATGAGAGAGGAGGTTCGAGGGGTGAACCAATTCAGGACAATTTTTGCGGCGCCGCTGATTCTGGCGATGGGGCTGGGTTCCCTTCCCGCGCAGCAACCGCCCAAGCCCGAATTCAGCAGCGACGCGGCGGCGGAGCGCATCCCCAATCTCGGCGCGCTCAAAACGGAACTCAAGGAGTACCACGATTGCACATGCATGTGCGGGTGCTATGCACACGATCTGGACGCACAGGCGGATCGCGCCATCGCGTTTCTGCGCCAGCGGGCCGCGCATCGCCGGCCGAACGAGAAACTGGCGCTGATTCTGGACATTGACGATACCACGCTGTCGACCTACGCGGAGATGCTGGGCGCGGACTTTGCGTATAACAAACCCGCATTCGACCAGTGGCTCGATATGGCGCAGGCACCGGCAATTCCCGGCACGCTGCGGCTCTACAAGGAAGCGCAGCGATTGGGTGCGAGCATTATCTTTCTTACCGGGCGCGACGAAACGCAACGGGCCGCAACGGAGCGGAATTTGCGGGCGCAGGGCTTTGACAACTGGAATTTGCTTGTGATGCGCCCCATGAATCATGGCTCGCAAACGATCGGCGCTTTCAAGGCTGTGGCACGCGGGCAGATCGCAGGCGCCGGTTACACGCTGGCGCTGAATGTTGGCGACCAGTGGAGTGACCTGAAAGGCAAGCCGGAGGCGGAGTATTCAGTGAAATATCCCGACCCCTATTACTTCATTCCGTAGCGCAGGCGGACGGCCGCAGCAGAATTTCCTGGTATCGGGCCGCTCTAGTGAACACGAATGTTGCCGGAGCCGGTTTCGACGCGCACTGCGGGCCCGCCGCCGCCAATGGCGCCCTTCACGTGATGATGGTCCATTGTGCCTTGCGAAACGATCTCACGGTCGCTGTAAATGCTGCCTGAGCCGGTCGAGGCGTCCAAAGTCAGTCCCGCGTTGCCTGTCCAAAGCTCGACGCTTCCGGAGCCGGTGTGGAGGCGCCATGGAGCAGCGGGTGTGCCGTCCACCTTGATATTGCCCGATCCGGTTCCGGCTTGCAGCCCGCCGTGCATGTTCTTCAGTTCAATTGACCCCGAGCCAGTGCTCGCTTTCACTTCGCCGGAGCCGACCTGCTCAGCGTAGATGTTACCCGAGCCGGTGCCGACGGCGAACCCGCCCTGGAGGCCGGTGGCATGAATCGATCCCGAGCCAGTGCTGAGTTTTGCATTTGCGCCCACACCTTCGTCGGTTACGTTGCCCGAGCCTGTCCCGGCATCGAGATAGGCGTCAGGCGGAGCCTGGATCTCATAGTCGATGCTGATATTGCCGAGATTGCGGTGATCCCCACCAATGCGGACGATGTTGCCTGTCTGCTGGATGGGAGGATGGGCAGCGATCTGCTGCACCATGTCGTCGCTCGCGCTCCATCCCGACTTGACGCGCGCGAAGATGCGGACGTGCCCCTCGGGACCACTGGTGAGATGAATGTATCCCGAGCCAGTGGCAACCGACAGATCGAGTCGACCGTTGACTGTTAGGTCCCGCTCAAATGTCGCTTCGCTGGCGAGCGCCGGTACTGCTGCAACGGCCGCCAATGCCACCCATACGGAGAATGCCGCACAAAAATGCCTCATCGCTATCCTCATTCCCACTCCAGAATCTTCTACGCGCCAGGCGGCCCTCGAGTTCCATGAAAAGGCCTGGTTCAGAACGGCTCTCCAGCATGCCGCTCACCTTCCAATGCTATTCTCTCTGCGAGATGCACGAGCTCCTGCTCATCAAACCGGTCGCCGTGGCCATGCTGATCCTGGCCAATGCCTATTTTGTGGCGGTTGAGTTCGCGCTGGTTTCCATTCGCGAATCGCGCGTGGAGCAAATGCTGGCGGCACGGGTACCGGGCGCGCGGGCGGTGCGGAACCTGCAGCGCAACCTTGACGATCTGCTCCCTGCGGTGCAGCTTGGCGTGACCCTTTGCTCGCTGGCGCTGGGGTGGCTGGGCGAACCGCTGGCTGCGCAAATGCTTGCGGGGTGGATGGGTGCGTTGCCCGACGCGCGAATCTGGGGCCACGTGGTGGCCGTGGTGCTGGGTTTCGCAATCATTACCTACTTTCATGTCGTGGCCGGCGAGCTGGTACCGAAAGCGCTGGCCTTGCGCAGGGCCGAGGCGCTGGCTCTGGCTGTGGCGCCGCCCATGCTGGTGTTTATGGCGATTGCCCGTCCCGCGGTGCGCTTGCTCAGCCGCTCAGCGGCGGTCGTTCTGCGCGCCTTCGATATTCCTGCCGGCGAGCGAGCCGCGAGCATTCACTCTGCCGAAGAACTGAAGTTGATCGCGACAGCGGCAAGGCGGCTAGGCCTGCTGCCCGAGTTTCAGGAGACGCTTGTGCATCGCGCTCTGGAACTGGGCGATGTGCAGGTGCGCGAGATCATGACGCCGCGGCAGAAGATCTTCTCTCTGCCATCGAACATGCTTCTTGGAGATGCCTGCATGCGCGTCTTTGGCCGCAGTCACTCTCGCATTCCTGTTTTCGACGAGGCTCGCGGGCCGGAATACATCGTTGGAGCAGTGTATGGGCGGGACTTGGCACGGCTGTTTTATCTTCGCGCATCCAAAGGCGCGCCTGAGGGCGAGGTCAGGCTGAGCCAGATCATGCATGAAGTGCTGGTGGTGCCGGAGTCGAAATCGGCGCTGGATCTGCTGCGGGACTTTAAGCAAAACCGGCGGCACCTGGCCATTGCGGTGGACGAGTATGGATCGACCGTGGGCCTGGTGACTGCAGAGGACGCTATCGAGCAACTTGCGGGCGAGCTGGAAGACGAGTTCGATGCGCCGTCGCACCCGATATTGAGCAGCGCCGGAGGGACGGTGGTGATGGATGGCAGCGTGAATCTGCGCGACCTGGAAACTCAGATGCACTGGAGCCTGCCGCGCGACGGCGGCGTGGAAACCCTTGCGGGATTCGTGCTGGCGCGCCTGGGGCACATTCCCAATGTGGGAGAGACGGTGGAGTATGAAGACCGGCGCTTGACCGTGGTGGAGATGGATGCGAGACGCATCGCCAAGATTCGCGTGGAGACCGTGCAGCCGAGCGCTCCGGCATCGGAATAGCATTTCCCGAGGCTGATCCCATTCCGCGCGTACATCATTCATTAACCTTCCGTTTGCGCACAAACAGGCCTGCATGGACGAAAATGGAATTGAATGAATCCAGCAGACAAGAAGAAAAAACGTTTGACGCCTACAGAAACCGAAGTTCAGCAATGGACCGCGGAGGAGTTTGAGCGGCTGGTGTTTGAGTGCAAGCCCAAGGTTGCGGTGTTCGATTGCGACGGAACGCTTTGGGGCGGCGATGCCGGGTACGGATTCATGGCATGGTCGCTGGAGCAGGGGTTGGTTTCACGGTCGACCAACGACTGGATCGACTCGCGCTATCGCGCCTACCGTGCGGGAGACGTGAGCGAAGCGGCGATGTGCGGCGAGATGGTGCAGATGTACGCAGGGTTGCGCGACAGCGAATTGGAGGCAGCCGCAGCGCGTTACGTGGATGATTTTGTGCGGGGGCGCGTGTTTGCCGAGATGGCCGCATTGGTCAAGAAGATTCAGCAGGCCGGGACTGAGATATGGGCGGTGAGTTCGACGAATCGCTGGGTGATCGTCGAGGGCCTGCGCGATTTCGGCATCCCGAAGGAACGAATTCTGGCGGCGGACGTGCGCGTAAAGGAAGGCATCATCACCAGCGAGATTGTCGATGTGCCGACGGACGAAGCCAAGGCGGCGGCGCTCAAGCGGGTGGGATTGCCGGCGCCCGATGCTGTGTTTGGCAACTCGATTCACGACCTGGCCATGCTGGAAATGGCGCGATGCCCGTTTCCAGTGAATCCTTCGCCGGCGCTCAAGGAAGCGGCGGCGAAAAGAGGCTGGGGCTACTTCAGGCCGCGGGCTGCCGAAGGCATTGAAGCGGCGGTGGGCGGGGAATAAAGCCCAGAGTTGGCGGCCGGCCGACCTTCGAGACATGACTGCCGGGGACCGAGCCTGCAGCTTATAACAGCCTGTAAATGGATACAATCCTTAGACAATTCACGCTTTAGTGTCATATAAACTGGAATGCGTGAATGACAGCCCAACCACGTCCAAGGCACACACTTCCCTTCCCGCGCTTCGTTTTGTGGCGGCGGCGCTGATCGTCCGCGATCGCGAAGTGCTGATCGGGCAGAGGCAGGCGGATCAGCCGATGGCGTCGCTATGGGAGTTTCCGGGCGGAAAGATTGAGCCGGGCGAGAGCCCTCAGGAAGCGCTGGCCCGCGAGTTGGTGGAAGAGCTGGGAATTCGCGCCGAAGTTGGCCCGGCGGTGACGCGCATTCGCCACAACTATCGCGGGGGCGGCGCAGTGGACCTGCAATTCTTCGCGGTCCGGGAGTTTACGGGCGACATCGACAACCAGATTTACCAGCAGGTTCGCTGGGTGAAGCTCGAAGAATTGACCGACTACAAATTTCTTGCCGCGGATCGCGGGCTGATCAAGGACTTGGCGGCGGGGAAACTGCTTTAGGACAACTTTCTGTTTCAGCTCTCAGCTCCAAGAGCCTTCCACCCTTCAATGACCGGGAATCATCCCCCACAGCATCACCATCGTCATGCCGATGACGATGATGCTGGTTCCCCACGCGATCCAATTCCAAAGGCGCGAGTTCTTGTGCTCGCCCATCAGGTCAGTGCGATTGATGAGCAGCAGCATGAGAATGATGACCACCGGGAGCAGAACACCGTTCAGAACCTGGGAGAGAATGGCGACGTTGATCAGCTGCGCATCGGGCAGAATCAGGACCGCGACCGCGCCGCCGGCGATGAGCAATGTATAAAGCCAGTAGAAAAACGGCGCTTCGCGGAAGTTCTTGTCGACGCCGGATTCGAAGCCCATGCCTTCGCAGACGGTGTAAGCCGTGGACAGCGGCAGGATGGAAGCAGCGAAGATGGAAGCATTGAAAAGACCGAATGCAAAGAGGATGAAGGCGTAGTCGCCAGCGAGCGGGCGCATGGCCTCGGCCGCGTCGGAAGCCACCTGGATGGCGCCCATGCCGTGCACGTAGAGCGTGGCCGCGCAGGCCACAATGATGAACCATGCGACGATGTCGGTGAACAGGCTGCCCACGATTACGTCGAGCCGCGAGGCCGCGTAGTCTTTTGCGCGAATACCCTTTTCCACGATCGACGACTGGAGATAAAACTGCATCCACGGGGCGATGGTGGTGCCGACGACGCCGATGGCCATGTACACATAGGCCTTGTCGCTCCACACAGAGCGCGCGGGGAGCCTGACAGTGGCCCAGAGAGCATTGTGCCAGTCCGGCTGCGAAAGGACACCGGCGAAGATGTAACAGATATAGACCAAAGAGGCGGCGATGAATATTTTTTCGGTGCTTTTGTAGGTGCCGCGCACCACCATATACCAGACCAGGAAGGCGCACAGAGGCACGGAGATGAATTTGGTGACATGGAAAAGGCGCAGCGAACCGGCGATGCCAATGAACTCGGTGACCACGTTGGTGTAGTTGACCACGACCAGCAGCACCATAAGAACGAAAGTGATGCGCAGGCCAAATTCCTCGCGGATGAGATCGCTGAGACCTTTGCCCGTGACCACGCCCATGCGGGCGCACATCTCCTGCACCACGATGAGCGCGATGGTGATGGGAATCATGGTCCACAAGAGTGTGTAGCCGTATTGCGCGCCGGCTTGAGAGTAGGTGAGGATGCCCCCGGAGTCGTTGTCGACATTGGCGGTAATGAATCCGGGACCGAGGACGGCCAGAAAGAGGAATATCCGGATTCGCCAGCGCTTCCACATGGTGACGCGAGTTCCTATGGTGGATTCATTGCAGTCTTAGTGTGGCGGAAAAAGATTCCTCACTGACCATAACAGGCAAGACCCAAAGGCGCGAAGCCGGCACGCGAAATCGATGCGCAGAACGCGACGTCGCGCAACAACAGGCGCGCTGGCACGGTTGCGGACAGCGTGATTCGATTAGAATTCCCTTTCATGACAATCGCCCTGAGGAGGAACCCCTGTATGAACCCAATCGAACCAAAGGAGATTCTTCGTGCCTCACGGCGGAGATTGCTGGGCTCTCTCGCCACGGCCGCTGGCGTTTCAACGGCCGCGATGATGGGCATGAATTCGCCAGTTGTCTCGGCCGCAGGAGGCGAACCGGAGGTTCCGGAAGAGATCTTCGGGCTGTCTCGTTTGCGCAATTACAAGAACCTTCGCTCCTCGAGCTGGGACCGCACTGGCGGCAACGATGACTCGGTCGGCATCGATCCGGGCCGGGCCGCCACGGTGCTTGACGTACATGGCGCCGGGGTGGTCACACACATCTGGTTCACCATCAATTCACCCGATCCCATGCACTTAAAGAATCTGGTGCTTCGGGCTTGGTGGGACGGCGAACAGACGCCCTCCGTTGAAGTTCCCGTCGGCGACTTTTTCGGCCTGGGGCTGGGCGAATATTTCATTTATCAGTCGGCTTTGCTGGCGGTTGCGCCCATGAAGGCGCTGAACGCTTACTTCCAGATGCCTTTCGCGACTGCAGCACGCCTCACACTGACGAATGAGGGAACGGAGCGCACAAAGAACCTTTATTTCGCGGTTGACTATGTGGCGCTCGCGAGCCTTCCCCGAGGGCTGGGACGTTTTCACGCCCAGTACTGTCAGGCCGCGCCTTGCAAAGCAGTCAGGAGCGACGGCAAAAACCTGAGCGGGCGGGACAATTATGTGTTTCTGGAGGCCACGGGGAAAGGACATTTTCTGGACGTAACGCAGGCCGTGGTGCAGAACGAAAACGGCTGGTTTGGCGAGGGCGATGACATGATCTTCATCGACGACGACACAATGCCCACGATTAACGGCACGGGGACGGAGGACTATTACAATGGCGCGTGGGATTTTGGCGGACAACCCTTCGCGAATCTGCACCAGGGCGCACCCCATATTGTGGACCCCGAGCGCACAGGGGGCCGCTATTGCCTCTATCGCTGGCACATCGAGAGCCCCATCGCGTTTGAGAAATCGATCCGAGTGACGATCGAGCACGGAACAGCGAATAACCGCTCCGATAACTTCTATTCGACTGCGTATTGGTACCAGACGGAGCCGCACGTAGCGTTTCCGGCGCTGCCAGCGCCGTCGGAGCGCATACCGAAAGTGTTCGCGGCGGAATGATAGAAGGCACAGCGGCTGACCAAGGGTCTGCTCACACTAGCCCGCCACGCTATGCCGTGGCCGCGAGCACGGGCTCTATCTGATGCCTCGCGCTCGTGCTTCTGCCGAGCAGGCTCTCGACCACTTCTGCCGCGCTATAGCTGTTGCGGCCTGGCGCGATGAATTGCGCGATCGTATTCAGGTCATCGCCGACGGTTATCAAAGCAGGCTCAACGGAGCCATCTTTGCGCATCTGCGCGAGGCCGATATTTGCCAACAGAGTGTTGCAAAGACACTTACGCCCCGCCGTTTCTTCGATTTTTCCGCCTTTGGCCACGTAGTTTTCAATCGGCTCCGCGGAGCAACGGTAGCCGATCTGGCCATCGCCCGCCGCGTATGGCTCGCGAAGATAACCGAGATCGCAAGACCGGTTCCGTTCGTCGTAAATACTGGCCTCCGAAGTGGTGCCCTCGAGCTGCGCTACCTTGAACGGAAAACCGGTCGGCGAGGCCAGCGGATCGGTAAACACCTCACCGGAGCCCACCATCGCCTGCTCGATCAGGCGCGATTTCAGGTCGACCCGCATGCCCGATTCCCGGCTGAAGGCAAACGCGGTTCCGACCTGGACTCCTGTCGCGCCTTGATCCAGCGCTTCCTGGAGTTTGGCCGCGCTGCCATATCCGCCCGCAAGCCAGAAGGGAACGCCCAGCGCGCGCAAATCCGCGATGTTGACCCGATCGCGCTCTCCATAGAGCGGCTCACCGGCTGCGTTCAGCTGCAGCTTGCCGCGTGGCGGAGCATTATGTCCGCCCGCCGTGGGGCTCTCGATCACGAGTCCATCGACACGGCCGGTGGCGCGGCGCAGCATGGTCGCGGCCAGCGTGTTCGACGAGACGATGGCCAGAAATCTGGGCCGGTCAAGCGCCGGTAGGGGTCCCTCGGCATATTCGGCCGGATCGAGCCGCATCGGCGTGTCAAGATTCGCGAACTGGCCCTGCGACGCCCCGGTGATAGCCAGGCGATATTCCGCGGCACGCTGTGCCGCGAACGCGTCCAACACGCCGGGAATGTGGAGCGGGATTCCCGCGCCCATCAGCACGTAGCCTACGCCCGCGAGCATGGCGCCGTAGATCGAAGGCAGATGAGGAATCTGCACTTTCTCAAGATAGTTAATGCCTACAGGGTTGTCGTGGCCTTCCCGGGCCAGAAAGACCTCAACGAAGTTGCTTACCATGCAGAGCTCGACGAGCTTGCGCGAGTCGCTCTTCTGATGCATGGGAAGCGCTTTATAGGACGCGCCTGCGGCCTTACCGCCCTGCACGAAGTACTCCTGCCAAATGCGCTTCGCCATCTCCTGAAACGGAAACGCGTCCAGTCCCCGGCGCATGTGGCCGCCCTGGTCGCCGTCGGCGAGGCGGCGCACAAAGACCGAATCGAGCGCCGTGCCCGACACGACGCCGAGCTGGCCAATTTTGGAAACGGCCTGGGCCAGGCGCCAGTTGGACACACCGACGCCCATACCGCCCTGAATAATCTTGGGAAATGGGATCATCTATGAATTGTTTCACAGATTCAGATCATTCAACGGGATTGATCGAGGATTCGGCAATTTGCAAGCCAAAAGTGAGCAATATTGCTCACTTTTGGATACTTTCGTCTTCATATACGAGCCCAGCGAGGTGTACTGGTCCTTATAGCTTTTCGCGCAAAAAGCTGATGACGCGCTCAGCCTGAACCACGCCGACCATCCGGCCCTGCGAGTCGACAACGGGAAGCGCGTGGAGGTTGTACTTATCGAACATCTCGGCCAGGTCGTTCTGTTTCAGGTCCGGCGGGCAGGAGATGACGCGAGGCTCGGCCAGCACGCTCAGGTGCGTATCCGGCTGCGCCATGACCAGACGAGCTAATGGAATGGCGGCGCGGAGCATGCGTTTCTCGTCAAGCAGAAAGATTTCGGTGACGCCTTCGGGGTCGCCGTCGAAACTGCGCAGCGCCTGAACGGCCTGCGCCACCGTGGCATCGGCGCCCAGGCAGACGAACTCCGTGGTCATGCAGCCGGCCGCGGAGTCCTCGTCGAACTCGAGCAGCTCCTCAACCTCCTGCCGCTCTTCCGGCTCCATCTCCTCGAGGATGGCGTCGGACTGTTCCTCGGACAGCTCGGAGAGCAGATCGGCGGCGGCGCCGGGGTCCATCTCTTCGACAATATCGGCGATGCGCTCCTCGTCGAGCTTTTCAAGGAGGGCTTTTTGCAGCCGGGGCTCGACTTCTTCCAGAGTCTCGGCGGCAACCCCTTCGTCGAGCGAGGTGAAGACGGCCTCGCGCTCGGCGGGGGCGAGATCTTCAAGGATGTCAGCCAGTTCAGAGGGGTGAATGTCGGCCAGCCGCTCGTGCTCGATGCGCAGCTTAACGCGCCGTGCGGGATCGGGTTCGATGACGTCGACAAATTGCCAGGGAATGGCGCGCGCACTGAACCTGCGCGAGATGGATTCCAGACGCGCGCGCGGAAGAACACCTTTAAAGACCCTGCGAAACGCACCGCGCAGCCCGACCTCGACCTCGGCCACGCGCAGATGATGAGCCGCTCCATGGTCGGTCCACTCCAAATCAACGTCGTTCACGCGAACGACCTTTCTGCCGTTGATGTCGATGATCTGGCGGTCAATGAGGTCGCGCTGCAGAAAGAGGAAGCTTCCTTCGTCCTTGAGGGGCGAGACGGCCTCGGCCGAGCGCAGTTCCAATGTGCCGGCTGGAGTTTCCAGGACTTCCTGAGAAGGCACGATGGACAGGCCGGTGCGAGCCTTGAGCACAATGCCAGCCACCCTTCCGCCGTCCGGTCCCGTGGCCACCACAATATCTTTGAGCTTGCCACGCAACTGTCCACTCGCATCGGTTACGGGCGTCCCGAGAAGGCCGGTAAGGCTGACGCGAATTGGGCTGCGCTGGTCCATGCCTGGTTGTGCGATGCGGGTCCGTAAATGAAGAGCCAATCTACGAAACGAAGTTTACTCTCCGAGCCGCAGCACTGGCTCGGACAAATCCGCAGCCGGGCCAACCGAAGTAATCCCCCTTCTCCGCTTGACACAATCGCATCCAGACTTGAAACTTCCAGCAAGGTTAATGGAGCAGTGGGCGGAGTTTGCGGATCCGCCCGGTGGAGGCAAAAGGAAGCCCGGTGACTGGACCGAGTAGAGGACGGCGGAGTTTCCGGCTGAGCTCCACGATGGAAAGCGTGAGCGAGGTGGAAGAGGCCGCGGATCAGCTGGCCACCGAGGCGGGCCTGGACGAAGACCAGCGCTTTCACATCGGAATGGCGGTCCGCGAAGCTGCCATCAACGCCGTGCTGCACGGCAACGAATACGATCCTGCCCGCCAGATCGAAGTGGCGATGGAAAATACGGGCAAGGACCTGGTGGTTGTCATTGCCGACCAGGGCCACGGATTCAACCCCGAAAATGTGCCCGATCCGCTGGCCACCGAGAACATTCTTCGCGGAACGGGCCGCGGCATCTTTCTCATCCGGTCTCTGATGGATGAGGTACACTTTCGACAATTGCATCCTGGGACCGAATTGACGCTGATCAAGCATCTGGCGCCAGCAGAGGGAAAAACTTAACCTGGTGGCGGGAGCGCGGGGACCGGCGTATGATCATCTTTCCTGCAAGGCAGCCGAGCGGAGAGTTTTCCGCACGCCGGCGGCGGTAAAGATGCTATAACCGATGTACCAACAAGGAGGGATTTTCCGTGGCACTTGCGATAGCTTCCAGGGAAGTGGATGGCGTCACTGTTTTGGAACTCAGCGGGCGGATCACGCTTGGCGAGGGCAGCGTGCAGTTGCGCGATGCCATTCGCGACCTGATCAGCAAGGGACAGCGCAACATCCTGCTGGATCTGGGCGACGTAAGCTACATCGATAGCTCGGGCCTGGGCGAAATGGTGAGCGCATACACAACCGCCAAGAATCAAGGCGCGAAGCTGAAACTGCTCAAGCTGACCAAAAAGGTCCATGACCTGTTGCAGTTGACCAAGCTGTATACCGTCTTCGACATCTACGACGACGAGGCGAGCGCTATCGCCTCCTACAAGTAGCTCCAAGCGAACCGTCCCTCGAATCAAAGAAAGGCCATCCCGCATGCGCGGAATGGCCTTTTGTGTTTTCCTTGGCTGGCTAGCCCGAGTGGCGACGCGGGCTTAGAAGCTCACGTTGGGCACGGTTTGCGCCGCCGGGCTGGCGGCGAAGTAGGCGTTGTTCTGATGGAAACCGGCGATTCCCGCCCAAATACTATTGGGGAACTGCAAGATGAAGGTGTTGTAGTCCTGGATCGCGTCGTTGTAGCGCTTCCGTGCCACGCTGATGCGGTTCTCGGTTCCCGATAACTCATCCTGCAAGCGCATGAACTGATCGCTGGAGCGCAGTTGCGGATAGTTCTCGGTAAGAACAAGAACCTTGGCAAGGGAAGCGTCGATCTGATTGTTCGCAGCGATCTTGTCCTGGGGAGTCTGGGCATTCATCAGCCCTTCCCGGGCCTGCGCGATGTCGGCGAAGACGCTGCTTTCTTCCTTGGTGAAGCCCTTCACGGTCGACACCAGGTTGGGGATCAGGTCGGCACGCCGCTCGAGTTGCACATCGACCTCAGACCATGCTGCTTTCACTGCCTGATCCTTGCTCACCATTTGGTTTCTGGCGCTCACGTAGCTGCCAAAGACCATAACGACCACGAGAAGCAGGACTCCCAAAACTGCCAGAGTAATTCCAAGTCCACGGCTCATACGGTTTGATTCTCCTTCGGCTTCTATTTGCGAGAAGCCATGCAAAACTTTTAGCTCTTACCAACTTCCTCCAGCGCCGCCGCCGCCAAAACCGCCGCCGCCGCCGCCAAAACCACCAAAACCCCCACCGCCACCGCCACCAAAGCCACCACCACCAAATCCGCCGCCCGTTCCGGAGCCGCGGCCCCAACCACCTCTGCCCCATCCGCCAAAAAACAGGCTGGCTCCGAAGAGCATGCGGAGCAGCGAGCCTCCGCCGAAGAACACCAACAGAAGAATAATAAGAATGATCTTGCCGACCGGGACGCCCTGAGGCTCGGACTGGCTTGGCGGAGCCACGGGCTCGTCCTGGTTGAGTGTAATCTTGGCGTCGTCGGCGATCACCTGAGCCACTTCACCCACCGCGACCGTTACGGCGCCGTCATAATCTCCGGCCTTCAGGTCGGGAACCATGTCGCGGCCGATATCGCCGGTTTTGCCATCCGGCAAAATGCCTTCCAGACCGTAACCAACCTCGATGCGGTATTTGTGATCGGCGACGGCGAGCAACACCATGACGTACTTGTTGTCGCCTTTGTTGCCCATCTTCCAGTGGTCTTCAAGCTGATTTGCATAGTCGGCTGCATCATCGCCATTGAGGTCATGCACGGTGACGACAGCGATCTGCGCATTGGCCTTTGAGTGGTCGAGTTGCTCGCAAATCGAGTCCAGCCGCGTGATCGTCTCAGGCGAAAGCACATGGGCAAAATCGCTTACATAGTCGGTGGGTTGGGGCAGACTCGCGCTCGCCTGGGCACGCGAGCAAACGGCCTGGAAAGCGAAAAGAACCGCCAGCAACGGCAGGATCATGGTCGAACGCGCACGGCGAAGGCCTTCCATTTCTTCTCCATTGTACGTTGGAGGGGCGCCGCGAGTTCCCGAGCTCCAGGCTCTACACTGGGATAGAAATGAGCCAGAATCCGCTTCCTTCGCCACCCATTGCACTCAAAATCCACACTGAAAAGCACATGCACGGAGTGCTGCTCGCTGACGACTACGCATGGCTGCGCGACAAGGAAAACCCGGGTGTGACGGCGTACCTTGAAGCGGAGAATGCTTACGCTGACGCAGTGATGGCGCCTCTGGCCGGCCTGCGTGAAAAGCTTTACGAGGAGATGCTGAGCCATGTGAAGCAGACCGACGTCTCGGTTCCCTACCGCGACGGCGCGTGGTGGTATTACGCCCGCACCGAGGAAGGGTTGCAGTATGGCATCCATTGCCGCAAGCGCGGTGGCCTCGCGGGACCGGACGAAGGGGCCAAAAAGGAAGTGGTGCTCGATGGCAACGAGCTCGCGAAGGGACACGCATTTTTTTCCGTTGGCGACACCGACATCACGGACGACGGCCGCTGGCTGGCTTATACGACCGACACAAAGGGTTTTCGTCAGTACACGCTCCGCGTCAAGGACCTTGAAACCGGCAAGACGCTGGCGGGCGAGGTTGAGCGCGTTGGGTCCGTGGTGTGGGCTGCGGACAATCGAACGCTTTTTTACACCGTTGAAGATGAGCAGCAGAAGCGGCAGTTCCAGGTTTGGCGACACCATTGCATGGAGCGGCCCAACGAGGACGTCTTGGTATATCAAGATGACGACGAGCGCTTCAACCTGGCGGCTGGGCGGACGCGAGACGGAAAATACATCGTGGTGGAATCGGCCAGCCACACGACGAGCGAGGCCCGGGTGCTGCGTGCGGACGAGCCAACCGGGGATTTCTCGCTGATTGCGCCGCGCGAGGATGAGCACGAATACTCGGTCGACCACCGCAACGGGCTGTGGTTCATTCGGACGAACGATCGCGGACGAAACTTTCGGCTGGTGACAACGCCCGTGGCCACGCCGGGCCGCGAGCACTGGAGCGAGCGGATCGCGCATCGCGATACAGTGATGCTCGAGGACGTGGATCTCTTTGCGGGATTTTTCATCGCCTGTGAACGCGAAGATGGGTTGCCACGGCTGAGGCTGTGGAAGTTTGCCGGCGACGGCGCGGATGCTGCTCGTGCCGGCGAGATCGCCTTTCCCGAGCCGGCCTACAGCGCACATCCGCACATTAATCGGATCTTCGACGCGACAACGTTTCGCTACGCGTATCAATCGCTCGTGACGCCAAGCTCGGTATATGAGTACGACGTGGCAACTGGGGAATCAACGCTCCTAAAGCAATTGGAGATTCCGGGCGGTTTCGATCGCACGCTATACGCGAGCGAGCGTGTTCGCGCGACGGCGCCGGATGGGGTCGAGGTTCCGGTCTCGATTGTGTATCGCAAAGACAAGCGCGAGCAAGGGAAGAATCCGCTGTATGTGTACGGCTACGGGTCGTATGGCTACTCCCTGCCACTGGGTTTCAGCTCCAACCGCTTGAGCCTGCTCGATCGAGGCATGGTGATGGCCTATGCGCACATTCGCGGAGGTGGCGACATGGGTGAGCCATGGCATGACGCCGGAAAGATGCTGGTGAAGCGCAACACATTT
Organism: Occallatibacter sp.; assembly: GCA_052145255.1. Lineage (GTDB taxonomy): Bacteria > Acidobacteriota > Terriglobia > Terriglobales > Acidobacteriaceae > Telmatobacter. The sequence continues at coordinate 41,152 of JBKQOX010000061.1, forward strand.
TCGGATTTTATTGCCTGCGTGGAGCACCTGACTGCGCAGGGCTATGGCGATCCCAACCGCGTGGCGGCTGAAGGCGGATCGGCAGGAGGGTTACTGATGGGCGCGATCGCCAACATGCGTCCCGATCTTTTCCGCGCCATTGTTTCGCACGTTCCATTTGTCGACGTAATGAACACCATGCTTGACGCTTCTTTGCCCCTTACGGTTCCTGAGTACGAAGAGTGGGGCGACCCGAATCAGGAGGAGTATTTCCGCTACATGCTGAGTTATTCGCCGTACGACAACCTGCGCGCGGCGAACTATCCCGCGATGCTGGTGAAGACGAGCCTCCACGACAGCCAGGTGATGTATTGGGAGCCGGCCAAATATGTAGCCAAGCTGCGCACGCTGAAAATGGACGCGCGTCCACTTCTGCTGGTGACGAATATGCAGGCGGGGCACGGCGGAGCGAGCGGGCGATACGACTACCTGAAAGAGATCGCGCTGGACTACGCGTTTGTGCTGAAGGAACTGGGAGTTGTGTGACGGATCGCGGCGATCGGTGGCTTACTCGCCGGACCTCAGCTCTGCCAGCGTCTTTTCCAGGCTCGCCACATCTTCCACGTTCAGGGACTTCAGCTCGGGATTGATCTGCTTGAGCAGGCCGCAGAGCACCTTGCCGGGACCGACCTCGATAAACAAGTCCGCGCCGGCGGACTTCAGGGCCTGAACGCAATCGACCCAGCGAACCGCGCCGGTGACCTGGCGAATGAGCGCGTCACGCGCGGCGTCGGCCGTGGTAACCAGGCTACCGGTGACGTTGGCGGCCACGGGAATATGCGGATCGTGCATTGAAATGCCGGAAAGTACGCGCGCCACTTCCTCTTGCGCAGGCTGCATGAGGGCGCAATGGAATGGAGCGCTGACGGGAAGCATGACGGCGCGGCGCGCTCCTTTGGCTTTGCAAAGTGCGGCGGCCTTCTCGACCGCGGCAGTAGCACCGGAGATCACGGTCTGGCCTGGCGAGTTAAGATTCGCTGCCTGAACGGTGAAACCGGTTTCGCGCACGGCCTCAGCGCAGGCCTCGGCGACCTGTGCGGCATCGAGCGCAAGAACGGCGGCCATGGCCCCCTGCCCCGCTGGAACCGCTTTCTGCATGGCTGCGCCGCGGGCCTTGACGGCGCGCACCGCATCGGCAAAGGAAAGCGTTCCGGCGATGACGTGCGCCGACCACTCGCCCAGCGAATGGCCGGCCGCGAGCGCCGGCGAAACGCCTTGTTCGGCGAGTAGGCGCATTACCGCTACGCTCACGGTCATGATGGCCGGCTGCGTGTTTTCGGTAAGGCGAAGGTCCTCTTCCGGCCCTTCGAAGCAAAGCTTTGAAAGCTGGAAGCCGAGCGCCGCGTCGGCCTCGGCGAAGGTTTCGGCGGCCAAGGGAAATCGTTCGGCGAGCTCGCGGCCCATGCCAACGGCCTGCGAGCCCTGCCCCGGAAACAGAAACGCTATCTTGTTGGTCATTTCTATGAGATTTTATCTTGGCGCGCGGGGGTGCCGTCCCGGTTTGCGCGGTTTCCAGAATGCTTTGGGCTCAGTTCCAGCGTTTCTTGTCGTCGGCGTCCTCATCGATCCGGTTTCCCTGGCCGTCAAACTTGACGGTGCGGCCCTGCGAGCGCATGTAAACCTCGAATTTGCGGGCCGCCCGCCGGCGCTTCCAGCGATAGTAGCGGTTGCGCAGGCCGTACCAGCTCTCGCTGAGCATGAAAGACATTCCGCGGCGGGGCGCCATGCGCACGAAAGCAATGCCGGCAAGCGCGCCGCCAAGCTGCGCGAATGCGTACATCCGTTCCTGGCCAAAAAGCATGGCCACGGCAACCAGCGCATAGATGATGACCATGTAGCGCGCCTTAATGCCGATGACGAAGAACAGAAGGAACTTGGTGTCGCCATAAAGGATCCCGATGGCCACCAGCAGTCCGAAGATTCCGCCGAAACAGCCGTAAAGCGGGTTGACATTGGCGAGCAGTGAAGGGGCCAGTGTGCTCGCGACCAGATAAAGGACCAGCGCCGCCGCGGCTGTTCCCAGCACCGAAATCGCGTAAAGGCTCGTCACCCAATTGGCATCGTGAAAGTTCTCGAGGAATCCGGCAAGGAACCATAAGGAGAGCAGCTCGAAAAGCGTGCCAACGATTCCGAAGTGCACAAAGCTGTAGGTGAAGGGCTGCCAGAGAGCTCCGTGCATGAATGAGTAAGGATCGAATACGAGCGATCCGGCGATCTTGGCCGCAGATAAAGACGCGAAGTTCGCCGCCAAAAGAGCAAAGTATGTGGCCAGGTTGATGAGAATAAGCCGACGCGTCGCGCCCTTGAAGTCGGGGAAGGCCAACGGACTGGAGCCAAATTGCGGCATCGTAGTCAACAGGGTAAACGCTCAAGCGTTCCGGTGTCATGGCGCCCGTGGGCGGCGCGTGAATGAAGAGCCGTTGGTGGCGGACCAGGTGTCAAAGAAGTCTGCACCGGGGATGGAGCACGGCCAACTGCCGTCCCAGAAAAAGCATCGTCTAAGGCGTATGTAAGGGTTTTTCCCGGCAACGAAAACGCTGGTTCCGAGTGCATCATTTGGGTCTTGACCTGAAGGCGGGTTCTCTCTAAAACTAGCGATGGTTGCCGAATCGGGATGATGATGTTATCCCGCAATGCGATTCGGTTTGGAAAGTGAGGAGGCTGCTATGCCCAGCTGCCCGGAATGCGACACCGCTCTCGACGTTGAACTCGACGAGGTTGAAGAGGGCGACGTGATAGCCTGCGAGGAGTGTGGAACGGAGTACGAGGTGGTTGGCGTCGAACCGTTGGAGCTGGCGCGCGTGGAAGAGGGCATCGAGGAGGAAGACGATCTCTTCGAAGCGGACGAGGAGGAGTGAGAATGAGCCGAGCCGGCGTGCTGGCGGCAGCTGTATTAAGTCTTCTTGCATTCGGGGCGCTTTCGGCAGGGCCGCGCAATTCGTTTTTATCTTCGACAGCCCAGGCGCAGAACATCGGCATGCGCACTGTTTCGGGGACCGTGCTGGACGGAAACTCCCAGCCCGTATCCGGCGCCACCGTATTCATCAAGAACGAGAAAACGAAGACGATCCGCAGTTTTGATTCCATAGCCAACGGACATTTCCACTTCGCTCAAGTCGATATGAGCACCGATTTCGATCTGTGGGCGGAGAAGGACGGCAAAAAGAGCGCGATAAAGACTGTAAGCTCCTGGGACGCGCGCAAAGACTTTATCAGCGACCTGAAGTTGAAATAGGCTCACGGAGCCGGCGTTTGTTGCGGCATTCGCGAATGAGCAGCCGGGCCCAAAGTCGGGCCGATGCTTGGGCTTCATCCCTCGAGTTTCTTCACAACCAATTCATTCAGCAGCGTGGGGTTCGCCTGGCCTTTGGACGCGCGCATCACCTGGCCCACAAAGAATCCCGCCATGGTCGCTTTGCCGCCGCGATACTGCTCCACCTGTTTGGGATTGGCGGCAATCACTTCGTCAATCAGCTTTTCAAGCGCCGCAACGTCGATGATCTGCTGCGGCTTCTCGCGCTCATAGACGGGTCCGAAGTCCTCGCCCTTCTCAAAACTCACATCGAAGAGCTGCTTCATTTGTTTGGAGCTGATCTTGCCCTCGTCGAGCAGATCGGCGGCCAGAACAATTCCGCTCATTGTCACCGGGGATTGCTCGAGCTCGATGCCCAGGGCTTTCAAACGGCCACCTACTTCGCTCAGAAGCACGTTGGCAACGCGCCTCGGATTACGCGCCGTTTTTGCGGCAGCCTCGAAGCGGTCGGCAAATTCCCGCGAGGCAGTCAACGTGTGCGCGTCCTGCACGCTCAGGTCGTACTCGGCGATCATGCGCTTGCGCCGCGCCTCCGGCAGCTCCGGCAGTTTTTTTCTGGTTTCGGACAAGAATTCTGCGGACACGACGAGAGGCTGCAGATCCGGTTCGGGAAAATAGCGATAATCGTGCGCCTGCTCTTTGGAGCGCATGGAGTAGGTGCGGCCCTGGTTAGCGTCCCAGAGCCGAGTCTCCTGCGTCACGTGACCGCCCGATTCGATGAGTTCAACCTGGCGCTCGATCTCGTATTCCAGCGCTGCGCGAACGAACTTGAAGCTGTTGACATTCTTCACTTCGACCTTGGTGCCGAATTTTTCCTGGCCTTTGGGACGGACGCTGACATTGGCGTCACAGCGCAGCGAACCTTCCTCCATGTTGCAGTCGGAGACGCCGGTGTACAGAAGGATTTCCTTCAGACGGGTGAGGTATTCGAAGGCCTCATCGGGGGTGCGGATGTCCGGCTCGCTGACGATTTCGACGAGAGGTGTGCCGCAGCGATTCAGGTCGAGATAGGTGCGGGTAGCGGAGTCGGAGAACCCTTCGTGGAGACTCTTGCCCGCATCCTCTTCCATGTGCAGGCGGGTGATACCAATTCGCTTCCTTGAGCCGCCGGCCGTGGGAACATCGATCCAGCCGTGTTCGGCCAGCGGCTTGTCGTACTGCGAAATCTGATAGCCCTTGGGCAAGTCGGGATAGAAGTAATTTTTGCGCGCGAAAATCGACCGCTCGCGCACCTGGCAGTTGAGCGCGAGGGAAGCAAGGGTGGCGAATTCCACGGCCTTGGCATTGAGAACAGGCAGCGCACCCGGCAGTCCGAGGCAGACCGGACAAACGTTCGTGTTCGGATCAGAGCCGAAATGGTTGGCGCAGCTGCAGAACGCCTTGGTGGCCGTGAGCAGCTGCACGTGCACTTCAAGGCCGATGACGGGCTCGTATTTCGTCAGAATCTCAGAAGAAACTGCCGTAGCGGGCATATTTGAATTCTAGCGCGAAGGTGCGCCGGCACCGGCGCTCTGCATGAGTGGCTTTCAGCGCGGGCGATTGCCTACAATCGGAAACGCGTCGCGGGAGGGTAGACTGTTTGACGAACGTCTCTGGCGTTCTGGAATCGATCGGAGCATCTTGTGAATCGATGGAAGCTTTGCAAAGCTGCTTTTTTCGCCGCGGCCCTGGCTGGATTGCTTGCAGGCGATGCGCTGATGGCACAAACGCTCCCAACCCCCACCCCCCAACTGGAGATTCATGCCGTCGACGGCGGCCCATTTCCCACCGAAGACGCGGCCCTGCGAAGCGTGAACGGCGCACTTCCGGCGGACCAGGAGATTCTGCAGAGTTCGGAAGACCTTGCTGGTTCAGCTGGCGCCACCTACTACATTCTCGGGCGGTCCGCCATCGTGGCAGGCAGCGATTTCCGCTCGATTCAACCCGGCGGAAGTTCAAATACCGGGCAAAGGACGCTGGAGTTTACCCTCACCGGCGTGGCCGGCAACAAGTTCTGGGAATATACCCGCGCTAACGTCGGCAAGGATATAGCCGTAGTGATGGGCGGCTCAGTGCGCAGCGTAGCTGTGATCAGAGACCCTATTCGCGATCGGGGCCTCATCGATGGCTCCTTCAGCCAAAACGAAATGATGGAGCTGGCGGGAACGCCTGTAGCGCAAGCAACCCCAGCGACGCAGACCTCCCCGTCTGGGCATCCGAACAATCCGTATTGGATGGACCACGACAAGCAGCTTTTGGTGGACTTTGGCGGGCTTAGCCGATTCAAGGAGGAGAATGCGATGCTGGCTGCGCCGAAGCCGGGCGAGGACCGCGTGGTTTTCATGGGTGACTCGATCACACAAGGCTGGAAGCTGGATGAGTCGTTTCCCGGCAAGCCCTACATCAACCGCGGCATCGGAGGGCAAACCACTCCGCAGATGGTCGTGCGGTTCCGGCAGGACGTGATCGACCTGAAGCCGAAGGTCGTCGTGATTCTCGCCGGGATCAACGACATTGCGGGGAACACGGGGCCGATGACGCTGGAGCAGACGGAGGGAAACATTGCTTCCATGGCCGAACTGGCCACGGCAAACGGGATTCGCGTTGTGCTGTGCTCGGTGCTTCCGGCCTTCGACTTTCCGTGGGCGCCAGGACTGACGCCCGGACCCAAGGTCGTGGAAGTGAACACGTGGATGAAGCAATACGCAGCCGAGAAAGGCGCTGTGTACGTGGACTACTACTCGGCGATGAAGGATGAACGCGGAGGGTTGCCGCCGACGCTCAGCAAGGACGGTGTACACCCACTGCCGGCCGGATACGCAATCATGACGCCGCTGGCTGAAGCTGGAATTGAGAAGGCGCTGAAATAGACGCCGAGGAGACTAAGGGTTCGGAAGCGGAATCGCCCTAGACGGAGAACGACGAGCCGCATCCGCAGGAGTGGCTGGAATTGGGATTGATAAAGTTGAATCCCTGCCGGATCAGCGTCTCCTCGTAGTCGAGCGTCATGCCCCGCAGATAGACGAAGCTCTTGGGATCGATGAAGACACGAATGTCTTCGAAGGTGAAGATGTTGTCGCGTTCGCGCGGGTGCGCGTCGAATCCCACCGAATAAGACATGCCCGAGCAGCCGCCGCCTTTGACGCCGAGGCGCAAGCCGCCCTCTTCAGGCGAAATACCCTCCCTGGCGAGGATGACGCGGATGCGCTTAACTGCGCTCGGGGTAACCTGCAAGCCGCCGGAAGTTTCCGGCTGCGCTGCAACACCGTCCGGTGAGGGGGTCGATCCAATAGTGACGATTTCTGCCATAATTTCAGTTTCGTCGAGCGACGTTCACGTACTGGCTATTCGATTCGGCCGGAGTGGCTCCCGATTCTACTCTTGGTGGGCCGTCTGCCTGACCTCTTGCCGGGCTCTTCCCGAACGATCTACAGCGTCAGTGAGACCAGCGCCTGCGCCTCGTGGGCTTTCCCCGCTGGATGTTCCTGCTCAGCAAGATCCTGAATGCTGATGCTTTTCAAGACTCCGGCGATGGTTTCATTCACGCGCGCCAGCGGTTCCTTGATGGTGCAGCTCGGGGTTAAATCACAGGATTTTGCGCCTTTGAAGCAGGAGGTGATGAAAAGCGGCCCGTCAATGGCATGGATCACCTCGAAGGCCGATATCTGTCGCGCGTCCCGGGAAAGCGCGTAGCCACCGTTCATTCCGGCATGAGAGCGCAGGAGGCCCACCTTGGTAAGGCGCTGAAGAATCTTGGCCAGAAGCTGGGCGGGGATTCCGTAGGCGTCAGCGACGTCCTTGGCGCTCAGGGCCGGAGTCTCCGGGTGCTCGGCTAGGTACTTGAGCGCCATGAGCCCGTAATCCGCCTTTTTGGTGAGCTTTAACATGAAATATGCGACTGGTTGGGTCCGTATTCAGTATACGTCCGCTTGAATTCGCCTTCAAGTCGGCATTTGCCTCCCAGGAACGTGGCGGGCGCAGGCGCCGAGGGGTTGATTCATCAAAAAATCCGTTTGCAATCGGCGAAAAGACGGCTACAATCTGGCGGAAAGAGCACCTATAGCCATTCCCGAGCAACCATACCCGGACGCCAGCACTCTCAAGTGGAAACAACTGTGAGTGAGGGCAGCCTCCACCTATCCGGAGCGGGAGATGGTCTTCGGAATTGGCTAGAGGAGCTAAAAAGTCCAACGAACGATGGCAACCGCCTGCAAACACCCAAAAGTCCGGATCGTTTCCCGGCACGACGACACCGAGTATGTCGAGTGCCTGGAGTGTGGCGAGGTCTTCGATTCTGAAGAATTTCGCGATATGGAGATTGAAGAAACGGTTGGAACCGAAGACTTACAGGACGAATCCGAGATGAAGTGAACCGTTCTCGCACGGGCTGGATCGATGCTCCAGCGCTCCTCGGCCGCGAGGACCTTTATTTGGCAGCGGCGCCGTTCGCGGCGGCGGGAGTTGTTGCGCTGCGCCGGGAAACCAGCCACGCATAATGCAGGCCCGACGCCACTGTAAGCGCGATGGTAGCGCCGAGCGCGACTTGGCGTGTGACCGCGACCCAAAGTGCGGGCGTGAGCTGATGCAGCAGAACAGCCGCCACAGCGCTGATTTGGGCGAGAGTGTTGGCCTTGCCGAAGATGCTCGGATAGAACTCGCGACGCCCGACGGCCGCATAGAGAATGGCCGAAACCAGCAGGATTCCCACGTCCCTTCCGAAGACCAGCACAGTGACGGTGCCCGGCATCAGTCCCTTGTAGAAGAGCACCAGGAATAGCGTGCTCAGCAGCAGCTTGTCGGCGACTGGGTCAAGATAATGCCCGAGCATGGAGCGCTGCTTGAGCACGCGCGCCAACAGACCATCCAGCCCGTCGGTCAATCCCGCGGCCACAAAAAGAACGAAACTGAGCAGGAAATGCCCCTCGAGGATCGCGGCCACCAGGAACGGCGCCATGCAGATGCGCATGAGCGTGAGCAGATTGGGCGCGCTGCGCAGTGGGTTCAATCGAAGCTGCTGATCTTCGGGCATGGCAAACTTTCGTGATTCGGGCACCCAAGCTCCGTGCGTCGGGCAGCCGTCATCACGTCAACGATGGTAAAGCATTGAAGCTATGGAATGCAGTCTGGTTCCAGCCAACCCACGAGACCCTATGGGGCCATGAGCCGGTTTATGACGCCTCGACCGGCAGCTCCGCTGAAAGAATGTTCATGGGAGTAAGCCCGCGCTGGCGCAGGGCACGCAGACTGAGCGCATCGTGACGCTTGGCCAGCCTGCGGCCGTTGTGGTCCACAACCAGGCGGCAATGGTACCAGGCGGGAGGATCGAAGCCCAGAGCGCGAAGGAGCAGGATTTGCCGCGCGGTCGACTTGAGCAGGTCGGCGCCGCGCACCACTTCCGTAATGGCCATTGCAGCATCGTCGGCCACGCATGCAAGCTGATAGCTGGGAACGTTGTCACGCCGCCAGACGACAAAGTCGCCGAAGTCCTCGCCGGCAACAAAGCGCTGCGGACCGAGATTGAGGTCGACGAATTCAATCACTTCTCCATCGGGAACGCGAAATCGCCAGTTCGTGCCGCCAGGGTCCTCGAACTCGCTTGCCGTGGGACCAGGAAGCTGCGGCGTGCCGCCCATGAAAAGCCGGCAGGTGCCGGGATAGAGGGGCTCATCGTCTTCGCTGTCGAGCTTGCCGCCGCCCGATTGCGCGTGTTCGTGCGGTGCACCGAGCGCGGTTGCCAGGTCCTTGCGCGAGCAGCGGCATGGAAAGAGGCGGCCGGTGCGCAGCAGCTTGCGCCAAACATCGAGGTAGACCGGGCTGCGCTTGCTCTGCACATAGGGAGCGTACGGCCCTCCTTTTTCGGGGCCTTCCTGCCAGCGGATTCCCAGCCAGCGCAGGTCGTCGAGGGCGGCGTCGGCATAGACCGGGCGGCAGCGGTCGGGGTCCAGATCTTCCATGCGCATGACGAGCGCGCCGCCAGCCTCCCGTGCGCGCTGAAACGCGGTCCAGAAGGTGCGCGCATGGCCCACGTGCAGGTAGCCGGTGGGCGAGGGCGCAAGGCGTCCGCGATAGCCCGATGATGGGTTTGGAGTAGTGCTGGCCATCCTGAAAATGAGTGTAGGTTAGCGCGCGCAGCGGGGTATATGGCACCCTTGATACCTGAGAACGTGCAAATCGACCGCCCATCCAGTTTTGTATGAACTTGTGACCACTCGCGATTTCCCAATGAAGATCAAACTCCATTTGGCCGGCGCAAACGATATCGCCGAATTGGTGGCGATGCGGACGCGTGTGAGCCAGGACATGGCGAAAAAATTTGGCGAGGGGTTCTGGGTGGGAAGGCCGGCGGATGGCGGCGAACGGTTCCTGATGAGGATCGGGCAAGTGTACATTGCCCGGTATCGCGGCCGAATGATCGCAACACTGACGCTAACAACGAGGAAACCGTGGTCGATTAACGTGAAGCATTTCCGCGCGAGCGCGAGGCCGCTGTATCTGAGAGCGATGTCCGTGGACCCAGCCCAGCAACGCAAAGGCGTGGGCAGAAAGTGCATCGCGGAATCACTGCGGATCGCGGCAGAAATGGGCCGGGAGGTAATCCGGCTGGATGCTTTCGATTGCGCGGCTGGAGCGGGGGAGTTTTATCGCAAGTGCGGGTTCGCGGAAGTTGCGCGCGTCGTGTACAAGGGCGTGCCGCAAATTGATTTCGAGTTGGTGGTTTGAGCCTGGACGGAAGCCGATTTATTTTCCCGCAGGTTTCCAGCGCAGGATTGGTTTCCGCGCAGCTTGCACTTCATCGAGCCGAGAAACGCGCGTGGAGTGTGGCGCGCTTTTTACTAGTTCTGGAGTAGTTTCTACTTCATGAGCAATTGACCGCATGGCCGCGATGAACAAGTCAAGCTCTTCGCGAGACTCGCTTTCGGTCGGCTCGATCATCAGCGCGCCGTGCACGATGAGCGGAAAGCTGACTGTGTAGGGATGGAAGCCGTAATCGATGAGCCGCTTGGCGATATCGCCGGTTTTAACGCCGAGCGCCGCCTGCCTTTTGTCGCTAAAAACCACTTCGTGCATCGAGGCTGTTTTGTAGGGCAGCTCGTAGACGTCGTCCAGTTTCTTGCGAATGTAGTTGGCGTTGAGCACAGCGTCTTCCGTGGTTTGGCGCAGGCCATCGGGGCCGTTGGCGAGAATGTAGGCCAGAGCGCGGATGAACATGCCCGTGTTGCCGTAAAAAGCGCGCACGCGACCGACGGATTGCGGACGGTCATAGCTCCAGCGCAGCGGCCCGCCAAGCGGGTGGAGTGGCAAAGGATCTGTATCGCCCACGCGTTCGCCATCGGGTTTGAGAATTGGTGCGCGAAAGAGGGGCGGGCATCCGTCGGCCGTCGGTTCGGCATTGGCGTCTTCCCAGTCCCCCGCATCCGGGCAGGGCTCCTCGCCCTTTTCGGCTCGCACCAGGACCGGGATCGGGAGAAAAGGCTCCAGAAACGCTTTGCAGGCCACGGGGCCTGAACCGGGTCCGCCGCCACCGTGTGGCGTGGAAAATGTCTTGTGCAGGTTAAGGTGCATCACGTCCACGCCAAAGTCACCCGGTCGCACCTTGCCCACCAGCGCGTTCATGTTGGCGCCATCCATGTAGAGCAGCGCGCCCTTCGCGTGCAGAATGTCGGCGATCTTGTGAATCTGACTCTCGAAGACGCCCAGCGTTGACGGGTTGGTGAGCATCAGCGCAGCGGTCTCGCCGTCGACCTGCCGCGCCAGGGCCTCGAGATCGATGCCGCCGTCGGCATTCGACTTGAGGTTCTCGACCGAGTAGCCGACGATGGCCGCCGTGGCCGGGTTGGTGCCGTGCGCGGAGTCGGGGATGAGAATTTTCTTGCGAGGATTGCCCTGCGACTCGTGCCAGGCCCGCGTAAGAAGGATGCCGGTGAACTCGCCATGTGCGCCAGCAGCCGGCTGTAGCGTGATTGCATCCATGCCGGTAATGTCCAGCAGGCAGCGCTGGAGCAGGTCAAAGATTTCGAGGATTCCCTGCGCCAACGACTCGGGCCGGTAGGGGTGCGCCTCGGCCAGTCCTTCGATGCGCGCCACGAGTTCATTCACGCGCGGGTTGTATTTCATCGTGCAGGACCCCAGCGGATACATCCCGAGGTCGATGGCGTAGTTCCAGGTGGAGAGACGCGTGAAGTGGCGGATGATCTCGATCTCGCTCAGCTCTGGTAGCAGCCCAGGCGTAGTGCGGCGTGCGGCGCCCAGCAGCTTTGCGGAGTCAACTGCCGGCACGTCGAGCGGCGGTAGCTTGTAGGCGCGCTTGCCCGGCGAGGACTTCTCGAAAAGTAGCGCCTCGTTCTGGGTCTGGTGCGGGCGAACTTTGCCGAGGGTGTGGGGGCCGGTGGGACGGGTTTCGGAACGATTTGTGCTTGTTGTCATCGGTCCCCTCTATGCCTCCACCGTTTCAGCAGCGAGCACCTGGGCCGCCCTGTCGATTCGCTCGCGCGTCACGACCTCTGTCGCGCACCAGAGGGTGCAGTTGCCGAGTTCGGGATACCAGCGGCTTAGCTCGATACCGCCGACGATTTTGTTCTCGAGCAGCCGCCTGCTCCACGCCGAATGCGCTTCGTCAGTCTGCAAGACGAACTCATGAAAGCGCGGTGCGCCATTAAAGCGCAGCTTCGCGCCTGGTTGCGCCGCGAGCGTCTTTGCCGCGTAATCAGCCTTGGCCAGGTTGTGCTCGGCGAGCTCGCGGATGCCCTCCTTGCCGTAGACGGCGAGAAAGATTGTGGCCATGAGCGCGACCAGAGCCTGGTTGGTGCAAATGTTTGAAGTCGCCTTCTCGCGGCGAATGTGTTGCTCGCGCGTGGCGAGCGTCAAGACGAAGCCGCGATTCCCCGCCCCATCGACCGTCTGGCCTGCGAGGCGCCCCGGCATCTGGCGTACAAATTGCTCCTTGGCTGCGATGACGCCGCAGAACGGGCCGCCGTAGCTGAGCGCCACGCCGAACGACTGCGCTTCCATGGCGACGATATCGGCTTCAACGGGTGGCCGGACAATGCCAAGCGAGACGGCCTCCGCGATCGACACAACCAGCAACGCTCCTTGGGCGTGGGCAATCTGTGCGATGGCGGGAATATCTTCAATGACGCCAAAAAAGTTGGGGCTCTGGACAAGAACGGCTGCGGTTTCCTCGGTGACAGCCGCGTCCAGTGCCTTCAAATCGACGCGCCCGGTCTCCGCGTCGTAACCAACAAGGCTGGTCGGCAGACCCTGATGTTTCGCATAGGTCGAGAGCACTTCGCGATATTCCGGATGAACCGTCGTGGCGACCACGGCCCTGCTGCGGCCGGTCACCCGGACGGCCATCATGACTGCCTCGGCGGCACCGGTTGACCCGTCGTACATGCTGGCGTTGGCTACATCCATGCCTGTGAGCTCGGCGATCATGGTCTGAAACTCGAAGATCGCTTGTAGCGTGCCCTGCGTGATCTCGGCCTGATACGGCGTGTAGCTAGTCAGGAATTCGCCGCGCTGGACCAGCGCATCGATAATGACGGGCCGGTAATGCCGATAGGCGCCTGCTCCGAGGAAGCTGGCGTAATCCGTCGCATTCTTCTGCCCTGCGGCACGGAAGTAGTCGACGATCTCGCTCTCCGCCTGCTGGCGCGGAACGGCAAGGTCGCGATCGAGGCGATATTCAGAGGGAATGCTCGCGAAAAGATCGTCGATCGACTTCGCGCCGATCTCGGCGAGCATCTGCCTGCGTTCTTCGTCTGACTTGGGGAGGTAGCGCATGGCCTAGCTTGCGGTCTCCTCCGCGATAAACGCCTCGTATGCGGCCGCGTCGAGCAGCGCGTTCAGCTCTGCCGGGTTCGAAAGCTCGACTTGGATGATCCATGTACCGTGCGCGTTCTCGTTGATCTTGTCTGGCGCAGTCTTCAACTCCTCGTTCACCGCCGTTACCTTGCCGCTGACGGGCGAAAAGAGGTCGCTGACGGCCTTGACGCTTTCTACCGAACCGAACGTGGCATTGGCGGCGATCGTATCGCCCACCTTGGGCGCATCGACATACACAATATCGCCGAGCGAATTCTGCGCGTAGTCGGTAATGCCAATCGAGCCAATGGCGCCGACTACCGAAATCCATTCGTGCTCGCGGGTGTAACGATAATCCGTGGGATAAGGCATGGCGAGTCTGCTCCTTGATGAAGACAGCAAAATTCCAGTTTAAGCGAGAGGGTTGCGGGCGATGAGGAAAAGGTGGGCGACAGTAAGCATTTCTGACATTGATCCCTATTCCAGCGTTTACCCCATCACCAAAACAGGCTGAAAAAGGGTTCCTGCCACTCTGCGGGCGATTCCGACCAGTTCCCGCGGCCCGGCAAACACCTTTACCAAGGGGGCGGCGGAAACCTCCGGCAGATTGGCTTGCGCTCCGTTGCGAAGCCGACCCAGTGCCTGCCCGTCGCCGGTCACCGCAGGCATCTCCGGTAGCAACGTCCGCGGATGAACGCACATATCCTCCAACGCCGCGGAATCTCCAGCCAACGCCTCGAGCTCCTCGAGCGTGTGCGCCTCAGCCAATGTGAATGGTCCCGCACGAATGCGCCGCAAGCGGCTCAGGTGCGCCCCGCAACCCAGATCGCGCCCCAGTTCGTGCGCCACGGAGCGCACGTATCCGCCGGCGCTGATGTCCATGGCAAATGCGGCTTCGGGGCCCTCAAGAGCTTCAAGGACGAAGGCGCCGATCTGAACGTGCGCCGGCTTTAGTTGGACCGGTTTGCCCTCGCGGGCCAGCTTGTATGCAGGCTTGCCGTCGATTTTCTTGGCTGAGAATGGCGGCGGCATCTGCCGCATCTCGCCATGGAACCGAGCGGCGGCCGCTTGAACCCGCGCGAGCGTCAGGCTCCGCGCGGCCTCCGGCCATTGGTCAGGACCGGCAGGCTCGCCTTCGGCGTCATAGGTGTCGGTCGCGAACCCGAAGCGAATGCTGCCGGTGTAGCATTTCTCCGCGGCCGAAAAATACTGCGCCAGGCGTGTAAACCTGCCCATCAGCAGCGGCAAAACACCGGTGGCCATGGGGTCCAGCGTTCCCAGATGGCCGATGGACTGCTCCGCTGTGATACGGCGCAGCCGGTTGACCACATCATGGCTGGTGATGCCGCCTGGCTTATCGATCACAAGAAGCCCGTTCACATCATCACTTTAGCCTCCATAGGGTGGCTTGCCAACTCGGCCTCTAACGCCCCAAGCTAGAGGGTAGAGATGGCAGAAGAACTTGAAAGAGCGCGCAAGGCGGTGCGAGAGCTCAGCAAAACCCTCAAGAGCTTGCCCAAAGACCCTCTGCCCGGAGAGGTTCACAAGCTGCGCACCATCACGCGAAGGGTGGAGGCAATTGTCTCCGTCCTGGCGCAAGTGGAGGGCAAAGAATCGCGGCGCCTGCTCAAATCGATTGAGCCGATTCGCAAAGCGGCAGGCGGCGTGCGCGAAATGGACGTGATGATCGGCAACGCGCGCAAACTTGCGCGCCGCGCGGAAGGCGATTCTCTCGCCCGCCTCGTGGAGCAGCTCCAAATCGCTCGCCAGCAAAATGCCATGGAGTTGCGACGCGTGCTTGACCGCCGCCGCACGCAGGCACGGGAAACCCTAAAAGAGTATTCGAACCTCATTCGAACAGCAGCGGCTCACGCGAAAAGAACAGCATCGACGAACGAACTTCCCACCGACGGGCACGACGGGATCCATAGTGCAGCGGCCAACGTTGTCCGCGAACTCGGCGAATGGCCGCCGCTCAACGCCGAGAACATCCATGCCTTCCGGCTCAAGGTGAAGGAGCTGCGCTACATCCTGCAGCTTTCCGACGACGCCAACTCCGAACTCGGAGAGGCTTTGGGAAACGTACAGCGCCGCGTCGGCGATTGGCACGATTGGCACCAATTGCATGAAATCGCAAGTGAGATCCTGACCCCGGAACGGGACCTCGCGCTTTTGGAGCGCATCGATGAGACGACCAAGCGAAAGTTCGATCAGGCGCTCGCGACGGCGAACCGGCTTCGCGGAAAGTATTTGTCGATGCCGGTTGCGCAAGGGGCCTGAAGTGCGAAACCGGTCGAAAGGGACCGTGCCGCGGTGATTCGCTTCAGACGATCCCCGTACCCGGCTGCCGCACGAGGGACAGGAACTCCGCGCGCGTCTCTTTCTGGCGGAAGCAACCCACCATGGCGCTGGTTACTGTGGACGAATGCTGCTTTTCGATACCTCGCATCATCATGCACAGGTGGCGCGCTTCAATCACCACACCCACGCCCTGAGGCGCGATTGCTTCCTGAATCGTGTCGGCAATTTGCTGCGTCAGCCGTTCCTGCACCTGCAGACGGCGCGCAAAGACTTCGATGAGACGTGGAATTTTACTCAGGCCGATCACTTTGCCTTTGGGAATGTATGCCACGTGCACCTTGCCAAAGAAGGGCAGCATGTGGTGCTCGCAGAGCGAAAACATCTCAATGTCCTTGACGATGACCATCTCGTCGTAGTCCACCTCGAACATGGCGCCGCGCAGAATTCTCGCTGGGTCCTGGTCGTAGCCTTTGGTCAGGAACGCCAGCGCCTTCTCCACACGCTCCGGGGTCGCACGCAGGCCGTCGCGCTCGGGATCCTCGCCCAAGCGGCTGAGAATCTCGCGATACATCTCCTGTGTGCTGAAGGTGCTGAGCCCTTCGCTTGCTTCGATTGCCCTGCGAACAGGTCTACTCACCGCAATTGGATGCGCCATTGTCCTTTATCACCTCGATGAACACTCAAAGAAGTTATTCTCCGTCTCTTCCACGCGAACATGCTCCAGCCTCCCCGCGGGTAAAACATCATGCAACAAATCAAAGATCGCCGTGCAGAAATTCTCGGTCGTCGGCACGAGATCGGCAAACAACGGATCGAGATTCAGGTAGGCGTGGTCGAACCGGTCCAGCACTTCGGTTCGCACCCTTTTATCGAGCTCCACCAAATCAACCACCATCCCCGTCTCCGCATTGACTGCGCCGCCCACTAGAACTTCAACAAAATAATTGTGGCCGTGACCATGCTCGTTGTTGCACTTTCCGTACGCCGCGCGGTTTGCTTCCGCCGTGAGAGCCGGTGTGTGCAGCCGGTGGCTTGCGCTGAGCATGTAGCGGCGACCGAAGTATGCTTTCACTTTTCGCCTCTATACTCGGCAAAGATTTCCGGCGTTTCATAGACGCGGATTCGGCTGAGTCGCGCGCCGCCCGCCGCGTTCACCACCGGTTCCAGCCGATTCCATGCCCCAATGG
This sequence comes from Occallatibacter sp., assembly GCA_052145255.1. Lineage (GTDB taxonomy): Bacteria > Acidobacteriota > Terriglobia > Terriglobales > Acidobacteriaceae > Telmatobacter. The sequence goes on from JBKQOX010000061.1 coordinate 57,775, forward strand.
CGATGTTTTCCGTGGTGGGAATGGCTTTCTTGAACTCCGGTGCATCGAGATTCAAATGCTTGTGGTCGTATGCTGCCAGTACTTCCCGTTCCATTGCGTCCTTGAGCCACTTGAGATCGACGACGAAGCCCGTCACAGGGTCGGGCTCGCCCCCCACGGTCACCTCCAGGGTGTAGTTGTGGCCGTGGCCGTTACGATTCGCACAGCGCCCGAAAACGCGCTGATTCTTCTCCGCGGGCCAGGAGTCATTCCAGTAGTAATGCGATGCGGAAAACGTCGCCCGCCGCGTTAGAAAGATCATTCCTGCCCTCACTTAAGAGATTCCGGAGCTTCGCAAAGGTTTCACAGAGCCAAGGTGAATTTGCGCAGGATCGAAAAAACTGCGGGCCGTCCATGATCCACTCAAAAAGCTCGCTCGCGTCTTCGCCTACGTCGGATAACTCCGTCCCTTCCAGCTTACGCGCCTGAGGATGCGGTGCTGGAACCAGCTTCGATAGAGCAGGGCCACAAACAGCGGCAGACCGAGGGGAGCCAGCGCACAATCCAGGAATGGAAAGTTCGACTTGGCAACCCGTGAATAGAACCGGAATAGCGTGCGCAGCCAGAGCAATGCCAGAACCCATCCCGCGCCCAGCCACTCGAGGCCGTGCGCGCCCAGGCGCGCGTTCCACAATTCGTAGGCCAGGATCGGCAGCCCGAAGAGCAGCGCGATGTCCAGCGCCCTGAATACTGCCAGCACAAGCGCGTTGTTGAAGAGCAGCTTCAGGTTCTTGGTCCAGCCCTCGATCATCGCCCCCGTGCTGCGGTACATGCGGGCGGAGACGGCATCGTCGGCATAGCGAAAGCGCAGGCCGACCTTGCGGCGTTTGGCCAGGAACGCGAGCTCCACATCTTCCAGCACCTTGCCGGCCACGCTGGGGTGCCCACCAAGCCGCCGGTAGGCTTCCCGTTCCACCAACAGGAACTGGCCGTTGGCAGCCGCGATGCGCTGCGCGGGGTCGGAGACCTTGGCCGGCGGATACGCCAGCGCCAGCTCGCAAAAGACCAGAGGCATGAGCGAGCGCTGCGCCAGCCCGCGCACAATCTGCCGCGGCGAATAGCTCAGCATGCCGACTTTGTTCCGCTCTGCTTCGTGCAATGCCCGTCGCAGGTCGCCCGGCTCGTGCACCGTGTCGGCATCGGTAAACAGCAGCCAGCGGCCACGTGCACGCCGCGCCCCGGTCCAAACAGCATTGGCCTTGCCCGTCCAGCCGGACTCGAGTTTGTCCGCCTCCAGCAGCGTGACTCCAGCAAATCCGCGCGCGATCTCGGCGGTCCGGTCGGTCGAGCGATCGTCCAAGACGATCAGTTCCCAGTCGCGGCCCAACTCCAAAATGTCTTCCGATTGGTTGACCAGCGATTGCAGGCACTCGCCCAGGCAATCTTCCTCGTTTCGCGCTGGAACAATAACCGTGAGCTCGATCAGCTCCTCTGGTTCCGGCTGGTCGAAGACCGTTCCGGGAGCGGTTTTGCCCGCCCAGTCGCGCCAATCTCTAACAGGGGGCGAGTCTTCCGCAGGATCGGCCAGGCCCAGCACCGGTTTCCACGTTCTCGTACCGCCTCGCTCAGCCTCATCCCTGCTCATTACACCGCACCGTTTTTCTTCCGGCCTTACGCTCCGTATTATAAGGATGTGCGGTTTCCTCGTTACCTTGCCCTCGCGCTCTTGCTTCCGCTAGCCCTCCTGCCCGCATGCAATCGCGGTTCGCATCCGGCGCAAACCGGCAAGCCTGCTCCCGATTTCACCGTTTCCGACGGCACTTCAACTGTTCACCTGGCAAGCTATCGCGGCAAGGTCGTCCTGCTCAACTTCTGGGCCAGCTGGTGCATGCCGTGTGTCGAGGAACTGCCTTCGCTCCTCGCGCTCCACCATCAAGACCCCAATCTCGTCATTCTTGCTGTGAGCATCGATGACGATCCCGCCGCATATTCGACTTTTATCGTCCGCCATCATGTTGATCTGATCACCGTCCGCGACCCAACGCAGTCAGCTGCGAATCTGTATCACACCGATATGTGGCCGGAGACCTATGTGATCGACCGCCAGGGAATCATACGCAGCAAGCTCGTGGGCCCGCAGGAATGGACCAGCGCTGAAATTGTCGGCTACCTCAATAGCCTTTGAGACAGACCCGCCTCACTGAAAATCCCCCGCAAATGTGGATTGACAAAACAAATGCATTAGTGTACTAGTCTTATAGTACATTGGTTCTTTGATTGTGAGCAGCCATTCCAAGCCGGCCTTCCACTTCCTGCTGAACCTCCAGAGCGGGATGCCTGTCTACCGGCAAATCATCGATCAGATCCGCGGCGCCCTGGCATCCGGCGCGCTGGCCACTGGCGACCAGCTCCCCACGGTTCGCCAACTGGCAGTAGACCTGGCCATCAACCCCAACACCGTGGTCCGTGCCTACAAGGAATTGGAATTGGGCGGACTGCTCGAGACGCACCAGGGGACTGGCACGTTTATCAGTGCTCAGAAGTTTCCTCACGCAAATGCGGAGCGGGAGCGGCAGTTGGGACAGATCGTTGCCGACGCAGTCGCGCGCGCCGGCGCCGCAGGTTTCACCATCGAAGACCTCGTGGAGCAGTTGCGGGCATGGCCCATGGGGCCAGCCCCGAAGGAGAAAGAATGACGCCCAAAATCACCACTCAGAACTTCAATGGAGTTGCCGTTGCCGCATTCCTGGTCTGCTTCGTTACAGGCGTGCTCGCCACGGTGTTCACCCGGCACCCCGCCCCAGCCCTCGCGGGCGCGCTGGTTGGTCTCTATCTTCTCTTTGCCATCAAGGTGGTCCGCCAATGGGAGAAGGCAATCAAGTTACGCTTCGGTCGTTATGTGGGCCTCCTTGGGCCGGGGATCTTCCTGATTGTTCCCGTCATCGAGACTCTGAGCCAGATCGTCGATCAGCGTGTCCGTGTGGCGAACGTTTCCGCTGAAACCACGCTCACGCGCGACACTGTCCCCGTAAACGTCGATGCCATCGTTTTCTGGATGGTATGGAACGCAGAGAAAGCGATCCTTGAGGTTGAGAACTACGACGATGCAATCACGATGAGCGCGCAAACCGCGCTGCGAGAGTCGATTGGCCGTCATGACCTCCATCAGGCCCTGGCCGAGCGCGAGACGCTTGGCCAGGAATTGCAGAAGATCCTCGATGAAAAGACCAGTCCCTGGGGCATCACGGTGCAGTCGGTCGAAATCCGCGACGTGCAGATTCCTCCCGATTTGCAGGATGCGATGTCGCGCGAAGCACAGGCAGAGCGCGAGCGCCGCGCCCGCGTCATTCTGGGAACCGCAGAAACGGAGATTGCAGACAAGTTTGCCACTGCTGCCGAGACATACAAAGACAATCCCGTGGCGCTGCATCTGCGCGCCATGAACATGCTGTATGAGGCAATCAAGGAACGCGGGTCGATGGTGATCGTGCCGTCGTCGGCCGTAGAGACGATGGGACTGGGCGGGTCACTGGCGGCAATGGCGCTGAACAACCAGTCGTAACGATCGGAGCTAGCACTTTCAAAAAAGCGGAGGGATGGAATGAATTGCAGAGGAATCAAAGTAGCAGTGCTTGCGATTGTTCTGTGCTCCACGGCGAAGGCGCAAACCACGACGAACGAAGATTGGGTGGGGATCTGGCACGCGAATGCCGGGGGACAACCCACCGGAACTTTGACACTCGCTACGGATACGGGCGAACTGGGCGGAACAGTTGTGCTGGACATGGTGAGCGACAGAAGCGGAACGCCAAAGGTGATTGCAAGCGAGCCGCACGTGCTGATGAACCCCATCGCCGACAGCAATACGCTCACGTTTCAGGTGAAGATGCAAAAGCCTCAAGGGTCGAGCTTCGTGGCCAGTTTTGAAGTGAAGCGTACCGCGACGGACAAGGCGACCATCCACTGCGTCAACTGTGGCGCGGACGCGCCGGTTGTCGAGCTCGTGAAAGGCCTTTAGCGAATTGGAGCTGACGATGATGAGTCGAACAGTGTTTGGGACATTCGTTCTGTTGCTGGCCGTCACCTTCGGCTTTGGCCAGAGCAGCAATGTGCAGACGCCACAGCCGGATCTCTCGCGGCTCACCGGTGTTTGGCGCGGACAGATGGACGGGATGCCCGCTGTAACACTCGTGGTAACGGATGAGGGCGGCGAACTGTCGGGAGCTGTGCTCTTCTACTTCCACACTCGCAAAACGGTGAATGACCCCTGGACCTCATCTCCAGGTCTCCCAGAGCCGATGCTCTTGATGCATCTCGATGGCACGACGCTCTCATTTCAGGTGAGTCACCGACGCGCTCATCCACCGCGCACGCTCAATGACCCTCCGGTTCAATACCATCTCACCGTCACCGGTCCCAATCAAGCTTCGCTGGTGAACGAGCACGAAGGACTCCGTCTTGTTATGACTCGGAGTGATTACTAACTGCTATCCTGTGGCTATGACCACAGTGGACATCGTCTATCGCTACGCAACGGCGCCGACAGAGCAGGTCGCGACCGCTCTGGCTCACGCGCGCGATGTGTACGGCATTCGGAAGCTGAGTTTCGATGGTGCTTCCCGCACTCTTCGCGTCGAGTACGATGCCACGAGACTCAACGCCGCCGCAGTCACAAAGCTGGTCCGCGAGACAGGGCTTGAAATCGCCCCGGACGTCGCCGAGAGCGAGCCGATTCTTCCGGCGCCCGCACCGGCCGCAGCAGCTCCGCCGACAGCGTAGTCGCGTTGCCCCACCGCTCGAGCCTTGCCCTGCCGGCCAACTTTTGCGCCGCGGGTCTAGCCTTGCACTGCCGCTCTGGCCTTGATACTCTGACAAAGGTCCGTGGGCTTCGTCCTGAAGCCATCACGAGTGCGCCCGTAGCTCAGCTGGATAGAGCGACTGACTACGAATCAGTAGGTCGGGAGTTCGAATCTCTCCGGGCGCACCATTAAATCCAATAAAGTCAATTGATTATGAGCCGAGCGAAAATCAACGCGCTCGGCTTCGTTGTCTGTGTCAACACCATGTCAACAAAGTTCGAGACTGCGAGATTGGACCGGCGCCCTTGTCCGGTCCCGATTCGGCGGACAATTATTGCGCCGGAATGATCCCCGCGTCTGATGCGGGTTTTCGTGCTCTGAAATGTCCGCTGTATTCCCGTCGCTCTTCCCCGAACATCGCAATTTGTTAGCGCCAGTGTCATTGTGTGCGCATGGAAACAGCGACCATGACACCGAATCACCCCGAAGCTGCGGCGAGCTTACTTGCTGGCGAGTTTGTTGCGCCGGATGATCTCGCGCGGGAGCTAAACATCAGCCCGAGAACTCTTCACAGGTGGCACACCTTGCGAATGGGACCGCCAAGAGTTTCTATCGGCAGAACCATTCTTTACAGGCGCACCGCGATCCGCGCGTGGCTGGAGAGCCGTGAGGACGGCCAGCGGAGAAAGGCGCGTAAGTGACCGGATCGCCCGATCTCTTGCGCGCAGCGCTCGACTACGCAGAGCGGGGCTGGTTTGTAGTTCCGCTCCATTCGCCAGCGAAAGCTGGCTGCTCTTGCGGACGCGCTGACTGCGCAAGCCCTGCAAAGCATCCCCGGACGGCGCACGGATTGAAAGACGCCAGCCGCGAGGCTGGCACAATTCGGCAATGGTGGAAGCAATGGCCGGCCGCAAATATCGGCATTGTGACCGGACCGGAAAGCGGCATTCTCGTTCTCGATGTGGACGGCGAACCGGGGCTGCAAACCTTGATTGAATTCGAGGGCAAGGGCTTGCGATTGCCCGATACCTACAGCGTGACTACCGGACGCGGAGCGCATGTCTACTTTCAACATCCGGCCGGCCTGGACGTTCGCAATAGCGCGGGCAAGATTGGAGCGGGGCTCGACATTCGCGGGGCCGGCGGATACGTGGTTGCCGCGCCGTCGATTCACTCTAGCGGAGCCCGCTATCAAAGCGACCAGCCAGCCGAAGGGCTCGCCCCTGTTCCGCAATGGCTGCTAACGCTCATTCAAGAGGCGAACGGCGCAGAGAGCAGGCAAAGCGTAGCGGTGGCGGACACTGTGGCGGGCGAGCCTATCGGCAAAGGGAAGAGAACGAATCGCCTGGTATCGCTTGCCGGGTCCATGCACAAACGGGGCATGACTCCGGCCGCAATCGAGGCCGCGTTGCTCGCAGAAAATGCGGCGAAGTGTTTCCCGCCATTGCCAGATGCGAAAGTGCGGGCGATTGCTTATGACATACCAACGCGCTATCCGAACACAGAAAACGGAAGGAAAGAAAGCCCGATTCTAAAGCCCGATCTGATCCGGCTTGCGGATGTGGCGGCGCGCCGTGTGGATTGGCTGTGGGGGCCGTTCATACCGGCCCGAATGCTTTCCATGATTAGCGGTGATCCGGGGGCGGGAAAATCCTTTATCGCTTTAGCCGTGTGCGCCGATCTCTCGCGGGGAAAGCTACGTGACGGGCGGATTGTGGAGCCGGGGAATTCCCTCTATCTCAGTATCGAAAACCCGATTGCTGAGACAATCCGCCCGCGCTTCGATCTTCTCGGCGGTGATGCGTCGCGTTTCTTTGTGCTCAAGGGAACACTCTTTGCCGAAGATGGCGAAGAGCAACGGGGAGCTGTCACGCTCGCAGATATTCCCATTCTCGAAGCGGCCATCGCTGAGACCGGCGCGCGGCTGATTGTCATAGACCCGATTCAATCCTATCTCGGCTCGACTGTGGACCTTCATCGAAGCAACGAAACCCGCCCGGTATTGGATGGTCTATCGAAACTCGCTGAGTCGCACGGTTGTGCCGTGCTCTTGCTCCGGCATCTTTCAAAGCAGTCTGGGGGAAAGGCGATTCATCGGGGCTTGGGGTCCATCGACTTGAGCGGCGCGGTTCGCTCTGAATTGCTGGCGGGTTCGCTTCCCGACAACCCCGAAGCGCGCGCCTTGGTTCATATCAAAAGCAACGTGGGCCGCATCGGAGGCGCGCTCGGGTATTCAATCGACGGCGAAGGCCGCTTTACCTGGACAGGGGAAAGTCAGATTACCGCATCCGATTTATTGGCCGCCCCAGATGCCCCAGAGGATCGAAGCGCACGCGATGACGCTATTCAATGGCTATCCGATCTTTTGAAAGATGGCGGCCGCGAACAGAAAGAAGTGCGCAAGCTGGCGGACGGCGCCGGCATTACCTACGGCACCTTGCGGCGCGCCAAAGATGCACTTAGGGTCCGGTCCTACAAAGCCACAATGTCCGGGCCGTGGCTGTGGGCTCTCCCCGAAGGTGCGCACGGTTCTCCCGAAGATGCGCACACAAATAACGTGAGCACCTTCGCAGAATTGCGCACCTTCGAAGATGCTCAACCCGCGCCGAAGGTGCTCAACAAAAATACTGTAAGTCTTTTAGATTACGAAGGTGCTCAAACGGCAGTGTGTGAGCACCTTGTGAGCACCTTCGAGGCTTCAGGCGCGAAAGAAAGCTCTCAACAAATCTTGGCCACGATCCCGATAGATGACATTTTCTGTTCGCGTCGGAGGGTCCAATGAGCGCCATTGACCCGGGAATAATTGCGGTTGGCACGAAAGTCTATCTGAAGGCTTGCCGCGCCGGAGAGCCGGGAACCGTGGTCCGCGTCGAACGAGGAAAGCTGGTCGTTTACTGGCGTGATCTTGACTACTGGAGCAGGCATCGCCTTGAAAGCTTGGAGCTGGCCAAGGAAGAAACCGCAGAGGCACGGCCCACTGATACAGCATCAGACAACCGCTATCTAGAATCTCAACACAACACACATATTCTCAATACTTTACCGCAATTACCCTTTGAAGATTCTGATCTATGTCAACATGGTGTCAACACTACGAAGGTGAACCGCGCGCAAGGGATTTCTTCCTTGTCAAGGAATTTATTTTCGGAGGAATTGAGATGAGCGACCTTAGCGCAGAGCAGCGGGCCGCGTGGCGCGCTTACATCTTGGCTGGGGTTCGGGAAGAGCGGCTGCGGAAGATTGCGGCCGAATTATGGTTAGCCGCAAGCGACGCTGAGAATTATGACGCAGCGCAGCGGATCGCGGCGGAAACAGATTCCTGGTTCGAGCCGGAGGCAGAGTAATGAAGATTCGGGACCGTGTTTGCCGCAAAGATGTACCGGGGATTCACGGAACGGTGATCGCCATGCGTGACGGGCAAGCGAAATGCTACTGGTCATCGCACACATCGCAATGGATCGACACAGCGGCGCTGATGCTGGTCCCGCGAATGACACAAAAGGGCAAACCGTGACAGCGATAACGCCAAGCCAGGACCGGAAGATTGAACGCATGATTTTGGCGCTCTTGACTTCGCGCACGCTGAAAGATGCGGCGAAGGTTCTCGGCTGTCACCCGCGCACCTTGATGCGGCATCAAAAGCATGAAGCATTTCAGGCGCAATACAAAGAAGTGAAGCGGGCGCTACTGGGGCAAGCGACGGCGCGGCTGCGCGCTGAATCGGGCGCGGCTGTCGCTGCATTGGCCCAGGTAGTCGCTACCGGCGATTCATGGACTGAACCCGTTTTCTTCCAAGGCAAGGTGTGCGGCAAGGTAAAGAAATTCAGCCCTGCGGCCCGTGTCAGCGCAGCAACCAAGATTATCGAATTAGCTCTGCGAGCGCATGAAATCGAAGACTTAACCGAACGCTTAGAGCGACTCGAAAGGAGTTTGCAGAAATGAGATTAGGCGATCTGGAAAAGAGAATTTTGACGCTGGAAACGCGCGTTCATGTAGTGGACGAAGCGGGCCTAGTGGGAGCTGCCATGCAGCGCGAACACTATCTAAGTCACGGCCTACCATGCCCGGCGCATGTTTTGGATCCGGAGCTTGACCGGCTCAAAGCGCAGGAATCATTGCCGGCGGGGACTTCAAACTTAATCGCAGTCGCGTGGGAGATACTGCGGAGTCCAGGGCCCGTCTATCAATCAACCGAAATTCAATAACACACGCAACACAAGGAGAGCAAAGCAATGGAAGCTACACACGAGACAATCACCGAAACCGGCCCGGCCATCATTGCCGCGCCGATCGATCTAGCAGAGGCACGCGCGCGGCTGGCCGATCTGCAAGGCCAGGTACAGGCGCAAGAGCGCGCGATTGCCGAAGAGGAATTGCGCCAGGCCGAGGCCGCGCACGGCGCTCTATTGGAGCAATGCGAAACGGCACAAGCTGCCTTCGACGAAATCAACCGCAAAGTTGAGGCTCAAACCAGTGTTGTGTTTCAGGCCAGCACGCGCAAGGCTGGCGCCGCTCAACAGATCGACATGCACCGACATAACCGTCCGCAGGGCGGTCCCCGCTATGGCGACAAGGCTCCTGAAGTGTGGAATACCGATCTTGAAACATTCCTCGCAGAGCAGCGCGCGGCGGAGACAGCATACGGCGAAGTCTTTGCCGTGCTCCTGAATCTGCAAGGCCAGAGACGCGCGGCGGTAGAGGCACTCGATAGTCAGTCGCGGCCAGAACTCCTCGCACGTAACCGGGTTGGCGAGCTGCGCAGGAAATTCGACGCAATGAACCCACAGCCCGCAAAGACGGAATGGAAACAGCAGACTTTGAACGGCGTCACGCTGGAATTAAGCAGCAATAATTCCCTGCGCTCCGATCCAGTGACTCGCCGGGCGGCCACGCGCGAGCCTGCGGATTCGCTTCGATGAGTTGGGCGCGGGCGGGTACTCTCCTGTCCCCGCTTCGCTTGCCCAACCGGGGGAATGGCTCTTCCCGTTCCCCCTGCTTTTTTCGGATGGAGGTGTTGGCATGAAACCGGGCTGGAAAGAGGAATCGAAGACGATTATTGAGGAACGCATCTTTTCGATGCCCGTGAAGCGCGGCTGTATCTGCCTGAACGCAGGCAGGCCGGACGAAAACGGAATCTGCTACTTTTCGCCAGCCTGCCAAGTTGCGAACCACGGGCTGAGGGCGTGTTACGTCGTCCATGACCTCACTTTCGGCGGTTTCGATCGAGTAGTCGAAGAGCCTCCGCGGTCTAAGTCCGCGCAGCATCGCGCCCGCTTGCCGGTCAACACCGAATCACTTCGCGCCGATGCGCGTCTGAGCCAGGCGACGCGGCGGTGTGCGGCAAGGCTTGCGGCCAGGGAGAATGTATCCGTGTCGTATCGAACTACAAATGTGGATACGGTCAACCGTCAACCATCAACCGAGAGGAGCTAACAAATGGCAACCATGAAAGAAACAGGACAGCAGGCGGCGGCGGGCTTCGCACGGAGCAACGCACCAATTCCACAGAGCAACCCCATACCCGGCGGAATGGGGCAGATTCCAACCGTGGACACCGCGAAGATTGCGCCCACAAGCGGGCCAGCGGGTGACGGACAACCATTGCCGCCAGTCGATCCCGACAAACTTCACCGGGAGGATCATGGGCTGTTTTACTAACGGTCACGGCCCGATCTGCCGCAACCTAGCCGGGGCGCGATTGCATCCGCTCTCCGGCTTTGCATTGTCCTATTTCTTAACGTCCGGCGCAATCTCAAGATAGAGCTGAAAATTGAAATCGGCTGCTAACTGAGCCTGCCCTTTCAGGGTCCATAGCTTCTCTACGAATTCACGGATCATCGGGACATTTGCGCCGTTCTCTTTTCCGGCCCATTCTTTCCGACACACCGGACAATTCGAGAGTAGCTTCTCGATACCTTTCGTCTTAGCCTGCGTCAGAGGCAGGGCAAACGATGCCTTGCATTCTTCGTGCTTGCAATCGAAGCGCAGCGACAGAATATCGCCCGGTTCGATGTAATGCTTTTCTTGTGAGGCCATTTCTAGCGATCCTCCGATCTTCGATGTGTTTCGGTGATTTTGTTGACACGGATTATTGGCCTTGTTGACACTGTGTTGACTCGGCTCTATTTTGGAGAGGATGAGAGAATCATCAAACCCTTATAAATAGCGGGCATTGCACGATAAAAATGGCGAAGTGATCCGCTGATTACCTATCAGTAGTCCGCTTTTGGTTGAGTCTCCGCATAATCGGCCGCACAGCGATTGAGCCATTGCAGGACGGCGCGGCGAACCTTGCTTTTTTGACGGTCTTCGCCCGAGATAGCACCATACCACGTATGAATGTGAACGCTTTGGCCCGAGCGGTTGTAATCGCACAACACTGTTTTCTGTGATGGCTCAAGACAATCAAGCGGGTCTAACTTCGGAGATAGGCTATCGAGTTCGCGCGCGACAGAGAGCCATTCATGCCTCGATAGAATCCGGCGTCCTTTCGGCCCGAGCTTTGCGCTTTGCTTCGCTCGATACACTATCGGCCCTACGATTACCTTTGGTCCGTTTAGTTGTTTGGGTGAGCCTTCTCTGAAAGACAGGATTCCATCGCTGCAACTCCAATATAGATTCGGATTGTCCAGAGTTATGCCGTCGAAGTATTTCGACGCTGACCCAAAAATGGCTCTGCCCCGAATGAGCACTTTCTTTTCTAATTGCGGCGGAATAGATTCGACCCGCCAGCACAAGGCTTCGCACACTTTGCGAATCCCGTCAGCGTGGCTGGAAGGGCCAGGGATCGACAGACTCACGAAATCGGGCGCTATCGGAGTCTCTGGCCCGCGATGCCATCGCTTTGCGCTATGTGCCGCGCTCATGCGGTTTTTCTCGATTCAAAAGCGATGATCTTCGCAAGCTGATTCGTTGCGGCGCGTTGTGCCTCATCCTGCACATGGGCATAGCGCATCGTTGTTGATGCCTGTACATGGCCCAGGAGCTTGCCGACTACCTGCAAGCCAACGCCGTTAGAAACCAGATGCGAAGCGTAGCTGTGCCGTAGATCGTGGAGCCGCACAATGGGCTTGTATCGCGTGAGCATTTTTCCCCGCTTGCCCTTCACCGTGTAGGTTTCTACGAGTCCAGCCGCTTTGCACGCTTGAAGCCAAGGCCGCTTTAGTGAGACGCGCTTTTCACCGCCGGTTCTTTTGCCGTCTTTACCTTTGGCCTGTGTGCCTCGAAACAGCGGGCCGGCCGCGTTGCGTGGCTTCATGCTCTTCAACAATTCCATAGCCGGCTCGCTCAAGGGGAGATGCTCTGTCTTTTTCTGCTTTGTGTGGTGACTCGGCTTTGTCCACACTCCACGGGTCAAATCGAATTCCTGCCATTCGGCCCGGAGTGCCTCGCCCGCGCGCGAACCTGTGAGCAGGAGAAGCCGCAAGCAATTGGCCGCGCTCTGATCCTTGTACTTGTCCAAGGCTTCGCGGAATCGCTGTATTTGCTCGACTGACAGCCATTTCTCGCGTTTCTCTTCCGAAAATTTCTTGACTCCACGGGCGGGATTCTCTGCGATCCGCTTCGCTTCAAGCGCATAGTTAAACATTTTGGAGAGTAGCGCCAGGATGCGGTTAGCCTGATAGGGTGTGGCCTTCAAAGATGCGTGCAACCGCTCAATATCGCGCTTCCCGATGGCGTTCAGTCGAAGGCTTCCGAGTTTGGAGATTATTTTCTTGTCAAGCATTCGCTCATAGTCTCTGCGCGTGTGCGGACGCAACCGCTGAAAGCTTTCGCTCTCTTTGTAATCGGTCACTAGGTCATTCATGGTGGGCTCACTGCGCATTTTATTGCGATCTTCCATTGGATCGCCGCCCTTGCGAATCTTGGCCCTAAGTTCGCTTGCTTCAATGCGAGCGGCCGTCACAGTCAATTCGGGATGTCCGCCGATGGTGTAACGGCGGTGCCGTCTTCCGTGCACCGTCCGATAATCGAGAATGAAACTAATCACTCCCGCCGCTGTGATCCGCACGCCGAAGCCCGGAATTTCGGAGTCAAATTCGATGTGGCTGTTCTCTTCCGGGGCCTTCATTCGCTTGATAGTTTGCTCGACAATCCGCTTTCCCATGCGCCCTCCGTGTCAACACTGTGTCAACAAAATGCGGTCACAAGTGGCCGTGTGTGTCTCTGATTGTCAGTTGACCGGCACTATATGTCAAGAGGAATCATAGTGATACGCGGGAAGTCTTTTCTTTCGTGTCAACGCCAAAAACTAGGGAATCTGACTACGAATCAGTAGGTCGGGAGTTCGAATCTCTCCGGGCGCACCATAACTCACTCGGACATTCAACTCAATCGCCGTGATTTTCTTATGATCGCCGCACAGACGCGGCGGCTTACACGCCACTGTATGCCGAGAACCCACCGTCAATAGGAACCACCACGCCGGTGACGAACTCGGAAGCCGGCGATAGCAGCCAAAGCACCGCGCCAAACAAGTCTTCCGGCTCGCCAAATCGCGCCATGGGTGTGTGCCCGACGATCGATTTGCCGCGCGCGGTCAGCTCGCCAGTATCTTTATCCGTCAAAAGAAACCGATTCTGATTGGTGAGGAAGAATCCCGGCGCGATGGCATTGACGCGAATCTTCGGCGAGTATTCCTGCGCCATGTGCACCGCGAGCCACTGCGTAAAGTTGCTCACCGCTGCCTTGGCCGCCGAGTAAGCCGGGATGCGCGTGAGGGGCCGGAAGGAATTCATTGAGGAAATATTCAGGATGGTGCCGTAGCCTTGGGCCGCCATGATTTTTCCAAAGGCCTGGCTGGGCAAAATCGTCCCAAGAATGTTCAGCTCGAAGACCCAGCGGAGCGCGTCGGCCGGCAGATCGAAGAACTTTAGTTCGCCACTGGTCGTGGCCTGGGGTTTGTTGCCTCCCGCGCCATTCACCAGGCAATCCAGCTTGCCCAGATGCTTCACAACATCCTGCGCGGTCTGCGCCACGCTGTCGCGGTTGAGCACATCGCACTGAAAAACCGAAACCTGCTCTCCATGCTCACCCATCCGCTCAACCGCAGCCTTGCCCGCCGCGGGATTCACGTCGAGAATGGCCACCTGCGCGCCGCAGCCGGCCAGCGCGCCAGCGATTTCGCTGCCCAGGATGCCTGCGCCACCGGTGATGGCAATCGTTCGCCCGGAGAAATCGTACATCCTCGTCAGCTCTGCCAGGTCAAATGCAACCCGGTGCGTGACCTCTGCCCCGTGCCCAAGTTCGTGTCCTGCTTCAATCACCGCCGGTCCTGCCATGTCGCACCCTTTCCTTTTTCCCTTCCGGCCTCGGAGGTACGAGGCGGCCAAAGGGATGCACCAGGATAGGGTTCCTCTCAACGGGCATTCTTCACGGTGCGGGTTGTCACACGCGCGTGTATGCCAAATCACGGCCTTGGTTTGGCGCGCGTTGTATCAGATAAAGAGGAAGACTACGAAAGGGATGCGTCCATGCTTCTCGAGTTGAGTGTGTTGCCGAAGGGAAAGAGCCCTCATGTGAGCGACGCCGCAGCGGGCCTGGGGAAAATCATCGATTCCAGCGGCCTCTATCACCAGACGAAGAACAAGGGGACGGTCCTTGAGGGCACCTGGGAACAGTTGATGGCCGTGGCAAAAAAGTGCCATGACGAAGTCATGAAGACGAACGAACAGTTTGTCACCGTCATGCGCGCCGTGGATGGTCCCGACGTGGCGCCCTGCTCGCACGCGCCCGCCGATTGCGCCGCCATGAAAGAACTCCTGGAAGACGACGGCGATTGGTTGATCCCCTAAGAAAAGCGGAGCAAATTCCGCTCCGCTCTTCGGTTCTCTGAAAGTCTCAAGCCTCAGTACAGCCGGAAATCCACCTCGATCGTGATCGGAACGGGCACGGCTGTCTTGCCATCTTTCATGGCCGGTTTGAACTTGTATTGCCGGATGGCTTCAATGGCTTTCTCATCGAGTCCCATACCCAACGCCCGAGCAACGCGGACGTCCTGCGGATTGCCCTGCGCGTCGACGATGAGCGAAATCAGGCAAACGCCCTGATACTTGGCGCGCCGCGCCTCATCGGAGAACTCGGCCTCCACGCTGTGAACCACTTCAGGCGCCGAAATCCTGCCGCCGACTTGATAAAGTCCGCCACCATAGTTGCCGCCTTCGCCTGGCCCGTATCCGTTCCCGCCACCCGGTCCCATGCCGCCGCCGTGGCCCGTACCCATGCCCGCGCCGTTTCCAGAGCCGGCCGACGCAATGGTCACATTGGCCGACGAGTGCATGCCGATCATCGGCATATTCATGTTGTCAGGCAGTTGAATGTCCTTTTGCACGTTGATGGTCGGTGGATCGGGTAGCTTGGGCTTTTCAATCGTCTGAGGCTGCGGAGGCGTTATCGTGTCCTTCGCCTTCTCGGGCAGCTTGCCCTTATTGGCTTCGATAATGCTTCTGTCGCCGCCGCCACCGCCGCCACCTGCCTTGATGTCGGACTTGGGCGCGTTATAGGCGCCCACATCGATGTTCGTCGCCTGCACCGGCGGGCTCACGATGTTATGAACCACGCGAATTCCCAGCCAGATGGCCAGCAGCAGGATGGCAATATTCAAAGTTGATGAGATCCCGATGGCCCAGGGATTCGCCTTCACGGCCATCCGATCGGGCACCGGAATGGGTGTCGAGGTTAGCTCCAGAGGCGGCAGCTTGACCGGAAAAAACACATCCTGGACGCGCTCCCAGAGGCTTGCCCAGATGGGCTCCTCCTTGAACGCCTTTCCCAGGAATGAATCCAGCTCGTGGCCGGTCCCTTGAACCGAGGCTCCCTGGTCGTCCTTTTCTTCCGGTGTCATGAGTCGATCGTTCGCCTTTTTGCCTGTGCCGTCCCGGCTGTTCCTGCCTGCCCGAAAGCGAGCGCGCCCGTCAGCAGGCCCATCAATCCATTATATGCGTGGCCGCACGGGCTTTTCTCTGGGTTCCCAAGCGGATTGGAAGTCAAGTGCTCCGCTTTCCCATAGCTCACCTTGTTCACGACTCCCATACGCAATAGACGGTGAGTGGGTTCGGTTTGTTACCGGGAAAAATGACACCCCTTTGTTTACACTGATTCTTGAACAAGTTTCGATCACTGAACGGAGCCCGAATGTCCCCTGCGCCAGAGTTGAAGGCGACACTCACCCTGCCCCAAACCGCCTTCTCGATGAAAGCCAATCTGCCGCAGAATGAGCCCCTCCGACTGGCCCATTGGGCGAGGCTCGACCTTTATGGAGAGATGCGGAAAGCGGGCCGTGGGCGGCCTGTCTATTTGCTGCATGACGGTCCTCCCTACGCCAATGGGCCGATCCACCTCGGCCACGCCCTCAACAAGGGTCTCAAAGACTTCGTGGTCAAGTACAAGACCATGGCTGGGTTTGATGCCCCTTTCGTCCCCGGCTACGACTGCCACGGGCTTCCGATCGAGATCAAAGTCGACGAGAAGCTGGGCCACAAGAAGCTCTCCATGCCGGTGCCGGCCATCCTCGAAGCCTGCCGCGCCTACGCGCAGAAATATGTCGACCTGCAGACCGAGCAATTCGAGCGCATCGGCTGTTTTGGACGCTGGCAGACGCCCTACAAGACCATGGATCGCGCCTACGAGGCCCGCACCCTCGAGGCCTTCTACGGCTTCCTTGAGAAGGGTTTCGTCTACCGCGGTCTCAAGCCGGTCTACTGGTGCATTCACGATCGCACAACGCTGGCCGAGGCGGAAGTTGAGTACGAGAACCACACCAGCCCCTCGATCTACGTACGCTACCGGTTGACCTCCGATCCTGCCGCCGTCGCGCCGGCGCTCGCCGGGAAGCAGGTCTCAACCATCATCTGGACCACCACACCATGGACGCTGCCCGCGTCGCTGGCCGTGGCTTTTCATCCCGACTTCGACTACGTGGCGCTGGAGGTTGAATCAGGCGAGATCTACATCGTGGCTGCGGCGCTGGCCGAACAGGTGGCTGCAGCCTGCAAGCTCGAGCCCACCAAAGAACTCGCCCGCTTCAAGGGATCCGTGCTTGATCGCGTCACCTTCCAACATCCCTTTCTTGAGCGCTCCATCCTGGGCGTGCTGGCCACGTACGTCACCTCCGATACAGGGACCGGCGCAGTCCACACGGCACCAGCCCACGGCGCGGACGACTTCTATACCGGCCAGCGCTACGGCCTCGACCCCACCAACCGCGTCGACGCCGGCGGCCACATTCATTTCGATCCGGATTCCTGGCATAGTGCCCAACCTCCGGCTTGCGACGGCCTGAATGTGTGGAAGGCGAATCCGGTCATCGTCGCCATGCTCGAAGAGCGCGGAGCACTGCTGGGCGGTTCTCAGCTGGAGCACTCCTACCCGCATTGCTGGCGCTGCCACCATCCAGTGATCTTCCGCGCCACGGAGCAGTGGTTCATCAGCCTCGAAACACCCGTCAAGTCAGCCCAAAACGAGGAAAAAACGTTCAGGCAGCTCGCCATCGAGGAGATCGACAAAGTGGTTTGGGACCCGGCGTGGGGCAAGGAGCGCATTACAAACATGATCGCCACGCGCCCCGACTGGTGTATCAGCCGCCAGAAGATCTGGGATGTGCCGATCGCAGTGTTCCTCTGCGAAGCCTGCAATCAACCCTTGATCGATCCCGCTCTGAACCGCAGGATTGTCGAGCTTTTCGAGCGGGAAGGTATGGAAGTCTGGCATACCGCAAAAGCGGACGCGTTGCTTCCTCAAGCAGCCAAATGCTCCCATTGCGGAGGAGTCGCTTTCCGCAAGGAGACCGACATTCTCGACGTCTGGATCGACTCCGGTATCAGTTGGCTGGCCGTCTGCGAGGCGGACCCCGATCTTCGCGAGGCCTATACCAACTTTCAAAAGGGGAAGGGCGTGGAGTGCCTTTATCTGGAGGGCGGCGACCAGTATCGCGGCTGGTTCCACTCTTCCCTTCTCACCTCGGTGGCGCTCCGCGGACGCGCTCCCTACTCCCATGTCGTCACCGCCGGCTGGACGCTCGACGAGCAGGGCCGCGCCATGTCGAAGTCGCTTGGGAATGGCGTCGATCCGGTCGACATTGCCAACCGCATGGGCGGCGAGATCGTTCGCCTCTGGGTCGCGTCCGTCGATTTCCGTGAAGACATGGCTGCCAGCGAGAGCCTGATGCAGCGTTGCGCCGAGCTCTACAAAAAGCTGCGCAACACCTTCCGCTTCCTGCTCGGAAATTTGAACGGCTTCGATCCGGCGCGCGATCGCATCGTCGAAAACGAGTTGTTGCCTCTTGACCGCTACATGCTGGCCCGCACGCGCGACCTTGCGGAAAAAATCCTCGCTTGGTACGAGGCTTTCGAGTTCCACCGCGTCTACCAGGCGGTAAACGAATTCGCCATCGTGGACCTGAGCTCCTTTTATCTCGACGTTCTGAAGGACCGCATGTATACCTTTGCGCCCACGAGCCAGGCACGCCGCTCCGCGCAGACGGTCCTGTGGCAGATCACCGAGGCGCTGGTTCGACTAACCGCGCCCATCCTCACTTTCACAGCCGACGAGATCTGGGAACACCTGCCCGCCGTCGAAGGCCGGCCAATCAGTGTGCACCTCGCGCTGTTTCCCGAGCCTGAAGAAATCTTCTCCGAAGATCCGGCGCCTGTCCTCGGTGAGTGGCAGAACCTTTTCGCTGTCCGCGATCAAGTTCTGCGCGTGCTGGAAGAAGATCGCCAGGCCAAGCTCATCGGCAAAGGGCTGGAAGCTCAGATCAAAATCGCGGAGTCGGGCGAGTTGCTTGCTTTGCTCAAGCGCCACGAGGCCGGGTTGAAGGAAATCCTCAACGTGTCCGGCGTTAGCGTTGTCGAAGGCAGAGAGCCAACGATTACCGCGGCGCCCGCCTCCGGCCACAAATGCGCGCGCTGCTGGAATTTCATGCCCGAAGTCTCCAACTACGGCATCTGGGAGAACGTCTGCACGCGCTGCCAGGCGGCCTTGCGCGAGATGGGAATTGAACCACCACAAAGCGTCGCGGCGCCGGCGGAGGCCAACCAGTGAGCTGGCTGACAAACTGGCCGCGGCCGAAGCGTCTCCCCTGGCTCTTGCTGATCTCGGCCCTCGTCATCACCATTGACCGTCTCACCAAGAACTGGGTCTCCGTGCATGTCCGTCTGGGCGGAGCAATCCCCATCATCCCGCACGTGCTGCGCATTACCCACTGGACCAACGAAGGCGCGGCCTTCTCGCTCTTCGCGGACACGGCTTCGCCCCACGCCGTCCGCTGGGCGCTGGTCACATTCACGCTCATCGCCGCTGTCGTCATCTTTGTCGTGTTGCTGCGCATCGGCAATCAGTTCACGCTCACCACCGTCGCACTCGCGCTCATTTTCGGCGGGGCGATCGGCAATGTTCACGACCGAATCCTCTACGGCTCGGTCGTCGACTTCATTGAGGTCCACATCTTCACTTATCACTGGCCCGACTTCAACGTGGCCGACTCCTCCGTCGTCATTGGCGCCTGCCTGCTGATGCTCGATTCGCTGCTGCCGCGCAAGAAAACTGTGGCCTGACGCGGTTTGACCGCGACGCGCGAGCACCTTGTCATGATGGGTATAATTGGTCGGACCACGTAGCGCGACAAAGCTCTATTCCGGAGTCCGGCATGACGTCTTCAACAAGCGGCGACCCGCAAATTTCTACCGTCACCGCGGCTCCCGCGGGCCGAATGACCTACGAGCGCTGGGTAATCTGCGCGCTCTTGTTTTTCGCCACCGTCATCGCCTATGTCGACCGCGCTGTCATCGCCAACCTCAAAAACACGCTCGAAGGCGTGATTCCGGGCCTTAATGACTACAAGTACGGGATCATCACCGTTGCATTTCAATTGGCGTATGGCATCGCCATGCTGGTCGCGGGCGGCCTGACCGACAAGCTCGGCACGCGCAAGGCGTTCGCGATTGCCATCTGCCTGTGGAGCGTGGCGGCCATGCTGCCGGGCGCGGCGTTTTCGGTCGCCAGTTTCGCCCTCGCAATGTTTCTGCTCGGATTGGGCGAGGCTGCCAACTTCCCCGCCTGCATCAAAACGGTGGCCGAGTGGTTTCCCAAGCGCGAGCGCGCGCTTGCTACAGGCCTCTTCAACTCTGGCGCGAACGTAGGCAACATGGTGGCGCCCGTTGTGGTCGCGGTGTTCGTGGCCCTTTTCAGTCAATGGAATGTCTTTGGACCCGCAAACGCCTGGCGCGGCTCATTCTTTGTCGCCGGCGCAATGGGCTTCGTTTGGCTTGCGTTCTGGCTCGCGATCTATCGCCGGCCTGAGCAGCAACCCCGCGTCTCCAAAGCCGAACTTGCACTCATCCTCAGTGATCCCGGCGAGAAGATCGAGAAAATTCCCTGGAGTCACGTGGTCCCGTGCAAAGAGGCTTGGGCATTCGCGGTCGGCAAGTTCCTCACCGATCCTATCTGGTGGTTCTACCTTTTCTGGATCCCGGGTTACCTGCAGACGACTTTTCACCTAAGCCTGTCACAAAGCAAAATTCCGGTGATGCTTGCCTATGCCATCTCGATCATTGGCAGCGTCGGTGGCGGCTGGATTTCGGGGGCCCTTATCAACCGCGGAGTCACACCGAATAAGGCCCGCAAGGGCACGATGCTGCTTTGCGTATTTTGCATCGCACCCATTTTTGCCGCTCCGTTTATCCATCACCTGTCGGCCGTGGTCGCTCTGCTCGGCCTAGCGACCGCCGGTCATCAGGGATGGTCGGCGACATTATTCACTTTGCCCTCTGACATGTTTCCCAAGGCCGCTGTGGCCAGCGTAACCGGCATTGGCGGCATGGCTGGGGCATTTGGCGGAGTTCTGCTGTTGTTCAGCGCAGGAGCCGTCGTCCAAAAAACCCACAGCTATGTGACGCTGTTTATCATCGCGTGCCTTGCCTACCCGCTGGCCCTTCTTGTCATCCACATCATCTCGCCCAAGTTGGCCCCGGCGCAAATTCGCTAGCGCGTCGTGCAAGAATCAAGAGATGCGCCGCTCGAAGTTTCTTCGCGCGACGCTTTCGCAAGATTCGCAGCAGTCGTCAGGAATTGCACGACCGTTTTGCATCTCATCTGCGAGGTTCCCGATGAAATCCACTTCCACTTTCCTTTTGGCGCGCGCAACCGTTGGCGCCGCGGCGGCGATTACAGCTCTTATTCTTTTCAGCCCCCGACCAACTTTCGCTCAGCGCCTTCCCACCACGGTCATCCCCACGCATTACACCCTCAAGCTCACGCCCGACCTCAAAGCGGCGACCTTCTCCGGTGAGGAAGCGATCGACGTGAACATCACCCAGCCTACGAACTCGATTACGCTGAACGCCATCGAAATCAACTTTCTGTCAGTGACGATCGTCCCTAACGGCCCTCAGCAAACGGGCGGGGTGACCCTCGACGCAGGCACGCAGCAAGCTACGTTCACGTTTCCCGACACCATCCCCGCCGGCAATGCCACCATCAAGATCCGCTACGCCGGCATCCTCAATGACGAGTTGCGTGGCTTCTATCTTTCCAAAACCGCCCGTCGCAACTACGCCGTCACGCAATTTGAAGCCACCGATGCGCGCCGCGCATTTCCCTGCTTCGACGAGCCGGCCTTCAAGGCAACGTACGACATTTCGCTGGTCATCGACGCCGCTGACACCGCAATCTCAAACTCCGCCATCGTGGCTGACACGCCCGGTCCCGGCGCGGACAAACATACGTTGGTCTTCGGAACTACGCCCAAAATGTCCACCTATCTCGTTGCCTTCCTCGTGGGCGACTTCCAGTGCACCCTCGGACGCCAGGATGATGTGGACATCCGTGTCTGCGCAACGCCCGACAAGGTTAACTTCACGCCCTACGCGCTCGGGATCGCCAAGTACGTTCTTCACTACTACGACAGCTACTTCGGCATTCATTACCCGCTCAAGAAGCTCGACCTCATCGCCATTCCTGACTTCGAGGCCGGCGCCATGGAAAACTTTGGCGCCATCACCTACCGCGAAACCGACCTACTGCTCGATCCCAGGACTGCCACGGTCGCCGAACAACGAGAAGTCGGCCTCGTTGTCGCGCATGAAATGGCGCACCAGTGGTTTGGAGACCTAGTCACTATGCAGTGGTGGGACAACATCTGGCTCAATGAGGGTTTTGCCACTTGGATGGAGAACAAGCCCGTGGCTGCAATGCATCCCGAGTGGAACATTCCCGAAGTGGTCGCAGGCGACGAACAGGGCACTCTCAATATCGACGCCCAGCCCACCACGCGCGCCATTCGCGCCAAAGCCGACACGCCCGAGGAAATCGACCAGATGTTCGACGGCATCGCCTACGGCAAAGCCAGCGATGTGCTCCTGATGGTCGAAAATTATCTAGGCGAGGAAACTTTTCGCAAAGGTGTGCACGCATATTTGTCCGCGCACAAATACGGCAACGCCACCGCGGAAGACTTCTGGAACGCGCAGACGGCAGTGAGCCGCAAACCAGTCGACAAGATCATGGAGTCGTTTGTCGCGCAGCCGGGCGAGCCGCTCCTTACGTTCAGCGCAATCACTGACGGTAAGGTCTCCGTCGAGCAGAGGCGATTTTTCCTCGGCCCCAGCATCACTTCTGACCCCGCGCAGAAATGGACAATCCCGGTCTGCCTTAGAACAGCGGAAGGGCCAACGTGTGACCTGTTGACTCCGGAAACGTCGGGCCTCCCGCCTCCGCTCGACCCCCTCTTCTTTGCCAATGAGGGCGGCAAGGGCTATTACCGCAGTATGTATGCACCAAATGAGTACGCCGAACTGGTCGCTCACGCAGAATCATCTCTCTCTTCCGCCGAGCGAATCAGCCTTGCCGGCGACGAGTGGGCGCAGGTTTACGCCAATAAAGCCACCGTGGGCGACTACCTGAATCTCGTGGCCGCTCTCAAGTCGGACCCAAGTGCAGAAGTCTTTTCGACCGCCGCGGGAAAGATTGGAACCATCGCCGATAAAGTAGCCTCGACAAAAAAAGAATGTGAGCAACTGGCTGTGTGGGTTCAGCGCAACTTTGCGCCCGAATACGCCAGACTTGGCGCTCCGTTGCTCGGCGACTCGCCCAGCACAATCGAGCTGCGCGCACAACTTCTCGGACTGCTGGTCGATCATGGCAATAACAGCGATCTCCGGGCCCAGGCGCGCAAGCTTGCCGATCAGTACCTCGACGACCCCGCATCCGTTGACCCAACGCTTGGGCAGGCCGCTCTCGGAGCCGCTGTAGAGAACGGCGATGCCGCGCTCTTTGATCGGCTGCAGAAAGTCTACGAGACATCAACCGATCCCGAGCTGCAGGAGAGCGCATTGCGCTTGCTGGTTGGGTTTGACAATCCTGCGTTGCTTGAGCGCGCACTCGAATACTCTGTTTCGAACAAAGTCCGCAATCAGGACGCCGCAATTCAGCTGGGCATCGGCCTCCAGATTCCCGAGAACCGCGATGCGACATGGAGCTTTATCAAGACCCATTGGAGCCAGGTGCAAGCGGACCTGACGACCGACCTCGGCTCGCTGCTGGTGAGATATACCGGAAGCTTCTGCACTACCGAGGCGCGCGATGACGTGAAGAGTTTCTTCGCCACCCACCCGGTTCCAGCCTCCAACGTGGCGTTGAAACACGCGCTTGAGAGCATCGACGGCTGTGTTGAGCTGCGCCGCCTTCAGGAGCCAAATCTGAAGACGTGGCTCTCCGCGCAGGGTGGATTGTAGACAGTCGGAGCGTTGCAGGAGCGCGTCTAGAGCTTGCGCAGCCGATCGCAAGCTTCGTCGAGCTCGTCATCCCGCTTGGCAAAGCAAAAACGCAGCAGATTCTCGCCGCGCCCCTTGCGGAAGAAGGCCGATCCGGCAACAGCGGCCACGCCGGTCGAACTCAATAAGTGCCGGGCTTTCTCAGCAGCTGTTTTACCCGGCAGGCGCTCCACGTTGGCCATGATGTAATAGGCGCCCGGGGGCACCGATGGCTCCATGCCCGCATCTTTGAGCGCGCCCGAAAGGCGGCCGCGCTTGGACTGATGATCGGCGGCTAGCTGCCTGTAAAAGCTTGGGGGCAACTGCTCCAGACCTGCTGCAGCTCCGACCTGCAGCGGCCCGGGCGCGCACACGTAAGTCAGGTCGTGGAAGTGCGCCATGGTCGGCATCCACCGCGCGTCGGCCGTGGCATAGCCGATACGCCATCCGGTGATCGAAAACGTCTTGCTGAAACCTGAAAGCACAATCGTGCGCTCGCGCATGCCGGGCAGCGTGGCCGGGCAGATGTGCTGCGCGCCGTCGTAGACAAAGTACTCGTAGATTTCGTCGGTGATCAAAAAGAGATCGTGCTCGATTGCCAGTTGCGCGACAGCTTCAAGTTCGGGAAGAGTAAAGATCTTCCCTGTCGGGTTCGCGGGCGTGTTCAGCAGAATAGCGCGAGTGCGTGGAGTGACCGCGGCGCGCATGGCGTCCACGTCAAGCTGCCAATCAGGCTCCGCCAAGGCGACCAGCACCGGATTCATGCGCAGCGAGTCGAGCGTGTGCACATGGTAGCCGTAGAACGGCTCGAAGACCAGCACCTCGTCGCCAGGATTGAGAAGCGCCATGGCGGCAGCATGCAGGCCGGCCGTCGCGCCGGAAGCGACCAACACCTCGTTTTCGGCATCGTAATCCAGTCCGTAGTCGCGCTGTTGCTTGGCCGCGATGGCCTCGCGCAGTCGAGCAATGCCGTCGCAACGCGTATAAATGTTCTGCCCGTCGCGGATGGCTTCGATTGCCGCGGCTTCCACAACGTCGGGCACTGGCGTATCGCACACGCCCTGCGCCAGGTTGATGCCGCCTATGCGATCGCATTCGGTGGTCATGGCGCGGATTTCGGATTGCAGCGTCTTGGGCGCGAGCGCGCTCAGGGCAAGGCGCGACTCAGTTGTGAGGGCCCGTATCATTTTGCCTGGCAAGGGGAAGTTCCTTTGCAGTCATTTTACATATTGCGGCTCGCAATTTGGGGTCAGTTGATCGCATGTGCGCGGGGCCGCAGCCAAAGACGACGGCGGCGTAGTATCTTGCAGAAAGAATCGATGCACGAGCTTTCCATCGCGGCCAGCATTGTGGAGACAGTCACTGAGTCGGCCTCCGCCTACCCCGGTGCACGCGTCAAAGAAGTACGCCTGCGCGTGGGCGCGCTGGCTTCGGTCGTTGAAGATTCGCTCCAGTTCTGCTGGGAATTGGCTTCGGAAGGGTCACCAGTTGCCGGCGCAAAGTTGGTGATCAACATACTGCCGGTAATCCTCCACTGCGAAGCTTGCGGTGTGGACTCCCAGATCGAAGGCGTGCAAAGTTTTCGTTGTCCGCGCTGCGGCGAGTTGGCGGCCGACCTCCGCCAGGGGCGCGAGTTGGAGATCGAATCGATTGAGCTGGAAGAACCGGACGCTGGAGCAGCGCAGTTCGGCGCGCGGAGTCCGGTCAAGGAGCACTTATGACTACCCGGATTGTTGAGCTTCGGCGGGGAATCCTGAAGAAGAACGATGAGCTGGCAGCAGGGCTGCGCCAGCGTTTCACTTCAGCCGGAGTGCTGGTGCTGAATCTCGTCTCGAGCCCCGGCACAGGGAAGACCGCATTTCTTGAGCTGACACTCCGCGAACTGCGCTCTCACGGTGCAAAGGCCGCGGCCCTGGTAGGCGATCTTGAAACTGACAACGACGCGCGGCGCCTGGCGGCCAGCGGAGTGCCCGTGCGTCAGATCAACACCCATGGCATCTGCCATCTCGATGCAGAGATGGTCACGAAGCACATCGAAGAATGGAAGGAAGTCTCGCTCGCTGGACTCGACTATCTTTTCATCGAGAATGTCGGCAACCTGGTGTGCCCATCCAGCTACGATCTGGGTGAGCGTATCCGCGTCGCGCTGCTCAGCGTGACCGAAGGCGAGGACAAGCCGCTCAAGTATCCGGGACTTTTCAATTCGTCGGATGCGGCCGTGATTACGAAAGTTGATCTCGCCGGGCCATGCGGATTCGACCGCGAGCTTGCGCTTAAAAACATCAACGAGATTCGCCCCGGAATCCGCATATTCGAAACCTCGGCGAAAACTGGCGCTGGCTTGGATGAATGGCTCGCCTACCTTACTCAGCAGGCCCACCCTTCCTGAACCGGGGGTGGCACGCGCGAACATGATTGAGCGTTCAAGTGAAGGCCGTTGCGCGAAGCTCGCCCGAAGCGATACCTTTCAGCTAAGGTCGGTTGCAAAACATGAGTCCCTCGGATTCCCCCGGGAAGGACACGGCTGCGAAGCAATTCGTCGAGCCGCGCTTTGCCCAAAATACGATTGAGCGACTGTTTGAGTTTTCGCCGGACGCCATTCTGGTCACAGACGTAGACGGCGTGATGCGATCCGCGAACCCGCGTGCCGACGAGTTGTTCGGCTACAGCGCCGAGGAGCTGATTGGCAAGCCGATCGAAATCCTGGTGCCGGCACGTTTCCGCGGTGGCCATCCGCGTCATCGTGAGAATTACAGTGCCCACCCTCGCACCCGCCAAATGGGAGCGACCCTCAATCTTTTCGGCCTGCGCAAGGATGGCACGGAATTTCCCGTCGACATCATGCTCAAGCCGATGGAGACTGAAAGCGGCCCGGCCGTCGTCAGCTTCATCCGCGACGCCACCGAGCAGCGCGCAGCGCAGGAGGCACTGCGACTCAACGATCTGCGACTGCGCTCGATCGTCGAAAGCATCGGCGAGTATGCCATCTACCTGCTTGATCGCGATGGCCATGTGCTCACATGGAACCCCGGCGCGGAACGCATCAAGGGCTACAAGGCAGATGAAGTCCTCGGCCTCCACTTCTCCCGCTTTTTTACGCAAGAAGATCAGGAACGCGGCCGCCCGGCCGAGTTGCTGCGCCAAACCGTGGCACGCGACCGCGTGGAACAGGAAGACTGGCGCATGCGTAAGGATGGTTCGCGTTTCTGGGCCAACATTGTTATCACGGCCATCCGCGACAGCAGTGGCGATGTAACGGGTTTTGCCAAAGTCACCCGCGACATGACCGACCGCAAGCGCGCCGAAGAGGCTTTGATCTTTCAGCTCAGCGGTGCGCTCCTGGCCAATATGGATGCAGAGAAGTTGCTGGGAGCGATTTCGGCTTCCATTCGCGAGGTGATTCCCCACGATAACGCCGGATTGGTCCTTCATGACCCAGCGACAGATGACATGGTGGTGCAATTTCTTGGGGGAACTGGCTCGGACACTTTTCAAGGCGAATTGCGCGTTCCCATCGATGGCTCGCTGTCGGGAGTCGCGTTCCGCACACGCGAGCCGGTGCTTCTCGAAAGCATTGCCAAGACATCCTTTGGTCCTGAGACGCTCGCATACCTGAAGCGCATGGGAATGCAGTCCGGAGTCTGGGTTCCGCTTGTTCATCAAGGCAAGGCGCTTGGCGCGCTTTCCGTGGTAAGCCGGCAGGAAGGCACTTTCGGGCATCGTGAAGTCGAGATGCTGGTCCAGATTGCCGGGCAGGTGGCGATGGCAGTCGATAACGCCATGGCATTTCGGCGCATCGCGGAGCTGCGCGACCGTCTGAAACAGGAAAAACAATACCTTGAAGAGGAAATTAACGTCGAACACCGGTTCGACGACATCGTCGGTGAAAGCACAGGGTTGCGTAGCGTGCTCCAGCAGATTGAAACCGTCGCGCCGACCGATGCCACAGTCCTCATCCAGGGCGAAACCGGAACCGGCAAAGAGCTTCTGGCACGCGCAATTCATCGCTTGAGCCAGCGCAGCGAGCATACGTTCATCAAGCTGAATTGCGCCGCGATCCCGGCGGGTCTGCTCGAAAGCGAGCTCTTTGGACACGAGAAGGGCGCGTTCACCGGCGCCATTGCCCGCAAAATCGGCCGCGTGGAGCTGGCTCACGAGGGCACGCTGTTTCTCGACGAGGTGGGCGAACTGCCGCTCGATCTGCAGCCCAAGCTGTTGCGAGCCTTGCAGGAGCGCGAGATCGAACGCCTCGGCGGAACGCGGTCCATTCCCGTGAACGTGCGCCTGATCGCCGCCACCAATCGTGACCTGGCGCAAATGGTCGCGGAAAAGCAATTCCGCAGCGACCTCTATTACCGCCTCAAAGTCTTCCCCGTTTCCGCACCGCCCTTACGCGAGCGCATCGCCGACATTCCCATCCTCGTGCGCCACTTTGTCTCGCGCCACGCGCGGCGCATGGGCAAGAACATTGAAACCATCCCGCCCGAGGCGATGGCGGCGCTTGTCGCTTGGAAGTGGCCCGGCAACATCCGCGAGCTGGAAAACTTTCTCGAGCGCGCCGTGATCCTCTCGCGCGGACCGCAACTCCATGTGCCTCTTGCCGAGCTCGAAGCCATGAAAGATGAAGATGAAGAATATGAGGCCGCGACCAATCCAACACTGCACGCTGCCGAGCGCGACCATATTCTCCGCGCTCTCCACGAAGCCAAGGGCATCATTGGCGGGCCCGGCGGCGCAGCAGAGCGCCTTGGTCTCAAGCGCACCACGCTCAACTCGAAAATGAAGAAGCTCGGCATCGAGCGCGGCGACTATATGGAGTCTCGGTGACGAAATACCGTCATCGCCGCTTCGTCACACGAAGCGCAATGTCGCCCGTCGACGCGGCAGACCGGCACAACCAATCCCTTTCCATTCAATGCAATGCGGCTACCGCCGCGGCGCGTCCTAAGTTTGGCATGCGCCGTGCTTTATCACGGGCGTGGCGCAGGACGAGCCAGCAAGTGCTTCGAATCACTTTTGAAGAAAAATCGAACGCAATCGTCATCAAGCTGGAAGGACGCATTGCCGGACCATGGGCCACCGAGCTTGGCCGCCTGTGGGAAGAGAAAGCTCCGGCATTTGCGCAGAAGAAAATGTCTCTCGATTTGCGCGGAACCACTTATGCCGACTCCGGCGGGATCAAGGTTTTGAGAGCCATCTACTCTCAAACGGAAGCCGCGATCCTCACCGGCACACCCTGGACCGAGTATCTTGCCGAAGAGGTCACGCGCAAGGACTCTCAACCTGCTGAGACGGAGAGCTGAGATGCAGACGGGACATGATCTAACGAACAACGCGGGTGTACCTTCTTACCGGAAGGGCGAGTTTTTTAAGGCATTGCCGGCCGCGGCGCTGGCCGATCTGGAGCCGCTGCTGGCACCTTCTTCCTACCCCTCGAATGTGGTCCTCTTCACCGAGACACAGCCGTCATCGGGGATCTACGTGATCCTCGACGGCGAAGTCAAGCTCTCCATCAACTCGAGCGATGGCCGCCGGCTGAGCTTTCACATCGCGAAGGCCGGCGAGGTGCTCGGCTTTTCGTCCACGCTCTCCGGCGGCGAGTATGAAATGACCGCCGACACGCTTTACCCGGCCAAGATCGCGCACATCTCGCGTCAGGTCTTTCTGCAATTCCTGGCCCGTCACCCTGAGGTCTATCCCATCGTCACGCGCGAAATCAGCCGCAGCTTCAACCTTGCCTGCGAACAGTTGCGCATGGTCGGTCTGTCGACCTCAGTACCCGAGCGCTTGGCCCGCCTGCTGCTGGTTTGGAGCGATGAGCCCGGCCAAAAGCAAGAGCGGTCTTCACACTGCCGCGTATCCATGACACACGAAGAGATCGGCGAATTCATCGGCGCATCGC
This sequence comes from Occallatibacter sp., assembly GCA_052145255.1. GTDB lineage: Bacteria > Acidobacteriota > Terriglobia > Terriglobales > Acidobacteriaceae > Telmatobacter. The sequence goes on from JBKQOX010000061.1 coordinate 87,201, forward strand.
GCGAGACCGTTACGCGCACGCTCAGCATCTTCAAGAACCGCCACCTGGTTGCACAGCATGGATGCACGCTTACGATTCCCAGCCGTATCGCGTTGGAAAGCTACGCGCGCGGCTAGGGATCACCGCTTTTCCTGGGTTGCAGGTTTTCAGGAGCAACACTGCAGTGAGTGAACAAGGCCGTTCGCGTTAGGCGAGCGGCCTTCCTTTTTCCTGAGCACCCACCACCTACTTCTTTAGCTCACGCAGCGCAAGTCGCGCCGCATGGTAGCCGCACATTCCGTGAACGCCTCCGCCCGGCGGCGTCGAAGCCGAACACAAATACAGCTTGGGTGCGCTCGTAGCATAGCCGCTCGTCGTCGGCCGGAAGAACGTCTGCCCGAGTGTCATCGCGCCGCCGCTGATGTCGCCCCCGGCGAGATTCGCGTCCATGGCTTCGAGCGCCGCTGGTGCGGAAACGTGCCGCGCCAGCACGCAATCACGGAATCCCGGAGCAAAGCGCTCTATCTGCGCCTCGATGCGCTCCGTCATGTCAAACGTGGATCCATTGGGCACGTGACAATAGGCCCACAGAACATGTTTTCCTTCCGGCGCGCGCGATGGATCGTAAAGCGTCGGCTGCGCCACCAGCACAAACGGCTGTTCGGCTTCGCGGCCATTGGCAACTTCGGATTCGGCAGCCGCAATTTCCTCAAACGATCCGCCAAGATGAGCAGTGATTGCCCGATGGCAATCCGCCGCACGCCACGGAACCGGCTGCGAAAGGGCGTAGTCGATTTTGAACGCACCCGGCGCGCGCTGGAACCGCTCCAACTCGATTTTGTATTTGGGTGAAAGCCGCTCGCCCGCGATTTCGATCAATTGACGCGGTGCGGTATCGAAGAGTATCAGGTCACTGCTCGATTCCAATTCACGGAACGCGGCCGCATCGACTCGGCTCGATGTGTGCACCGTTCCGCCCAGCGATCCCAGGTAGCCGATCAGCGCCCTCGTCAAAGCCTGCGCGCCGCCGCGCGGAACCGGCCAGCCCACCGCGTGAACGCTGATGCCGAACATCCATCCGATGGTCGCGCTCAGTGGCTGGTCGAAACTCAGAAACGAATGGCCCGCCAGTCCCGCGAAAATGGCCCGGGTACGCAAACTCACAAAGTGGCCTTTTGCAAAACCCTGTGCGGACTGAATCGCCGAAAGTCCAAATCGCGCCATGCGCAGCGGATGATGCGGGATGCGAAGCGCCGGGCCCAGCGTGTCCTCCGCAAACTCCATCCAGTCATCGGCCGCGGGCTGCATCAAGCCACGCCAGAGCTTGCCGTCCGCTCCCAAGGCGCGCTCCGCCTGCGCCAGGTCGCGCTCCAACACCACGGCCGAACCATTATCCAGTGGGTGCGCCAACGGCGCCTCTCCGTGAATCCACTCCAACCCATGATCCGCCAGAGGCAGTGTGGCAAAAAATGGAGATCCGGCGGCGAACGGATAAACTGCCGAACCGAAATCGTGCAGAAACCCCGGCAAAGTCAGCGGCATCGTGCGCACGGCGCCGCCAGGTTCGGCTTCCGCCTCGAAGACCTCCACGCTCATTCCGGCCTGCGCCAGCACAATGGCCGCGGCCAACCCATTGGGGCCCGATCCAATCACGCATGCACGGCTCATCGCTGCCTCTTCCTCTCAGTGCTCGATCCTCATTCGTGCGGCGGCAATTCCTCAGGCCACGCCACCACGGCAAATTGGCCATCGGCGGCCATCGTCAACTCCGGCGCGTACAGCCCGAGATACTCACGTCGCCACCAATTGCCGGTTCGCCGCTTTTCTTCCTCTGTTGTAAACCAGTATTGCCAAATCACTGCGCGCACATAACGCGGCGGACTCTGCGCGAAGGGATCGCCGCGGAAAAGCGCCAGCACATCGCCGTCGCCGACCAACAGTCGCTCTTCTGTCAACGGCACAATTTCGTTCTCGCGCCATCCGCCGAGCGACGCAAACCACAGGTTCCAGTCAAAGCGCGGCTGATAGGGAGCATAAATGCCGGGCGCCTCGTTCAGTGCCTGCGGCTTGTTCCGGAAGGGATACGCGATCCAGTTTGTGCCGTCACTGGAACCTTGAAACTCTATCTCGTAGCGCCCGCGTGTCATCACCGCGAACAGCCCATATTGGTTGGCGATTCGAAATGGTTCAAGCGCGATCAGCGGTTTGATGGGGCCCGGAACTCTGCCCATCGGAATTCCGATCATCTCCGCAGTCGTGTTGTAGGCGATCCACGTGAGCATGAAGGTCGCAACGGCCAGACCGGCAATCCGCAATGAAAACGCAAGTCGGTCGAGAAATGTAGGTTGTTTTGGAGCTGGATCAGGTGCCTCGATGTCCGCCGTCGACACCGTGGCATCGCCCACGCCAAGAATCGATAGTGATTGCTCTTCGAAAGTCTCTGGCCGCAGCTCATCAATCCGCTCCGGCTGTCGCGGCCGGAAACACGCGGGCACAAATCGCAACAGAAACTTGTCGTCGAGCAGAAGGAAGCCGAGCGAGAGAACCAGGTAATTCAGGAACGCATAGTTGGCGGTGAGAATCACGCCGATCTCCCAGGGAGTGACGATGAAGAAGAGGATCAGCCGCACCCCGCGCGGAAAGAACATCATGAACACGATGCCCAACTCAAGAGCCAGCGTTCCTCCAACCGTGGCCGCATGGAACCAATGAGGCAGGTGCTCGACATGCCATCCAATCCATGTGGGCAGCGGACCGTTCTGGTAGTACTCGTCCATGGCCGCGAAGCTTCGCCACTCCACGTCCCCGCTCGCAATCTTCACCATGCCTGATTCGAAGTAAATCCGGAACCACTCCCACTGCAACAGAAACCAGCTCAAGCGCGATGGAGGGCTATCCGCACCCCAACCCGGCCAAATCCCGCTCGGCGCGAAAAACAGCGCCAGAAATCCCGCCTCCAGCAACATCCCATCCGACTGATAGCTCGAGAACGTCCCGCTCGCCCCCACGAACGAAAGAAAGCAAACGAAGCATACAAAGAAGCTCACGCGGGGCCAAAGATTTAGCAAAGCGATCAAGGATGCAACCAGCCCGATCCACGTCACCGCCATCATCATCGCGGAACTTGATGAGATCCAATAGAGCGACGGCGCATACCAGTACCGCTCCAGGCCCAACTGCTGCGCGATATTGCCGAGATAATCCTGAGCGGGCAGAATGCCCTTGGGACCAATCAAGCCCTTGATTTGAAACAGCAGCGAATAGAAAGCTGAAAAGTAGATGAGGGCGAGGGCCCGCAGAAAGATCCACCGCGGAACCATCTGGCTCCGTGGGCCGCGATGCTCGTCAAAGAGCCACCTGAAGCCGTTGATCAGCTTGCCCCCACCCATCACCCGAACAGGATACGCGCTGGCTCGTGCTCATCCGCGAAAGAATCGTGCGGCGACAGCGTAATCTTGTTATCAGGATCGCGCGCGTCAAAGTTCGATTGCGGATTCTTTGCTTTCGTCACGCGGCTCGATCTTTAAGAGGGTCTCACCAATGCGCCGCAGCTTATTCGATTTGTCGGGCAGAGTGGCCGTGGTTGCCGGTGGAACCACCGGCCTTGGCCACGCGATGGCCTTGGGCTTGGCCGCCGCCGGTGCCGACGTCGTCTCCAGTTCGCGCCGCCGATCCGAAGTTGAGAAAGCCGCCGCCGAGATTGAAGCGATGGGTCGCCGTTCTCTCCGTGTGGTCAGCGACGTTCTCGATCGTCAATCGATCGAGGCCCTGCACGATGCCGTCCTGGCGGCCTTCGGCAAGGTCGACATTCTCGTGAACGCCGCCGGCATCACCAGCAAATCTCCCGTCTTGCAGGCCCCGGAGGCAGACTGGTCGCGCATCATCGAAACCAATCTCACCGGCACGCTTCGCGTTTGCCAGATCTTCGCGGCGAGCATGGCAAAGGCCGGTTACGGGCGCATCATCAATGTCGCATCTCTCGGATCCTTTGTTGCGTTTCGTGGGGTTGCGCCCTACTCGGCCAGCAAGGCCGGCGTGGTTTCGTTGACCAAAACTCTCGCCATTGAGTTGGCGCCCAACGGAGTCAATGTGAACGCGATTGCGCCGGGTGTCTTTGCCACAGAGTTGAACCGCTCGCTGGTCCAGGGAACGCCGCGCGGCAAGGAACTTCTCATGCGCACGCCCATGCACCGCTTTGGGCAGGCGCATGAACTGGCCGGTGCGGCCATCTTCCTCGCTTCTGAGGCTGCTTCGTTCGTCACCGGCGAAGTGCTCGCCGTCGATGGCGGATTCCTCGCCAGCGGCGTAAATCAATAGTTCTCTGTTTGGGCGGCGCAAAATCGTCAGCCGCCGAAAACCTGTTCTCTAAAAAACAGCTTGCTCGATCTGCACTTTTCGCCCTTCGGCGCACGACGTGTAGATGCTCCGCACAAGTTGCAATGCCTGGTAACCATCCACGCCGGACGACACTGGCGGCCGACCTGCCCTGCATGCCTCTCCGAAGTCTGCCAGTTGCCGCTCGAACGGCGTGAGCGAAATTGCCATCGGGTCCGATGCGCCCGATTTGGCGTCGCGCGATATCGGCGCCACCTCGCCCGCATCATCCTGCACATCCCAGGTCGTCAATTGGTCTCCCGTCACGATTGCGCTTCCTTTCGTTCCGTGGATCTCGATCCGCTCCGGATACCCCGGCCACAATGCCGTCGCCGCCTGGATCACGCCGGTTGCGCCCGACGAGTAATGCAACACGGCAGACACCAGGTCCTCCGACTCGATCTTGTGCGTGGCGCCGAGGTGCCAATACCCAAAGACTTCATCCACCGCGCCGACCAGATACAGCAGCACGTCCACCTGGTGAATGGCCTGACTGATAAGCGCCCCGCCTCCCTCGCCACTCCAGCTTCCCTTCACCGGCCGCGCATAATACTCGTCCGTCCGGTGCCACTTCACGTAGGCGTCGGCCTGCAATATCCTGCCCAGCCTCCCAGCCGCAATTGCGCGCTTCAGAAACAGCGTTGAGTCGTCGAAACGGTGCTGGCTCACCACGCCGAGTTGAATTCCTCCCGTGCGCGCCGCATCGATCATCCGGGCCGCGGTCTCCAGGTCCACGGCCATCGGCTTTTCCACCAATACATGCTTGCCAGTCTTCGCGCCCAATTCCACCGCTGCCAAACGGTATCCAGGGAAAGTGCACACATCGAGCCAATCTACGTCCGCGCGCTGGCTGAGCTGCTCCGGCGTGGCCACAAACTCCGCGCCCCAGGAATTTGCGAACCGGCGTCCGCGCTCTTCAGTCCGATCAGTAACCGCCGCAATCCGGTAGCCGATGTTCTTGTATGCTTGTGCGTGCTTGGCTGCGATGCCGCCGGCGCCGATGAATCCCACTCTCATGGATGCTCAGTCTCCCGCATGTCCACGGCCAGTGTGGTATGGGCCAATCAGGCTCCTATGCGCGTACCGGAACGGGTTTAGGCCCGGCCTACTCGCTTTCGCGGCGCGGCACGAAATCCATTTGCCGGAAAAGCACTTTGTGCAAGACCAGCGCAGCGGCCCCGCGCAATCGCGCCGCATCGCCGTCCATGGCCGCTACCACGCGCGGAGTATGCGGTGTAAACGATTTTGCAATCAACTGGCTCTCGAGCAAGGGGCAGATACGCGGCCACAGCGCCGTGCAATCGCCCACGATGATGATGACTTCCGGCGCCAGTCCGGCCGCCAGCATCGCAAGCCCTCGCGCCAGATAGGTCATCATTTTGTCGATGGAGCGCAACGCGCGGATGTCGCCCTGCAATGCCAGCTCGAGTAGCTCATGGAACGAATCGAGCGTGCTTTCCGGCGCCAGCTCGCGGTAGTACCGCAGCCCGGCGCGGTTCGATGCAAATGTTTCCCAGCACCCCATGCTGCCGCACCCGCAGACTGGGCCGCTATCTTCAAGCGGCATGTGGCCAAACTCGCCCGCCATGTCGTCACGGCCCCGCACAAGCCGTCCATCCACCAGCATTCCCGCCCCAATACCTTCCGAAACCGAAATCGCAATCATGTTCGATACTTCGCCGAAGTTGCCGAACCATCGTTCCGCGACGATGCAGGCGTTGGCCGCGTTCTCCATTTCAATCGGCGTGTCCAGAACTCTCTGTAGCTCGGCGTAGAGATCGATCTGGCCCCACGGAGCGTTGGGCGAAAAGAGCAGGCGGTGCGTCCTTTGGTCCACGCGCCCTGAAACGCTCACGCCAAGGCCCTGAAACATTCGGTCGCCGTAAGTCGCGCGCAATGACCGCGCCGCTCTCGCGATATGTGCGATGGCCGTTTTGGCTTCTTCAGCTGTTGAACCGGCCTTGATTTCGAAGTCGACGGCCTCGCGGCCCAGGATCTTCCCGTTGATGTCGACAACAGCCAGATTGGCTTTCCCCGGGCGCAGATCGATGGCTAGTGTAACGTGGCGGTCATTCAGCGTCACATAGGTCGGCCTACGCCCGCGCGGTAACCGTCCCAGGCTGCCCGGCACTACCCATTCCTCGTCGATAAGCTGGCCAATGATGACCGAAACCGTACTGGGTTGCAGGCCTGTCAGGCGCGCCAGATCAGCCCGGCTCACAGGCTGGTGCAGGTGGATGGCATGAAGCACGATGTCGCGGTTGATTTCGCGCGCAGTTTCGCTCGATGCCACGGCGCGGCGCGTTCGAGCAGGCTTATCGGTCACATGCATTTTTCAGCGCCTTCGTGAAGGGGATTACCAACGGAACTTTTCTTCCACTCAGCGCTTTCCCTGGAGAGATCTCCTGCAATCAATATAATCGAGCCGCCGCGGCACACCGTGCGCTCGCTGAGACCCCGCGGGGAACCGCCGATGTTTGAGCCCGGAAAGCGGCACGGCAGCCCCCGAAAGAGCTGCCGTGCCGATCGATCCGAAAAACAGTTAGAAGTTGATGCGCCCGCTAAACTGCATCTGGCGTGAGCCTGCGTTTGTGCCGAAGGCCGCGACATTGAAGGCGTTGAAGTTGGTTATGTAACCAAACGTCCCGCTACCAACCGTCGTGTTGGGGGCGTTGAGCCACGGGTGGTTAAACACGTTGAAGGCCTCGAACCGGAGCTGGAACTCGGCTTCGCGCCAAATGTGGAAATTCTTGACCAGGCTGGCGTTGGTCTGCGTATTGCCCGGCCCGCGGAACTGGTTGCGGCCGGTATTCGGAATCACCGGCGCCGCCGCCGACTCGGTTGGGCTTGAGAAAATGGTCGGGTCAAACCACGGCTTGCCGCCACTTACCGGCGCACTAGATTTCTGGGCGTGGCCACCCAACTGCTTATAGGAACCGCTCATTTGGGCGTAAGTGGCCCCAAAGCCGGGAGCAAACCCCCCGATCGTATTGCTGTTTGCGTTGACCGAGAACGGGAAACCGCTGAAGTGGCTGAATTGCCCGCTCAACTGCCATCCGCCAATCAGATCCCCCGCCAGGCCGTGATTCAGCCACATCTGGCCGGGCCCGAAGGGCAGGCTGTAGACGCCCCACACTTGCAGATTGTGATGTTCATCGAACCCAGCCGATCCCCTGTTGAAGCGGGACATCGAGGGATAGTTGAACGTGGTGCCGCCCGATCCAGATCCCGCGCCGTTGTCTTCGTAGTCGATAGCGTGCGAGTAGGTGTAGACCACGCCCAAAGAGGCGTTCTTGCCCGCATTGCGCGTCAACTGCGTCTGCAACCCGTTGTACCCGGAGCTCCAGAGCGGCAAGTCAAACGTGATGCCGCCAGTGTTATAGCAGGTTCCCTGCGCGGTGCCCGTTACTGTAGGGGCGCACGGCTTTCCGATGTTGATGGTCTCGTTGGCGGTGAAGCTGCACGGCCCGGTATAGCCAGATGTTGCGCTGAACTGTCCGTTGGGCATGCACGGCGAGGAAGAGCTCGGAAAATTCGCTGCGTTGAGATAGTTGACGTTGACCTGCTGGCGGACGAAGTGATCGCCCACGTAGGCCACGGTGCCCACAAAGCCCGCCCCAATAGTCCGCTGCACCACCAAGTTCCAGCTTTCGATGTAGCCGCGGCGGAAGTTCTGCGGCACCGTATTTGTCGATCCTGCTACGGGGAGCGACGCGAATCCAGTTGAATAGTTGGGCGCCATCTTGGCGGAATTCGGGATGCCGTAGGTAAGGTTCATGGGCGCGTTGCCGTTTGCCGGGTCAGCAGCAATCGTGAAGCTTCCAGTACCTCCGTAGGATGGAGCGAGGTCCTCAGGGAACGAGTCACGAAGGTAACGCATGGAATCCGGATCGGTCGTCAAACCGAAGCCGGTGCGGATGACCGTCTTATCGTTCAGGCGGTAGGCGATGCCGAAGCGGGGCACGATCTCACCCCATCCGGCGCCGATGCCCGCACTCCGTGGGTTACCGTTGATGCCGCCCACTTCCACGTTGGCGGATTGCGGCAGCTGCGGAAGCAGAACCGATGCGCCCGTATGATCGCGGTACGGGGCCGGGTAAACCTCATACCGGATGCCATAGGTGAGCGTCAGCTTGGGACCTACTGTCCATGTGTCCTGCGCGTAGGTGCCGTGCTCGGTCCAGCGCAGAGCATTGGGATTGTAGACCTGCGAGGGGTCGCCAATGGCTTGGCCGCTTCCATTGTTAGGCAGGCCCAGCAGGAAGTCGGCAAGCGAGTTATACCCGTCGAGGCTGCAGGAAGCGGCCGTTGCCGTCGCGGGAGTGCCGCAGGTCATGCCGCCCTGGAACGTGAATCCGCCACGCGGGGTGTTGGGCTGGCCGCCGCTGGTGGGTTGGAAGTGATTCAAATCGAAGTGGTAGTAAGTGTACCCGAACTTGAAGGCATGCTTCGCTTTCACCCAGCTCATGTTGATATCACCCGTAAACTGGTTATCGCGGAACTCAAAGGGATTGGCGCCCTGGTTGTTGCCGAGGCCAGTGAACGTAGTCAGATAGAACCCCGGAATGCCAACGTAGTTCGAGCCGACGCCATTGGTTCCCGGAATCTTGAGCACGTTGAGCCCGTAGTCGCCCAACGCGAGGTCGAGCGTCGATTGCGCATAGGTCAACAGGCGAGTCCAGCCGCCATCGGCGTCGACCACCAGGTTCGGGGTGATCACATGGCTGATGCCGAGACCTGCGTTCTGGCCGCGGCCGCCGATATCGCCCACTTGTCCGCCGTCAGCCGCGGGGCCGCCTGCACAAGCGTTGCTGCCCGTGCAAGGTGTGTTACCCAGGACCTGCGGATCGACGTCGGTGTACGGCGTGATGCCGTACTTGCCGTAGACCTGAGTGTTCTCGCTCGGAATGTAGGTAATCTTCGAGTCCGACGCGTTGCGGCTGTAAGCAACGGTCGACGTTGCCTGATAATCGTTGAGCATCACGCTGCTCAGCTGGCTCGCGCTCGGTGTAGGAATCTTCTTCGAAATCGCCACCAGATCCTGCATCATGATTCCGCCTGCGAGCGAGATTCTCGAGGCGGGAATGGTGTTGAGGTTGGCTCCCGTCTCGCCATACTCAGCGGTAAAAGTGGGCCGGCACTGGTACTGCAGATATCCGTTCGTGTACGAAGTATCCGGGCTCGGACAGAGCGCGGGGTTGACAGTTCCTTCCCAGCCCGTAGCCTGCGGCTGCGGATCGTAGAGCGTCGCGACCGAAGCCGCCTCGGAGAAATTGCCGCTATTCATCAGCGCGTCGGGAACGGTTTCGGGAGCGGACGCCAACGAGCGCTGCGTAATACGGTCGAAGTTGGTAAAGAAGAACAACTTCCTCTTGCCGGTCAAAATCTTGGGAAAATAGACCGGCCCGCCAATGTTAAAGCCGTATTCCTGATTAATGTTTTTGGGGATCGTCGGCTGCACCGCCGCAGTGTTGAGGTAGGAGCGCGCATTCAGCGCCGCGTCCTGGTAGTACCACCACCCGCCGCCATGGAAATCGTGGCCGCCGCTCTTGGTGGTCACGCGGATGGAGGCGCCACCGGCCTGGCCCTGCTCGGCATTAAAGTCGTCGGTGGTGACAGTGACGCTTTCCACCGCGTCGGCCGGCGTGACGTAGGCGATCAGGTAAGGCAGCCATCCGTAGTAGTCAATGGCGCCGTCAATGCGCGTTGTGTTGCCGTTATACGAGGTGCCGTTCACGTTCACCGACAGGGCGCGCGAGGGGTTGCCGCCAATGGAATTCTTTTCCTGCACCTGAGCAGCGCCGGGAATCACCGTGTAGAGCTCTTCGTAATTGCGGCCCTTCGACGAGGTGATGGGCAGTTGCGAGATCTGTGTACTGTTGATTTCGCTGTCGACCTCGGCCGTTTCTGTCTGTAACTCGGGCGCCGCCTCGGTCACTGTGATCTGCGTGGACACCGACGCCGGCGAAAGCGAAACGTCGATGCGCACTTGCTGGTTGACCGACACTGTGATGTTCTTCTGCGTGTAGCCGGCGAAATTCCCTGCCTGAGCGATGGAAAGGGTATAAGTGCCCGGAAGTACGTCGAGAATGTTATAGAGTCCGTTGCCGTCAGATTTCTCAGTGCGGACTCCGCCTGTCGCCTGGTTGGTAACAGTCAGCGGCACATTGGGCACCACTGCGCCTGTCTTGTCGGAGATGGTTCCTGAGATGGAGCCGTAGAGAACCTGTGCCTGTGCGGAGCTGCTCAACATCAGCAGCGCAAGGAACGCGATCGCCGTTGTCGTAATTCTGATCGCGCATGCATGAAGCACTGAGTTACGTTCTGGCCTGCCGGACATAACTACCTCCAATGGTTTATTGATGTTGCCAAATGCTTTGCCAAATCGCATGGAATTTGCAAAGCCCCTCCACTCCTTGCGGCCGAGGCCGATTGGAGCGCACGGTAATTCGAAACACACCGAGCCCTGCCTTTATTGGCGATGCGAACTATATGTGCGTTTATCCACCGTTGTCAAGTCAAAAGTTGGCTGCTTTATTCCAGATAAACGATCTATCCCGTGGACGAAATTATCCGCAAAAATGGATGCAATACAGCTTTATCAATTCTATTTTTCATAACGTTATCGAGTTCTCATCCAGCGGATCGCTCGAGGCGTTCCTCTTTCCCCGCTCTTCCGTTCATCCTTTAGTTTGATCTGCGAAGTTATCCGGGCAAGAATGCGTTTACACGATGCAGAAATTCGGAGATTCCCTGTCTCCGCCCGCTTGATTGGTCTCGAAACTCGTCGCCCTCGACATTCTCACTGCGTTTGTGCTTTTCTCTGTCCGCCCCGCTACACTCGAATTCGGTGAAATATGTTGACCCTCCAATGCCCATCCCGTGCGTTTAAACTCCGCTTTCTTTGTCTCTCTCTTCTCTGTCTCCAACTCGTTCAATCGTCCAAGTCGCAGACTCCCGCCCGCAACGCCAAGCTGGAACTCGTTATCGTGCTCAGCCGCCACGGTGTCCGTTCGCCGCTTATCGCGGGGGCCGATCTCGACAAATTCTCGGCAGCGCCCTGGCCAAAGTGGGAAGTCGCGCCCGGTATCCTCACCGCCCGCGGCTATGAGCTGATGAAAATCTTTGGCGCCTGGGATCGCGCGAAGTTTTCCGGTGAAGGCTTGCTCGTGTCCACCGGCTGTGCCGATGCCGCCCATGTCACGATCGTTGCCGACACGGACCAGCGCACGCGCGAAACCGGCAAAGCACTCGCCGAAGGAATGTTCCCGGGTTGCAACATCGATGTTCATGCTCAGCCCGACGGCACGGTCGACCCGCTTTTCCTTCCCCGAAAAGCCGGTATCGGACATCCGGATCCAGCACTCGTCACGGCTGCCGTCGCGGGGCGCATCGGCGGCGACCCCACCAACCTGACCGAAACCTGCCGTCCGCAGTTGACGGCACTCGATCGCATTTTGTCGGGTTGCGGGCGTCTGCCGCCCAATCCGCACCGCACCTCGATCTTCGACATTCCCACGAGCTTAAAGCCCGGCACAGCCGAGTCTCCCGTGGTGGCGCGCGGTCCGCTGGTCACCGCCGCGACACTCATTGAAAATCTGCTCCTTGAATACACGCAAGGCATGAGCACGGCTGACACCGGCTGGGGATGCGTTGGCGGCCCTACATTGCGCTTCATCATGCAAGCCAACGTCGCGGCCTGGGACTATGGCGATCGCACGCCCGCATTTGCGCGCACCTACGCCTCCAATCTCCTTGATCACATGCGCAGCACGATGGAGCAAGGCGTGAAGGAAAAGCCGGTGCCGGGCGCGATCGGAAAGCCCGGAGATCGCGTGGTGATTATGGTCGGCCACGACTCCGACATCGCCACCGTCGCCGGCGCTCTCGGCATCGATTGGATCGCTGACGGACGCTTCGACGATTCTCCTCCGGGCGGCGCGCTGGTTTTTGAGCTCTGGCGCTCGCCGAAAGCTGGTTCATTCGTGCGCGTCGCATTTACTACGCAAACTCTCGAGCAGATGCGAAATTCTGAGCCGCTTACACCTGCCAACCCGCCCGCCGAGGCACCCATCTTTGTTCCTGCATGCAGCGGTGCGGATCTCTCCTGCTCGTGGGAAGGTTTCTCCGCCGCCATGCGCCAGGCCACCGATCCGGCTTTCGTCACCACACTGCCATAGCGCAGCAACTCCCAGGCCTTCAGATCCGTTTGGATCTGGACTTTGCTGTCAGGAACTCTTTGAGGGCAACAGCGTTATTGCTTTCCTCGTCGTGAGAGCTGTAAATCAGCGTAACCGCTCCCTTGCGCGCGGCCTCGAGGATCGGAAGCCACCCCTCCGGCCTGCTTTTCAACTCGGCGAAGTAGCGCGAGCGGAACTCCTTCCACCGCGCCGGATCGTGCCCGAACCACTTGCGCAGCGCTGTGCTCGGCGCCGCGTCCTTGAGCCAGGCTGCGATGGGCAGCGACGACTTTTTGACTCCCCTCGGCCACAGGCGTTCGACAAGAAATCGTGTTCCATCCAACTTGCTGGGCTCTTCATAGGCGCGCTTCAGCCGGATCATGGACATTCCCCCTTTAAGTCAGCGTTTGGTGGTTACGAGTGTGCGCCGCTCGTTTCCTTCTTGACTTGGATGAGCAGCATTTTGACAGGAGACTTTACCCCAATGGCGTGTGGAAGCATCGGCGGCATATAAACGAATGATCCGGGCTGCGCGAGCATTTTCTCGGCACCCAACTGAACCACCGCTTCACCCTCAAGGAAATAGAGAATCGCGGGAGTAGGGGCCGAGTGCAGCGACAACTCCTCACCCGATGAAAAGCTGAACGCGGTGATATTCACGTCGGCGTCCTTGTGAAGGACTCTGCTCAGAATGCCTTTGTCGGGGGCCGAAAATTCCTGCCGGAGGTTGCCAAAGAATACGAAGTCCATCAACGCCTCCTCTTTGCGTGTATTGCCGAGCTTAATGCGGTTGCGCACCGCGCCTTGACGGGTGCTTTCCCATTGAAGTCGCCGCATGGGGTTGGTCGACTGATCAGCGGTCCGCAGGCGGCCGGATTGCATCTGTCTTCAGTCAGTTGCTAGAAGCAGATCAGGCGGCGGCCCAGCAGACTGTGAGAAGGAAAACACTCTCCTCCACTGCCTCAACGTCGTGCGTAATACAGCGGCCGAGCACCAGCAAATGGCCAGCCGGAACCTCAACAGTCTGCTGGGGTAACTTCAGCCGTACGTGGCCAACAATGGTCTGGATCGAGATCCTTCCATCTGCCCGGTGCTCTTTCATCTCTGTGGACGCCTTCATGGCAACCAGCACGATACGAAAATCTGGTTGCTTCACGAGTGTTCTCGAGCTCCGTCCTGTATCTCGTTGCCAGGATTCTTCTCGCCGCAGATGCTCTATCTCTGCTGCAAGATCAAATTGCAGCAGGGGTTGAGCCAACTCGGGAAGCCTGGTCAGGCTGTTGCCTTCATCCTCGTGTCGATGCATTTCGATCTCCTTGTTCATTCAACAGTTTCTGAATTTCCTAGCCAACTGGGCCACTAAAACGGTATCGGATACAGCAGATTCCTCAGCGCTGATCAAGCAATGCTGTCGAATTGCAAACTCTGAATCGGCATGACCATCCTTAAGTCGCGTTAGAAGCCGAGAGCTCGCACTACCCGCCGGATGGTCTCGGCGCTGGAGTGCAGACCGGCCTCCTCCTCCGGATTCATCGACACTGGTAGCAATCCTTCCACTCCTCTGCGGCCCACAATGGACGGTATCGAGAGGCAGACGTCGCTAATGCCGCGATAGTCCGTCAACAGAGAACTGACCGGCAGCACGCGACCCTCATTCCACAGAATGGCTTCCAGAATCGCAGCCACTGCCAGGCCGATGGCGTAGTTTGTGGCGCCCTTGCCCTGGATGATCCTCTCGGCTGAGGTGCGTACGCTTTCAAAGATCGCCTTCTCTTCCTGTGCGCTCAGCACCGAACGGCCCGGCATGCGCCAGCCTTGCACGGGCACATTGCCGATGCTTGCGCTGGACCAGAGCGGAATCTCGCTGTCGCCATGTTCACCGGCAATGTAGGCATGCACGTTCTGCACGGCCACTGCGCAGCGTTGCGCGATCAGAAAGCGGAAGCGCGAGCTATCCAGCACTGTGCCGCTGCCCAGGACCTGGCGGCTCTCGAGCCCGCTCAGCTTCAGCGCCACGTAGGTGAGTACGTCCACCGGATTGGTTACCATCAGCAATGTTGCATTCGGCGCAACCCGCATCAGATCGGGGATCAATCCGCGGCAGATCGCCGTATTCGCCTCCGCCAGATCGATGCGTGTTTGCCCCGGCTTCTGCTTCGCGCCGGCAGTTACCACGATCACGTGCGAGTGCTCCAGCACGTTCAGGTCGTCCGAACCGTCCAACTTCGCCATGGGAACGAACATCAGTCCATGGTTTAAATCCAGCACCTCGGCCTCAACCTTGGTCCTGACTCTGTCAAAGAGGCTTATGTGCTTACCGACGCCGCGAACCATGCACGCATAGGCAATGGTTGCCCCCACACTGCCCGCGCCCACGATTCCAATCTTTTCTGCCCGGTCGCTCATCGATACCTCCCGAATATTCCCATAGATTCCGTTTTAAACTGCCGATCATAGGCGAGATGAGAAGGCGAATGAGGGGCTTTCGCCACTCGGTTTCATCGCATGTTGGTGCCATTTCGCACCCGAGAGAAGGGCATGCGCAGCCGTTCATATTTGGTTTCGCGATCGTGTGCGCGCGTTCGCCCGGCCAAAACATCCTCGGCGTTCAGAAGGCCAAGTAGCTTGCCGGTATCTCGCTCTACGACCGGCAAGACAAACAGTCGACGTGACGCCATCCGTTCCGCAGCCGTGCGCAGCGTTTCGTTGGGGTACGCCACCACTGCCGCGGCTTCTGACGACGCTTCTCGATCCCGGCCCGAGCTGTTTGCCAGCGCAGAAAGGCCGCTGCGCGTTATTACGCCGGTCAGCCGCCCATCAGCGTCCACCAATGGATAGAGCCGCTGACCGCGGTGATCGCTCTTTGTGCGCCCGCCATCCAGCCACTTTTGCGCGTCTGCCACAGTCAATTCCGCTGGCAGCACCACAACGCGCGGCCGCACTGCTTCAGCAACCATGATGGTTTCCAGTGGATCGACGCTGTATTCGCGGCTTAGATGGTACCCGCGCCGGCTGATTCGTTCCGTGAGAATCGAACGCTTTTGGAAAAGAGCCGTGAACGCATGCGCCACCACCGACGCCGTGAACACCGGAAGCAACAATCCATAGTTGTGCGTGAGTTCCAGGCTCAGGACGGCTGCGGTGAGAGGGCAGCCGATCGACCCGGAGAGAACTGCGGTCATTCCGACCAATGCCCACTCGCCACTCGACATGCCGGGCAGCACGGGCGCAAACGGGGCACCCAGCGCTCCACCAATCATCAGCAGAGGCGCCAGAATTCCGCCCGACGTCCCCGAGCCTAGCGAAAACGACCAGATAATGCTTTTGATAATGAGAATGCCTGCGATCAGTTGCCAAGTGTGGTCGCCCGCCAGCAGCGAATCGATCACGTCGTATCCGGTGGCCAGCGCACGCGGAAAAATCAATCCGCCCAGGCCCACCACGACACCGCCAATCGCCGGCCACCACATCCAGTGAATGGGCAGATGATTTTCGAAGAAATCTTCACTCGCATAAACCGCGCGGCTCAACACGAGAGCCAAGACTCCGCCCACAATGCCCACCAGCAGCGCGCACAGCAACGTTAACGGTTCAACGCGATGCGTCGAAAGCGGCATGGGAAACAACGGATCCTGGCGGATGAAGAAGTGCCGCAACACTCCCGCCGTTGCCGCCGCAACAGCTACAGGTACAAACGAGCGTGGCCGCCATTCGAAGAGCAGCAACTCCACAGCCAGCAGGGTCGCCGCCAGCGGTGTCGAAAACACTCCCGCCATGCCCGCCGCGGCTCCCGCCACCAGCAACGTCGAACGTTCGGCATCCGACAGATGGAAGTATTGCGCGAAGAGTGAGCCCACTGACCCAGCGGTCATGATGATGGGACCTTCCGCGCCGAACGGGCCGCCCGTCCCGATCGCCACCGCGGAGCCTAAGGGCTTGAACAACGCCACGCGCGGGCTGATCTTTGCGCCATTCACCAGAATCGACTCCAGCGCCTCCGGAATGCCGTGCCCCCGAATTTTTTCCGATCCATAGCGCGCCATGACACCGACGATGAGTCCTCCCACGACCGGCACGAAAACCGCCAGCCAGCCCAGATGATTCTGCGATGGCGATTCGAACTGCCAGCTTAGGCGTTGAAAGTAGAAAAGATTGGTGCACCCATAGATGAGGCGCAGTAGAATCCAGGCCAGCACGGCGCCGGCCCCGCCGAGAATCAGACCCAGTCCACTCAGCAAAATCATGCGCGGGTCGGCATTGAAGTCGCGCAACTGTGATGTTGCGCCTGCCTTGGCGTGTTTCATGGCGCGCCCACCGTCCGCTGCCGGGTCACCCGGCCAGACCGGGCTCCGCCTCGCCTGCTTGCGCCCAAAATCTCATCGAACGCGCGCACCAACTCCGGCCCGGACTGTTCCAGCTCTCTTGTATGGAACTCCGCGAGCGCAGCCAGAATGGACTCTCCCTGCGGAGTCGCGCGAAGCAGGATGCGCCGGTGATCGGACGCATCGCCCAGTCGGCGCAGCAAACCCTGCTCGATGGTGCGGTCAACGAGTTCGACGGTGCTGTTGTGCTTCAGCAGCATGCGTTTGGCCACGTTGGCAATGGTGGGCGCCATGTCTTCGGGCATGCCGCTCACGCATTGCAGCATCTGGTACTGCTGGTTGTGCAGGCCCATTTGCTCCGCAGCCGCCTGGCTCACATGCAAAAAGCGGCGCAGCTGAAAACGAAATTCAGCCAGGCGTCTGAGATGTGCGACATCGAGCTTCCGGCCGCGGATGCCAGCATCATTTGGCTTCTGTTGCACGCGCCGAGTTCGTGGCCTGCGCGAGGGTCGGGGAGAGCCGTTCATAGATATATCGTATCACGATATATTTTTCTCACCATTGCCCGCCCCGATCCAGCCCTCCACGCACCAGCCTCGAGCGCTATCATCGACACGCGGAGAAACCGGGCTTCGCACACCACCGCAAAAGGGATTGATGATGAATACGACACTGAAGGTTGCAGTCTTGGGTCTCTTTTTGTCCGCCACGGCCATCGCTCTGTCCGCTCAACCGGACTACTTCAACAACTGGCCGCCGGGGCGCTCTCCGCAGGAAGTCGGCAAAGCCCTGGCCGAGCACTTCGTCGTGAGCCCGCATCAACACAGCCCGGGCACAATCTTTTATGGCGAAGTCGGCACCTGGTACGGCGCGCTCACCTTCGCGCAGTTGACTCACGATACCGATCTCCGCGACCGCCTCATCAAGCGCTTCGATCCTTTGCTGCCCGGCGGCGCCGAAGCTGCACTTGTCCCCATGCGCGATCATGTTGACGACTGCATCTTCGGCATCGCGCCTCTGGAAATCTACATACAAACCAAGGACAAGAAATACCTCGATTACGGGCTCACGTTCGCCGACCGGCAATGGGAAAATCCTCAGCCCGATGGCCTTTCGCACCAGACACGCTTCTGGATCGACGACATGTACATGCTCACCATTCTTCAATTGGAAGCCTGGCGCGCCACCGGCGACAAGAAGTATCTCGACCGCGGTGCCAACGAAATGGTCGCGTACCTCGACAAGCTCCAACAGCCCAACGGTCTCTTCTATCACGCGCCCGATGTGCCGTTCTTCTGGGGTCGCGGCGATGGATGGGTCGCCGCGGGCATGACGGAGATGCTGCGTGACCTGCCCGCCGATCATCCGCAGCGCGCGCGCATCATGGCCGGCTACAAGCTCATGATGGCTGCTCTTCTCAAATATCAGGCGTCCGACGGCATGTGGCGCCAGCTCATCGATCACGACGAAGCATGGGAAGAGACCTCAAGCTCGGGCATGTTCACTTTCGCGCTCATCACCGGCGTCAAGAATGGCTGGCTCGACGCTCCCACATACGGTCCCGCCGCGCGCAAGGCATGGATCGCTGTCACCGGCTTCATCGATCAGAACAGCGACGTGACGCAGATCTGCGAAGGCACCAACAAACTCAACAGCCTTGAGTATTATCTAGAGCGCAAGCGCCGGACCGGCGATTTTCACGGGCAGGAACCCGTGCTCTGGGCTGCTTCCG
The DNA here is from genome assembly GCA_052145255.1 of Occallatibacter sp. Classification (GTDB taxonomy): domain Bacteria; phylum Acidobacteriota; class Terriglobia; order Terriglobales; family Acidobacteriaceae; genus Telmatobacter. Next base: position 105,788 of record JBKQOX010000061.1, read on the forward strand.
CGCTGCTGCGTTGACCCCGCCGACCCGCTGCCTTGTCGATCCGCTAACTTGCTGACTTGCTGCTTTTCTTAATCCAGCCGCGTCAGGTACGCATTGCCTTCCTCCGGCTGCAAGTGACGCGCAATCTGCTCCGCCTCGGCGCGGTCATCGCCTTCTGGCCGGATGCGCACCCAGAAGTTGTTTTCTCCGGGGAACTCGATTACGTTTGCGCCCGGATAGGTCTGGAGCAACTGCGCCTTCAATTCCAGCGCTTCCTCCTCGTCGTGGAACGCGCCAATCTGAACGCACCACCGCCCGCCGCTGTTAATCGGCTTCGGCGTCTCGTAAACGTCCATGCGCACCAGCGCCATTCCGGCGCGGTAAACACCCACTGCCTTGGCTGAAGCGATGGTCAGATCGAGCATCCGATCTTCCGCAAACGGGCCTCGGTCCGAGATCCGCATGGCGCTCGATTCGCCGGTCTTCAGGTTGGTCACCACCACCAGCGATCCCATGGGCAAAGTGCGATGCGCGGCCGTCATCGCATCGTTGTCGAAGACCTGTCCATTCGCCGCTCGCCGCCCCTTGTAGGGCGCGGTGTACCACGTCGCGTATCCAACTTCGCTCAGAATCGGCCGGTGCGCTGCAACAAATGCAAGATCGTCTTCGCTGATTCCTCCCGGCGGCAGCGGCGTCACGGGAATGATTGCCGGCGCCGATCCGGATGTCGCAGCAGGAGCACGCGCCGCCTCCGGTGGCAAAGCCTGCGGCGGGGCCACCCGGACCTGGTTTTCCTTGTGCCCGCAACCGCTCGCGCCCAGCAGAATAGCCGCAGCGAGCGCTGCGCTAATCACGCCGCGCGAAACTGCGCCGCGCCGTGCTGCGTTGACCCCAGCTTCTATGCTTTGTATTCTTTCTACGCTCAAGAGCGCGGCTCCCCGTTTGGGTTGTTCGCCTGATTCGGAGCCTGCCCATTCGGCTGATTCGCACGGTCGTTCTGCCGCTCGAAGCGATCCGCCAGATTACGCAGTGTGTCGGCGGCCGTTCTCATGGCTGAAATCGACTCCCTTCGCACTTGCGGAATCACGGCGTCATTCACATAGGTAATCGCGTGGCGCAACTCCATCTCGATCAGCTCGACCGCTTCGTCGATCCTTTGGCCCAACGTGGGAGGACCACCCCAGCCAGGATGATTCGGTGTGCTCATAATCGAAGCCCTTTCCATTGCATCTTAGATAAGAACCTAACCTGTCCAAAGTCTGCGCGACACAACCAGCCGCGTCAATGCCCAGCCACATGCCGGGGACCGCCAAGATTACTATTGACGCAATCCCATCGCTTTCGCATCATGAGCCTAGCGGTTCCCTCCACATAAACCGGCGAACGATTGCGGCGGCTCTTGCTGAGTCGATTCGTTTTCCATCCGAGGTCCACAATCTTGCGCAGCGGAGTTCTCCATCACAAGACGATTGGATGCGGCTCATCGCCGTTGCGAGGGCGAGCGCTCCGGATCTCTGCTCTGCAACTTCTCGCATTGGTTCTGGCCTTTTTCATGTGTGAATTTGTCTGCGCGCGAACCCTGACCGGCCAGTCTCCGGCAACGAATCCCGCTCCAACTCTTTCGTCTGCTCCTCAACCACAAAACTCAAACCAACCCCGCGCGATCTCGAACGCCCCAACAACAAATCCCCCGCTCGCGAATCCTCCACCGCAGAAGCCCGCCAAGCCTCCGGAACCGCTCAACCCCTGCGCCGTGAAAAATGCCGGCGCATCCATGGCGGCCACCGGCGGATTACGCGCCGTCTCCGTACTCGGCGTCGGAGAGACCACGCGCAATGCCGGCGCAGAGCCGGTCGAGTCAACGGTATGCCTAGCGCACGCTCCGTTCTTCAACTGGTACGCCCGCTTCGCTACCGGCCCCGAGGTGGTTCGCTTTTCACCCGAGCAAAAACTTCGTCTCGCGCTCGATAACCTGATCAACCCTTTCAACCTCGCCACCATCTTCGGCGAGGCAGGCATCGAAATCGGCGCCAACTCGCACACTCTATATGGTCCCGGCTTTCCCGGCTGGGGCAGATTGTCGGGGGTCAACTTCACTCAGGACATGACCGATCAGTACTACGGCACTTTCCTGATTCCCACCGTCACGCACACGGATCCGCACTACCATCGCCGCCCCGACCTCAACATTCCGCGCCGCGCCCTTCATTGTGTCGAACAGATCTTCTGGCAGCGCGCCGACAACGGCGG
>JBKQOX010000062.1:0-155917 GCA_052145255.1 Occallatibacter sp.
CATCGCGCTAGCGTAGTGTCCCAGAAGATTATTTGACGGAGAGCCAGCATCGCAAATGCAGGTCCTTCGACTCCGTCTGGCGCAAAGTCGCGCCAGACTTCGCTCAGGATGACAGATTTGTTGTATAGCCGTCTGTGAAACGCGGCATTAATTTGAACTGGGGGAGTTGACCCGGGGGGAATCCCATTTGCTACTCCCGGGCTTCGATTCGAATTGACTTCGCCGTTGTGCCCGGCAACACTGTCCTAAATCAGTTGCACGCATCTAATACACGTAAGTGTTTCGCAGCCTGCTTTTGAAAGAAAACGGAGCCGGGCGAACTCAGTCACGGCTCGGATGCATCAGACCCGGAGGGAACGATGTCAGCCGACTTGAGTTTTCTGGAAGAGTGGATCCCGGAACGCATGGATCCGGGTACGATTTTTGTTCTGGAGAACCAGGCCAAGCTCGGCCAGGCCCAGAATCCTTATGTAGCCGTGATGTCGTGCCCGAAATGCGGGACGCTGGGGCTGATCACTCGCCGCCAGCTCTACGGGGGCGACCCGATGATTTGCGGCGGGGACGTTTGCTCGGCGGAATACCGGCTGGACGGCGAAAACATCTGCTACCGGTCGGCTCAGTAAATCTCCGGTTGTGCAGGTCGTCGGATTCGCGCAAGCTTGAAAGGCTCCGGGCCTGAAGGCCCGTCACGCCATTGCTCCGAATTCAGGGGCCTAAAGGCCCCTGCTCCTTCCGGTTCCTTGCTCGCTACTGCTGGAGCGTGTAGTCCGCCTTGGTGGTCTTGGCGCCGGCTTCGGCCGGGGTGGGGAGCTGCGACCGGTCCCATCCTCCGCCCAGCGCTTGCACCAATTGCACCGCCGACGTCATCTCCTCCACCTGGAGCGCGTTGAGGGTTTCTTCGTTGTTCAGCAATGTGGTCTGCGCAATAACAACATCGACATATGGATCGACCCCGGTGTTGTAGCGCACCAACTCCAGATTGAGATAGTCCTCGGAGTCCTTCACCGCATCCTGCTGACGGAGAATCTGCTGCGAATACGTTCGCGTGGCCACCATTGAGTCCTCGACCTGCTGGAAGGCAGTGAGCACGGTTTGCCGGTAGGTGGCCAGGTCTGCGTTGTATTGAGCAACGTATTGATGCAATTCCGCGCGATAGAGCCACCCGTCAAAGATCGTTTCGGCAACCGATGGGCCAATCGACCAGACCCGGCTGGGCCAATTGAACAGGCTGGTTAACGCAGAGCTCTGAAATCCGCCGGTTGCGCTGATCGTCACTTGCGGGAAAAACGCGCCGTAGCCGATCCCGATGATGGCGTTCTCCTCGGCGAGTGTGCGCTCGGCCGCCGCGATGTCGGGCCGTCTCTCGGCAAGCTGGGAGGGCACACCGGTGGGAATCGAAGGTGGCTTGAAGAGCATCGGCTTCACCGGAACGGAAAAATCGCTCGGCGGCTTGCCCAGCAGCACTGCGATGGCGTGCTCGTATTGCGCGCGCAAAAGTCCCACATTCGTGGCCGCCGCTTCCGCGGACTCCACTGTCGTCTTGGCCTCGGCAACCGAGATGTAATCGCCGACGCCAGTGTCATATTGCGCTTGAGTGTAGTCCAGCGATTTCTTTTCGTCCGCGACGGTCTGGTTCAGAATCTGCTGCAGCATATCCTGACCGCGAATCTCAAAGAAATACTCCGCCAGGCTGGCCTGTTCGGTGAGCTTCTCCGTTTGAAGATCGGCGGCGCTCACCTGCGAGGCGTATTCCGCTTCGTGCACCTCGTTGCGGATCTTGCCCCAGAAATCGGGCGTCCACGAAACATCAATCGGCGCATTCCAAAGCGTTGACTGCTTGCCGACGTTGGCTTGGGTGGAGTTGTTCAGAGTTCCGGAACTCTTGGACCGGTTCCACGAAAGGTTCGTGGTGATCGTCGGCCAATACTGCGAACGCGCCTCGGCAATTGTGGCGCGCGCCGCCATGTAATTCTCGAAGTACTCCTTCAGGTTCTGGTTGTTGATATTGAGCTGTTCTTCGAGTGCGTTGAGCTCCGGATCGCCGAAAACCTCCCACCAGTTGCCGCGGATCATCGCGTCCTGCGGGCTGGCCGCCTTCCATCCATCGGTGTCCTGAAAGTTGACGGTGGACTCCTTGTAATTCGGCGCGGTGACAGACGGTGGCGCAGGCGCGTGATACGGTGGGCCGACGCGGCACCCGCCCAGCAGCGCGACAAACCCCAGGGCGCTGGCGGTGAGTGAGGCCGGAATTCGACTGGTTCGCTCAATCATGGTCAATATCCTTCATGACACCGCCCCTTCCGCGGTGGCTGGAAGCACATCATGAGTGCGACCCAGCGCGCGCAGGCGAAGGCGGTCCATCATCAGGTAAACCACCGGAGTGGTGTAAAGCGTGAGCGCCTGGCTCAGAAGCAGCCCGCCCACGATGGTGATTCCCAAGGGCTTGCGGAGTTCCGAGCCCGTGCCGGTTCCGAAGGCCAGCGGCAGGGCACCGCAGATGGCGCACATAGTGGTCATCATGATGGGCCGGAAGCGGAGCATGCATGCGTCAAAAATCGCTTCGCGCGTAGTCTTGCCGCCCTGTCGTTCGGCCTGCAGCGCAAAATCGATCATCATGATGGCGTTCTTTTTCACGATGCCGATGAGCAGAATGATGCCGATGATCGAAATCATGTTGAGATCGATGTGGAACAGCATGAGAGCGAGCATGGCGCCAACGCTGGCCGACGGCAAGGTGGAAATAATCGTGAGGGGGTGAACCAGGCTCTCATAGAGAATGCCGAGCACGATGAATACGGAAAGCAGCGCGGTGACGACCAGAATCGGCAGTGACGACAGCGATTGCTGATAAGCCTGGGCCGTCCCGGCAAAAAAGCCGCGAACCGTGCCGGGCATGGCCAGCTTTTCTTCCATCAGCGACACTTCGCGCGTAGCATCGCTGAGCGCGGCACCGTTTTTCAAGTTGAAGGAGACAGTGGTTGAAGGAAAAAGACCGGTGTGCGCGACCTGCAGCGGCGTAGTGTTGGTGCTTGGTTTGGCCACCGAGAGCAACGGCGAAACTTCATTCAGCCCTGCGCCCGACGAGGAACCGGGGGGCTTGAAGTAAATGTTATTCAGTCCCGACGGATCCTGCCAGTATTGCGGGGCCACTTCCATCACCACGTAATACTGGTTGAGCTGTGTGTAAATCACCGAGACTTCAGATTGGCAGAAAGCGCTGCAGAGGGCACTGTCGAGCGATTGCGGTGTCTGGCCCATGCGCGCCGCGGTGACCCGGTCGTAGTTAAGCAACTCCTGCAGGCCGCCGTTCTGCCAGTCGGTGTTGACGTCCGTCAGGTCGGGAAGCTTTTGCATGTTTTGGTAAAGGGCCGGAGCCCAGTGCGCAAGGTCATCGATGTTGTCGGACTGAATCGTGTATTGATAAAGCGCGCCGCCGCCGCGTCCCCCGATGCGAAGGTCCTGAGCAGCCTGCAGATACGCCGAAGCAACCGGCAGGCGATTCATTTTTGGCCGCAGACGGTTGATCACGTCCGGCGCCGCGGTTTGGCGGACCCCGCAATTAGGGCCTTCTTTGCACTGAGTGCCCAGCGGCTTGAGAGCCATGAACATGAAACCGGCGTTACCACCGCCGGTGTACGCCAGAACGTGGGCCACGGCAGGGTCGGCTTTGACCACGTTTATCAGCGACATCATGGAGAAATTCATGAAGGGAAAGGAAGCGTCCTGGGGGCCCTGCACCTGGCCCATGATGATGCCTGTGTCCTGTTGCGGGAAATAGCCCTTGGGAAGCCTGACATATACGAGAACATTAAGCGCAATGGTAAGCAGAAGCACGACGAGCGTCAGGCCCGGATTGTCCAGAACCCACGCCAGCGATCGGCGGTAAACCCAGATCATGCTGTTGAGGCCTTTTTCGCTGGTTCGGTAGAACCAATTGTGCTTCTCGCCCTCTTTGTAAGCTTTGAGCAAGTGAGCGCACATGGTGGGCGTGGTGGTTAGGGAAATGATCATGGAGATGACGACGGCCGTGGAAAGCGTGACCGCGAACTCGCGGAACAATCGTCCGATGATGCCACCCATCATGAGGATGGGAATAAAAACGGCAATCAGCGACATGCTTATGGAGAAGACCGTGAATCCGATCTCTCTCGCGCCCTGTAATGCCGCGGCAACCGGTTCCATTCCGGCTTCGAGATGGCGGGTGATGTTCTCCATAACCACAATTGCGTCGTCGACCACGAATCCCGTGGCGACAACGATTGCCATCAGGGACAGGTTGTCAAGCGTGTAGCCGAGCAAATACATGATGGCGAAGGTGCCGATGAGCGAGACTGGAACGGCGACGAAGGGAATCAGCGTGGCGCGCAGGCTGCGCAGAAACACGAAGACCACCAGGATGACGAGGCAAACCGAAAAGACCAAGGTTCTCTCTACAGTGAAGACCGAAGCCCGGATGGTGACGGTTCTATCCACATCCACAGTCGTCTTGATTCCCGTCGGCAGCACCGCCTCAAGAAACGGCAATTGCGCCTTGACGCGATCGACGGTCTGAATAATGTTCGCGCCGGGCTGGCGGAAGACGGTCAGCACCACTCCCTTGGTGCCGTCGATGAATCCAGCGGTGCGGATATTCTGCGTGGAGTCCACGACGTCGGCTACATCGGACAGACGGACAGCCTCACCATTGTGATAGCCGATGACCAGAGGCCGATAGTCCGCAGCTTCGGAGATCTGGTCGTTGGTAATGATGTCCTCGGTGATCCCGCTATTGGAAAGCTGACCCCTCGGCGAATGCGAGTTTTGCAGGCTGAGCACCGATTGCACGCTGCCGAGAGTGAGGCCGAAACTTTCCAGCTTGGTGGGATTGACCTCAACGCGCACCGAAGGCGTACCACCGCCTTGCACACCCACCTGCCCGACGCCCTGAATCTGCGAGAGCTTTTGCTCGAGGATGGTGGAGGCAAGATCGTAGAGCTTCGTCACCTGGTATTTGTTGGAGCTGAGGCTGATGATCATGATGGGCGAATCGGCCGGATTGATCTTGCGGTAGGAAGGATTGGAAGGCAGATTCACCGGCAGATAAGTGCGGGCCGCATTGATGGCCGCCTGCACGTCGCGGGCCGCGCCGTCGATATTCCGGCTCAGATCGAATTGCATGGTCACATTGGTCGAGCCGAGCGAACTCGACGAGGTCATCTCGGTGATTCCGGCAATATGACTGAACTGGCGCTCCAGCGGAGTGGCTACCGAGGCCGCCATAATCTGAGCGCTGGCGCCGGGCAAGCCAGCGGAGACACTGATGGTGGGAAAATCCACCTGCGGCAGCGGAGCCACAGGCAACACCACGAACGCGACTGCTCCGACAATGCCGACGGCGACGGTGAGCAGCGTGGTGCCCACGGGCCGCCGGATGAATGGGGCCGAAAGGTTCATGCGTTCTCTGCACCCGGCCGCGGTTCGAACTCCGCGGGCAATCGCGAAAGACGCCGGCCCTTGACGCGCTCAGCGAGCCGGTCGAAGAAGATGTAAATGACTGGCGTGGTGTAAAGGGTAAGCAACTGGCTCAACAACAACCCGCCGACCATGGCGATGCCCAGCGGCCGGCGCAGCTCCGAGCCGAGGCCGGTTCCGGCCGCCAGCGGAATACCGGCCAGCAGCGCGGCCATGGTGGTCATCATGATGGGGCGGAAGCGCAACAGGCTGGCTTCGTAAATGGCTTCGGTTGAATCCTTGCCATGCTTGCGCTCGGCCTCCAGCGCGAAGTCCACAATCAGAATGCCGTTTTTCTTCACAATACCGATAAGGAGAATGATGCCGATGATTCCCACGACGCTGAGATCCTGGCGGAAGATGATGAGCGCGAGCAATGCGCCGACGCCAGCGGAGGGCAGCGTGGAAAGAATTGTAATGGGGTGGATGAAACTTTCATAGAGGACGCCAAGAACGATGTAGACCGCGACGAGAGCGGCAAGGATGAGCAGCGGTTCATTGGTTAGAGAATTCTCGAACGACGCGGCTGTGCCCTGGAAACCGGCTTGCAAGCTGGCCGGGAAGTTAAGGCTCTTAGCCGTCTTCTCAATGTCGCTTATCGCTGTTCCCAACGAAGCGTTGGGCGCGAGATTGAATGAGACCGTGACGGAAGGGAACTGTCCCTGGTGATTGATGGAGAGCGCCTCTGTTGTGTTACTCACCTGGGTGAAGGCGCTGAGCGGAATGGCATTGGAGCCCGAAGAAGCGGATTTTAGGTTCGACGATGTTCCGGCTCCCGTGCCGCCGGAAAGAGCAGTAGCCGGCGCGGTCAAGACTTGCGAGGACGGCGTGTAGCGCACGGAAGACGTGAGCGCGTTTGATCCAGCCGACGATGAGGCCGACGAGGAGAACGACGTGGCCGCGCCCGCGCCAGTTGCGCCCGATGAGGCGCTGGACTGAATGTAAAGATCGCTCAACTTTTTCGGATCCTTTTGCCACTCCGGTTGAGTTTCCAGAATCACGTGATATTGATTCAGCTGCGTGTAGAGCGTGCTGATTTCGCGCTGTCCGTAGGCGTCATAGAGGGTATTGTCGATTGTGGTTGGCGCGATGCCCAGCCTGGACGCGGTGACGCGGTCGATGGCCAGCTGGATGGCGCGCGCACCGGTTTGCTGATCCGTAGCCACATCTTCCAGCTCGGGAAGCTTCTTTAACTGCGCCACGAATTTGTTGCTCCACTCATTCAACTCGTCCGTGTCAGGATCTTCGAGCGTGTATTGATACTGCGTGCGGCTGACGCGGTCGTCCACCGTGATGTCCTGCACCGGCTGCATATAAAGATGCATGCCGTGGACCTGGGTCAAGCTTTGCTGAAGGCGGCGGATGACATCGGAGGCGCCGACGCGCTGGTTGATCGGTTTCAGGTTGATGGAGATGCGGCCGCTATTGAGCGTTGTGTTAATGCCGTCAGCGCCGATGAACGACGACAGGCTTTCGACGGCGGGGTCCTTCAAAATGATCTTGGCCAGCTCCTGCTGCTTCTCGCTCATGGCGTCAAAGGAGATGGATTGCGACGCTTGAGAGATGCCCTGAATGACGCCGGTATCCTGCACCGGGAAGAATCCTTTGGGGATCGTAATGTAGAGGACGATGGTGAGTATGAGAGTGGCCACCGCGACCAAAAGGGTGAAGGTCTGGTAACGCAACACCACGCGCAGCGTGCGTCCGTAAAAAGCAATGAGCTTGTTGAACACGCGTTCCGATGCCTGGTAGAAGCGGCCCTCCTGATGCTTTGGGTCGTGGCGCAGGATGCGCGAGCACATCATGGGAGTGAGGGTGAGCGAAACCACGGCCGAAATGACAATGGTGACAGCCAGCGTGACCGCGAACTCGCGAAAGAGACGGCCTACCACGTCGCCCATGAAGAGCAAGGGGATGAGCACAGCGATCAGCGAAACGGTCAGCGAAACGATCGTGAATCCGATCTGACCGGCGCCGGTGAGCGCTGCTTCCATGGGCGGCATGCCTTCTTCAAGGAAGCGGTTGATGTTTTCAATCATCACGATGGCGTCATCAACCACGAATCCAGTAGAGATGGTGAGCGCCATGAGGGAAAGATTGTCGAGCGAGTAGCCGAGCAGATACATCACGGCGAGAGTGCCGATGAGCGAAAGCGGTACAGCCACGGTGGGAATGATCGTCGCCCGCCAGCTGCGCAGGAACAGAAAGATGACCATCACCACCAGTACGACAACGAGCCCCAGCTCAAATTCCACGTCGTGCACTGAGGCTTGAATGCTGGTGGTCATATCGGTCAGCGTCGTGACCTTGATTCCAGCGGGCAAATTCGCCTCGAGTTGAGGCAAAACTTTCTGGATGGAGTTGACGACGGTGATGGTATTGGCGCCGGGTTGCCGCTGGATATTGAGAATCACCGCAGGCGTGAGATTCATCCACGCGGCCTGCTTGGTGTTCTCGACACCATTGACCACGTTGGCGACATCTCTGACGAAGACCGGCGCGCCATTGCTGTAGGCGACGACCACATTCTTGTAGTCGTCGGCGGTGTTGATCTGGTCGTTGGCGTCGATCTGATAATCCTGGCGCGGACCATCAAAGTTACCCTTGGCGGAGTTGACGCTGGCCTGCGTCAAAGCCGTACGCATATCCTCCATGTTCAAGCCGTAGGCGGATAGCGCGACGGGGTTCACCTGGATGCGGACCGCGGGCTTTTGGCCGCCGCTGATGCTGACCAAGCCTACTCCGGCCAACTGGGAGAGCTTGGGCGCGAGGCGCGTGTCAACCATGTCCTCAACCTGAGAGAGGGGCATGGAGTCAGAGGTAATGGCCAGCGTGAGGACCGGGGCGTCGGCCGGATTGGTCTTGGTGTAGACCGGCGGGACGGGCAGATCGGACGGCAGAAACGTCTGGCCGCCGTTGATCGCCGACTGCACTTCTTCCTCGCCGACGTCGAGCGAGAGCGAAAGCCCGAACTGGAGCACGATCACCGAAACTCCGCCAGCACTTGTCGAAGTCATCTGGCTGAGGCCCTGCATTTCGCCGAACTGGCGTTCCAAGGGCGCAGTGATGGTGGTCGCAACTACGTCCGGGCTGGCTCCGGGATAGAAGGTGACCACCTGAATTGTTGGGTAGTCCACCTCCGGAAGGGCCGACACGGGGAGCTGGAAAAAAGCGACTAGCCCAGCCAGGAGAATTGCGGCCATCAGCAGCGAGGTAGCAACCGGCCGCAGAATGAATGGCCGAGATGGGCTCATGGAGCAGCCTCGGTCGTATCGGAGGATGTGGCCGGAATTACGACCTTGGAGATGGAAATGGTTGACCCGTTGACCAACTTCTGAAAGCTGCTGTTGGCCACCACGTCACCGGGATTGATGCCCGTGACCGCGGTATTTCCCTGATCCGAGATTCCCGATTTCACAGTCCGCATCACGGCCTTGTTTTTCTGAATCAGATAAACAAAATCAACCGCGCCATTGTGCTGAACCGCAGAGGAGGGAATGAGAGTCTGATTGTCGAGCGTGTTGACCAGCAGGCGGATGTTGACGAACTGGTTGGGGAAGAGCAGGCCATTCGAGTTGTCGAATTGGGCGCGCATCTTGACGGTTCCTGTGACGGTGTCGATCAGGTTGTCGATGGTGATCAATTTTCCTTTGGCCAGCAGCGTCTGCTGCGTGCGGTCATATGCGTCGACCTCGAGAGCTTTGCCGGTGTGCATTTGTTTCACGACTTGGGGCAAGCTATCTTCCGCCGGCGCGAAGATCACGGTGATGGGATGAATCTGCGCAACCACCACAAGCGGGGTGGCGGAGTTAGCCGTGACCAGATTGCCGGGATCAACCTGACGCAACCCAGCCCGCCCGTCGATGGGCGACGTGATGTGACAGAACGCGACCTGCACCTCGTCGTATTGGACGGTGCCCTGGTCGTTCTGCACGGTTCCCTGATCCTGGAGAACAAGTTTTTCCTGATCTTCGAGCGTTTGTCGGGGGATGGCATTCTTGGCCCAGGCGTCCTGGTAGCGCGTTAGATCCATTTGTGCTTCGGCGAGCAAATTCTGGTCGCGGTCAAGGGTGCCTTTGGCCTGTGCGAGCTGCGCCTCGTAGGGCCGGGAATCGATATCGATCAGCGGGTCGCCTTTGCGAACGTCCTGCCCCTCACGGTAGTGGACGGTCGTAATCACGCCCGTGACCTGCGCAGTAATGTTGTCGGTGTATGTCGGCGTGACCGTGCCGAGGGCATCTAAATAAACGCCGATGCTGCCTTTGGTCGCAGTGGCGACGGTGATTGGCACCGTTCCGCCCATCGCGGCGCCGCGGCCTCCGCCGGCTGGAGCGGCGCTGGTGCCGTGCTGCTTCCACACCCACACAAACAGGAGCGCAAACAGCAGCAGTATGATCACCCAGATCCACAGGTGGCGGCGTTTTTTTGTCGAGTCTAAGGGCGGCTGCCCAAGGTCAGAATGTGAAACAGAAAGAGGTTGGTCCATCGCCTTCTTCTTCTCTTATTTCCTGTTACGAGCGCTCGATTTGATAGGGACATTTTCTCATATTGAATTGATGACCGGGATACACAGGGCAACCAGGCTGGTCACGGAGTCTCTTTGCTGAAATGAATATCCGCATGCGCGGTCGCCGCCAGATTTCAAAGCGAGTACCGCAATCGGAGTTCGGTAAGGCGCAAATCCACACAGCGCGCGCGTGGGCACGCTATTGCACAGACGAATCAGCCCGGCGGAAAGTTGCACAAATGTGCGGGGCGCGGGAAAACGCCCCATTTTGGGTAGTTTTTCAATTCTTTGGAACGACTCGCGGCTCCGAAGGAGGGGAGTCGAGCAGCTATGCTTCAAGCGCCAGAAAGATTGCGCCGTCTTCCACGGTGAGTTCGACGCCGGCGGCCTTGGCCGCTTCCTCGAGCGCGGCACGCAGCATCACAACCGGGTCTGGGTTCACGTCGAGGCGGCGCATCAGCCCTTCGCCTTTTTTTGCGCCCGCGGAAAGCGTGATCTTTAAACCGCGGCGTTTGCATCGCACCGCGGTGCCATCTTCAAGCTTGGTGTTCATCGGCTTGATGTAGGCGTCGATGTAATGAACGCCGATGCCGGACTTATCTTCAGTTTTGGCAGGAAGCTTGTTTTCAGCATCCGCATTTACATCACAAACTTTGACTTTCACGCTGCGCCCCCAAAGGTTCAATTCCTTTTCGTTCGAGAAATGCGTCCAAAACTATTCTGAATTCCCGGATATGTTCGGGCGTGCTGCCGCAGCAGGCGCCGATGATATTCGTGCCCGCCTCAAGCAGCGGGAGGACGCCCTTGACCATCTGCTCCGGCGTTTCATCGTACACAATTTTCATATTCACCAAACGCGGCTTTCCGCCGTTTGGCTGCACCATCACGGGCAGTTTGGTCGCACTCTTATATCGCTCCACTGCCAGCAGCGCGTGCGGCATATCCATGCCGGTGCCGCAATTCAGCGCCACAATGTGCGCACCGCTTTCCTCCATGAATTCGGCGGCTCGTTCCGGCTCGATGCCCATCATGGTGCGGAAAGTGGAGCCGTCGAGGGTAACGTCATAGGCCATGGATCCGATGATGCACTTTGCGCCCGCCTTCTGCGCCGCCTCAATGCCGATGGAGAGCTCTTCGAGCGAAGTCTGGGTTTCGATGATGATGGCGTCGGCGCCGCCGGCGACCAATGCGGCCGCCTGCTCCTCAAAGGCGCTCTGCACCTGCGCTACTGTGAAATCTCCGAACGGTTCGAGCAAGCCGCCGAAGGGGCCAATGTCGCCGAGCACGTAACCGTCTTTGCTGCCGAATGCCTGCCGCGCGATCTCGACTGCGGCCTTGTTGATTTCGGGCACATGCTCCGATTCGCCATGGCGGTTGAGCATGATGCGCGATCCGCCAAATGTATTGGTGATGATGCAGTCGGAGCCGGCTTCGGCATAACGGCGCTGGATGGCGAGCACGCGCTCCGGGTGCGTTAGGTTCCAGGCCTCGCCGCAGTTACCCTGCTCCAGGCCGGCAATCATGAGTTGCGTGCCCATCGCGCCGTCGCCGAGCAAAGGCCGTTCGAGCACCTCTTCATGCAAAAGCTTTTTCATGAATTCTCCGTCTCTCCGCTCAATTCCTTTTGTACCAGAGCGTAGTGGATGGTTTCGAGAACCAGGCCCCATTTATGAATGCGGCTTTGCGCCTCGCAGTAGCAGCCGGCGCCATTCGGTTCGCGCCGCCACTTGAGGATCGCGTTCAGACGCTGTCCGATCAAAGGCTTCTCACTGTCAATCGCAGTCATTAGGCGATCGGGATCCTCAACGAATTTGCACATTGACTCGTGGCCAGTATCACTCTCGGCCGGGGCGCAACGCTCGTCCAGAATGGGATACTCGTCGGCGCGCGGCCCCAACTTCACGTTGTAGATGAAGGCCAGCGGACGACCCATATTAGTGCAAGTGGTTCCGTCGTAGCGGAACGTGGCGACCATCGACCCGTCGGATTGGGGCGCGATCGCGAGGCGCTCCTCAGCCCACCGTTGCAACGCTTTCCGATTCACGGTGTACTGCGCATCGGCGTCGAGCACAGAAGTCGGCGCCGGCAACGGCTCGGCGGTTGTTCGCGGTGCGCGTTTGTAGGGCGCACGCCTGTATTGGCAAGGCCCAAACGAGCAGCTCTCACAGGGGACCAGGCTGGTAAGCCGCTGCAGTCGCTCCCTGTGGCGCGTGACGCCAAAGACCGCGAGTTGCGTTTTCTTGGGGCGCAGCATGCCGGTGTCAAACGCGTCCACGCGGGAAGGGAACTGCTCGCTTCGCGTTTGCCTGATCAATTCGAGAAGGCGCGGCTGTTCGGCTACGTCCCAATCGGGATATCCGGGACTGGAGTGAGGAAGCACCGCCATGCCACGCTGTTCCGCCCAATCGCAAAGACGGGCTCCGGCAGTCGTGGTCAATTGCTCAACGACCGCGGAAGCATACATCTCGAGGAAGAAATACTCGTCGGGCTTGTCTTCCTTCCAGAGCCGACGGGCTTCTTCCTCGGCTTCGGGTCCGGCGCCAACAGCAACCAGAATTGCGCTGTGCGCCCCGGCCTGTTCGAATGCACTGTGCAGGCGTTTGCTGTTGAAGACCATGCCGTCAATTTTGATCAAGTCGGGCCGAATCGTGTCGCCTGCGGAGGAGCCGCTCTCAAATTCAAGACTCTCGACTTGCCGCGCATAAAACCAAGGGCGGCCATGCTTTCCATACCAATTTCGCGCCAAGTCCGCCAGCTCTTGCGCGCGCCCTTTAAGCTCCCAGCCGCGAGGGTAGCCAAGCAGCCGCGTAAATTCCTGCTGCGGCACGTCTACGCCGGAGAGCGTGTCCGCGATCTCGATGGATTCGGCTACCTGGCGCATGGAATCGGCTCCACAGCTTTGAACTGGCAACCCTCGACAAAGAAATCGAAGAAGTTCGGGTGCGTCTCGAGCCTGCAATGTTGCACTCGCTTTACAAGCTCCTCCAACTCACGGCGCTTGGTTCTCGAAAGCAAGGCGATGGTCGCGCCTTCAATGGCAAGATTGCCGGCCCTCACGAACTTCTCCGGCGCGAGGCTAGGCACCAGCCCGATCCGCCTCGAGGATTCGACGTTGAGATGCCGCCCGAATCCGCCTGCAAGATAAAAGACGCCGATATCGTCGAATTCGATACCGTACGTGCTGAAGACTACGTGCAGCCCCGCGACGTTTGCGCCCTTGGCCTGCGCCAGCTCATTCACGTCGCTCTCGAGAAGATAGACGTCGCCACTGACGCCGCGGCAGAGATCGATGCGATGCAGGTCGTCCTCAAATCGTCCTCGCTCGTTCATGCGGCCTGTGCGCAGCAGGTCGCTCAGCAAATCCACCAGGCCCGATCCGCAGATTCCTTCCGGCGCAACGTCGCCTATGACGCGAAGCTTGAATTTGCCATTCGCATCAATGGCCACTTCCTCAACGGCGCCGTCGAGTGCGGGCATGCCGCAGGCGATGGCTCCGCCTTCAAACGCCGGTCCCGCCGGGCACGATGCGGCGAGAATGCGATCCTTGTTACCCACGACTAATTCCGTGTTGGTGCCAATGTCCATGATCGCGATGAGGCGCTCTTCGTGCGCCAGATCGGCGGCCAGCATGCACGCGGCAG
The DNA here is from genome assembly GCA_052145255.1 of Occallatibacter sp. GTDB lineage: Bacteria > Acidobacteriota > Terriglobia > Terriglobales > Acidobacteriaceae > Telmatobacter. The sequence continues at coordinate 13,639 of JBKQOX010000062.1, forward strand.
CATCGGCTCCCACGTGACCGCTGATGATGGGTGCGCCGTAGACGCGAGCCTTGGGATGAATCGGCAAAAGGCTGCGCAGCCCGGATTCTTGAAGGCTGGTCGTCGTGCGTTTGCCCTCGGCCATTTCAATTTCCGTGATCGAACGATAAGGCGTCTGGCCTATCGTGTACACGTTCTGCCGGAAGAAGAGATCGCGCATCGTGGAGTTGCCAACCACGACCATTTCGTAAATTGTTTTCGGGTCGACGGGAAACTTTTCGATGGCATGGCTCAGGTATCCGGCCAGTGTCCGCATCAGCAGCCTACCCGGATGGCTGGTGTCGTATGCGATGCGCGACATGATCTCCGAGCCGCCGAAGCGTTGCGGATTTTCAAACGAAGTGTCGGCGATCAGTTCGCCGCTTTCAAGGTCGAGCAGGCGCACGACCACGGTTGTGGTTCCGAGATCCATCGCGATGCCGTGAATCGGCCCGGTGGACCGCTCGACTTCGACTCCGTCGATCAGAATGCGATCGCCGTCGCGCGTAACAGCAGGATCGAGCGCAAACGCCTGACCTGACCCAGGCAATCCATACGCCTGGCGCTCGATGCGCATGTGTCCGCGGCGCATGGTGTGGCAGCGAACCTGTCCGCTTGATCCGGTGACGAATGTCTGGCAGGAGAGGCGAAAGTTTCCCTTCAAGTGACGTTCGGCCTCGGTCATCGGAGACAGTGCGTCCGCCCCCTCGACCACCTCGACCATGCATTCCTTGCATTTGCCTTGCTTGCGGCACGACGTGGGCACGTCGATGCCCAAGGCTTCTGCCTGGTCGAAGAGAGAAAGGGCCGCGTCGGCCTCGACCGATTGTCCGTTGATGATTAGCGTGACGGCCATTCTCGGGAAGTGCCTACCATCCCTTCGCCTCGAGCTCTGCTTTCAGCGCATCTGCGACATCCTGCGCGGACCCCTCGCGCTCCTGTTCGTCGGTCCACTTCCATTGGGCCAGGTAGTCATCGGCCGCCTGCAATCCGCGCATGGCTGCAAGGCGATCGATTTGCTCCATGAATCGCCCGTCCAACTGCACGGTCACATCGTCGATCCCGTCATCAGCTTTGATTTGGGTCGGGATCTCCTGCCAATAGAGGATCTTGTAAGTCGCCATCTTGGTTACGCCTGTCCTGCGAGTCGCAAGAACAAATCCACTGCCGCGGATGCATTGGCTCCGTATCCGTCGGCGCCAATCTCGTCGGCAAACATCTGGCTGATGGGAGCGCCGCCCACTGCCATCTTGATCTCCGCGTGGCCCGCCGCATGGAAGCCCTCGATCACGGTCTTCATATACATCATCGTCGTGGTGAGCAGCGCGCTCATGCCGATGATGTTCGGCTTGCATTTCTCGGCGGCGGCCATGAACTTCTCGACACTCTGATCCACGCCGATGTCATGCACCTCAAAGCCCGCTCCCTCGGCCATCATGCCCACCAGATTTTTGCCAATATCATGCAAGTCGCCGCGAACCGTGCCCATCAACAAAACACCCTTGGGCTTCGATCCACCATCTTTCGATGTCAGCAGAGGCTTGAGCACGGCCATGCCGGACTTCATGGCTCGCGCGGCAATCAAAACCTCCGGAACATAAAGGACATTGTGCTTGAAGTCCTCGCCGACCACGCTCATGCCTGCGATAAGACCTTCGGTCAGCACTTCCTGCGCGGAGCGTCCCTCGGCCAGAGCCGCTTCGATCAGCTTGCCCACCTGGTCGGCGTTTCCTTCGTACAGGTGTTGATTCATCAAGGCGTAATCGGGCATCGAATGGTTTCCTCAGCGTGTGCTTGCAACTGCTCCCGCAGCGCGTTTGGCATTGAATTCTTCAAGGGCCTCAAGCATGGCCAGAATATTCTCGCGGGGCATTCCCGGGCTGGTGCCGCCGCCGACGGAGAGGATGATCCCTTCGCCACCCGAACCCTCGAGAACCTCCAGCGTTTCGTCTTTGACTTCCTCTGGCGTTCCGCGAACTGCGACTTCCAGTGGGTTGACATTGCCCATCAGGCACATGCGGTCGCCGATGCGCCGTTTAACTTCGGTGATGTGGCGCTGCTTGCCCCAGTTGAGCGCGTTGAATCCCGTGTCGGGCAGATGGTCGAGGCAGGCATCCACTTCGGCGTCGTTGTGATAGAGCTTCACCCAATCCTTGGGAAAGGCGTCGCAGATTCGCTTGAGATAAGGATGCGCAAATTCCAGGTAATGCTCCTCGTTCACGAACCCGACGATGTCGTCAAGGATGAAAATGCTCTCAACGGTATCGCCCATGACTTTTTGTTGCGCCTTCAGCCAGTCAATAATGACGCGCGTGCAGAGATCAAGCAGCTTATGCGCGCCCTTTGGGTCTTCGACCAGATCGATCATGAACTCCGTGGTACCGCGAACGAATCCCGCGGTGCACATGGGCCCTCGCGAGGTGACCATGGGAAGAATGTAGCCGGCATCGAGAATCCGCTGTCGGGCCATGGCGATGCGATGAAGAGTGAGGCCCGCAAATCCGTCAGCCTCCACCTCGTATTCGGGGAAGTTATCGATGTCTTCAAGGCGGTAAAGCGTGTGGTATTCGCTCGGAGTATTGTCTTGCCAGAACTTGATTTTGGCTCCCAGGATCGAAGGCTCCGCGGCCATCCCGTACTCCATCCACCATGAAGGGATGAAGATGATGTCTGGAAATTCCTGCATGATCTTCAAGTTCGATTGAAACCAAACTTCGGGATCCAAAAAATAGTCCAGGTGCTTGATCCCCAGATATCCCGGAATCCACGGACTATCGATGATGAGCGCCATCGGGATCTTGTCCAGCTTTTCGCGCCGCACTGCTCGCTTGAAAGTTTCCCACTGTTCCGGCCGCATACTTTTCCTCCCGATCACAATCGTGATCCATGCATCCCTGTCGAGCCCATGACCTGAATGAGCGACCTCCTCGCCATCCGTCTTGCCCGAATTGCCGATCTATTTCACCACACTTGGTGAGGCGGTCAGCCCGCCGCTAAAAGAGCGCAGATTGCGCAACCCGCCATGAGCCTAAGTGCAATCATTCCCATTATCTAAGATTTTCTTCGACTGTCGTAATAATTGCAACCCCGTAATCATAATGTATGAGCAATGAGGCGCACAAGAGCGTTCCCCTGGGCGGTGGGGCCACGCATCAATTGGCAAGATCTGGATCTCAAACTGACGTCTATGTCAACGGGCCCGGATTGAAGATTGTGAACTCGTTATGCAGGCCCCAGTGGTCGGCCCATGTCTTCTTGCGCCCGCCGGCCACATCCAACACCATGGAGAAGATCTCCCACCCGACTTCTTCAATCGTCGCTTCCGCAGTTGCAATTCTTCCTGCGTCCACGTCGATCAGGTCATGCCAGCGTTGGGCGAGCCCGCTGTTTGAGGCTACTTTGATCACCGGCGCCATCGCCAGGCCGTAGGGCGTGCCGCGTCCGGTGGTGAAGATGTGCACGTTCATCGATGCTGCCAGTTGCAGCGTGCCGCAAATGAAGTCGCCCGCCGGGGTCGCCGCGAATACCAGCCCCTTTTGCGTTACGCGCTCGCCGGGTCCGGTTACACCCATCAAAGCTGAACTTCCGGCCTTGGCTACCGATCCCATCGTTTTTTCGACAATATTCGCCAGGCCGCCCTTTTTGTTGCCCGGCGTTGGATTCGCATTCCGGTCGGCGCCGCCGCGATGCAGATAGTCGTCATACCACGCTATCTCGCGCAAAAAGTCTCGCGCAATTTCCGGCGTGGCCGCGCGTGCCGTCAGCAGGTGAGCCGCGTCGCGCACCTCCGTTACCTCTGAAAAAATGGCCGTTGCGCCCGCGCGCACCAATAAGTCAGCGGCAAATCCGACGGCCGGGTTCGCGGTGACTCCGGAAAACGCATCCGACCCTCCGCATTGCAAGCCCACCACCAGGTCGGAAGCCGGGCAAGTCACCCTACGCCGCCCGTCCAGCTTCTTCAACCGCGCCTCGGCCAGCTTCATGATCGTGTCTACAATCTCGCGAAAGCCCTCGTGCGCGTCCTGCAGTACGGCCACGGTCGGCTCATCCCGGAGCACCTTGAGGCCACCGTTCGACATCATGAGCGCGGGCTGCAACTTCTCGCAGCCCAGGCTCACGATCAGCAACTCGCCTCCGAAGTTCGGATGCAGACTCAGATTTCTGAGCGTGCGCACCGGGATCTCCGCGCCCGGCACGTTTAGAGCTATGCCGCAGCCGTAGGGATGCGTAATGGCAACGACATCGTCCACGTTGGGATATCGCGGCAGGATCTCAGTCTTGATGCGCCGCACGGCGTAGTCAACGGTGGCGGCGACACACTGCACTGTGGTGCTGATGCCCAAAATATTTTTTGTGCCCACTGAGCCGTCGTGGTTCCGGTAGCCCTCGAAGGTGTACCCATTCAGCGGGGGTAATGGCTTAGGCGTTGCTGTTGCCAGCGGACAGTCGGCCAGCAGCGGCGCCTCCGGCTCGATGATCAGCCCTTCATGCACCCAGCTGCCCTGCGCAATGTTCCGATTTGCGTAGCCAATCGTCACACCGTAACGCACAATTGCTTCACCCTTGGCAAGATCGGTGAGCGCAACCTTGTGCGCTTCGGGAATCGCCTCCGCCAGCACCAGTCCGTCCGCGAAGCGGCTCCCCGCCGGCAGTCCGCCTTGATTCACGACAATCGCCACATTGTCGTGCTCATTGACGCGAATATATCGGGGATTCATCGGCAAGCTCACCGCCGCCCGGCCGTCGTCAACCCAGCCACGCTGCTTCTCGATCATAAACCTCACCTTGCGAGCTTGTGATTCTCCTTTACAGGCATGCAGGCGCTCTCATAATTTCATTGGAGTACGCGTCGCGTCTTCTGCTCCCTGAAGACTCGGCTGCGCCTCAACCGGAGTCGAAGAGATGAATCGCAGACATTTCCTCACATCAACTGGCGCCGCCAGCCTCCTTGCAACACCATCCTTTGCTGCCCCGCCCACCGCAGCCCCGCCGTCACAGCCCGTCCTCATGAAACTGGGCGACCAGACCGCTCCCACCAACGACGTGCATCTCAAATATCTAGCCCGCTACGGCGTCCGCAACATCTGCGGCTATCCGGAAATCGATGGCGACCGGCTCTACGCCACGGTTGACGAACTCAAGCGCATGATCGATATGGCTGCCAAATACGGCATCAGCATCGATTGCACCGCGCCGCCCTTTCTCGAGTCCAGCTATATCGACCGCGAAAAGCATCCGGCTATTATGCTCGCCCAGAGCCCGGAGCGCGATCGCGACATTGAGCAGTTGCAAATCTTCATCCGTAACTGCGCGCAGGCCGGCATTCCGTCTATCAAATACAACATGAGCATCCTCGGCATCCTGCGGAGTGGCTGGGTCCCGGGACGCGGAGACGCGCTATACCACCAGTGGAAGCTTTCCGAAGCGCATCCCGAAACGCCACTGACGCGCGCCGGCCAGGTCAGCGCCGATGCCTTTTGGGAACGCATCACATACTTTCTCGATCGCATCATCCCGGTCGCCAACGAATACAAAATCCGCATGGCCTGTCATCCGCAGGACCCCGGCGTGCCGCCCGAGGGCTATCAGGGAGTCAACCGTGTGCTCGGCACGATTGAGGGCCTCAAGAAATTCATCACCATTCAGGAAAGCCCGTACCACGGCCTCAATTTCTGTCAGGGCACCATCTCTGAAGATCTTCAGAATCCCGGTGTCGAAATCTTCGATGTCATTCGCTACTTTGGCACGCGCAAGAAAATCTTCAACGTTCACTTCCGCAACATTCGCGGACATCGCAACGACTTCATGGAGGTTTATCCCGACGAAGGCGACGTCGATTTCGTCAAGGCCATTCGCGTCTACAAGGAGATCGGCTATCCCTACATGCTCATGCCCGATCACGTGCCGCTGGCTGCCGACAATGCCGATCCCAACTCCCTGCAGTCGTTCGCTTTTTGCTACGGGTACATTCGCGCCCTCCTCCAGGCGGTCAGCCAGGAAGCCTGAGCCCCGTTCCTGAGCGTCATCCCGCGTGCTACCGTGAGAATCGAATCGAACCCCCGGTTCTGCCGAGTCAACTCACACTCGATGCCTGAATCTCGACAATCCCGCGTTCGCTATCTCATCATCACCATCCTCTTCGTGGTGAGTTGCTTCAGCTTTGCCGACCGGTCTGCTCTCTCCCAGGCCGCCTCCTCCATGCCCAGGGAAATGAATCTGAATGCGGCGAGGCTGGGCTATCTGCTCTTCGCGTTCGGTTGGGCCTACGCGCTCGGCCAGCTTCCCGCCGGCGGTCTTCTCGACCGCTTCGGATCGAAGCGCGTCTACGGCATCGCCATCCTCGGCTGGTCGATATGCGCTTTTCTCACCGCTCTTGCCGGGTACCTTGCCGCCAGCGCTGCCTTCACCGCGATCTTCATCCTCAGAGTGCTCTCCGGTTTTTTCCAGTCGCCCGTATTTCCCGGCAACGGCCGCATCGTCGCGTCCTGGTTTCCCACTACCGAGCGCGGACGCACCTCAGCCATTTTCAACTCCGCGCAGTATTTCGCTCTGCCCATGTTTGCGCCCATCTTCGGATGGCTGATCCACGGGTCGGACTGGCAGAGTTGCTTCTGGTTCCTGGGCGCGCTGGGCTGCGTTCTCACTCTCGTCTGGTACACCAATATCTACCGCGTCAAAGACCATCCGCGCATCTCGCCGGCAGAGATTGAATTCATCGAGCGCGGAGGCGGCCTCGTCGACGCCGATTCGGCTGCAAGTCCGCGCCGCAATACCCTCACCTGGGCCACGATCAAAAAGCTGCTCAGCTACCGCATGCTTGTTGGCGTCTACATCGGTCAGTACTGCATCGCCACGCTCACCTGGTTCTTTGTTACGTGGTATCCGCTCTACCTTTCGCAGGCCCGCCACATGTCCGTCATCAACGTCGGCCTCGCCGCAGCCGTGCCTGGCCTTTGCGGAGGCTTCGGGGGAGTCCTGGGCGGCGTCATCTCCGATCGGCTTCTCTCTCGCGGCCACTCGCTCACCTTCAGCCGCAAACTTCCCATCATCGCCGGCCTGGCGCTTTCGATTTCCATCGTCGCCTGCAACTATGTGTCGTCGCAGATCCTCATGATTTTGTTCATGTCGCTTTCGTTCTTCGGCAAGGGTTTCGGCGCGCTCGGCTGGACGGTCATCTCGGACACCTCGCCGCGCGGCATGGTGGGCATGAACGGCGCCCTCTTCAACCTCTGTGGCAACATGGCCGGAATCACTACGCCGCTCGTCATCGGCTACATTGTCCAGAAGACTCACTCTTACAACGGCGCGCTCGTCTTCGTCGGACTTATTGCCTTCTGCGCCATCGTTAGCTACGGTCCTATCGTCGGCGAAATCAAGCGCCTCGACTTTGCCGCGCCGTCCGCCTGATTTTGCGCCTTACAATCGCCAAAGGAGTTCTAAATCATGCCCGACCGGTCCGGCAAATTCCCACCCAACAAATTCAAGCTGGCGCTGACGCGCGGCGAGCGCCAGGTCGGCCTCTGGTGTTCCCTGGCCAGCCCCGTTGCCACCGAGATCGCCGCCGGCGCCGGATTTGACTGGATCGTCATCGACGGCGAGCACGGCCCCAACGACATCACCACCCTGTTGCCGCAGTTGCAGGCCATGCAGGGCGGCACGGCCGAGCCTGTTTTTCGAATCCCGTGGAACGAGCCCGTCATCATCAAGCGGGCGCTCGATGTCGGCGCCCGCTCGCTCCTCATCCCATGGGTGCAGAATGCCGAAGAAGCGCGCCGCGCTGTTGCCTCTACGCGCTATCCTCCGCTCGGCATCCGCGGCGTCGCTCGCGCCATCCGCGCAAACGACTACGGCCGCACGACGGACTATCACCGCAATGCGCACCTCGACACTTGCGTCCTCGTTCAGCTCGAAACCAAGACCGCGCTCAGTGAGATTGAAGCCGTGGCTGCTGTTGATGGCGTTGACGGCATCTTTGTCGGCCCCAGCGATGTTGCCGCCTCGCTAGGCCACCTGGGCGATCCCAAGCAGCCTGAAGTGCAGGCCGCCATCAAAGACGCAGTCAAGCGCATCCGCGCCGCGGGCAAATCCGCCGGCTTCCTCACCGGGGACCGAGATGAAGCTGAAGCCATGTTCAACCTGGGCTTCAACTTCACCGCCGTCGGCAACGACGTCAGCATCCTCTCGGGCGTCCTGACTAACCTTGCCGCACACTTCCGCAAGCAGTAGGCGCGGGGGCCTTGCCGCGTCAAGCTTCGCCTGCATCACCGCCTAACCGCACAGAACTCGGATATGGAAGGTGTTCGCCGCGAATTCCGTGGTCATTGGCGATTCTCCTGCTCTTCTGCATCCTTCTCGGAAATCAGTCGCAAGGGACCGAGGATTCCTGAGGGAAGCGGTTCGAGATGATCCATATCTTGCGGTGTGAACTTCTCACCGTAACGAAGGTTAAGCAGCCGGTAATCCGGTGCAGCGCGCCCGGCGAGCTCGTTGATGGCAGTGTTGGCCACAACAATCTTCAGTTCGTTCGTCCCCGGATGCAGGAGGGGTGCAATATCCACGTTGAAGGGCGGATGCCACACGGCTCCCACGCGCTTTCCGTTTACGTAAACCACGGCCGCATCGCGCAGCGGCGGGTCGTACCACGCGCGCATTCCCGCCTGATGAAGCTGCGTACGCTCTACCGGCGTTCCTATCCCGAAATCCAGAAGCACTGTGCCGGCGTGGGCTACAGAGCCGGGAATCTCGACCGCGCGTTCATAGGTCACCGTGCCGGAGTAATATTTCTGAGCTTCATCGTCTGTCCATGAATGCAGGCTTTGCATGGTTTCCGTCGCGCCTGTCTTGTCGAACGTGACCTTCCAGTCGTGGGTCAGGTCGATCGGCGCAAACTGCGCGGGGGGCCGCTCCTTTAGAGCGGGTGCAGCATGATCGGTGAAGACCACCACCTTTGATTGATAAGGTTCGAGATGCATGGACAGTGTGCGGTTTGCACCCGCGCCAGTGACCTTGCCGCTCAACGGATCCCACCACTCCGCGCCGGTTCTCGCGGTACGGAAGGTCGCGTCGAACCTATGCGCGCGGTTATCGGTGTCGGCCACGAAATAAACATCCGCATCCGGCAGCTTGCGATGCACGAAGCCGATCGTGGGCGTCGCCGGAGAAATTGTCACATCTGGCGAGAGCACTGCGCCGATGACTTTGCTTAGCTCAGCGGGACCGGCGATGAGCGTGGCATTCTTCGCTCCAGCCGCAAACAGCTCCCGCGAGATTTGCTCTACGGCAGCCGAATCGCGTGAACCTTCCTCGAAGCCCGGCGCCCGTGAGGGAAGGCTCTTTACGGCGATCACCAGACCACCTCTCCGAGCGAAGTCCTCGATACGCTGGTAGGTCGCGAGGGGTATTCGCTCTACGGCCGGAAGGATCAGCACGGGATAATGAATGCCCCCTCGATCGATCGCCGCCGAGTCAATGAAGTCGAAGTTGTAGCCAGCATCGAGACTCGCAGGAACCAGATCGGGCCCCAGCAGGCGAGGCATCTCGTCGGTAACGGAGACGTGGCCTGAACGGAAGCGCGCCTGCGCGTCTTCTTCAGGCAGCAGCACGGCGATATCGTTGGCTGGCTTTCCCTGGCGCAGCAGATAGCTCATGCGCGTCAGGTAGCTCATGACATCCGGCATGACCATCCACCAGGGATTGCGATCGTTGAAGACCGCAGCCGCGTAGAACGACCAGCCGGGATCGCCGGCCGAGGGCGGCGAATAGGGCCAACCGTGGCCCACAAGCTGATTGATTCCCTGCAGGAAGAACGTGTCTGCCTCGGCCTTCATATCCAGCGGCGTAGCGCGGAACGGGGGCGAATGTAACCACGTCCAGGTCTCCGACGATGTGATGGTCTGACCATCCAGGTGGTTTGCCGATGTTGCCCATCGCGTATACGAGAACGGTCCGTGCCATTGCGAGCCTTCGCCCTCAGGCAGATCGACGAGCGCGTTGCTCGAGAGCGTGACAGCGGGCGCTCCGTAGCTCTGCGAGCGGAACCGCGTGTGATGCTCGCGTGCCCAGGTGTTCAGAGGCGTCAGATAGTGCTCGTCAATCAGCTCGGCCAGCGTGCGGCCCCAGTCGTAGCGCAAATCGGCGGCCTCTGGCGCGGTCCCGGCGACGAGCTCCGGCAAGTGCGGCGTCAGGTCGTAACCGCGGCGCATGCGAAATTCGTCAAGGAAATCCGGCGTCCAATCGGATTCGTATACCTCCAGGCTGTCGCTGAAGACCGAGTAGGGGATGTTCTTCCCGCAAGCCTGGATGAGTGGATCGGCGACAGTTTTCAGATGGCTCTGAATCGCCTCTATGCTGAAATGGTCGAGGACAAATCCCTCCGCGCCGACCGCTGCGCGTTTCACCTGCTGCCCGGTGCGGCTGGAAATGAAGAACAGCACGACATGTGGGCCGGCGAGGCCGGCAGGCAGCGTAAGCCTGTAGGCGCCGATTGTGTGCAACAAGTCCGCGTGCTCGGCATCGTATTGGCTCGGTGTTCCAGAGGTGAGGAACGTGGCGAGTAGTTTCTCGCCATTACCCATGGAGGGAACCGGAAGGGAAGTGGCATCGGCTGGCACAGCGTCGGCCACGATGCGCAGGCGGCCTGCCGCGTCGGTGACCGGAACATAGGATCCACCATATGGCCAACCGCTGGCGAGCGTCAGATTCAGACGCAGGCCAAGATCGTGCGCCGTCTGCGCAGCGAAACTCACCCTGTCGAGAAAATCTTTGGAGAGATAAGGCAGATTGCGGAAGTTCCTGGCCGGATCGTCGAGCTCGAGTGCATACACAGGCTGAATCTCAGCGCCTCCGATGCCGCCAGCCTTCATGGTGCGTAATTCGCGTGCCAGTTCGGTCCTATCCACGGCGGGCCCGAACCACCACCAGCGCATCATGGGCCGCGCGTCGGCAGGGGGCGCGGCAAACTCGGCACGAACCGCCGCGAGGGAATCCTCCTGACCCGATGCTTGAGACGCCGCGTGCGATGCTGCAAGCAGAGCCAGCAGGAATGCGGCGAAAAAAAGGCGAGCACACAGACGAAAAGAGAGCCTAGTCCAGGAGAATCGCACGACGGAACCCCTCGGCGGTCCATCGTAATCTGGCGGGATACAAAATGAGAAATAGAACGCGGAACGAGGCCGGAGCCGCCTCCGCCAGCACGGGACCGGAACCTCGCCAGAATCTGCGTCTAACTCCTTGCCTGTCTCCCCTTTCGCGAGCCCTCTCGCCCTGGCGAATCGGATCCTCGCCTGGGTTGTCAGCCGATTTTCCCTTCACTTCCCGCGTGCAACCGGTGTTAGGATTTTTTGCGGGATCATTCGAAACCGTTTGGCAATGTGATAAGGAACGCGATGCGCACGTGCTTTTTGCTCAAGGTACGCCCGGAAAAAATCGAAGAATACAAGGCCCGACATGCGCAGGTTTGGCCGGAGATGCTCGCCGCGCTCCACCAGACCGGCTGGCGAAATTACTCCCTCTTTCTGCGCCCTGACGGCATCGTGGTCGGCTATTGCGAGACCGACGACTTCGATAGATGCCGCGCAGCCATGAAGCATCACCCGGTAAATCAGCGCTGGCAGATCGAAATGGCGCCCCTCTTCGACGCCCTTAACGGCGGCAGCGCGGATGATGCGATGTTTCCGCTCGAAGAGATCTTTCACCTCGATTGAAGCGAACCGTACGCGGCAATCCCGACTCGCCGTCTGAGAACGGCGCGGGCGGCGAAACGGCTGGTGAATCGCGCTCATCAACACACAGCTTGAGAAATCGCTTACTTGCTTCCATTCTGTTTGCTCCCAAGGAGAAACCCGCCGGCCAAACGGCAAGATCCTTGCATTCAGAAACTCTCTGACCAGTTTTTTCGAGACCCGAAATAGAAATAAATGTTGACAGCGGCTCAGGATGCTTGTAACCATGTTGCGCGAAGCGGTTGTGGTCTGACCACTGTCCCGGAAAGAAAGAGCGCTGGTTTCATTATTGGCAAGCAAACGAAAATCGGCGCGGTGGTAACGGTCATCGCAGGACCAATCGATCTACTTGAGGAGGAAACGATGCAACAAGTCGGTATGAATCCAGAGGTTCGGCAGGAAATGAGGCCACGGCCGTGGGCCATGTACCTGATTCTGGCCCTTTGTGTAACCGCTTTCACCCTTGCCCCAGCGAGAGTCCGCGCGCAAATCGCAGGCACAGGCAGTATTCAGGGCACGGTCTCCGACCCGAGCGGAGCCGTTGTGGCCGCAGCCCACGTCGAGCTGACCGACGAAGCCACAAACGTGAAGCGCGACACGCAGACCGACGGAAGCGGCGTGTATCTGTTTCCCAACGATCCCATCGGCACCTACGACATAAGCGTCAGCGCCCTCGGATTCAAGACCTACGAGCAAAAGGGGATTGTGCTCGAAGTGGGCAGCAGCATTACGGTGAACCCAGTGCTGACAGTGGGCGGCAGAGAACAGACGGTCGAGGTGCAGGCCGAAGGGCTGGCGCTGCAGACCGAAGACCCGACGTTCAAGCAGACGATCGATTCAAGTGAAGTGACTGAAATGCCGCTGAACGGACGGCAGATGACCGCGTTGATCACGGCATCGGGCGGCTCGAGCCCGGCGCCCGCGGGCGATTTTACGGGCAGCAAGTACTCTTACCAGACAATTTCGGTGTCGATCGCCGGTGGCGGCGGCAACACCACGCTGTGGCGCCTGGACGGCGGCGACAACCAGGACTACATGGCCAATGGCAACCTCCCCTATCCGTTCCCTGACGCAGTGAGCGAGTTCAGTGTGGAATCGACGGACCTGGGCGCGCAGGACGGCGGGCACGTAGGCGGTATGGTGAATGTCGTGACAAAGTCGGGATCGAACCAGTTTCACGGCGAGGGATTCGAGTTTATTCGCAACAACTATATCGACGCGACGAACTTCTTCTCCACTTGTACCCCGGTGGCTCCAAAGACGACTTGTTCGCCGAAAGATACTCTCCATCAGAATCAGTTCGGCGGAGTGTTCGGTGGGCCGGTCAAGCGCAACAAGATGTTCGCGTTCGCGGCCTACCAGCGCTGGGATGCGGCCCAAACGCAGTCGAATACCCAGGCCACGGTGCCTACGGCCGCGAACCTGACAGGCGACTTTTCCGTGTCGGACGGCGTGCCCGGCGTAAGCGGCAGCAATCCCTGCAATTCCACTCACGCCCCGATTCCGCTGGTCGACACTTTAACCGGCGTAGCGCTGGCGGGAAACAAATACGCGACGCAGCCAACCTACAGCGCGCCGGCGCTGGCCTTGCAAAAGTATTTGCCGCCTGACGTCGTAGGCGGGACGGTGGACCCAAGCGGATGCGGGTTTGTTTCCTACGCCATTCCGTACAAAGTTACCGACAACCAGTTCGTGACTCGCGAGGACTTTACCATCAACTCGAAGAACAATCTGTTTGGACGGTATTTCATCGATGGCTACCAGTTTCCCGCGTACTTCTCGCCGACCAACATTTTGATCACCACGCAATCGGGAAACATCGAGCGGGTGCAGACGTTTAGACGACCAATCTAGGTCGCGCTTGTCCTGCACCAAGAACTCATGCAAGTCGAAGTCGATGTCTACCCACGTGGCCGTGCTGACCTCCTGTTCCCGGCCTCCTGTGACGAGGAAGAACTTAAACAGGTCGGTCTCTTCTTCGTTGGTCACAGCGAACAGCCGATTGAGGTCGGCTTCGGAATATGCCCGGACGAGCGGCTCGGTGTACTTTACCCTGTCTGTCTTGAGCATCGGCCAAGGCAGGGTGTATTCGGTGAAGAAAGTCTTTAGGTGGGTGAGCCGGTTGTAGATGGTACGGTCGTCCGCATCCTTGTCACGCATCCAGTCCATGAACTGGAGGATGTTCCAGCGGGTCAGGTCGGCAGTGGACTTGTCGCCGACAACGGTAAGGAAATCCATCACCGCCCGGTTGTAGGCCAAGAATGTCTTGTGCTTCTTCGACTTCTTGACACGAGCGATGTATTCGGTCGCCGCAACGGCGAGTTGAGGCTTCTCGGGGGCGTCGGATTGAGACGTGTTCCGCTGGCCTTGCGCTTGAGGGTTGATTGCAGCCTTGCGGAGTTCCGACTGCTTGTTGATGAGGGCAACTTGGGCTTTGTCCGCAAAGCGGCCAACGCTCCGGGCACGTTTGCGGTCGCCCTCGTACCAGACGAGATAGAAATTCTGGCCGGAGGGCAGGTCAACCAACTTTTTCGGTGGGTTACTGTACCCAGTGGCACAGCGAATGTAGAGTCGTGAAGTAATGTTCGCCACAAAAATCCTCTGAGGGCTAATACTCAGAGGTTGGCGATTCTTAACAGTTTATCGTAACAGCGACCGCAACTTATTGATTCTAAATAATGGCGGAGAGACTGGGATTCGAACCCAGGTTAGAGTTTCCCCTAAACACGCTTTCCAAGCGTGCGCCTTCAGCCACTCGGCCATCTCTCCGATCATGCGGGCTGACTGTCTGAGTTTACCATCTCCAAAGCTTTTGCTCTGTGCTGATCCTGAGGCCGATTTGGCTCCGCGAGAGATGGCGTTTCTGCGTTTTCCTGTAAGCGTATACAGGCCAGTGCGGGCTGGTTTATAGTGCCTTGTTGTCCGCCGCTTCGTCATCTGTACGTGTCCGAGCCGGACATTCATCGGAAAGAGGCCGTCATGTCTCCCATCTCTCGCCGCACCCTGCTCTCATCCGGATTAGTTCTCTCAACATCGTCGCTGCTGGCCCGTGCAGGTTGGGCGCGCGCCGCGGCCTTTATGGCTACCGAGGCGAATGCCGGCGGGGCAGCCACGGTTGGACCGCGCGAGCGATTGCTCTTCGACTCTGGCTGGAAGTTCCAGTTCGGCAACGGCAGCGACCCGACCGGGGATCATGGCTTCGGAACCAGCCAGGATGACTTTTCCAAGACCGGCGACTTCAAGTTTGCCAAGGTGGGATACGACGATTCGAAATGGCGCTCGTTGAACCTACCCCACGATTGGGCGGTGGAGCTGCCGTTTGTCTGGGATCAGGCACTGGCGTCACATGGTTTCAAGCCGCTCGGACGACGTTATCCGGAGACAAGCGTTGGGTGGTATCGGCGCGAGTTTGACGTTCCGGCCAGTGACGCCGGCCGCCGGATCGCGGTGGAGTTCGACGGAGCCTTTCGCGATGTGCTCGTCTTCGTGAACGGGTGCTTCATCGGCCGCAACGATAACGGCTACGCGCCGTTCCGCTTCGACATTACCGACTTTCTTGCGGTAGGTGCGAAGAACTGCATCGTTGTACGCGTGGACGCGAGCTTTGGCGATGGATGGTTCTACGAGGGCGCTGGAATCTACCGGCACGTGTGGCTCACTAAGACCGACTCGCTCCACTTCGCGCCGTGGGAAAGCGTCGCTCGCGTCACGATGGAGGGGCAATTCGTCGGGGTCGAGCTGGAAACGCGTGTCGAGAATCATACCGGTGAGGTAGCGCCGGCAACGGTATCGTGGGAGATCCTCGGCCCTGACGGAAAAACCGTGAACACAGCCGAAGCGCAGGAGCAGCCTGTGGGCCCGTGCTGCGATACCCGGTTCAGCGACGACGGTTTCCTGACGTCGGCGCATATCGACCATCCGATGTTCTGGTCCGTCGACTCGCCCAACCTCTATACCGCCATCGCCACCCTCAAATCCGGCGGCAGAGTCCGCGACGTCGAGCGGATCACATTTGGCGTGCGTACAGTAAAGTTCGACACGGATCACGGATTCTTCCTGAATGGGAAATCTATGAAGATACAGGGAACCTGCAACCACCAGGATCATGCCGGAGTGGGCGCGGCACTGCCGGACCGGTTGCAGGCCTTCCGCATCGGCGTGCTGCAAGGGATCGGCTGCAATGCTGTGCGTACCTCGCACAACATGCCCACGCCAGAGCTGGTCGAGGCATGCGACCGCATGGGCATGATGATGATGTGCGAGACGCGGCAGATGAGCTCCAGCCCCGAAGGACTGGCGCAGCTTGAGGTGATGATCAAGCGCTACCGCAACTCTCCATCGATCATTATCTGGTCCATCGGCAACGAAGAGTGGCAATTGCAGGACAAAATGGCTGAAGAGGGCGCGAAGATCGCAGCAACGATGGTACAGCGGTGTCACGAGCTCGACCCAACGCGCGTAGTGGGAGCGGCAGTCAATGGAGACAACGAGAAGGGTTTGTCCGATGCGCTTGATATCGTCGGTTTCAACTACGGCTTGAATCGCCCAGACGGCTACCACAAGGAGCATCCGATGCGGCCCATCTACGGATCGGAGACGGCCAGCACCATCTCCCAGCGCGGCTGCTATCAAACCGATCCGCTACGCAACACGCTGAGCGCCTACGACGTGAATCACACCGACTGGAGCCAGCTCGCCGAGGAGTGGTGGACGTTCTATGCCACGCGCGAGTGGGAAGCGGGCGGCTTTGCGTGGACCGGCTTCGATTATCGCGGCGAGCCGACGCCTTATGGATGGCCGTCGATCAACTCGAACTTCGGTATCATGGACATGTGCGGATTTCCCAAAGACAACTACTTCTACTACAAAGCGTGGTGGACCAAAGAGCCGGTGTTGCATCTGTTTCCGCACTGGACGTGGGAGGGCAGGGAAGGCGAGGAAATTCCGGTGTGGGTTCACTCGAACCTGGATGAAGTGGAGCTTTTCTTGAACGGAACGAGCCAAGGCCGGCAAAAGGTCCCGCGGCTTGGGCATGTTGAATGGAAAGTTCGCTACGAGGCGGGCGCGATCGAGGCGCGAGGATGGAAAGATGGCAAACTCGTGCTCACCGAAAGGCGCGAGACGACAGGGCCGATTGCGGCGCTGCGGCTGACAGCCGACCGCACGGCGATTGGGGCCGACGGCGAAGATGTCGTCGTGCTCACTGTCGACGCGCTCGACAGCGCGGGACGCGCGCTGCCCACGGCCGACAACATGATCAGCTTCAAAGTCACCGGCGAAGGCGCCCTGATTGGCGTGGGCAACGGCGATCCCAATTGCCACGAGAGCGATAAGGAACCGCGACGCTCGCTCTACAACGGGCTGGCGCAGGCGATCGTGCAATCGACGAGAACGCCGGGGACGATCACTATTGAAGCCAGTACCGTGGTCCGCGGCAGCATTGTCGCTTCGGCAAAAATCGAAATCGCGACCAAGCAGGTTGAGCTGAGGGCGTCCGTCGCCTAGTGACGGATGCCGGCTCTCAGCTTTCAGTCAAAAAACAGTGATCAGCGGATCGTGAGCCGCGGGTCCGTGGGATGATCGTCGACATCGGGCGGAGCTCCGCAATCGAGGCGGCTATTCGGCGGTCTGTAGGCTCATGCCCGCTTCGACCGCCGGCGCGGTTTCGGTGATCTCGACATATGCTGCGCATGCTGCACCATTCGGATTGTTCGATCGTGCGTGGGCATGTTTCGCGATCAGGCTTTCGAGAAGGTCGTTCGAGGTGGGGCCAGAGCCGTGTTGGTAAATACTCATTCCGCGCCCTTCAGGGTAACCCAGTAGAAGCGGCGCCAGCAAAACTTGCAGCGAACGGGGCGGAGAAAAAACAGGGCGAGCAGGGCATCGTAAGGGCGCAACTCGCCGGGCTTGAATTGAACGGACTTGCAGCGAGGGCAACGTCGCATCCAAAGGACACGCGGAAGCCAATTCGGCCAAGTCATGGTTTCTACGTTCATCTGGAACCTCCTGTCATACGACGTCCATTTTGAATCTCACAGACCCGACTCGGCCCCCGCGCTGGAATTCGCATCGAGCCATGCGAAGAGGCAGCGGATGCTTCCCGTTGCGAGGGCAATGCTCGAATCGGCTGCTCCGTAATAGAGGTTGATGGTGTCTCCGTCGGCGGCGATGGTTTGGCCGCAGGGAAATACGACATCATGCACGTCTCCGACGCGTTCATATGGGGCTTCGGGACCGAAGATCCATGAGTCGCCGCGTTGCAGGCAAATCTCAGGTTGGTCGAGGTCAAACAGGGCGAGGCCGAGGCGATAGATGCTCCCCGAGGCGGTAACCCGCACACCGTGATAGATGACTAGCCAGCCTTTGGGTGTTTCGATGGGCGGAGAGCAAAGGCCAATTTTGTTTGCATCCCACCATCCGCCGCGACGAGCTTGCAGCATGATTTTGTGACTGCCCCAATGGCGCAGATCGGGGGAGTACGAGATCCACATATGAGCGCCGGTAGTGGTCATGGGGCGATGGATCAAGGCCCAGTAGCCGTTGATTCTCCGGGGCAGCAGAGCGGCATCCTTATCTTCAGGAGACATAATGACGCCGTAACGCTCAAAGGTTTTGAAGTCTTTGGTGAGCGCAAGAGAAACTCCCGGGCCGCCGCGCGCAAAGGAGGTATAGGCCACGGCATATTGCTCGAGCTCAGGAACGTAGGTGATGCGCGGATCTTCGATGCCCCAGATTTCCTCGGGGTATTCCTCGGGATTGGCCATCAATGTCGGCTTGGCGTCGATACGCCATCCGTTAATTCCATTTTGAGAACGCGCGGCGCACAAATGCGACAGGCCGCTGCGATCTTCAACGCGGCAGAGTATCAGAGTGTCTCCGTCGGGCAATCGGACGGCTCCGGCGTTGAACACGCTGTTCACGGCATAGGGCCAATCGTGCCCGCTGAGAATCGGATTGTCGGAGTAGCGCGTGAGCAAAGGAAGATCCGTACATGCTCCCGGTTGCGGCGGTTCTAAAGCAGGGACCTCTGGCAAATCCGGCGGATGAATAAGTGGAGTCAATGGGAGATGCTCATTTCCTGGTACGTGGTTTCTGCGTGGGTCACCTTCGCTCGCTGCATTTCCAGGAGCGCCATCAGGAACGAGAGCGTCGACTCCGCTCCCTGATTTTCATTCACGCGGTCGGGATGAAGTCCGTCTTTGCATCCGCCGGTTGCTGCGTCGTAGAGAGGCGCCTGCAGGTCGTTCTTGCCCAGGAACCAATTGAAGACGCAACGAGCTTCCTCGCTCCAGCGCTCATCGCGCGTGAGCCTGTATGCCTCAAGACAAGCAGAGATGGTGGCGCAGGCTTCGACGGGCTGCTGATCGAAGCGGGGCTTTTCGCCGCCCTCGGTGAAGCAACTGCTGGAGCCGATGGGAACAAACATCTCCGGGTCACCGCAATGCTGCGCCGCGACAAGCCATTCGAGCGACTCGATTCCCGCCGCGAACATCTTCTTATTTTTGCTACGACCGCCGGCCAGGATGAGCGCCTGCGCCAGCCGTGCATTGGAGTACGCAAGACTCTTCTCAAACCAATGCCACTTGTCTGAACGGCTGCGCTCGTAAACATCCAGCAGGCGATTGGCCAGCGCGTTGCGAGCGATTTGCATGGCTCTGTCGCCGGGGAACCAGTCGAGATAGGCCTGCAATCCGAGAACGCTGAATGCCCACGCGCGCGGGCTGCTGAACTTGAGAGCCGCGGGCACGGCAGCTTCAAAGAGCCTTCCGGCTGCTCCCCGCATTCCCGCATTTTGCGATTGGCCGAGCACCGAACCGAGAGCCCACAACGCGCGCCCATGGCTGTCTTCCGAGCCAACGTCCTCAAGCCATTTGCGATCGTATCCTAGAAAGTTTCTGAAGCGCCCGATATCTGAATGAAATGCAAGCCAGAGAAAAGCCAGGTAGCGGCGAGAGAGATTGAGATGGTCTTCCCCGTGCGGAAACCCGACGCTCTCATTCAGAAGAGTGGAGACGATCAACGCCCTTGCGTTGTCGTCGGTGGTATAGCCTTCGCGCGTGTTGGGCACGGAGAAGATGGCGTGCTGCAACATGCCCGTATCGTCGGTCATGGTGAACAGATGATTCGTGTTCAGGGCCGGCAGGTGTTCCGTGGGGTCAATCAGGCCCACGGCGACATCGTCAGGATGGGTGGCCCGGGGCTGCAACGAGCGCTCAAAGCGCGCCCGCTGGAAGGTCGCCATGTAGGCGCGCGCGGTGGTCGGCCACGTTGTTCCGCGCGAATGCAGATACGCTCGCTTGCGCATCGCATGGCGCTCCGCGTCGTTCTCAAGCAGCGCGACAACCGAATCTGCGATGGCGCCCGGATCATCAAACGGGACGATCACGCCTCTTTTGTCCGCGAGCAATTCCTTGGCGTGCAGGTAAGGCGTGGAGATAATCGCCTTGCCGGCTCCGAGCGCGATGGCCAGCGTGCCGGAGACAATCTGCGCCTCCTGCCGGTAGGGCGTGATGTAGATATCCGCCGCGCCGACGTGCTCGATCAGTTCTTCAGTGCTTACGAAGCGGTTGTTCAAAATCAAATTGGAAGATACGCCGAGCTCGGCGGCCAGCGCCTGCAACTCTTCGCGATAGCTCTCGCCATCACGCTTTCGGATATGTGGATGCGTCACGCCGGAGACGATATACACCACGTTCGGATGCCGCGCCAGAATCGCGGGCAGCGCGCGAATCACATTTTCAATTCCCTTGTTCGGAGAGAGCAAGCCGAAGGTAAGCAGGACGGACTTGCCTTCAGTGCCGAACTTATCCTTGAAATAGTTGGGGTCCATGAAGGGCATGTCGGGCACGCCGTGCGGGATCACATCGATCTTTCCACTGGGAACCGAATACACTTCGCGCAACAGTTTGGCAGCAAGGTCGCTCATCACAATCAGGCGATCGGAGAGCTGCGCGATTTCTTCGAGCACGATGCGCTGATTTGGGTCTGGCTCGCGCAGAACCGTGTGCAGTGTAGTGACCAACGGCATATTCAACCTGCGCAGCAAAGCCAGAATGTAGCGGCCCGCGGCGCCGCCATAGATGCCGTATTCATGCTGCAGGCAGACAAGATCGTTGCTGTTGAAGTTGAGGAAATCGGCGGCCCGCTCATAGGAGGCAATGTCCTCCTGCGTCAGCTCCAGGCGCACTTGTTCCGGATAGTCGTAGCTCGAATCGGGATCGTTGACGGGAATGGCAAACAGGCGCTCTTTGCCGTATTCGCCAGCGAGCGCAGTGCAAAGGTCGGTTGTGAAAGTGGCAATGCCGCACTCACGCGGCAGATAGTTTCCAATAAATGCAATGCGTGTGGGCAAAGGCAGGCGGCTGGCTTTTACTGCGATGGGCAATGAAGCGGCCGGACCCATTCTTCCTGCTTCTGGCGCGGAGCTTTTCGTTTCGGGAATGGACATCCTAACCTCTTTTCCATCTTGATTCAATCCTCACCTGAGGTGCGCTGAGCAATTTGAGCGCGGACGCCTGTCAAATGGTTCAATGTTCAGCCCTCATGCTCCGAGCGTCATGATTTATCGAGCGGGCGCGGGCAGCTGCTGCCAATCTCCTGCAATTTCAAGCCACGTGTACTGCTGGATCTGGCGCGGTTGCAAGGTGATCTTGGCCATGTAAAAGCCCGGATATTTCCTGGCCTGAACGGCAATCAGCTCGGCAGCATTGAATCGCCCGGCCACGGCCCTCAGAGCGCGGGCCAGCGCTCGCTGGACTGCACCTTCTTCTGTCAGTCCAAAACCTTTTCTGGTGCGGAGGTTGTCAACCGGCATAAAGTGCCAACCCTTTTGGCGAATCATGGTATCGAATAGCGGAGCACCGATCTCTTCTACCCGCGACCAGTGTTCACCGACCGGCTCCGTAAGGGGATCCAGAGGTTCAGGAAGAATGCACTTCTGGCGCAGGAAAACGGAATGCGGCGTCACGCTTTCGCACTTTTAGGTACCGTAGGCGCCTCAGGGTGAAGGGAGCCGGGCAAATGACGGCCGGGCGCGGCGGATGAAGTGGGCGACGAATGCTCCGCGACGAAATCGGCAGCAAAACCCGAGGACTGCGCCTTCATCGCGTCCGGTTCCGGCTCAGAGAATCCGGTCGCATCGGGCTGGCTTTCGGGCGGCCTCTCGGGCGGGCACAAATGGATTTTCGTGAGGAAGGGGGGGCGCATGTGGTACTTCACATCGGTTCTATTGATGGTGCTCATGTTGGCTCCATTCGTTCGGTTGCTCAACCGGAAGATGCTCGTCTGGAGCGAAGACTGGGATGCCGAAGGCGAGAAGGGAAAAACGGGCTGCTGTTTCAAGCATACGCTTGATGGAGCTTGCGCGCCGGAGGCCTTCATTTCAGCATGTCCTCGACTGGCATCTTCGAGATCGTCGATTTCGCGACCTCCGGGGTCCATTTGGCGCGGAACTGGCGCCAATGCGGGGCATGTAAAGCCAGCGTCGCCTGCATCGCAAGCACGGAAAGTGCCGCGATGGCCAAGAAAAACCCGACCAACAACCAAACAGCGCCACTGACCGTGAAATCACTGAGGAAAAGCAGAAAATCGTGCCAGCCCCGCGTCAGCGCATTGCTCAGCACGATATGCATTGCTTTCCTCCACGCACGGGTCTCATGGCAAACGTCACGCGCCTGAAAATTGACTTCGCCCCGGCGACAATTTCCGGCAGCGAACTGAACTCGCAGCAAATCGCTCTATCGGAATGCTCCCAGCAGGTAGCACACCAACACGATCACAAGGATTGTGCCCAGGCCGATGCCCGCACCTCCGCCTCTGCCCCATCTGCTGTATCCGTAGTAGCCTCCGCCCCCGCCGAAAACCAGCAGCAGAACGATAATGAGAATGATCAGCATTTTCCGTCTCCCTTCACTCCGGGCTCCCCCGGGTTGCGACTCTGATTCGATTGGGCCAAGCGCCTCTGGCTCGACGGTTCACCAGTGGCCGCGCGAACTAATCCCGGACCGACTGCGTCGGACTCTGCGCGATTTCTTCTGTGTGCTTCAAGGCTTCGACGGAGTAGTCCAAAGCCTTTCTGGCAAGTTCCTGGGCGGACGCGTGATCACCGGTACTATGCTCATGGGCAGCGGCTGCATGTGCGTAAGCTGCCTGTGTGTGAAGTTCCGCCAGATGCATCTCGTTGCTTTCGGTCATTGTCTGTTCCTGATTTCCGGGGAATAATACGACTCTCACATTCAAAGTTTTCTACAATGGATCAGTAAAAACTGAGCAATTGGAGACACACTCGACGGGGGGACGAGCCCCCGGCGCCGCTTGCCGACTTCGTGGCTATCCAAGAATGGCATTGATCGAGAATGTGGGGTCGCGACACGATTGGCCTTGTGAAACCGCTCGCAAGCGTGGTTCCTATTGCTCAGACGCCCGCAAAGTCCCCGATTAGAGTGATGCATGCGGCGCCGTCCAGGAGACCACACAAGCCGCACCCACGGAGGTGAGCCAATGAATAGCAATCGAGTGAACGGTAAGATCGATGAAGTGGTGGGAAGCATCAAACGAAAAGCGGGCAAGATAACCGGTGATACGCCGCTCCAAGTCAAGGGAATCGCCCAGCAGGTGAAGGGAAAAGCAGAAAGCACTCTCGGGAAAGCCCAGGATGTAGTGCGTGGAGCCAACCAGGAGTCCGGGGTGCAACGCGGCCCGCGCAGGTAAGTGGAGCTACCCTCAGACGACGGCGGAAAGAGGCAAGGACGCGTAATTCCTATCGCTGTGTCAAAATGAAGCCCGCATGAACAGGGGTCGATTGCCGGTTGGAGATGCTGTCCCGTGGGCTAAGCTGGCCCCGGGGGCCATTAGGCTGAATTGAGTTACGGCTCGATCCGAAGGGAATGCCCAACCCATCTGTTTTGCCGACCTCCGCCCCATCTCGTTGGATTCGAGCGCTGCTGAAGTCGCTCGGGCCCGGGATCATTACCGGCGCGGCCGATGACGACCCATCGGGCATTGCGACGTATTCCATCGCCGGGGCTCAGCTCGGAACCAAACTATTGTGGACTGCACTGCTGACATGGCCGCTGATGGCCGCCGTGCAAATGATGTGTGCCCGCATTGGCAAGGTCACGGGCCGGGGTCTGGCAGGAAATCTCAAGCAACGATTTCCCAAATGGTTGTTGCTCGCGGTCGTTATCGCTCTTTTGATCGCAAACACAATCAACATTGCCGCGGATCTGGCGGGAATGGCGGATGCGGCTTCGATGCTGTCGGGGATCAATTCCCGCTGGTTTGTCGTGGTGTTTGCCCTTCTGATCTCGTGGGCCACCATCTGGCTCGAATACCGGCAGATCGCAAGCGTGCTGAAGTGGCTGGTCCTTGTGCTCGTTGCCTACCCCATCACTGCGTTCGTTGTGGGCGCCGACTGGGGCCAGGTTCTGCGCGACACCCTGATCCCCTCCATGCCGCATAGCAAGAACGAATGGGCGACGCTGGTGGCGATCCTCGGCACCACAATCAGCCCCCACCTGTTTTTCTGGCAGGCAAGCGAGGAGGTTGAAGAGGAGAAGTCGGCAGGCCAAACCACGCTCGCCTCGCGGCGAGGCGCGACGCCGGAGGAACTCGGATTAAGAAATATCGATGTGGGTGTCGGCGCGTTTTTCTCGAATACGGTCATGTTCTTCATCATCCTGACCACCGCGATCACGCTCAACCGGCACGGAATCGTAAATATCGAAACCTCTCGGCAAGCGGCCGAGGCCCTGCGGCCCTTTGCTGGCAACTTCGCTGCGACCTTGTTCACACTTGGTGTCGTTGGAGTCGGATTCCTTGCCATCCCCACACTTGCCGGATCGACCGCATATGGTTTCGCCGAAACTCTGGGATGGCGACAGGGCTTGAACAAGAAACTAACAGGCGCGCGCTGGTTTTACGCTTTGATTCTGGGTTCGACGGGAATGGGAGTTGCGCTGGATTTTGTCGGGATCAACCCGGTAAGGGCGCTCTACTGGACTGCGGTCATCAACGGATTGCTGGCGCCATTCCTCATGGTCGCAATCCTGATTGTGGCCGCGGACAAGAGGCTGATGCAGGGCCAGCCGAGCTCTCGCCTGGGATGGATTGTTGTGGCGATTGCGACCATAGCCATGTTCGCAGCCGGCATTGCGATGTTTGTGGTTTAAGCGAGTTCCGAACTTACTGGTGGAGAGTGAACGGACATCGCAGCCTACTTCAGTCCCGCAGGAGTTTCTTATTGATTCTTATTCTTGCCAGCTTCCCGGCGGCCTGAGCAACCTGCTCCGGCCAGAATCGTGCACAATCGGAATCGATTTGGGGGAAGCGCTCGCAGAAGATTGTTCTAGGGTGAGATTCCGAAAGGGACCTGGGGCCTTCGCGGCTGTTCCAGCCGGCTTGATCCGGGGCGCATCGGGTTTGCGCGCCGGCACTATCCTGCCCCGCCTCAAGGCTCGCCGGTCTGCGAAGTACTTCTCAACGTCGATTTTCTTGATCAGGGCCATTCGGCGCTCCCCTCGCTCTGTTCAGATCCCCTGCGGCACTTTGGGGCCGCAGAGGACCCTGGGTTCGAGTCAGTTCAAGCTTCCAGTCGTCGCATTGGCCGGGCTTCCAATTGCGTCACCCGATACGAGCAGCTCCACTCTCCGGTTTTCTTGCCGCCCGGCGGAGTTATCGTTCGAGGCTACGGGCAAAGTATTGCCGAATCCCTGTGCAGTCACCGAGTTGGCAGATACGCCCTCCTGCACCAGATAATCGCGAACGGATCCCGCACGGTTCTCCGAGAGTTTCTGATTCATCTCATCGCCGCCAACATTGTCGGTGTATCCGCCGACTGCAATGTTGAGCCCTGGATATGCGAGCAGAATTCCGGAAACTTTCGCCAGTTTCTCGCGTGCGCCCGGCTTCAACGAATATTGCCCGGTGTCGAACAACACATCGGACATACTGATGATGAGTCCGCGTGCGGTGTCGCGGGTTTCGAGAATCGCGTTGAGTTGCACTGACAATTGCGCGCGCATGGCAGCTTTATCACGATCCGCCTGGTGTTCCTTGTCTTGTGCTTCCTGGGCCGCAAGACGGGCCTGGTCGGCGTCGGCTTGAGCGGCGTTAACAGCCGCTGTGGATGCATTCTGGCTGGCGACCGCATCCGCCTGGGCCTTGGCTGTGGCGGCCTGGGCATCTGCTGTTGCTGCCTGAGCATTTGCTGCGGCTGTCTGAGCGTTGGCCGCGTCGATTTGAGCCCGCTCCTTTTGGCGGGTCGCGTTGTCAGCCTGGGACTGCGCCAGTGCCTGCGCATCCGCGGAAGCCTGGCGTTCGTTTTCCCTGCGAGCTTCTTCGATCTTCTTGACTGCTATTTCTCGCGCATCTTCCGCAGTCTGCACGGTCTCGCGGGACTCAGCGATCAACTGCTTCTGATTGGAGTTTCTTTCGATCGCGTATGCATCGGCGCGGTCCATCAACTGGGTAGCGTGTTGGAAGCTTTCACCGGCGTACTGCTCTGCGCCTTCAGATTTGGCGATGCGAACTGCATTGCGCGCTTCCAAAAACTCCAAGGGCAACTTGGCGTCCAGAACCACAGGGTCGAACTTGTATCCGGTCGGGATATAACCACCACGCTCCATGAGTTCATATTTCGCATGGACCGCTTCGGATGATCCCTCCGTGTCGGCGCGGACAACATTCTCGAGCACGACGACATTGCTGGGTTGGCGAACGGCAAAATAGGGCTCCGCCGTGACGATCAGCGCGAATGCCTGGAGGTTGGTAGTGGCAGTCAGTTTGCTGCGATCGTTGCCGCCGATCAATATTTCTCCGAGGTTGACCGCGTGGCCGTCGGGCGAGATCGCCCACATGACATAGGTCAAATACTCGGTGCCAAAGGTCGTGGGGCTTTCGAGATTACCAAAGGTCGCTTCGACTTCCAAGGTGCCGCGTTTGCTGCGCACTTTGACTTTTCCGTCGGCTGAAGGCAGCAGATTGGTCCCAGCCAGATCCACGTCCGTCGCTCCGCCGCGATGTTGATAGTCAATCGCGTCGACGGAGCGGCTGGTCTCGTCCACGGTATAGGCAGACGCGGTGGCGCCTGAATTTTGGGGTCCGGCCTGAGCCAACGCGCTTAAGCTGAGTACACTTCCGATTACAAACCATAGAGTGTGTTTCACGAGTTCTCCTGCAGTCACAAAACTGCCGTATTGCTCTGTTGTCTTGCGTTGGCGGACGAATCCGAGCTGACTTCGTTGCTGCGACGAGTCATCGCCCGACGCGGAATTGATGGAGGTGGCCGAACACCCCGTAGAGATTTGCGATCCATAAGACCAGAACAATAACAACCAGGCCGTTCAGGATCGATTTGACTTGACTCTGCATGGGGATGAACCTGTTGACCAGCCACAACAGGAGGCCTGCTGCAACGAGCGTGATGAGGACCGTGGTAAGTGGCATTTTGTGTTCTCCAGTCGATTCTTAGATGCTGTGCCGCAAGCATCTTCGGGAAGTTGCGAGCAATCGACTCACTTTGCGTAAGAGCTTGAGAAAGGGGAGAACGGTCACTCGACTTCGGCCCTATTCTTCCAAGTCATTAGAAAAATAGCTGAGCTATACTGCTCATCCGATCGAATGAAATGGAAAACGGCGGGCGGTGCAGTCCGGAGGCCTTCTATTTCTAACTGCGGATGAAGTATCGTTTGTGGAGAGAGGATCGAATGCGCGCTGCAGAACTGATTGCTCCAGAGACATTCCGGCTAACCGAAATGGAGATCGACGATCCAGGGCCGGGCGAAGTGCAGGTTCGGGTGGAGGCGGTGGGCGTGTGCGGAAGCGACTTGCACGCCTATACGGAGGGTGCGGTCGGCGGCAATCCCAATTTGTACCCGATGCTGCTGGGACACGAGCCAGCAGGAAGAGTTGTGAAGGCGGGGGCGGGCGTGACGGGACTCGCTGAGGGTGACCGCGGGGCGCTGGAGCCGGCGCACTATTGCTACCACTGCGAGTTCTGTCTGAGCGGCCACCAAAACGTGTGTGCGAATATTCGCTTTCTGAGCACACCGGGTCATCCGGGGTTTTTTCGAGAACTGGTGAATTTGCCGGTGGCAAATTTTCAGCCGATCGCGGGCGGGATGTCGTACGGCGAAGCGGCTCTGGCCGAGCCGCTGGCGGTTGGCCTCCATTCGCTGCGTCTGGCATCGATTGGCCGGGGCGAAACGGTTGCGGTGATTGGCGCGGGACCGATCGGGCTGTTGACGATTGCAGCGCTGCGAGCGACACAGGCAGGACGTATCTGGGCGGTTGATCCGCTGGCTCATCGCCGCGAGCTGGCGCGCGGAATCGGCGCCGATGTGGTGCTGGAGCCAGGCGAAGCTGTGGAGGAAATCTTGCGCGGGACGGGACAGCGCGGCGTGGACTGCGCGATTGACTGCGCGGCGAGAGAAGAGACGACGAGCCACGCTGCCCAGATCACGCGCAATGCGGGGCGCGTGGTGCTGACCGGGATTCATGCGACTGCGTTCGCGCAGGTGGATGCGTCAGCGATGCGGCGCAAGGAGCTGACGCTTTTCAACGTGCGCCGATCGAACCACGAGACGGAAGAGGCGCTGGAGTTGCTGGGTGCGCACGCCGCGTGGTTTGCGCCGCTGCTGACACATTCGAGAAACATCGACCGCATCGATGAGGCGTTCCAGATCGCCAGCCAATATCGCGATGGCGTAGGGAAGATGATCGTCAGGCCGTAGGGCGCCACACCGTTGCGAGTGAAAATTCCTCGGAACGAGGCGAAATCCATCACGTGGCGCTATTCAGGGCCGTCCAGGCAGCTAAAGAGTCCATGTAGTCTCTCCAATGGACGACCTTTCGGTTCTCAATCGTGACCACGGAGATCAGCCTGTTGTCGTAGGGCCTTCCCGTTGCAAGAATCCTGCCGTGTACTTCGTATTCGAGGATCACGACACGAGGATCCTGACTGCGGTGCACAATGAGTGAGTTACCGGAGTGAACGCGAATGGTTTTGCCGTATCCGGCGAGACTCGCGACCAGATTGGCGCGTCCTCGAATGATGAGAGGCCAGCCCGGGAAGTGGTAACGGGACTCGAAAATTGCATCGTCGGCAAACGTGTCGAAGTAGTGCCCGCCATCGACAAGTCCGCTTAGGCCCTTCATGACAACTTCAAAAAACGGATTCATCGCTTCGTGAGCTGGATATTTTGAATCTGGCATTGGCGGACCTCAGTTCAAGCGCGGGATCAAAGAAGGTTGCCGCTCAAAATGAATACGAAGCGAATACAGCGAGCGCCACGGCCATGAGGAAAGCACAGACCCAGAAGCGCCAGTCGCGGTGCATTCGACGCCAGTAAGGGCCTGGGTCCTGTTCACCGTGGTCGCCGCTGTGTCCTTCGTGAAAGTGTCGGTTTCCTGTCATATCGCCTCTCGTTGCATTGTCGCATTGCAAGCTGTCTGTATGTGTGTCTTGGCAGCGCACGGAGGCGCTCTTCAAAGACCTTGGCTTTCCAGCGCATCAACGACTGGGAAGCGATCGCCTAACTTTCCGTAGATTATTTGTCCGTCGAGGATGACCGGCGTCGGTCCCGGTCTGCCCGATACATTGGAGTGATGGGCGAGGTGCAGGCGGAGTGGCGGCGGGAGCTGGGCGCGATGGTGAAGCTTGCCGTCCCAGTGGTACTGAGCGAGCTTGGCTGGATGCTGATGGGCGTGGTCGACACCATGATGGTGGGACGGCTGGGCCCGGCGGCGATTGGCGCCGTGGCGCTGGGCAACGCTGTCTGCTACACGCCGAGCATGTTCGGCATGGGGCTGATGCTGGGGCTGGACACGCTGGTGGCGCAGGCCTACGGCCGCAAGGATCACGACGAGTGTCACAGGTGGCTGGCGCAGGGCGTGTATCTGGCGTCGATTGCGGCAGTACCGATTATGGTTGGGATCGCGCTGGTGGGCTTCTTTTTTGGTCGCTTCGGTATGGCAGCC
The DNA here is from genome assembly GCA_052145255.1 of Occallatibacter sp. Taxonomy (GTDB): domain Bacteria; phylum Acidobacteriota; class Terriglobia; order Terriglobales; family Acidobacteriaceae; genus Telmatobacter. The sequence continues at coordinate 43,353 of JBKQOX010000062.1, forward strand.
GAAGTGGCGACGCCGGCCAGCGGATACATGAACGTGTTGCTGTGGGGCACGCTTCCGCTGCTGCTGTACGGCGCGTCGCGGCGGTATCTGCAGGGCGTGGGCCAGGTGCGCGTGATTACGGTGACGTATGTGGCTGCGAACCTTGTGAACTGGTTCCTGAACTGGGTGCTGATCTACGGCAAGCTGGGGATGCCGGCGATGGGAGTAAACGGATCGGCGCTTTCGACGGTGTTTGCGCGCGTGACGATGGCGCTGGCGCTGCTGGGATTTGCGTGGAGGTACGAGCGCAATCGCGGGCATCCGCTGTTTAAGCACTGGGCGGGACCACAGGCGGCGCGGCTGAAGCGGCTCGTGGAGTTGGGCGCTCCGGCGGCGGGACAGATATTGCTCGAGGTCGGCGCTTGGAACCTGGCGACCTTTTCCGCGGGATATTTGACGCCGGTCGCGCTGGCCACACATCAGATCGTGCTGAACTACGCGAGCGTGACGTACATGGTGCCGCTGGGTATTTCAGCAGCGGCGGCGGTGAGCGTGGGTCACGCGGTGGGCGCGGGCGACCGGGCGCGCGCACGACGGGCCGGTTGGCTGGCGCTGGGATTGGGCACAAGCTTTATGCTGCTGGCGGCGATGGCGCTTCTGGTGTGGCCGCGGCCGCTGATCGAGTTGTATACGAACGATGCACGCGTGCTCGCGGTGGGGCCGGGACTGCTCGCAATTGTGGCGGCATTCGAGGTGTTTGACGGGATCCAGACAGTGAGTACGGGTGCACTGCGAGGCCTCGGCGAGACGCGCGCGCCGATGTGGGCGAACTTGGTGGGGTATTGGGTGCTGGGATTGCCGCTGGGATTTTTTCTGTGCTTCGGATTGCGGTGGGGGATTTACGGGTTATGGATTGGGCTGACGCTGGCTCTGGTGGTCATTGCGCTGGCGCTGATTGCGCGGTGGAAGAGAGATGCGGAAAGACAGCTGCTGGCTGCAAGCTCCTAAGTTTTTTCATGCGTGCGCCGAGAGAAAACAAGCGATTAGCTGTTAGCCTCTAGCTTCTTCATTGGGAATTTAAGCGTCTGAGCTTTGGCGAGGGGATGCGGATCAGCAGAGTTCCGAACGTGAGGGCGGCGGCGTGGGCTGAGTCAATGAAAACAAAGTGGTTGTGGGACTAGCGATGTCGAAATACGGTGGCGCAACGGAGGGTGAGGAATAGGGTTACCTTTGTGGCGCTGTGTGGGACGGTGTGAACAAGAAAGTGACTATAATCACATCTTGGGGCGCAAAGAACCGGCACCCTTGTAGAGCAAGCCGGCACCCGTAAAACGGAAGAATTTATTGGAAGGGAATCCCGCCAAATGGCGACAGGAAACCTTGCCCTGGGTCAAGAACAGGGCGAAAGCATTGCGCGTCCGCGCATCGTCAACGACTTCAGCATCATCGTAGCCACCGTGAACGGATCGGGATCGCAGTCCGCCAACAGCGTGCTACTGAAGAGCATTTTTGGAATGGGCGTTCCCGTGAGCGGGAAGAACCTTTTTCCATCGAACATTGCCGGGCTACCGACGTGGTACACGATCCGGGCGAGCAAAGACGGCTACGTGGCGCGCAAGCGCGAGATCGACGTGCTGGTGGCGCTGAATCCCGAGACGGCGCACGACGACATGATGTCGGTTCAGGCGGACGGTGCGGCGATTTACGAAGAAAGCCTGAACCTGAAGCAGTACCGCGACGACGTGGTCTGCTACCCAGTGCCGTTCGACAAGATCACGGTCTCGATTTGCCCCGAAGCCAAGCTGCGCAAGCTGGTGAAGAACATGGTGTACGTGGGCGCGGTCGCGCAACTGTTGGGGATCGATCTGGCGCTGGTGGAGAGCGGGCTACGCAAACAGTTTTCCAAGAAGCCGAAAGTCTTCGAACTGAATTTTGGCGCGGTGCAGGCGGGTTTTGACTACGCGAAGGCGACGTTCACCAAGCAGGATCCGTATTTCTTGGAGCGGATGAACGAAACCAAGGGCAAGATCATCATCGATGGCAACGCTGCGTGCGGCATGGGCGCGGTGTTTGCGGGTGTCACGGTGGTTGCTTGGTATCCCATTACGCCGTCGACGTCGCTGGTTGAGGCGACGACGGATCTGCTGAAGAAATTTCGCGTGACAGCCGAGGGCAAGGCGACGTTCGCGGTGGTGCAGGCCGAGGATGAGCTGGCGGCGATCGGCATGGTTCTGGGCGCGGGCTGGGCCGGCGCGCGGGCGATGACGTCCACTTCAGGGCCGGGCATCTCACTGATGGCGGAGTTCAGCGGGCTGGGCTACTACGCGGAAATTCCCGGAGTGATCTTCGATGTGCAGCGCACGGGTCCGTCTACGGGCATGCCCACGCGCACGCAGCAAGCCGACCTGCTTTCGACCGCATTTCTTTCGCACGGCGACACCAAGCATGTGGTTCTGCTGCCGGGTTCGGTGAAAGAGTGCTTCGAGCTGAGCTATGCGGCGTTCGACCTGGCTGAGCGGCTGCAGACACCGGTGTTTGTGCTGTCGGATCTTGACTTGGGCATGAACAACTGGATGTCGGAGCCGTTTGACTATCCTGACAAGCCTCTCGATCGCGGCAAGGTATTGACGGCCGAGGATCTCAAGAAGATGGGCAGCTTCGCGCGCTACCGCGACGTGGACGGCGACGCGATCGGCTGGCGCACGCTGCCGGGAACAGCGCATCCGAAGGCGGCTTACTTCACGCGCGGGTCGGGACACAACGATGCGGCAGGATACACCGAGCGGCCGGATGAGTACCAGGAAGTAATGGATCGGTTGGCGCGCAAGTTTGAGAATGCGCGCAAGCTGGTTCCGGCGCCGGTAGTGACGAAGAACGGAACGTCTAAGATCGGGTTCCTGGCGTATGGCTCGACGGACTTCGCGCTGCGCGAGAGCATGGATCAGATCCAGAAGGAGCATGGCCTGAGCGTGGACTATATGCGCATTCGCGCTTATCCGTTCGCGCACGAGATTCACGACTTTGTTGCCAGCCATGAGCGCGTGTATGTGGTGGAGCAGGATCGCGATGGACAGCTGGCCAGCCTGCTGAAGCTGGATCTTCCCGGCGAGCAGGTGGTGAAGCTCCGCAGCATTCTCGAGTACAACGGATTGCCGGCCGACGCGCGCACGATTACGGATGAGTTTGCAACCAAGGAGGGCCTCTAAATGGCGACCACAACAGCGAGTGGGGCCGCGGGCCCGAAACTGAATCACATCGGGCTGCCGGTGATGGAATATCGTGGCGGCAAGTCGACGTTGTGCGCGGGCTGCGGGCATAACGCGATTTCGGAGCGCATTATTGATGCCATGTTCGAGATGGGCGTGGAGCCGGAGCGGGTGATGAAGATGAGCGGTATCGGCTGCTCCTCAAAGAGCCCTGCCTACTTCATGAGCCGGTCGTTCAGCTTCAACAGCGTTCACGGTCGCATGCCGAGCGTGACCACGGGCGCGATGCTGGCCAATCAGACGATGATGGCGCTGGGCGTTTCCGGCGACGGCGATACGGCGTCGATCGGCATCGGTCAGTTTGTCCACCTGATGCGGCGCAATCTGCCGATGATCTACATCATCGAGGACAACGGCGTATACGGCTTGACCAAGGGGCAGTTTTCGGCAACGGCGGACATCGGATCGAAGCTGAAGACGGGCGTGATCAACGAGCTACCACCAATCGATACGTGCGCCTTGGCGATCCAGTTGGGCGCGACGTTCGTGGGGCGATCGTTCTCCGGCGACAAGAAGCAGTTGCTGGCGATGCTGAAGGCCGCTATTGCGCACAGGGGAACGGTGATGCTCGATGTGATCAGCCCTTGCGTCACGTTCAACGATCACGAGGGATCGACGAAGAGCTATAAATTTCTGCAGGAAAACGACGAGCCGATCAACGAGATCGGATTCGTGGCTAGTTTCGACGACATCGAAGTGGATTACGATTCGGGCGAAGTCTACGACGTGCAGATGCACGACGGCTCACAGCTCCGCCTGCGCAAGCTGTTGGAGGACTACGACCCCACGGACAAGGCAAACGCGGTGCGAACGTTGATGGAAGCGCAGGAGAAGAACGAGGTTCTCACCGGCGTCTTCTATATCGATACGCAGAAGCCGACGTTCCTCGATCAGTTGAACATGGTCGACGAGCCGCTGGGCACATTGCCCGAGTCGCTTACACGACCGCCGAAATCCGCGTTGGATAGCCTGATGGCGAATTTACAATAGCGCGGAAAAGCAATTTGAATTGCAGTAGAAAGCGACGCATCCGTGAAGGTGCGTCGCTTCGTCGTTAAACGGAGAAAGCGAACGGGTCAGGAGGCTCTGGAACGCAGTGCCTGCTCGGCACGATACCAATCTTCTTCGTGATGGCCATGCACGCGGCCGCGCTCGTTCCAGAACCGATGCGCAAGCTGCGCGACCTGATCGTGGGAAACCGACCTGCCATTTCCGTTTGTGGAGGCAACAGTCTTTTTCTCTGCGGGTTTGTTTTCTGCGGGTTTGCGCGTTTTCGCTGCAGCTTTCGGCGCGGCGCCTGATTTCTTGACGGACTTAGCCATGGGGAAACTCCTCGTTTGCAAGTTCGACAAATTGACAAGCGTTCACATACAGAATACCGAAAAAACAATTTGCTGTCTGCGAGGCGCCTGTGAAGAACCTTCGAAATAAACCGCTGCGCAGGTTTCTGGGGTTTAGATGCGAGCGGAACCCGCAACGTGTATCGTGATCTCAAGCTAAGAGAGAGCCATGACAACACCCGCCATCGATACCACTGCGCTCACCCGCCGCTTTGGCGACTTCACCGCGGTTCAGGATGTGAACCTGCGTGTGGATGCAGGCCAATTTTTCGGCTTTCTCGGCCCCAATGGAGCCGGCAAATCAACCACCATAAAAATGCTGACCGGCCTACTTGCGCCGACGTCGGGAACGATTCGCATTCTTGGCGAAGATCTGAAGCAAAATTCAGCCGATGTAAAGAGGCAGATTGGAGTAGTGCCGGAGGGGATGGCTCTCTTTGGCCGCCTGACGGCTGAGGAATATCTGCGGTTCGTTGGGAGGATGTACGGGCTCGACCGCGCCACCACCATGCAGCGGACGCAGGAATTGCTGGATTTCATGCACTTGGCCGATGAGCAGAAGAAGTTGATCACAGACTTCTCCCACGGAATGCAAAAGAAACTGGCTCTGGCCGCGGCCGTCATTCATGGCCCCAAAGTCCTTTTTCTGGACGAGCCGTTTGAAGGCGTGGACGCGGTGGCCGCAGGCACGCTGAAAGCGATGCTGCAAAGAATGATTGCACGCGGAGCGACTATTTTTCTCACGTCGCACGTGCTGGAGATTGTGGAGCGGCTATGCACGCACGTGGCAATCATCCATCGCGGGCAGTTGGTGGCGCAAGGATCGCTCGAGGAGCTGCGCGCCGGAGCCGAACGCCGCGAACGCGCGGAGCGGGGAGAAGAGAACGCGCCTGCCAGCAAACGGAAGCGCAGCCTGGAAGAGATTTTTCTTGAGGTTGTCGGGACCGACCGCGAAGGAAATCCCGCGGCCACTGCACCGGAGCAGGAGCTTTCATGGCTGAGCTAGACGCAACGAAGCTGGCGCCTAAGTTTGTGCGAGACATACCTGTGCGCACGCAGTTGCTTGCCGTGACGTGGCTGCGCTGGCGCATTTTTGTGAATAGTACGTTTCGCCGGCGCAGCACCGGCCGGGCAGCCGGGCTTGTGCTCGCCATTCTGGTGCGAATCATCGTGTGGCCATTCCTTGCGCTGATGGTCATTGGTCCAGTTGGAGGCAGCGGTTTTCTGGCGTGGGCAGCGATCGCCAACAACCATCCGCAGAGGCTGGCTTCGCTGCTTGCAGGCATCATGCTGCTGTGGTTATTCGTTAACATCAACGGCCAAAGCGTCACAGCGGCAATTTCAAGTTTCGATCCTTCATCACTGATACGGTTTCCGTTGCGCTTCGGGCGGTACCTGACTCTGCGAATCTTCATCGGGCTGCTGACGCCGAGCACTATTGTGGGCTGCCTGGCTCTGCTGGCCGCGGCGATTGGAATCGGTGTGGCCGACCCCGCGCTGGCGCTGCCCGCCGTCGTGGTTCTCGCGGTTTATGCGCTGGCGAACATTTTTCTGATGCGCATGATCGGCGCATGGTTCGAGCGTTGGCTCGCGAACCGCCGCTTCCGCGAATTCTTCAGCGCACTAATGGCGCTTTCCGCTGTTGGATTTCAGTTGCTGAATTATCAACGCGCTCCGGCGCACGCCTATGGCGGCCGGACCAGTTTGATTCTGAGCTTGGTCCGCGGCTCAGGCGCAGGTCTGGGCTGGCTACCGCCCGGGTTCGCCGCTCATGCGATCCTCGAACGCGCACATCCGTTTACGGCGTTCGCAAATCTTGCAGCGCTCGCGGCGAGCGCCGCGCTTTTCGCGGCTGTGTTCGCGATCCGGATGCGCAAGCAATTTCTCGGCGAATATCTGAGCGACAGCCCGGGCAGCCGCGCTAAGCCGGGCGCGGGTCAGCGCAGACGATCACTTGCGCAACTTGCCAGCCTCGTTGCCTCAACCGCGCCAACTGCTCGGCCGGCCTTTGCGCCCATTGTGGCGGCGTGCCTGCATAAAGAATGGCTGACTCTTCGCGGCAATGGAGCGCAGGTAATCGCCATGCTGACTCCGCTGTTTTTTGTCGTAATTCTCAACAGGACGATGTTCGCAGGGCAATCGACATACTTTCTTCCCGGGGCGATTGCGTACGTTTTATTCGGAGTTCTGGCCGGTCTCTACAACGTTTTTGGAGCTGACGGGCTGGGCGTACAGATCTATCTGCTCGCGCCGGTTCGCTTGCGCGACGTGATTGTGGCCAAGAATCTTATGAGCCTGACAATGATCGTTGCCGAAGCTGGGCTGGCGTGGTTGCTGGTTTCGCTCCTTACGCGCGCACCGATTCCTTTGGCGATGCAAGTTTCGACGGGGCTATGGACGATTTTTGTGATTGCCGCAAACCTGGCTTTGGGAACCATGCGCTCGATTCAGGCGCCACGCCGCTTTATCCCTGGCCAAATGCGTGGAAGGCAAACGACGCCGACCAATCGCACGAGTGGACTTTTGATCTTGCTGGTCCTTTTTGGAAGCATGGCATTGCAGTTTCCGGTGACGTTCCTGAGCCGGTACTTCGGTGATCCCTGGCTGGGCGCTTGGATCTTCGGCCCACTTGCTGCCGCGGCGGTGACGGCCTATGCGCTGCTGCTGCGCAATGCCGAGCAGCTCATCATGGCGCACCGCGACGTGTTTGCCGAAGAGCTGTGCAAAGTGTAGGCGAAGTCGATTGGAGTTTGAAGCGAGAGTGATGCAAGGCACGCGGAATTACAATGGCCACCAGTCGAAGAGAGCCATACGCGGATAATAAAGACCTACGCAGAGACGGATGCCGTCGCCGCGCAAGTTGCGGAGGATGGCAGCGTAAGCCTCGATCTGGGGCGCAAATTGGCGGCGCAGTTCAGGCAGCGAAGCAGCGGGATCGAGGCCGTCCTCGTGCGCCGTTTTGTAATCGATGATCCACCAAGTTTCGTCATCGGGTGATGCCGCGGCGAGCTGCGGCTGAGGCCCGGCGCGAAATACGCGATCCACCTGCACCGTGCGCAGGCTACCCGCCACAACGCCGGTCCAACGAATTTCATTGGCAGCGTCGGCGTGCGGCGCAAGAATCCATTGCGCGATGGGATCGCTGGCGGCCTGACGTAAGATGTCGACTGCTTGGGCGGCCATCCGAATCGCAGCGCCAGGCTCAATCCCCGCGGCGCGAATGCCTGCTGCAATGCGAGGTTGTTGCTGGGCAAGCGCTGCGAAGGCGGCTTCGAGACTCCCGGGAACAGTCCGTTGCGCCAACTGCTCGAGCAGCGCGTGAACGGCTTTGCCGAGCGCGCGGGAGAGCAAGCCTCCTTCGTGGCGCTCGTAGAGGCGGCCGGCGCCGACAAGCGGTTCATCGGCTGCTGGAGCGGGCGGAGCTGGTGAGGCGGAGAATTCGGGCGGGAGGCGGCGAAGCAGAGTGGGCTCGTCTGCGATGGGCCGAAACTCGAACAGATTGCCGGAGCCGGATGCGGCGATGGAATCGAGCGTGGCGGGCTGCGCGACAGAGATCGTGCGCCATTCGTCGAAGCGGCTCTGGATTTCGGCTTGCCATGCAGGCCACGCGGTGCGGAGCAAACTTTCGCACGGCTCGACGAGTTCAGCGGGTGCACCGTTGACGGATTTATAGGATGGGCGCGCGAAAAAATGCAGCTCTTCGCGGGCGCGCGTGGCGGCGACATAGAGCAGACGACAGGCTTCGTGTATTTCGCGATCGTGGCGCAGGCGATCGACCCACTTTTTGGCTTTGCCGCTGTCGGCGCCCTTTTGCGCGAACGGTGCGATGAGGAATTCGGTGACGGATTTGGAGGTTTCGGAATCGTCGGAAACCAAATCGGGTGGAAGGCCGCGTTCGAGCCAGGAAAGCATACCGGGAGCATGGCGGCCCGGGGAAGCCTGGAGGTCTGGGACGATGACGACTTCAAACTCCAGGCCCTTGGCGCCGTGAATCGTCATGAGTTGGACGCCGCAATCGCTATCGGCGGCGGGGTCGGGCTGCGCTTTGAGATCGTCGAGGGCCGAGGCGAGCGCGGAGCCGAGGAGATCCGGCTCGCCCTGAGGGAGAGAGTCGAGGCTCTTCCAGAGAAGGTCGAGATTGGCGCGGGCTTCGGTGTCGACGCATTGTGCGCCGCCGAGCTCGAGCCAGACTTCTTCAAGCCAGGCGCCGGGCGTGGCCGCGGGCTGCGATGCACGGAGGCGCTCGCCAACCTCAATTGCGCGCAAAACCCGATCGACGGCGAGTCTGCCTTCGGGGCTGATGAGGTGCATGCGTTCGCGAGCGAGCTCTGGCACCGAGCGGCCGAGAAGCTCGGGCGAGTCGGCGCTGGTGAGTGAGTGGAGATCGGCGAGGGAGAGACCGCACCATGGAGCGCGGAGTAGGCCAAGCCATGCGACCCGATCGTGCGGATTGAAGAGCGCGCGCACAAGGGAAAGCGCGTCGATAATTTCCGGGCGGTCCTTGAGCGCCTCGAGGTCGATGGCACGAAAAGGGATCGAAGCCTTTCGCAGGGCGGCGGCGATAGGCACGAGCGATTTGCGCGCCCGGGCAAGGACAGCGACGCGATACTTCTCTTTCTTGTCGTTGTGCTGCTCTTTTTCGTTTACGGCGCGGACCGTTTCGATTTGAGGCAGATGGGCGCGGACGATCTCGACGATTTCATCGATTTGATTTTGCTCGGCGGCTTTGCGCTGTTCGGCGACTTCCTTCTTGCGATTGGGATCGGCATTACGGGGCGAGTCTGGAATGAACGCGCAATGAAGCTGCATGCGCGGCGCGGGCATGGTGACGAGATGGGGTCCGGATGGCTCCGCGGTGATGCGCGCGGGTTGCGAAGCGGCAAAGACGATTCCGCTGCCGCTTGAGGCGGCGAAGACCTGAGCGAAAGTTTCATTGATGCTCGCGACGAGCGAGCACTCGCTGCGGAAGTTTGCGGTGAGATGGACGGAATCGAAGAGGAGAGGAAGATCGTCAATGATTTCGAGGCCGAGTTCTTCGACGCGCGGAAACAATTCCGCATCGGCCTCGCGGAAGCCGTAGATGGATTGCATGGGGTCGCCGACGACGAAGCAGGTGCGGCCCTCGCGATCGGACCACGCGGCGACGAGCCGGCGGAGCAATTCATGCTGACGGCGGCTGGTGTCCTGGAACTCATCGACCAGCAGGTGGCGGATTCCGTCGGCGACAGCCTGCGCGGCGTCGATTGGGAATTCGTCCTCACCCTTCAGTACATTGAGCGCAATTTGCGAGACTTCGGTAAAGTCGGCCGCTGCGGCCTCGGCAAAGACGATGCGAAGTTCAGCCGCGGCGCGGCGCAGGAGAGCGAAACAGGCGCGGACGATCTTCCATTCGGCGTCGGTGTACCGGATTGGAGTAGTCTCTCCGTCGGCACGCAAGAAGGGAGTTTCGAGACGCAAACGTAGGCGGTCGAAATCCTGTTCGCCCTCCAAGACGAATTCGTGCATCCAGCGGTCGCGATCGGCGAGCATCTTCACGGTCAGGTCTTCAATCTCGTGCCAGTTGTTGTCGCGCCAATCGAGGAGGGTCTCGATGGCTGAGCTCAGCGTGGCATTGGCCTGGCCGATGTGTTCAAGCGTGCGGCGAGCAGCGCGGCGATAAAGCTCGCTGGGCTGCTCGCGGATATCGAGACTGCCACCGAGGCCGGAGAGCACGGGCTGCTGCAATGCGAGGTCGCGGCAAAATGAATCGATCGTCTGGATGCGAAGCTGCGCGGGCAGATTGAGAAGATCCCAGCCGAGTGCCTGCGAACGTTCAAGGGCGCGGGCGGCGATAGGGCCGGGTTCGGCCTGCCGGAGGTCATCGAGAATACGGTTGCGCATTTCGGCTGCGGCAGCGTTGGTAAAGGTGATGGCGACCACCTGACCGGGCTCGTCGACCTCGGCGAGCAATGTGAGAAATCGTTGCGAAAGGAGAGTGGTCTTTCCTGAGCCGGCCGGCGCGCGTACCAGGATGGAGCGTCGCGGATCGAGAGCAAGTTCACGCTGTGCCTGATCGGGAGGCGGATTCCTGCGAGGCGGCTCAGGCATCGGGCGCCTCTTCGCTGTTGTTATTTGTTAGCGGTGGATTTTCACTGATGCGGCAAAGAGATTGCAGGTCGCAAAACTCGCAGGTTTCAGGGTAGTCGCGTGGATTGACGACGGAACGTCCGGCCAGAAAGGCCAGCGCGAGTTCTTCTATGTACCGTTTCCACGCGGAAAGCTGCTCTGAATCAAGCTGCTTTCTTACCAGATTTGTGTTTCCTCTTAGATCCGCACGCAACGTCGCTTTGGCATCGCGAACTTTTCCGGTGAATTCAGCTTCGCCGGTGCGGACCTTGGCGAAGACGAGGCCGCCGATCGTGCCCGGATCGCAATCGAGAGCGAAGTTGGCGTAGAGAGGAAGCTGCACGTCGTCGGGGCGCGGAAGATCCCAGGAGTTCGGCGTGGGGTTGCCGGACTTGTAATCAACGACGAGAAGGGAATTGTCGATCAGGCGATCGATGCGATCGAGGCGCACGCGAAGGGGCAAGCCGGCGACCGAGACGCTGTTTTTTTGTTCGGTTTCGAGCACGGTGAAGGGAATGCGCGATCGCTCGAATTCCAGCCACTCGGTGACGAGATTGAGGAGGCGAGTCTCTTCGAGCGCGAGATAGCGTGGCGGCATAGACTCGCGCGCGCGAAGAGGCATGGCGGTTTGGATGGCGCCGCGAACGTGAAGCGCGACGAAGGCGCGAAGATCGGGGAGTGCGATGAGCTCCGCGTGGGAACGTATGCCGCGCGGCAGACCTGCCCAGACGGAATGCAGAACTTCATGCAGAAGCTGGCCGCGCTCCTTCGCGTTGAGACCGGCTTCGGCGGGCTCCCAGTTTTCTGCGTCGAGGCGCGCTGCGGCGAAAGATTTGAAGGCGCACTGCGATTGTGCGGTGAGCGTGGAAGCGCCGCCGGGTGCATTGCCGGGAGGGAAGGGAACGCGGGTTGAATCCGGGAAAGGTGCGGCGAGCGGCGGCAAAGCAGCCGGTACGGCGAGCTCAAATGGCAGAGGAAGCGGCGCGCCAGCGAGTTGCTCAACGATGCGCGAAGGCCGAGCTTCAACGCCCTCGCTTTGGCGCGCGAAGCTGAAGTGAACTTCGGCAGCGGAGCTGAGCAGGCGCCGCGAAATGGCGCCGGCCAGTTCCCAATCGAGACGCGGCGATGAATGGGGCATTCCGGTCGCGCGTTGTACCGAAATCGGAATGAACGGATGGGTGCCGCCACTGGCCGGCCAGGCTTGCTCGATGGCGCCAAGAAACCAAATGGCATCTGCGGTGAGGCCCGCGGACTCCGCGGGGCCGGCGATCAGAATCGGCGCATCCTCGGATTCTGGCGAAAAGAGTGTCTCGCTGACGGCGCGATCGAGAAGCGCGCGGAATTCCTTCCACTCCATGGGCCGGCCATCGAAACCGAGGCACGCACAATCATCAACGGTTTGCTGCCAGCGGCGGTGAGCCTGGAATTCCGCGCTGGTGAGCGGACGACCGCCAGGCCAACCGGCGAGTTCCAGCAGTCTCGGAGCCAACTCGGCCCAGGCCAGCGGAGATTGCGGGCGGCGCGCGGATTCCTGCATGCGGCTCTGGGCTTGGGTTACGCGCGCAACCCACGCGGATGGCAATTCCGCTCCGGGCTTCTGGCTGAGGAACTGCGCGAGTGTCCAACGTGCGCGCTCAAGACCTTTGCGGCGCAGCGCGCGCATGAAGGCCGTGAGAGCCAGGGACTCGGCAGGAGACGCGGCCAATTGGCCGGTCGAAAGAAGCCAGTCGAGTTCGTGTTCCTCGATCAGCTCGGTGAGCCAGTGCAGCAGCAGGCCCGCGCCGCGCGCGAGCGCGACTTGGCTGAGCGGAACGCCCAGCGAAAATTCGAAGATGCTTGATGGCGCAGACGAAGTTGTCTTTTCCAAAATAAAACGGAGAAGCGCGCGCTCGATTTCGCCGCGACGTTTGGGTACATCCTGTGTAACAACGAGCAGTCGCGGATGCGGATTGGCGGCGAGATGCTGTTTCAACCAGATCGCGCAAGCGGCGAGCTCGGAGACGGGGTCCGCGGCTTGATGGAATTTAATTCGGGCGGCAGTTGGTCCAGGCGGAACCTGCGTACAGCCGCCCCAGGCAGCGAAGAGTGCCTCCTGTGTGGGGAAAATGCGATCGAAGCCGGCGAGCAGCAGCGGAGAGCGCTCGGCGGAAACTTGTTTCAAGGCGTCAATCAACTCGAGAGGCAGACGCGCGGAGCTGATGAGGCCGTTAGCGCCGCAGAAGGCATCGAATTCCGCAAGCCACTCGCTGAAGGCCCCGGCGTCCTGATCCCAGGCAGTCCGCACTTTTCTGTTGAGCAACTGCGGTGCATAAGCGCATATGAGACCGTGCGCTTCCATTGCTAGAGATGCGAGACGATCGCGTGTGCCGGCGGCGGGCGCAGCGTCCGGCGCGGCAGCAGTAACAATTCCGGCCCAGAGCGATTGCTCCTGCAAGGAGTTCAGGACGATGCGGCCATCGAGGATGCGCTCATCCCAGGCGTCGCGGATGAAGGTTTGCCAGTCCTGAATGTTAGGCGCTTGCCACGCGGTGAGAGCCTCGACGCGCCGCGCGCGGTGGAAGGCCTGAGTGAGCGACCGAGCCGCGCGCTCACTGGCCGTGACCACGAGCCCGCCGTCGCGCAGCCATGCATCGATGTCCGCTTCCAACCTGGCCCCCATACCTGCGTTATACGCCGCGCAGCCTGCCGAGCGCTAAATCGCATATACTTGGCGCAAATTCCGATTCTAAGGAGGGTGGAAACAATGGGGCGGGCGATGAGGGTTGCAGGCTGGACACTTGGCGCTGCATGGATGTTGGGAGTAGCAATCTGTCCGGCAGGTCGGGCGCAAACACTCGCGGTTTCCATTGCACCCGGCCAAATGCCTCGCGTGGGAACTGTGGACGAGCGGTTTCAGTCCTACAACATCGAAGCTGTCGAGATTACCGGCGGACGATTCTGGAAGCTATATGCCGCGCCAGCCACGCCTGGTTCCGGTATACAGACGAAAGCAAATGAGCCGATTGGGATGGATCCATCGCTCTACCAGTACCGTGCACCGATCGACTTGAGCAACCGGCGGTTGCGAAAGCTGGCCTCTGCCCTGGGCCCCGCCTATCTTCGCGTGAGCGGAACGTGGATGAACTCGTCGTACTTTCAGGATTCGGACGCCAGCGCCCCGCCGCAGCCACCGCAGGGCTTCAACAGCGTGCTGACGCGCAAGGAATGGAAGGGTGTGATCGACTTTGCGCTTGCCGTCGACGCCAAGATTGTAACATCGTTTGCGATCAGCGCAGGGACACGCGACGCTGCCGGTGTGTGGACACCCAAACTGTCTCAGGCGTTCCTGGCCTATACCAGGTCCGTGGGCGGAAGCTTTGCCGCGGCGGAGTTTATGAATGAGCCGACGTTTGCCGAAATGGGGGGCGCGCCGAATGGATACGATGCGCAAGCCTATGCACGCGATTTTGCCGTGTTTCAAGCCTGGGCCAAGGCGAACGCTCCGGAGATGCAGATTCTGGGGCCGGGCGGCGTGGGCGAAGGGACTCCCATTGCGCCGGCGTCCATGCATTTGCTGACATCAGAGGACATTCTGAAGGCCACCGGTCCAGTATTCGAAATCTTCACGTATCACTCGTATGGAGCTGTCTCACAGCGTTGCGCTGTAATGGGAGCTGCTGCGGAGACCACAAGCGACGCGGCGCTGTCTGCGGATTGGCTTTCGCGCGGAGCGAGCGCGGAGGCATATTATGCTGCCCTGCGCGACCGTTACGAACCTGGGAAGCTCATCTGGAACACTGAAACTGGCCAAGCAGCATGTGGAGGCGATCAGTGGGCTTCTACGTTCATCGACACGTTCCGTTACCTGAACCAGTTGGGTAGCTTGGCGCGGCTCGGGGTCCAGGTGCAGATTCACAATACGCTCGATGCGAGCGACTACGGCCTGCTGAATGAAAAAACGCTCGCACCCCGGCCTGACTACTGGGCGGCATTGCTCTGGAGAAGACTGATGGGAACGACGGTGCTCGACCCGGGGCCCTCGCCGTCGCCGAATCTGCATCTCTACGCCCACTGCCTGCGCGATCAGCCAGGCGGCGTGTCGTTGCTGGCGATCAACGCGGACAAGGAAGCACGGCAGACATTGCAGGTTCCTGCCGGAGTGAAGCGCTATACGTTGACCGCGGGCGATCTGATGTCTGCCACGGTTGAACTCAACGGAAAGCAACTGCAATTGGGCAAGGGAGATACGCTGCCGGTTCTCCGAGGGAGCGCAGTTCATTCGGGCACAATCACCCTTGCGCCGGCAAGCATCACGTTCCTTGCGTTTCCAGAAGCCGGAAACACGAGCTGCCGATAGGAAATCCAGTGGTCAGTCCACTGGTTGTAAACTAATGGCTATCATGCGGATTTTTCTTGCAAGCTGTCTTCTTGCCGTTGCCGCGCTCGCGGGATGTCATTCCAGCTCAACGGCGGGGCCACAAAGTTCGGCGAGTTCACCATACACGGTGTATCACCTACGCGGGAAGATTGTGTCGACCGACGTCGCACACGGAATCGTGGTGGTGAATCATGAGGCCATTCCGGGCTTTATGGACGCAATGACGATGCCCTACCAGCTAAAGGACCCGACCATCGCCAGCGATTTGCATCCGGGCGATACGATCACCGCGGACGTGCTGGTGTCAAAGAGTTCCGAAGAGACGGTGGTGCTGGATCATATTGTGGTGATCGCGCAGGGCAAGCCGGATTACAAGCCCACAGTGTTCTATCACGTGCCCGCCCCGGGCGACGCGGTGCCGAATTTTACGTTGCGTAACCAGGACGGGCGCGTGATACATACGCAGCAATTTCGTGGCAAGACTCTGCTGCTGACATTTATCTATACACGCTGCCCGCTTCCCAACTTCTGCCCCCTGATCACGCACAATTTTGCGGTGATCAATCAGCAGTTGGCGGCGAACCCGGCGCTTTACGCGAAGACACACCTCCTGTGCATCAGCTTCGATCCGGAACACGACGCGCCGGCACGGCTGCGCGCTTATGGAGCAGGGTATATCGGCGGCGACGCGAAAGGCGCTTTCGCGCATTGGGATTTTGCCGTGCCGACGAAGCCAGAGTTGCTGGAAATGGCGAAGTATTTCGATGTGGGCATCACCCAGGGGCCGGACGACACGATTACGCACACTCTTTCGACAACATTAATCGGACCGCAAGGCAAGGTAGCGCAGTTTTATCCCGGCAACGAGTGGACGCCGCAGCAGGTAGTGGCGGACATGAAGAAAACAGCGTCCAGCTCCTAACCGCTAGCCCTCAGCTCGATGGTGCGACTGCATGCCGCGGAGTCAATGCGAGAGTGCAGACGACTGGCTGGAACAAAAAGGGTTCCTGTGGGCGGCAGATCGAGTGAGATCGAAGTTTGCATCAGATTTGAACGAACGTAAGGAGAGAACGATGAGTGACGGGCTGAATATTCGCAAGGATGGAGCCTTGGATTTTCTTGCGCTGGGGGCGCTGGTTCACAGGCTGGACCCGGGAATTATTCCTTTTCGCAAGGCAACGGAATGCAAGATTCACGTGAGCGGCGGGGAATTCAACGTGGCAGCGAACCTGTCGGACTGCTTTCAAATGAAGACGGCGGTGGCTTCGGCGATGGTGGATTATCCCATCGGGGACCTGATCGCTGAGCGCGTGCGCGCCATGGGCGTGAGGCCGATCTACAAGCACTTTGAGCACAACGGCGCGACGGGCCCGAATATGGCGACTGTGTACAGCGATCGCGGCGCAGGAGTGCGGCCGCCGGTGGTGTTCTACAACCGCGCCAATGAAGCCGGCGCGATGTTGAAGCCGGGCGACTTCAACTGGAAGGCGATCTGCGCGCAAGGCGTGCGATGGGCGCACTCAGGTGGAATCTTCGCCGCGCTGTCGGCCACGACGGCTCCGCTGGTTGCAGAGATGATGAAGGCGGCCAAGGATGCCGGAGCGGTGACTTCGTTCGACCTGAACTTCCGCGAGAAGCTGTGGAAGATTTCTGGCGGCGCGGATAAAGCCGTGGAGACGATCGCGACGATCGTGAAGAACGTCGACGTGCTGATCGGGAACGAAGAGGATTTGCAGAAGGGACTTGACATTCCGGGACCCGATGTCCACGCGAAATCGAAGCTCGATCCGGCGGCGTTCTTCGCGATGATCGACAACGTGGTGAAGAAGCATCCTCACGTGAAGATCGTGGCGACTACGCTGCGGGAGGTGCACTCCACCAACAGGCACAGCTGGAGCGCGGTGGCGTGGATCGATGGCAAGACATATGTTGCGCCGACGGCAGAACTCGACGTAGTGGATCGGGTGGGCGGCGGCGACGGATTTGCGGCTGGGTTCATCTATGGTTTGCTGAGCGGCGAGAAACCCGAAGATGCACTGAAGCTGGGCTGGGCGCATGGCGCGCTGCTGACGACGTTCATCGGCGACACGACGATGGCGACTCTCGACCAGGTGCGCGCGTTCGCGAAGGGTGGATCGGCGCGGATTCAGCGGTGAAAACAGTTCATAGTTCGTAGTTCGCAGTTCTTGCGCGGTGATCGATCGTCTCTTCCTCAACGCGGCAACCTGACTGTGAACTGCGAACTGTGAACTGAGGACTCGCAACTGATATTCTTGGCCATGCGGAAGGATGGAGAAATGGCATGGCGAGGGTAACGATTGTCTTCGGAGTTTTGCTGATCATTTTGGGATTGGTAGGCTTTTGGGGCACAGGGAGCATCCACTACACGGCGCTGATTCCTACGTGGTGGGGTCTGGCCCTTTGCGCTGGTGGAGCTCTGGCCATCAGTCCCAGCGAGAAACGACGCAAGATTTTCATGCACGTCAATGTAACCGTTGGGCTGCTGGGCCTCATCGGCGCGATCGCGGCTGCCTTGCAGGGTTACGGTCACGCGCGGTCACTCGGTGAGGATCCAGACTACATCGCGCTTGCGGCCAAACTGACCATGGCTGGCCTGCTGCTGATATACGTGAATCTTTGCGTCCGCTCGTTCATCCAAGCACGCAGGTCACGTCAGGAATAATCCATGGGAACAATGCGCGGCGGGATGGGAATGGGCATGCGTGCCGAGCGCTCACCGCGCGGCGGAGGCGCGCGCGCGGGCGCCGACCAGCAGAAAAAAAAGATCGATTATCGCAAGGCGATGCCGGAGATCTGGAGGCTGGTGCGGCCGAGAAAATGGCTGCTGCTTCTGGGCCTGGTGCTGGTGGCGATCAATCGCGTTGCCGGCCTGACGCTGCCATTCGTGGCCAGACCGTTTGTCAATCTTGTGCTCAGAAAGCATGAAAGCGACAAGCTGATGCCGCTGGTCATTGCGGTTCTTATTGCCACGTTCATTCAATCGATCACATCGTTTTCAAACACACAGCTGTTGTCCAAGGCCGCGCAACGCATGATCGCCGATCTGCGCCAGGAGGTGCAGCGGCATGTGGGGCGCCTGTCGGTCAGCTTCTATGACGCCAACCGTAGCGGCCTGCTGGTTTCACGGATCATGAGCGACGTGGAAGGTGTGCGCAACCTGATCGGGACGGGCCTGGTGGAGTTTGTGGGCGGCCTGCTGACGGCAGTGATGGCGTTCATCTTCCTGCTGCACCGCAGCGCGGAAATGACGCTGATCGTTTTCGCGGTGGTCGGCGTCTTCGTTTTCGTTCTGCAGTACGCCTTCAAGACAATCCGTCCGATCTTCCGCGAACGAGGCAAGATCACCGGGGAAGTGACGGGGCGGCTGACCGAATCGCTGGGCGGCGTGCGCGTGGTGAAGGGCTATCACGCCGAGGAGCGCGAAGCGGCAGTGTTTAAGGTGGGAGTTCTGCGCCTGCTGGACAACGTGATGAAAACGCTGACCATGACCAGCGTGATGTCCATGACGGCGACGACGGTGCTGGGGATTGTGGGCGCGATGGTGATGTTCATGGGCGGGCACCTGGCATTGCAAAACCGGATGGACGACGGAACCTACATCCAGTACACGATGTTTCTGGCATTCATGATTGCGCCGGTCATTCAAGTTGTAAATATCGGCACGCAACTCACTGAGGCCGTGGCGGGCATCGATCGCACCATGGAGATCCTTTCGGAGAAGGACGAGTTCGCGGATGCGGGGCGTCAAGTCAAGCTGGGCGAGATCCACGGCTTTGTACGCTTTGAGCATGTGGATTTCGCTTACACGCCGGAGAAACCGGTGCTGCACGACGTAACCTTTCGCGCCGATCCCGGCTCTGTAACCGCGCTGGTGGGATCGTCGGGTTCGGGCAAGTCGACGATCATCAGCCTGATCTGCGCCTTCCACACGCCAGTGAGCGGGCAGGTGCTGGTTGACGACATCGACCTCGCGACCGTGGACCTGAATACATATCGCTCGCAACTGGGCGTCGTGCTTCAGGAATCGTTTCTCTTCGACGGAACAATCCGCGAGAATATTATGTTCTCGCGGCCGGAGGCCAGCGAGGAGCAATTTCAATTCGCATGCCACACGGCTTGCGTGGATGAGTTCACCGAGCGCTTTCCCGAAGGGTACGACACGATCGTCGGTGAGCGTGGCGTAAAGCTGAGTGGCGGGCAGCGCCAGCGGCTGTCGATTGCGCGGGCACTGCTCGCCGATCCGAGGATTCTCATTTTGGATGAAGCCACCAGTTCGCTCGATTCCGAATCGGAGGCGATGATCCAGAGTGGGCTCTCCGAGCTGATGCGGGGTCGCACTACCTTCGTCATTGCGCATCGCCTGTCGACCATTCGCCGCGCCGACCAGATTCTCGTGGTCGAGGGAGGGCGCATCGTCGAGCGCGGTAATCACAGCACGCTGTTCGCGCTGCGCGGCCGGTACTACGATCTCTACACTCGCCAGCACGGCCTTGAAGCGAATCTGTTTCTTGCGCCAGGCGAGGGCGGTGAAGTGGATGAGTCGGAAGACAAGACCTAGATTCGAACTCTCCGAGAAAAATAACTCCGTCGTCTCCGCTCAGATCACAATTGAATCGCCGTCTTTGTCTCCGAACCGGCGTTTCACCTGTTGACCCGCGTCCCAGCATATGAGAACCTAGAGATGGACTCAGGAGTTGGAACAGAGGATCAATATGCGAGACGCGATTCCCCAAGGCACTTATAAAGTACAGGCGCTCGATCGCGCTTTTGCGGTACTCGACCTGCTTGGCGAAAGTGAAACGCCGCTTGGCCTGGCGCAGGTGGCAGCCTCGCTGCAATTGCACAAGAGCACGGCGCACCGCTTCCTGATGGTTCTGGAGCGGCATCGCATGGTGGAGCGGACCGCGAATGGAAAATTCCGGCTGGGGCTGAGGCTGTTCGACTTCGGCAACCGGGCGATTGAACAGTACGATCTGCGCGACCGGGCACAGCCGCACCTGCGGCGTCTGGTGGCCGAGACCGAAGAGACGGCGCACCTGGCGTTGCTCGAGGCGGCGCGCGTAATTTATATCGACAAGATTGAGCCCACGCGCGCGGTGCGCATGATTACGCGCATCGGCGCCAGCAATCCCGTGCATTGCACTTCAGTGGGCAAGGCAATTCTGGCATTTCTGCCGCCGGAGCGCGCCGCGGAGGTTATCCGGCGGATCCGCTACGAGCGGCCCACGCACCGCACCATCTCCACACCCGAGGCCCTGCGCACAGAGCTTGAAAAGACCCGCCGCCGGGGTTACGCGGTCGACGACGAAGAGTTGGAAGAAGGCCTTCGCTGCATCGCCGTTCCGATTCTGGATGCGCAACGGCTGCCGGTGGCGGCTGTAAGCGTCTCGGGGCCGTCATTCCGAGTGACCGCGCAAAAGCTGCCCGCCATCGCCAACCATTTATTGCAGTGCGTTCGCGGAATCTCGATGGACATGGGCTACGTGCCTTCAGGGCGCGCCGCGCGGGCCGTCGCAAACGCCTGAAGCCGGCTGCAAGCCGATTCGATCAGGCAGGCAGACGCAAGTGAGCGATAGGCGACAGAATGCGCGCGAGCGCTAGGCGGGGTCGTGGATCTCTCGCAAGCCGCTCGGCCCGAGTTGCAGATCAATGAGGGCATCGGTCGGAGGGCGCCCCGCGGACGTATCCTCTTAACATGCGAAATATCTACCTGGCTCTCTGCATCCTTTGTTTGAGCGTTCCAGGGCAGGCGGTCAACCCAACCGGGATCACCATGCAGCGTGAGCCGGATGGAATGAACCTGCGCTTGCCCTCCGGCGAACTGCGAATTGAGATTCTTGGCGACGCCGCGGTGCGTGTAGCTTTTTCCGCATCGCCGGATTTCTTCAGCCGCACCTCGATCGCCCGTGTTCCATTGTCGCCGCAGCACACGCCTTTCCAGATCGTCGAATCGAAGGCCAATTACACGCTGGTCACCGATCAGTTGCGCGTCAGCGTGGATCGTGAGAGCGGCGCGGTTTCATTTGCCGATCGCGCGGGGCATCCACTGCTCAACGAAGCGCCGGGCGGCCGAATTCTCGATCCGGCGAACGTACAGGGCGAACAGACTTTTCATGTTCAGCAGAAGTGGGAGGCGGGAGACGGTGAATCGCTCTACGGGCTGGGACAGATGCAGTTGGGCACCGTCGACATCAAGGGCTACGACTTGGATTTGTGGCAGCACAATACCAACGTCGTGGTGCCTTTTCTTGTATCTTCCAAGGGCTACGGAATTTTCTGGGACAACACGTCATTCACGCGGTTCGGCGATCTGCGGAATTTCACCACAATTCCGGCCGCCGATCTTTACGACGCGGACGGCAAGGCCGGCGGGCTCACGCTGACGGCTGTTGAGGGTGGCGCGCCGACTTCGCAGACCGCGGATATTTCGCTGCATCTTCCTGTGCAGGTCGACGGCTGCGGCGGGGCTCGTTGCCCACATTTGCAAAGGGAGTCATGGACCGGTTCGATCCTCGCTCCTTCAAGCGGCGAGTATCAGTTCCGCGCCTATTCGAACGGCGGCATCAAGGTCTGGCTCGACGGCAAAATAGTGATGGACCATTGGAGGCAGAACTGGCTCACCTCGAACGATCAGATTTGCGCGCTTCTTGAGGCCGGCCATCGCTATCCAATCCGGATCGAAAACGATCCGGAGCAGCAGAGCACACTTGAATTCGCATGGAAGACGCCCCCGCCGGACGACAAGACTTCACTGTGGTCGGAGGTCGGCGACGGCATCGACTACGACTTCGTGTACGGCCCTTCCATCGACAAGGTCATCGCCGGCTATCGAATGCTGACGGGCAAAGCAACCATGCTGCCCAACTGGGTTTTCGGGCTTTGGCAGTCGCGCCAGCGCTATGAGACCGCTCAGCAGTCGCTCGATGTCGTGCAGCAGTTTCGCCAGCGCAACATTCCCTTTGACAACATTGTGCAGGATTGGCAGTACTGGCGGCCGGACGCGTGGGGCTCGCATGAATTCGATCCGACGCGCTTTCCCGACCCCGATGCATGGATCAAGGCGATCCATGCCCAACACGCGCACGTCATGATCTCAGTCTGGGGAAAATTCAATCCCAACACGGCGAACGCCAAAGAAATGCTGGCCGATGGATATCTGTATCTACCCAATCTCAAGGAGCATATCAACGATTGGATTGATCAGCCCTACACGTTTTATGACGCCTTTAATCCCGGCGCGCGCAAGCTTTTCTGGTCCCAGATCGACACGCACCTCTTCTCCAAGGGCATCGACGCCTGGTGGATGGATGCCACCGAGCCAGACCTGTTACCGTCGCCGCCCTCACTCGACGGCCAGCGCACGCACATGAATCCGACGTACCTGGGCACAGGTTCGCGCATGCTGAACGGCTACGCGCTCGAAAACAGCGAAGGAGTTTACACCGGGCAACGCCAGGCCGCGCCCAACCAGCGTGTCTTCATTCTCACGCGGTCGGGCTTCGCGGGCATTCAGCGCTACGCCACTGCGATCTGGTCCGGCGACACGACGTCGACATGGACCGCGATGGCCAAGCAGATTTCGGCGGGTTTGGGCGCGAGCATCTCAGGCTTGCCCTACTGGACCATGGACACCGGCGGCTACACGATGCAGAGGAAGTTCGAGCAGGAACCGATGACCGCTGCTGACCAGGAGGAATGGCGGGAACTGAATGCGCGGTGGTTCGAGTATTCGACGTTTACGCCGCTGCTGCGCGTGCACGGCGAGTTGCGGCACCGCGAGATGTGGACCCTTGGCGACGATTCGCCGGCCTACAACGCCGAATTAAAGTTCGATCGTCTGCGCTACGCCTTGTTTCCTTACATTTATTCGATGGCCGGCTGGACCACGCAACGGGACTACACGATGCTGCGGGCGCTCGTGATGGATTTTCCTGAAGATCGCACCGCGCGCGAGCTGAATGACGAGTATATGTTCGGTCCGGCGCTGCTCGTTGCGCCCATTACACAGTACCAACAGCGCAGCCGTTCCGTGTATCTTCCGAGCGGCGCGCAATGGTACGACTACTGGAACGGACAGCCCGCGAGTTCAGGCAACATTGTTGCCGCTGCGCCTTATGACGAGATACCGGTCTTCGTGCGGGCTGGGTCGATCATTCCCTACCAGCCGGACATGCAGTACATCGGCGAAAAGCCTGCCGATCCCATCACGCTGTACGTTTATGCAGGAGCCAATGGCCGGTTCAGTCTGTACGAGGATCAAGGCACGACGTTCGATTACGAGAAGGGAGCTTTTTCCGAGATTCCAATGCAGTGGGATGACCGCTCGCACACTCTCACAATCGGTGAACGCACCGGCGCGTTCCCGGGCATGTTGCCGCAGCGCACGTTCCGCGTGGTTCTGGTTTCAAAGGTGCGGCCCGCAGGCTTCCCGTTCACGGCAGCCGAGGACCACAGCGTTGAATACAAAGGCGCAGCGATTCGGGTCGAGCTGAAGTAGGGCGAAACTCGCAGCAATTTCGCAGGTCAAAGTTTTTAGAGAAAGTGCGACCTCCATGTTCAATTCAGCAATGCGGCGTTTTGTTCTTGTCTTCCTTGGTTCTCTTACCGCAGCTCTTGCCGGATCGTTTTGCGCGCAAGCGCAACAGCCGCCGCCTCGGCGCATTGTCGCGGACATCAGAAACACCAGCGGTCCGGTCGATCGCTTTTTCGACCTGTCGGTGGGGTCCGATTACCCGGGAACGTTAATTCGCGATGACAGCCAGGCACAGCTCAAGCTTGCAGTGGATGAGCTCGGCTTCCGCTATATACGCTTTCACGCAATCTTTCACGATGTGCTGGGAACGGTGAAAGTGGAGAACGGCAAAACGGCGTATGACTGGACGAAGATCGACCAGCTCTACGATGACTTGCTGGCGCGGCACGTCAAACCGTTCGTTGAGCTCGGCTTTACGCCCCAGGCGCTGGCCACGTCCGAGAACAGCATTTTTTATTGGCATGGCAACACATCGCACCCTAAGCCGGAGGGTTGGCGCGATCTGGTCGATGCCTTCATTCGTCACATTGAAAAGCGCTACGGGCGAGACGAAGTGCGCAGCTGGTACTTCGAAGTCTGGAACGAGCCAAATCTCTCCGGATTCTGGGAAGGCGGAGATCAAAAAGCTTATTTCGCGCTGTACGACCTTACGGCGAAGACGGTTAAGGCCGTCGATCCCGCTTTGCGTGTTGGCGGCCCGTCGACGGCCGGCGCGGCGTGGATTCCCGAGTTTCTGGCGCATGTTAAGCAGAGCGGCGCTTCTATTGACTTCGTCACCACGCACACGTATGGCGTTCAGGGCGGATTTCTCGATGAAGAGGGGAAGAGCGATACCAAGCTCGATCCTTCTCCGGACGCGATCATCGGCGACGTGCGGCGCGTTCGCGAGCAGATCTCGGCTTCTGCATTTCCAGGGCTTCCGCTGTACTTCACAGAGTGGAGCACAAGCTACACGCCGCGGGATCCGGTCCACGATTCTTACATCAGCGCACCATATATTCTGACCAAGCTCAAGGCGAGCGAAGGGCTCTTGCAAGGCATGAGCTACTGGACCTACAGCGACCTGTTTGAGGAATCGGGACCACCAACAGCATCCTTTCAAGGCGGATTCGGGCTTCTGAACCGGGAAGGAATTCGCAAGCCGGCGTTCTTCGCCTACAAGTACCTTCATGCGCTTGATGGGGACAGCATCGCCGCGAACGATCCCGCGGTTATGCTGTCAACGAAGGATGGGAACCTGACCGCCGTGATCTGGGACTTTGAACAGCCGGATCAAAAGGTGAGCGATCGGCCGTTCTACACAAAAGTGATTCCCGCGCACGTGGCCGCGCCTGTCGAATTGCAGGTTACGCACCTGGTCCCCGGCGCTGCTTATCGCCTTGAGGTGCATCGGACCGGGTACCACGCGAACGATGCTTATACCGCTTACTTGGAGATGGGATCTCCCAAAGACCTGACGCCATCCCAGTTTGCACACCTCGGCGATCTCACGCGCGATCTTCCCGAGACAAAGCGAACGATGCACAGCGGACCAGATGGCACGATCGAAGTGACAGTACCCATGAAGAGCAACGATGTTGTGCTGGTGACGCTCAAGCGTGACAAACGGCGCTGAGGCGCGTGTTGGCGGCGGATCAAAAATCGTCCTGAGGAGACGCCGCTGGATGCGTTCAGAGACCCGACCGGTCTGATAAACTAGATCTTGTATTGACCCAATTGCTGCCACGGCAATTCGGGGGACGTAGCTCAGTTGGTTAGAGCGCTGCCCTGTCACGGCAGAGGTCGCGGGTTCGAGTCCCGTCGTCCCCGCCATCCATCAGGAAATCCTACGATTGATGGTTGCTCCCAGAACATTCCGCAGTTTCATTTCTTTGGCCACTTGGCATTGCAGTCAACGGGTCTCAGTGACAGGCGCGACTACTGAAACGCCAGGCTCAGGCTCGTTGGATCGAGGCCGGAAAGAAAGCTTTGCGCTTCGGCGGTGAGCGCGGTTTGTGTCGCGGCCGTCGGATCATTGGAATGAGGCTGGTTAGATTGCGGACCGCCGGATCGGGGACGGTCAGGCTGGGGACGATCGATGCGAATCATAATGGGAACGGGATGCGCCGCCCCGCCCGCAAGCTCGCTGACCTGCGGCTTGAGAATGAAGAAGCTGAAGTGACCCTTGGATGCGACTTGTTGCGACTGAGAGCAGGACCCCGGGGTACAGGCGACGCT
Organism: Occallatibacter sp.; assembly: GCA_052145255.1. GTDB lineage: Bacteria > Acidobacteriota > Terriglobia > Terriglobales > Acidobacteriaceae > Telmatobacter. The sequence goes on from JBKQOX010000062.1 coordinate 69,171, forward strand.
GACGACGATGCTGTCGATGATGCCATCGTTATAAAAGCCGGTGCTGAGATCGAGGGAATTGCCTTGTGCAGTGACGAACGGGAGGGAAGTGACCCGTTCAGGCTGGAGTCCGCGCGCCAGCCAGCACGAATTGGCGTCGTGATAGTAGACAAACGGCGCAACCCAAACGGCGAGGATGATTTCATCTGATCCGGGAGCAGAATAGGCTCCGCTTTCGACGAGCGTTTGTCCGCCGGTCTGTTCGTACCAAGTGCGAGTAAGCGCGAAACTGCCGATCTGCTTTGGGAAGCGAGCGAGAGACGCAGCTGTCGGAACGGTTGAGGCCGGTGCGTTTTGCGGCGATCGAAGCGCAGATGAAGGCAGAGCGAGAACCGCGAGCAAGACGACTGCAAAGGCGGCGCAGCGGATGAATTGATTTCGCGCCGACGGCGCTGGCTTTCCGCTCCGGGAATTCTCGGCGCGAAGCTCGGACTTTTCTCCGGGTGGCGCGTGATCGGCAGAAGCCGGTTCTCCCTCTTTCAGGCTTGCAAGACGGATAAAGATCAGGATCGCCAGAAGAAACAGGCAGCTTCCGATGACGTAATCGGCTTGTTTGGCAATGCCTTCGAGCGCGGGTACTCCAAGAGCGATTCGGTAATAGATGACGAGGACGCAGAGGCGAAGGAAGTTGAAGAGGTAACCGAGTAGGACGCCGCCGATGACGTATGCCGCCCAACGGCGCAGGGCAACGCGCTTGAGATAGCCGAGGATGAGAGCCAGGTATCCCAGAGTGACCGCGCCACGAATCCCGTCGCAGCCGGGCGCAATGAACATGCCAAAATCGGGCGAGAACATGAGGCGCAGCTGCGGGGTGGTGGGCGCAAAGTGGATGAGCGTGGCGAAATCGCGCGCCACGCGGGCGGAGATGTTTTGCAACGGAATATCGATCATGCTGCTGGTGAGCACGGGCACCGGCTGCGAGAGCAATAACAGCGCGAGAGGGAACCAGGCTTTACGCCAGACGCGCGCGCCGGCGAACAGAAGGACGATTCCGCTGCCGTAGAGATAGACAGGCAAGGTGAGCGGGATGAGGGAGACGAGCGCACTGCCTGCGGTAAAGAAAAGTTCGGCGCTCTGGTGAAGAATGCTGATGAAGAATGCGGCGCAGATCAGGGCCAAGCCCCACCAGCTTCCGCGAAGTTGCCAGCCGTTTCGGCGCCAGACGCGAAGAGTGAGGATGATGCTGGCCGGCGGGATGAGCATTCCGATAGAGCGGAGCGGATCGGTGGTCCAGCATCGCCAGAGCAGAGCGAGTTCGCGCTCGATGCCGAGGCAGCCTGAGGCGGCAAGAGCGGCGACGGCGCACCAGAGCGCGATGGATGGCGCGGACGGCCGGCGAGAGTCCGAGATCGGTTCGAGCGCGGCTTGATCGGCTTGCGGTGTCGCGAGTGCCATCTCTTAAACGGACCGTCCCTCGTTGGATATCATCGCACCCCGATGCGCGCCCGTATATGTCAATGAGCGCTAGGGCGTTTGCGGCGGCCCTGCCAGCGGCGTTTTTACCGGAGCCGCGACACCGATGAACTCGGTGAGCGTGTTTTTGCCGGAGTTCGTGAGCCAGAGATTTCCGCTGGCATCGATTGCCAATCCGTATGGATCGAGAAGGGAAGCATCGACGCCGAATCCGCTGGAGGGCGAAAGAAACGTGCCGGGTGCCGCGCTGGACGCGCCACCGAGCTCAGAGAGCGAGTTGCCCTGGTAGTTGGCAACCCAGACCGTTCCCGTTCCGTCGGCCGCAATTCCTTGAGGACGCAGCACGCCGCCGCCCGTCGCGGCATCGAGTTCGAGCGTTCCGCAGGTATCAACTTCGCTGATGCTGTTCCCGTAGTAATTGGCGATCCAGAGGTTACCCTTCTGGTCGGCGGCAACGCCCGATGCTCCATTGCAATCGCAGTTGTAGGTGGTCACCTTGGAGCCGTCCGCGGAGATTTCGGTGATGGGGAGCAGGCCGCCCTGATTTACAACCCAGGCGTTGTGGCCGGCGTCGACGGCCAGTGCGACAGGGAACGCAAGCGCAGTGCCGCCCCAGCCGGCAGAGCTTGAGATCGCAGCGCCGGAACTCGACAGCAGAGTGACTTTGGAGTCGCCGTAATCGGCGAACCACATATTGCCGTTGGGGTCAGCGGCCACGCCGAGGGGAAAGTAGATGCCTCCGCTGGTGATTCCGGATGCGATGGCCTGCCCGGATGAATTCAGTTCGGTCACATCGCCGTTGCCGCTGTTCGAAGTGGTTTGCTCGTTGGCGATCCAGACGTTGCCCTGAACATCGAGCGCCATGCCATAGGATTCGTTGATTCCGGAGCCTGTGATTCCGGCGGGAAAGGTTGTGGCGCCGTCTGGAGAAAACTCGGACACGGCATTGAAGTAGCTTGAGGCCCAGACGTTGCCGGATGCGTCGACTGCGACCGACGCGGGCGAATCCATGCCTCCGCCTGAGAGGGTGTTATGGAGCATCCAGTCAGGGGGCGCGGCGGCGAGGGCCGGCGAGAACACACCGCTGCCTGCGGCGAGAGCATAGATTGCAGCTACGTTGTTCGCCGGAGCGCGCGCAATGTTGAGTGCGGCGTCGAGCGTGCTGGTCGGAGCGGCGCTGCTGGTTGCAGCGTTGAAGAGCGGAGAGCAAGCGCTGCCGCCGGCAGACGCACTACACGAGGCCAGGGCGTTGGCGAGCGTGTTCAGCTTGGTGGTGGGCACAGTGAGCGTCGAGGGAAGACCAGCTCCGGGCGACGCGCCGGTGGCGGCATTCACGAGTTCGTTGGCCGTAGTGAAGGCATTGTCGAGGCCCGTTGTATTGGTGCAACTAGCGCCGACAATTCCCCCGGCAGACATGAAGGGAGCAAGCGCCCAGACCGACGCGGCTGTGGTGACTTCATTGACGGCGAACGAACTCCCCGAATTGACGCTGCCGCAGGGACCGAGCGCGGTCATCAGCCAAAGCGATGAGTTTGGCGAGGCCGCAGTGGCCGGTTGGCCGCCTTTAGAGAGCAAATAGACGGGAGTTTGCACAGAGGGGCAGCTGTAGCCGGCAGGAACGCTGAAACTTCCATCGGCAGCTGTGGTCAGCGCGGTGGTTAGCAGCGATGCGGAACCAGAGCCATTGCCTGAGTTACCCGCTGCATAGAGCTGGACGGAAGCGCCAACGACTGGCTTTGCGGCGGCCATCACTTTGCCGCTGAAGGAAACGCCGGCGACTGGCGCTCTGGATGGACAGGAGGCGGGCGCACTGGAACCGACGTTTGGGGTACAACCGCCTCCTCCTCCGCCACCCGTGGTGACAATTCCGCCGCAACCGACCAATGCGGAGGAACAAAGTGCGGCCAGACTGGCAGAAATCGAAAGCGAAAGAAGAACGCGGGGAAGATTCACAGTCGTATTCCCCATTCCATGGACGAGCACGGCCGGATCGCTGGTTGAAATCTAACGCTTGCGGCTGCGCGCTGCCCGCGCACTGGCCACGAGGGCGCCCGCGCCACCCACCAGCGCCAGCACAATGGTTGGATCTTCCGGCGAGTCAGTGCAACCGGTTTGCGCGCGCAACGGAAGAACAGCGGCGGCCAGCATCAGGGCCAGGAGAAGAGCGTAGCGGCGAGTCATTCGGAACTCCTTCTCTTCAACAGCAATCTGTCAGCGCAAAACCCGGGTGTCGTCGTGGAGCAAACCCCTCGGCAATCACCTCCAGAATACACGGAAAAATGTGTTAGGTGGATATGCCCCGAAAGGGTCATCAAGGCGATAACTGCCTGGTTTCCCACAGGCTGGCTGGTCTGGGCGGCTCGTCTGACCTGGATCGAAGAAGCCAGGCTCGAGCTTCCTTAACGATCGACTGCGCTTGGGTGCTCGAAAATATGGCCCATTTTCTCCTGCTTCGTTCTGAGATAGCGCTCGAAGCTTTCCTGGGTTTCGACCTCCGCCGAGACGCGCTCGGTTACGGTGATCCCCGCGGCCTCCAATGCAGCAACCTTGCCGGGATTGTTGGTCATCAGGCGCACGCTCGAGACGCGAAGCAGTTTCAATGCTCCCGCCGCCAGGTCGTAATCACGGCAGTCGGCGGCGAAGCCCAGCTCCTCATTCGCCTGCACGGTGTCGCGTCCTTGGTCCTGCAGTTCATAGGCCTTCAGCTTGGCCATCAGGCCGATGCCGCGGCCCTCCTGCTGCTCGTAAAGCAGAATGCCCGCGCCCTCTTTGGCAATTGCGGACAATGCCATCTCCAGTTGCAGCCGGCAATCGCATCGCAGGGATCCGAAGACGTCGCCGGTGAGGCATTGCGAGTGAATGCGAACCAACGGCGGCGCGGCATGAATGTCGCCCATCACCAACGCCACCAGATCTTCGACCGTTCGGGCCGGATCACAGCCCGGCAGTGCCTCGCTCCGCGCTCCCTCGAAGCCCAGGATGCGAAAGTTGCCCCAGCGCGTGGGGAATTCGGCTTCGGCGACCTTTCTTACGCTTTCCAATGCCATGCTTTTATTCTACGGGGCGGTCGTGATTCCGGCATTTGCTGGCCGCTGCCTTGACACCGCCCATCGAGTGACGATAGGTCTCGATATGAAGGCGAAGTGCGATGGACACTCTCTGGCAGATTCAGCTCGTTGAAGGCGAAGCCACGCTTGCGACCGTGCGCGCCCTACTGTTGGAATACTGGGACTCGTTTGGATTCACGCCCTGCTTTCAGAATTTCGGTGACGAAGTCGCGAGCCTCCCCGGCGCCTATGCTCCACCCGGTGGCCGCCTCGCTTTGGCCACCGTGAATGGCGAGGCGGCCGGATGCATCGCATTGCGTCGCGTGGATTCGCGTCGCGCCGAGGCCAAACGCCTTTACGTTCGCCCGGCATTCCGTGGCGCTGGCCTTGGTCGCGCCCTGCTCGAATGGGTGATGACTGAAGCCCGTGCTGCCGGCTACCGAGAGATCGTTGGTGATACGATGCCGGCGATGCACGAAGCATTGGCTCTCTACGATCGCATGGGCTTCAAGCGCGCGAAGCCATACTCGGAGCATCCCACCGAAGGTGCGATCTTCATTCGCATTGAGCTTTAGAGACCCCGACTCTTCTCGCCTTCGGGAAGTGCAGCGCGGTACATTGATCCTGTGACCGACAACCTTATCTGGATCACGCTGCTGGTGAAGTTGGGCGTGGTCGCCTCGGTGGCCAGCGTGTTGGCGCGCGTCACCACTTTCCGGCGCCTTTTTTTTGCCGAGAAGCGGAGTTCTCGACAAACCCTGGCGCTCCTGGCTTTTTTCCTGGTGCCGCTTACTCTTGGGGTTTGGCTTCGGTTTCGGGTTCCCAACTTTCTTGCCGCCGACATTTCTTTTGAGACCGTGATTCTGCTTGGCCTGCTGATCGGGCCGGGCTGGGCCATGCTCAGCGGCGGAGTGTTGTCTGTCCCCGCGGTTCTGCACCACGAATATCTTGCGCTGCCGTTTGACGTTGTTTTGGGTCTCGCCGCCGGTATGATTGGCCGCTTTGTGGAGAAGGAAGAGATCTGGTCGTTCACGCCGTTTATCGACCTCAGCCTCTACCGCTGGGTGCGCCGCAATCTGATCAAGCCACGCATCGACCGCCAGTTCCTGCTGTTGGTTCTGATTGCGGTGATGGAAATGGCACGCGACTGGATCGCCCACGCCTTTCCGCATCGCCTTTTCGCTCTGCTCGCCAGCAATCTGTGGCTGCAGGCGCTGGTGTGGCTGTGCGCGCCGATCTCAGTAGGAGTCGCCATTAAAGTGTGGAATGCCCTGCGAGTCGAGATGTCTCTCGAGGAACAGAAGCGCCTGGTGCTCGAAGCGCGCCTTGACGCCCTGCAGCGCCAGATCAATCCTCACTTCCTCTTCAACACGCTTAACTCCATTGCCTCGCTGGTGCGCAGCAAGCCAGAGATGGCCCGCCGGATGACCGTCAAACTGGCCAGCATTCTCCGCGCGCTGCTCAAGGATCACGACGCCTACGTGCCTTTACGCGACGAATTGAAATTCACCGACGATTACCTCGACATCGAGGTCGTCCGCTTTGGCGCCGACAAACTGCGCGTTGAAAAGGATATCGACCCGCGCACGCTGGAGGTTTTGGTGCCCAGCATTCTGCTGCAGCCGCTCGTCGAGAACAGCATCAAGCATGGCCTGGAGCCGCGCATTCACGGCGGTACGGTCACCTTGCGCAGCCGCCTGGAGGGCGACAGGATTTCCATCGAAGTCTCCGATGACGGCGTCGGCATGACCGGGCGTCCTGAGTCTGCGATTCGCCGCACCGGCTCAGGCATTGGCATGAAAAACGTGCAGGAGCGGCTGGAGGTTCTCTATGGCAACCAAGCCAGTTTTAACGTGGTCAGCAACCCCGGCCGCGGCACAGTGGTCTCCATTGAGATTCCTGCCAACCTGCCGGACTAAGCCTGAAAGAGGGAATGTTACGGAAGAGATGGAGGAACGAATGAAAGGACAAGAAAGCGAAGTTCATGCACCGGTGCGTCTTGATGAGATTGGGCAGATCGCAGTCACAGTCAGTGATCTCCAGCGATCGAAGGAGTTCTACCAGAATCTGCTTGGCATGAAGTTCCTCTTCGATGCTGGCACGATGGTTTTCTTTCAATGCTGTAAGATTCGTTTTGCAATCGGAACCTCAAGCACGTCCGTCGCGCCGAGCGGAACCATCCTGTACTTTCGAGTTCCCGACATTCATTCAGTGCATGAGACGCTTGCCGCCAGGGGCGTGGTCTTCACTCGAGCACCGTTTCGAGTAGCACGGATGGCCGATCACGATCTGTGGCTCGCTCCATTCCGCGATCCAGACGGCAACCCCATCGAGCTGATGTGCGAACTACCACACGCCGCTGCGTAGGCGATTGGCGCACTGTTTGGCGGGCAAAGATTCAGATCAAGGGATATTGCCAGACGGCTTCACGGATTTGTGGCCGCACGGCGCTTGCAATCGATTCTGCTGCATCCACGCGTTCAACTCATCTTGTCCAAGCGTGTCTGTAAAACCGATCCACCGCGGCGGCAGCGCGAAGAAGTACTTGCTATTTTGGCCCAGCTTGCTTGGTCCGATGGGCGCCGCGCTTACCGCCATGTCAACATCCTCCACTTGCTTCCACTGCACCGGTGTGAAGATCATGATAGGAATGTCCTGATATGGGTTCTCCGCAGTCCATTTGGGATTCCGAATGAGGATTTGCGGCCCGTGGACCTCTAGGCCAGAACTGAGAATCGTCCCGCTCCATTGTTCGGAGACAATCGTGTAGCCTTTCCAGCCCTCAGGGAGGAAAATGCAGAAACCATATTCCGCGCTGCGATAAACGATCGAACCTTGCTGCGCGCTTGGTTTCGGCGCCGGAGTAGGGGCGCTTTGCGCGCTCGCCAAAGCTGGCAGCATCGCCGAGCAGGCAGAAACGATGGGAAGAATGGATTGGAATCTCATGTGCGACTCGTTCGCAAATGATCACAGTTTGATGGAAACTGCAGAATAACCGGTCACTTCCGCACACAATGGCAGATTCCCCTGTTGGCCGGCGCAGTTGATTGTATTCTCAATGCATGGTGCGCTTCACTGTGCTGGCTTCGGGCTCCAAAGGAAACAGCACGGTTGTCTCCGGCGGGCGCACGCGCATCCTCGTTGACGCAGGGCTCAGCTGCCGAGAACTTTTCCGGCGCATGAAGCTCGCTGAAGAAGCTCCTGAAACCCTGGACGCCATTGTGATTACTCACGAGCACCAGGACCACGTGAACGGCCTGGCTGTAACCGCGCGCAAACTTGGCATCCCGGTTTACTTTACTGAGCCCACTCATCGCGTCTGGATGCGCTGGCTCACGCCGCGCCGCCAGATGACCTACGCTCAGTGGCTCGAGCAGTGCCGTAAACAGGCCGCCGAGCGCGAGGCCGAGCCGGAAGCTTCGGTCCTGGATGCCGCAGCCGAAGATGGCGATCCGGAAGAAGCCGAGACCGAAGAAGCCGAGATCGCGTGTCAAACCAATGGCGCCGGAGCATCCCAGCCCGCAGGCGCGGAGCCGGGCCCGACCGAGAAAGCTGAGTCGACAAAGCCGCCTTCGTTGAAGGAAGATCCCACGTGGTTACCGGCGGTCGAGTACTTCCGCGCCGGCGAGCCGTTTACCATCGGCGATATTTCGCTCAGCCCGTTCACGATTCCCCATGACGCCGCCGATCCCGTCGGTTTTGTTCTCAGTTCCGAGGGCGTCCGCATGGGCTTTGCCACGGATCTCGGCTACGTTCCGCCCAACGTGAAACAGCAGCTCCAGAACCTCGACCTGCTCCTGCTCGAGTCCAATCACGACCTGGAAATGCTCCGCGACGGCCCCTACCCCTGGTCGGTCAAGCAGAGGGTGCTTTCCCGTGTCGGCCATCTCTCGAATGACGCCACAGCCGAGTTCTTGTCGTCCGCATACGACGGCCAGGCCGCGTACGTAATTCTGGCGCATCTTTCTGAAAACAATAATCTTCCTGAGCTCGCCAGGGTTGCGGCCGAACGCGCCTTGCTGGGCCGGGCAAGCCTTCTCGCCAACCGACTGTTACTGGCCGAGCAACACCAGCCACTTTCAACTATTCGTTTCTAGCCAAAAAGAATACAATCAATGTAAGTTACGGCCCAAAACAGTCGTGAAATGGGGGCTGGGCAAGACGCCAGGTAATCGATCCTGGCAAGCTGTTTTTTCGGGACGTTGTGCATCGGTCACCGGGGATCCGGCGTCCAATAGGCAGCTTCACCCGACCCGCGGGTGGGAGCTCCGAGGTTGAACGGACTTTCTTTGCAGGGTGACTCTTTATGTCTACACTGGCCGATAAGTGTACCGACCGGGTCGTAGGCGCAATCTTGGCAAGCTGGCGCTATGACATTTCCGGCATCTCCCCCGAAATGCGCCGTGATTACGAAAATCACTTTGCTGAGTGCGCCCGTTGCCGCGCACGCCAAAAGTTCCATCGCAGCCTCGACGTCTCACTGGCTGTCCTGACGTCGACCGCCGCGCTTTTCTTCCTCTTCGCACTCGCGGTTTTTGAGCACATCAAGCCGCTGGAGCATGTCGCCTTCAAGGTCCTGGGTCTGGACATCTTCGACATGTACCACATGTTGATTTCGGCAGGGATCGCCGGGTTCTGCTTCTCGCTCATCGCCTTGGCATTGGTCCTGATGGCCACGCCGGCCCCATCGTATTTGGGTGGCATCGCCGCGGAGCGTGCGCGGCTCATTGAGGAGCACCTGCCCGCTGCTATCAAGTCGCTTCGGCCTCGCTGATACCAGATTCAAGTTTGCAATTCAAAAGGCCTCCCAAAGCGGGAGGCCTTTTTGCGTTCGGGCCGTCCTTCGCAGAGGCGGTCCTATCACATTGATCAGTCTGTGGTTATATTTGAACTATCGTGCCCAACGAGATCGAATTTGTCTCAGAGACCTCACCGACAGAAGTCCCAATCACGTCTGCGGAGAAATGTCTCCGATGGTTGGAACTTTCGTTGGTTCTACTGGTCTGCATCGCAAACTCGATTATCACCAGCCTCGATATTTTGATAAACGGGCGAGGCTCGTTGCCGAATCCGCAGAACTTTCGGTGGACGGCGGGCATCGTTCATGAGGTTGCGGGCCTTCTGCTTCTCGGATATGTTCTAGCGCGCCGGAGAATTCGAATCACGGCGCTTGGCCTGCGCTGGTCTTTGCGCGACTTGGGCATGGGTCTTGTTGTTGCGGCAGGAGCTCTTTTGGCCTACTGGACGGGTCCATACCTGATTCATTTGGTCGATCATGCGATGTACTCTTCCGTACATAACGGCCAGGCGATGCGCGAATTGTTTGGACGCCCGTCCATAATGACCGTCCCTTACTTTCTCCTGAATCCGTTCTTTGAAGAGCTTGTTGTTCGTGCGTATCTGATGACAGAAGTGAGAGCGCTGACGGGGTCGTGGGCACTCGCGGCCGCCCTGAGCGTCATCGTGCAGTTTTCGTATCACCTCTACTATGGCTGGGAAGGTGCCGTTGCGGTATCGTTCCTGTTCTTGGTTTTCGCTATCTACTATGCCCGCACTCAAAAAGCGACCCCAATTATTGTCGCGCATGGAATATTCGACTTTTTGGGACTGGTTCGAATGTTTTAAAAAGACGAGATGAATTACAACCGAAGGCCAAATCGCGATTCCGTATAATTGAAGCGAATCACCAACAACAAGAGAGATTCCGTTTGGGAAAGAGAGTTTCGCATGTATAAAGTCGTCTTGTTGCGTCATGGAGAGAGCATCTGGAATAAGGAAAACCTGTTCACCGGCTGGACAGACGTTGACCTGTCAGACAAGGGCAGGGAAGAGGCCACGCGGGCCGGCCTGACCTTGAAGGAACAGGGATATACCTTCGACATCGCCTACACCTCGGTGCTGAAGCGCGCGATCCGCACGTTGTGGATCACTCTGGACCAGATGGACCTGATGTGGATTCCCGTGGAGCGTGACTGGCGGCTGAACGAACGCCATTATGGTGCGCTGCAAGGCCTTAACAAAGCGGAGACAGCGGCGAAGTACGGAGAGGACCAGGTGAAAATCTGGCGGCGCAGCTACGATATTCGCCCGCCGGCGCTCGAAGAATCCGATCCGCGCTTTCCGGGGAAGGACCCGCGTTATCAGAGCCTGACGAAGCAACAGCTTCCGTTGACCGAATGCCTGAAGGATACCGTCGACCGTTTTCTGCCTTGCTGGCACGAAGCCATCGCGCCCGCCATCCGGTCGGGAAAGAAAGTCGTCATTGCGGCCCACGGCAACAGCCTGCGCGCGTTGGTTAAGTACATCGAGGACATTCCTGACGACAAGATTGTCGATCTCAACATTCCAACAGGCGTGCCCATGGTGCAGGAACTCGATGAGAACCTGAAATCGATTCGTAATTATTACTTGGGAGACGCCGCTCAGATCGAGCAGGCGGTGAACAAGGCGAAGAGCACGGGCGCGAGCCACTAAAGAGACGCAGTGGCGGCCGAATCATCGGCCGATCGCGGCAAACAAAAACAGGGCGGAGCATCACGCTCCACCCTGTTTTTATTCCGATAGTCGACTGTTTACTCGTTGTAGTTCAGCCCTTCGAGTCCAAGGTACACCGCGCCCGATCCCAGTTCCTCTTCAATGCGCAGCAACTGGTTGTATTTCGAGATGCGGTCGGTGCGGCTCACCGATCCGGTCTTGATCTGGCCCGTGCCGGTGGCCACTGCCAGATCTGCGATGAACGTGTCTTCCGTTTCGCCCGAACGATGCGAAATGACCGACGTATAGCCGTATCGCCGGCCAAGCTCGATCGCCTCAAGAGTTTCGGTTACCGTGCCGATCTGGTTCAGCTTGATGAGGACGGAATTGGCCACGCCCTCTTCAATGCCGCGCTGCAACAGCTTGATGTTGGTGCAGAAGATGTCGTCGCCGACCAACTGGATGCGGCTGCCCAGTTTGTCAGTCAGGATTCTCCAGCCCGCCCAGTCCTCCTCGGCCAAACCATCTTCGAGCGAAACGATCGGGTACTGGCGGACCCAGTTCTCGTAGAAATTGACCATCTGCTCGCTGGTCAGCTCGCTCTTGTCACCCTTCTTGAACACGTACTTTTTCTTCTCGGTGTCATAGAACTCGCTCGACGCGGGATCGAGCGCGATGGCGATCTGCTCGCCGGGCTTGTAGCCGGCCTGCTCGATGGCTTCGAGGATCAGCTCGATGGCCTCGGCATTCGATTTGAGCGACGGCGCGAATCCGCCCTCATCGCCCACCGCGGTGTTATAGCCCTTCTTCTTGAGCACGCTCTTCAGCGTGTGGAAGGTCTCTGCCGCCCAGCGCAACGCTTCGCTGAAGCGCTCCGCGCCCACGGGCATGATCATGAATTCCTGAAAGTCGACGTTGGAGTCGGCGTGCGCTCCGCCGTTCAGCACGTTGAGCATCGGCGTGGGCAGCACACTGGCATTCACTCCGCCGAGGTAGCGATACAGCGGAATCTCCAGCGTCTGCGCCACGGCGCGGCATGCCGCCATCGAGACAGCCAGAATCGCATTCGCACCCAGCTTGCCCTTGTTCGGCGATCCATCGAGCGCGATCATCGACTGGTCAATGAGCCGCTGGTTGGCCGCGTCCATTCCTTCCAACTCGGGCGCAATCACCGTCTCCACGTTGGCGACGGCCTGCAGCACGCCTTTGCCGAGGTAGTGGCTCTTATCGCCGTCGCGCAACTCCACGGCCTCATGCTCGCCTGTCGAAGCGCCCGATGGCACAATTGCGCGGCCCATCTCGCCGCTCTCCAGAATGACGTCAGCCTCCACAGTCGGATTTCCGCGCGAGTCCAGAACTTCGCGGGCACGAATGGCAACAATCTCAGTCATATTGCTCCTCAAAATGCGGTGCTGCAGCCGGTCATTCAGTTGGGGACGGCGATCCACGGCCAGGGCTTCTCCGGCGGCGCTATGAATGGTGTCCAAAAGCCCCTGCGGGTGCAAAAGGTGCCTCTCCGTCCAGCGAAAAAGTGCTTGTGGAAAAAATGGCTCTATCCGTTCGGATTCTAACAAACCAGTTGTGGATCGCCCCTGTGGTGACGGTCACACATCGATGAGTGGTCGCGGCGCAGCTCCGAGGGTAACTATCTTGATTCTTGCCGCCCTCGGCACACGCTAATCATCCACCAATTCGCCATTGCCCAATGTCACGCTACGCTTACATTGGCTGGTTTTACGCCTGCGGCTCGACAGGGGCCGCGAGTGCAGAACTTTCCCGTCCCCGCAGGGTCTAACTGAGGTAAGGAGATTTTTGCTTCGGGAGAGGAGATCGGGATGAAACGGACAGTCGTTGTCTACGTTGTTTTGGCCGCTGGTGCGGCGCTGTTGGGAGCGCAACAGGCAAACCAGTCTTCCCCGTACACGGGCACTTCCAACCCGCCCCCGGATGACACCATTTCTACTCCTGCGTCGGAGCCTACACCCCAAGCCAAGCCATCCCCAAGCCATTACACGGCCGCTCAGCCACCGGCACAGGCACAGCCGGCGCAGCGCTCTCTCGACGGCTCGCTCTACGCAGTCCCGACGAGCGATAGTCCCGCCAACTCTGGTCCGGCGAGCAATATGCCGACGAGCAACATGCAGGCTAACCAGGCCGACGGCACCGACGACGGCATCGTGCAGGTGGCGCCGGATGCGTCCGCTGCGCCTGCGTTGAACGAGCGCGCGATCACGAGCGATCCCGATGGCGACATCGTTCATCCGGCTCCGCTTCCGCCAGGAACCCTGGGCGAAGGCGCTGTCATTCGCGTTCGCCTGATGGATCGCCTCTCGACAGCCATGAACGAGAACGGCGACTCATTCCGCACGCGCGTTGTGTCTGATGTGATTCAGGACGGTCAGGTTCTCATTCCCGCAGGTGCTGAAATCGACGGCAAAGTCGCCTCAGTATCGAGCGGTCACTTTGCGGGCCACGGCTCTATGCGCCTGCAACCTGAGTTCGTAATTCTCGCCGACGGTTCGCGATTCCATATGTACGCCGAGACCACTGGCGCGCCGGGCTCGAACGATCGCGTTGGCGGTGAAGGCGCTATCACGCCGGGCTCGCGTTTGAAGAAAGTCGGCATCGAGTACGGCGCTGTGGCCGGCGCAGGCATCGTAACAGGCGCCATGATCGCCGGGCCCGGTGGAGCGCTGGCGGGCGGAATTATCGGCGCAAGCGTCATCACGGTCCATCTGCTGGTCGATCATCCGCAGGCAACACTGGATGACGGCACAGTCCTGCTGTTCACGCTTAGTGAGCCGCTCCATCTAGTTCCTGCGGCTCAAACCGGCAATTAGGTTCTGCCAAGGCAACCGGGAGCGCGGCGAGAGCCGGTCTTCCCGGACCCAGGAGGTGAGCAATGAACTGTAGTCAACTACTGGAACGGCGCACGGTAACGAATTGGGAGAGACCGGCGCAACCCGAGCGGAACTTCACCGAGAGGCTGGAGCAGCAGTCCACGGAGACTTATCGCTGGAGTACGGTGCGATTCTCCTCGGTCGGGCAAACGCTCGCGTCCCGGTTCGCGCCAACCTTCAAGGGGTCGAACTAGCCGGCACCCACCTGCCGGAACTGCGTCCGCCGAGCTGAATCGAGCCCAAGCACGGTCCAGAGCCTGCTCATCATGGCGAGCAGGCGGAATGTTTTCTCGCCATCGGCCGGTCCGCAGCACAATCCTTCGTACCTCGAATCGTCCACCTTCCGCATTGACACTTTGAGCCGAGGGCTAGAAGCTGAAAGCTGCAAGCACTGACTTGTCTAAAGGCTGAAGGCCCGTACGTATATGGATAAATTCGTTATTCGCGGAGGCAATCCGCTCGTCGGCACCATTCGCGTCTCCGGCGCCAAGAACTCGGCATTGCCCTGCATGGCCGCGGCCATCCTCACCGAGGATGAGGTCACCCTCGAAAACATTCCCCAGGTGCGTGACATTGAAACCGAGCGGCGGCTGCTGGCCTCCATGGGCGCGGAGGTGGAACTGCGCGAGGGCGAGCTAAAAGACCGCACCACGATCAGTTGCCGCACGCTTTCTGATCCCGTCGCCCGCTATGAAATCGTCAAGACCATGCGCGCCAGCTCGCTCGTGTTAGGGCCGCTGATTGCTCGTGCCGGCGTGGCCCGCGTGGCCATGCCCGGCGGCTGCGCCATCGGCGGCCGCCCCATTGACTTGCACATAAAGGGGCTGGAAAAGATGGGCGCAGTGATTGAGCAGGAGCACGGCTATCTCGAGGCGCGCGCGGATCGCTTGCGCGGCACGCATCTCGTTTTTGACAAGATCACCGTCACCGGCACGGAGGATCTGCTGATGGCCGCCGCACTTGCCGAAGGCGACACGGTGATGGAAAACTGCGCTCGCGAACCGGAAGTCGTCGACCTGGCAGCGCTGCTCACCGCCATGGGCGCGCAGATTGACGGCGCCGGCACGGCCACGATCCGCGTGCACGGAGTAAGCAGCCTGCATGGCGCGCGCTACCGCATCAACCCCGACCGCATCGAGGCGGGAACCTTTCTCATCGCCGGCGCAATCACCGGCGGCGACCTCATTGTCGCCAACTGCAACACGTCTCACCTTGGCGCCGTGATTGCCAAGCTTCAGGAGGCCGGCGCGCGCATTGACATTCTCGGCCCCGATTCGATTCGCGTTCGCGCCTCCGAACTGCATGCAGCCGACATCTCCACTGAAGAGTATCCCGGCTTTCCCACCGATATGCAGGCGCAGTACATGGCCCTCGCCACGCAGGCAGAGGGCGTGAGCCAGGTCCGCGAGAACATCTTTGAGAACCGCTTTATGCACGTGCAGGAGCTGGTCCGCATGGGCGCCAACATCAGGGTGGAAGGAAGTGCCGCCACGGTGCGCGGCCCGGCCCGGCTCACCTCCGCCGCCGTCATGTGTTCCGACCTGCGTGCTTCGGCCTCGCTTGTACTGGCAGCTCTCGTTGCCGAGGGTGAGTCGATTGTCGATCGCGTCTACCACATGGATCGCGGCTACGAGCGGTTCGAGGAGAAGCTGATCGGCGTCGGCGCCCAGATCCAGCGCCTCGGCAATGTTTTTGCTCCCAGGGAGCCGGAGGCCGTTGTCGGCTAACCGTGCGACGGCGGAGCGCATCTCAATTGAACGGAGTGGTTGGCGAGGCGCTTTTTTCAACAATGCGCAACGAATGCCCGGCCACAGGGTTGATACTATTAATCGCCAGGAATAGGGTCCCCGATTCCGGCAGATCTAAACCACGGAGGTTTAAGATTCCTGTGAAGAAGACATTTTTGGCAGGGTTGCTCGCTCTGTGCCTTATTCCTGCGGTCGCAATGGCGCAGGTCGTTGTTCGCATTGGACCGCCCCCACCGATCGTTGAGCATCATGAGCATGCACCGCATCCCGGATGGGTGTGGGTCGATGGCTATCATCGCTGGGACGGCCACCATTACGTTTGGGTGCATGGCTATTGGGCACATCCACCGCATCCCGGCGGCGTTTGGGTCGCCCATCACTGGGAACGGCGCGGAGACGGCTGGGTTCTGGTCGAAGGTCACTGGCGGTAAGCCGAGCCAACAAGAAGAAAGCGGGGCGCAAGCCCCGCTTTTGTGCTTCCTGAGTGCCGTAAAGTGTAGCCGCGGACTGTCCGCTACTTGATCTCGATGACGTCCGACGCCGCAGCGGCCGCTCTCTCTGCCTGTTCCATCACCCTTTCCGCCATTGTGTAGAACGCTGCTGCCTGCGGGCTCTTCGGTCCGGCAAGAGCTACCGGCAGTCCCCTGTCGCCCCCCTCGCGAATAGCCGGAATCAATTCGATCGCTCCCAAAAAGGGCACGTTGAATTGCTTGGCCGTGCGCTCCGCACCGCCGCGCGAGAAGATGTCGATCTCGTGGTGGCAATGCGGGCAGGTAAAGTGGCTCATGTTCTCCACAATTCCCAAAACCTCTACGTTCACCTGCGCAAACATCTCGAGAGCCTTGCGCGCGTCCTCGAGGCTGACGTCGCTGGGTGTAGAGACAACGATCGCACCGGTCAACGGCACAGTCTGCACGAGCGAAATCGCTACATCGCCCGTCCCCGGCGGCAGATCGACGATCAGATAATCGAGCTCACCCCAATTCACCTGTTGCAAGAACTGCCGGATGATCTGGTGCAGCATCGGACCGCGCATCACCAGCGGCTTGTCGCCTGGAGAGATGTACCCAATCGAGATTGTCTTCAGGCCGTGCGTCATGTTGGGCTCGATCATGTTGCCTTCGCCAATCTTCGGCGCCTGCGAACTGCCCATCATCAGCGGCACGTTGGGCCCGTACACATCCGCGTCCATCAGGCCGACGCGCTGGCCCAGCTTGCTCAGAGCAATGGCCAGGTTCACGGCCACCGTGGTTTTTCCCACGCCGCCCTTGCCGGAACCGACTGCGACGATCTTCGAAACGCCGGGCAAAGCCACCGGCGAAGGCATGGTAGGGGAATGAGCCACAGAATTACTCCTTTTCCCGCAACCCTCTCCGCGGGATCTTGCATGATCGCTATCCGCGCTTTTCACGGCTCGCAGCGAGGGTTAGTCGTCTCACTAAAATTTTACAGGACCGATGCATTTCACTTTCGCCGGCTCAAGCGTCGGCGCAACTTCCGCGCCCGCCACTCGTGCCAGAATGGCGTGCACCTGTCTCACGCCCTCTGTAAGCGAAGCAGGCCCCGGTTGCAAAATCGTTCCCGACGGCACCTCGTAGACGTGTCCGCTTCGCACTGCACTCGTCTCAGACCATCCTGAGCGCGAGCAAATCTCGTCCTTGTTCACTTTCTTGCCGCACCACGAAGCCAGAATCACCTCAGGATTACGGGCCACCACGGCCGCCGGATCGACGACGCGGTCCTGCGCCTTGCCGCACGCTCGCAGCTCCGGGAAAATTACAGCGCCGCCGGCAATCTCAATCAGCTCCTCGACCCATTGAATGCCGCTGATGAGAGGATCATTCCATTCCTCGAAGAACACGCGCGGCCGGCGCGGGAAGGACTTCGCCGACGTCGCAATCTCCGCAAGCCCGTGCTGCAGCTTTTCCATCAGATCCAGTCCAGCCTCCGGCTTCCCAACTATGCGCGAGAGCACAACAATCATGTCGAGAATCTCCGCGATGCTGCGCTGGTTGAAATTCATCACGGTCGCGCCGCGCAAAACAAGCTCGCGCGTAATCTCGGCCTGCACGTCGGAGAAAGTCAGAATTAAATCCGGCTTGAGGTCAAGAATAGCTTTGAAATTTGCGTCGCGGAACGCCGAAACCCGTGGTTTGCTGCGCGCCTCCGCTGGCCGATGCGCATAGCCTGAAACGCCGACAATCCGGTCCTGTTCGCCGAGCATGTACAGAATCTCCGTCGTCTCATCGGTCAGGCAGACAATGCGGCGAGGGAATTCTGCGTGGCTCGGCAAAAGGGGTAGGGAAGCTGACATAGAGAAATCCGTAATGAGAGACATGTGGGCTTCTGCGTTTCGGAGAGGCGCCACGGAAAATCGATGTGGGCCGCAGTGTCAGGCAGGGTTTTCCTGCTCGTTCGCCAGCGCCGCCACAGCCAGCTTGCCCTCTGTCCGACGCACGCTTTCCCGTTCGCGATGTTCGCGTCGCCGCAAAGCATCCTCATAACGCCGCACCTCGTCCGGCGTCTCCGGCTTCAGCTGCGGGACCTTCTGAACGCGTCCTTGTTCGTCGACCGCAACAAAAACCAGGTACGCGCTGGCTACGTGCGCTACCTCGCCGGTCCGCGTGTTTTCCGCCCACACTTTCACGCCCACTTCCATCGAGCTCGTGAACGCACGGTTTACGCTCGACTTCAGCGTGACCAGGTCGCCCAAGTGCACGGGCCGGATGAAGTCGATGTGGTCCATAGATGCCGTCACCACGTTGGTTCTCGCGTGCCGATAAGCGGCCATGGCTCCGGTCAGGTCAATGAAGTGCATGAGCCGCCCGCCCAGCAGATGGCCCAGCATATTGGTGTCGTTCGGCAGCACAATTTCTGTCTTCTCTGACTGCGTGCTGGCCACCGTGCGCACCTTGGGGTGCTGCTCCTGGCTACTCATGCCGCCTCCATTTCCACTGTTTCTTCTCGCGATCTTCATAGCGCGCCAGTTAAAATAAAACCAGCGGCTGTTTTGGCCCGGAAGTTTTGCCCGCTCTTCTATCTTCCAGTGTGGGACAATTCGCGGCAAAACCGCAAATCCTTACGGCCCGATCAAGCAAAAACGGCCGGACACAGGCAAAATGGATAAAGTCGCAGGATTGAGAGAGATTCTCGCGCTCGACCCGAAGAACAGCTTCGCCCGTTACGGAATCGCCATGGAATTGGCGAGCCGCGGCGAAATCAATGCTGCGATCTTAGAATTTGATACACTCTTAGCCAACGATCCTGATTACACCCCAGGCTACTTCATGTCTGCGCAGACTTTGGCCGGCGTGGGCAGAAAGCCGGAGGCTGTTGAACGGCTCAGAGCTGGCATTGCTTGTGCCGCGCGAAGCGGTAACACCCATGCCCTTAATGAGATGCAGACGATGCTTGGCGAGATGGAGATGCGGGAGTAGCCCACCGGCCTCAGCGCAAATTGACTCTCCTATCCGCAGCGAGATCCAAATTCAGGCGCCGCACCGCATCCATTTGATTCCAGGGGATTGCCCCAGACATCCCTCATGCATCTTAGGCGTCTAAAGGAGCAATATGGCGAAATACTCGATCGTTGTTCCCTTTCACAACGAAGAAGAGAACGTAACCATCCTGTATGCCCGGCTTAAGCAAGTCATGGAACAGGTGGACGAATCCTTTGAATTGATTCTCGTTGACGACGGGTCAAGCGACCGCACATTCAAGCTTCTGGAGGAAGTGGCAGCCGTCGATAGCCGCGTTCTCATCGTCAAGCTTCGCCGCAACTTCGGCCAGACCTCCGCCCTGGCCGCCGGTTTCGATCATGCCTCGGGAGAATTTGTTCTGGCCATGGATGGAGACCTGCAGCACGATCCCAATGACATTCCCGCCTTTCTTGAAAAACTCGATGAGGGCTATGACGTCGTCTCTGGCTGGCGCAAAGTGCGCATCGACAACTTCATCTTTCGCCGCATTCCCTCCGCCTGCGCCAACTGGATTATGGCGCGGCTCTCTGGCGTTCCCATCCACGACTTCGGCACCACGTTCAAGGCCTATCGCCGCGAGGTCATCCAGAACATTCCGCTTTACGGCGAAATGCATCGCTTCATTCCCGCCCTTGCCACTCTGTATGGCGCATCCATTTGCGAAATACCGATCCGCAACCTGAACCGTGTGCGCGGCAAAAGCCATTACGGCCTGGGCCGGACCTTCCAGGTCATCTTTGACCTGATGACCATCCGATTCCTGCTGAAGCACATGAGCCGTCCGCTGCATTTCTTCGGCGGCTGCGGCGTTTTTGCCATGTTTGCCGGCAGCGTCATGGCCGCGATCCTGCTGGGAATGAAATTGCTCAATCCCCATCTGGATCTTATGGAACTACACGGGCCCATGTTCGTCATTGCTTCCGTCCTCATCGTCTCCGGCATCCAGTTGCTCGCTCTCGGGCTGCTCGGTGAACTGCAGGTGCGCCACTACTACAGTAGCCAGCGCCCCACGTCCTACACGATCGATCGCCTCGTGCGACTGGAATCCTCTGACGAGCGGACCTTGCTCTCGGAGAGTAAGGACGAGAACCTCTAATCGCCAAGTTGACTTCTTCTATTTCCTTGCTCTAGCACGCCCTCAAGGTTCATTCTTGAGCAAGTCATGAAAGCCATCCAGATTCAGTCGACCGGCGGGCCTGAAGTGCTGCAGCTTGTCGACCAGCCCATCCCTCAACCTGGATCCGGCCAGGTTCTCATCCGCATTGAGGCCACCGGCGTCAATTTCATTGAGGTCTACTTTCGCAAGGGCGTCTACAAAGCTTCGTTTCCCATGATCCTGGGCAGCGAAGCTGCGGGCACGGTGGAAGAACTCGGCCCTGGTGTCAACGGATTCAAAGCCGGCGATGCCGTTGCCTCCACCAGCGTCATCGGCAGCTATGCGGAGTACGCTCTCGTTCCCGCGGCTCAACTAGTCAAGGTTCCCGAGGGCTTGAGCCTGGAGAGTGCCGCCGCGGCCATGCTCCAGGGTATGACTGCGCATTATCTTGCTTACTCCACCTATCCGCTCAAGAAGGGCGACACGGCGCTCGTGCACGCGGGCGCCGGCGGTGTCGGACTGCTCCTGACGCAGATTGCCGCACGTATCGGCGCGCGTGTCATCACCACCGTTTCGACAAAGGAAAAAGCAGAGCTTTCGCGCGAGGCCGGCGCATCCGACGTGATTCTTTACACCGAGCAGGACTTCGAAATTGAGGTCAAGCGCCTCACCGGCGGCAAGGGCGTCGACGTCGTCTACGACGGGGTGGGCAAGACCACATTCGATGGGAGCCTCAACTGTCTGCACCCCCGCGGCATGATGGTTTTGTTTGGCGCTTCAAGCGGACCTGTTCCTCCCTTCGATCCCATTCTGCTCAATAGCAAAGGTTCGCTCTTTCTTACGCGGCCAACGCTTTGGCACTACATTGCCACCCGCGCTGAACTCGAGTGGCGCGCCGGTGACGTGCTCGGATGGGCCGCAAAAGGCGAGCTCAAACTTCGCACAGAGCACACCTATCCTCTTTCCGATGCCGCCCAGGCACAGATTGACCTGGAAGAACGCAAGACCACGGGCAAGATTCTGCTTGTGCCGTAGAAACAAGCCTTCAGCCGTCAGCTCTCTGCCCTCAGCTTGCAGGAGCTGAATCCGTTCGCAGAGCCACAATAGAAGCTGGCAGCTGACAGCTGAAAGCTGAAAGCTGGAAAGATAATGTCGCAAATTTCTATCGAGCCTTCCGACCGCGTCTTCGTTCTCACCGGCGCGGGAATCAGCGCCGAAAGCGGCTTACCCACATTCCGCGCCTCAGACGGGCTCTGGGCAGGGCATCGCGTCGAAGAGGTTTGCACACCCGAAGCGCTCAAGCGCGATCCATGGCTGGTGTGGGATTTCTATTCCAAGCGCCGCGCCGATAACGCCAACGCTCAACCCAACCCCGCGCACATCGCGCTCGCGGAGCTCGAAGCGCAACTCCCCGGCCGCTACTTTCTCTGCACGCAGAATGTCGATGACCTGCACGAGCGGGCCGGGTCGCGGAATCTCATCCACATGCATGGAGAACTGGCCAAAGCGCGTTGCGAGCGCGAATGCGGCCGGCCTCCCGTCGAAGATCGGTCCATTTATGCAAGCCTCGATGAGGTCGCTCGCTGCTCCTGCGGTGGCCGCATGCGCCCGCATATCGTTTTCTTTGGCGAGATTCCCCTAGAAATGCGCCGCATCGAGCGTGAAATTGCCGAGTCCACGCTGATGGTCGTGATTGGCACGTCGGGCAACGTGTATCCGGCGGCAGGGTTCGTCAGTTGGGCACGGCAGAGCGGCGCGAAAACGGTCTACGTCGGCCCCGAGCCGCCGCTCAACGCATCGGCCTTTACGCACATCGTCGAAGGTAACGCCGGACAAGTGCTGCCCGGACTTTTCTATGTGCAGAGTTGATACGGAGGTTGCCCCATTCTTCCGCATTCCTTGCGGAAGAATGGGACACCGCCTGCCCGCTTACTCGCCAACCTGCTAAAACTTGAACCGGTATCGCGCCTCCACCGCGAACATCCTCGGGTCGTTCCAGTGGAACCCGCCGATGGTAATTGAATTGTCTTGCAGCACGCGATGATTGGTTACGTTAATGACCGTGGCCGACAGCCTCCATTTCTCACCCAGCGAGTGGCCGATAGACGAGTCGAATGTCGTGTGCACCGGCAGGTACGACGCGTAATATGGCCCGTTATCTGGGCAGGAGGATGGATCGGTGCAAGCCAGTCCGTTGGCAAATCCCGACCCGTAGTACACATTCGTTGCGAACCACGTATGGGCCGGCAAGTTCGCCGTGAACCCCGTGTTCAGCGTGTCGCGCTGGTCGTGGTCCACAGGAGAGTAATCAAAGTTGCCCGGCGAACAGGCAGAATCACCCGGGATCGAGCATGTGAAGCCGCCGATAATGTCGCCGCGTTGCTCGGCGATCTGGTTCGAGTACGTTACATAAAACTGCCCATAGCGCCATAGCGACGGTGAGTGCAGCGTCATCTCCCACGCGCGAACCAGCGCGCCATCCACAGCGATCGGGAAGTACATGTTGGATTCACCCAGGTTGGAGTGATCGAGGAAGTTGTTCACTCGATTCTTGAATGTGTCCACATCCAGCATCCATCCCCGATAAGGAATCTCGATGCCGAACTGATGCTCCTCGTCGCGTTCGGAGGGCAGCGGCGTGAAGGTGTCTTCGCCTCCTCCTAGACTGTTCGCGTAGTTCAGCACCGAGCTCGAAACCGTAAGAATCGGGGCCGGCTGGAAAAAGTGCCCGTAAAACCCGCGCAGCACCCAGTTCAGCCGCGGAATCCGGACCGTTGCGCCGATGCGAGGATAGGCTGCGCTCTCATCCAATTCCGCGCGGTAGATGGAGAAGCGTTCTCCGCCCAGCAGCGTCACATATTTTCCCAGCCGCAGATGATCGTCAAGATAAAACTCCACCAGGCCTGCGTTGGCATTGCCCGGTTGGTTGGGGTAGACAGTCGGCGGCGTTGTCGTATTGTCGATTACGCCGAATTGATCGCGTTCCGCCTGAACGAACGAGTAAAGTCCACCGGAGAAGCTGTTCCAGCCAACATCGAAACGGCCATCGGCTTGGGCGCCCGCGTAGTTCGAGTCCTGATCCCACGTTGTTGCCGCCGGCAGGTCGTCGGGGCGGGAGTTATAGTCCGATTGGTTGAAGTGATAAAACGGCGCCACCGAAACCAGCGCCTTGGGCGAGATCGTATGCACCCAGTTCGCAATCACAAACGAATCGCGCTCGGTTTGCCCATCCCTCAACCCCGTGCTGCAGTAATAATCCGAATTACATTCGTAATCGTTCGCATCGGGATCGTACGGAACCTGAAAGAAATCCTGGCGAAACTGCCCATCCACGCGTAGTTGATCCTTCGGCGTCTGGTTGTGGATTACCGACACGAAGCCGCTTTCTGAGTTGGTGGCATCGTGATAAATTGCCGCAACCGGCGTGGCTAGCCCGAAGTTCGATCGCGACCCCGTCGCACTCGCGTACCACGCGCTCTTCTCGGAATGATCGCCCAGCGCAACCTGCGCTTCGCCGGTGTAAAGATTGCCGGCGTAGACCACAAGCTCACCTTCGCGGTTGAACTCAAATCCGTTGCGCGGCAGCACGTTGAACATTCCGTAGGTGCGGTCCCCCAAATCGGCATCATAGCTGCCGCGCAGGCCTTCCATGGAGTCGATATCCTTGGGATCGATCTGCGGCCCTACGTTTGACGCGATCTTGGTATTGGGAATCGAAACGCCGTCGATCAGCCAGCTCGTCTGGTGGCCGCCGCGCATGTGCAGCATGTCGTGCGTCATGTAGGCGCCGGGTATGTAGTCGGTAATCATCTCCGTACCGATGGTCCGATCCGCGCCAGGCGTCTCATCGATGATTTGCCGCGTGATCAAATTGGTCGGTGTTACCGTATCGGCTGAGCTTGCCGTACCGTTCACGACCACCGACTCTGTCGCTCCTGCCACATCGAGCGGAATATGTAGGATCGGATTCGTTCCCGATGCCACAGTCAAAGTCTCGGTTGCGTTGGCAAATCCGGTCGCCGTCACCGTCAGCCGATACACTCCTATCGGCGCTTCCGGCAATTCGAATGCTCCATCGGCGTTGGTCATAGCGTGAAGAGCAAAATCGGAATCTGCGGCCCGCAGAGTCACAGTCGCCCCCGCAATCGGCCTGTGCTGGGGGTCGTGAACCACTCCGTGCAGGGTGGCGAACACAGTAGCAGATGCGGGAAGGGAAGCGGCCGCGAGCAGCGCCGCCACAAGAGTATGAAGAAGACTTCGCATAAAGAAATGACCTCGCTTTTGTTCTCGTGCTAAAACAGGGCAGTCATCGAGGGCCGGACCAGCAGCATCACGACCGCTGACGCAATGTTGGAGAAGCGCCGAAGACGAATCCCGCTCAGAGGGAAGTCACTTCTTTGTTGGGGGCGCGACGCAAGGAAATGCCGGCGTCGCATTAAGAGACGCCGACCGTCGCCCTTTTCAACAAGGGTTGTCTTCAACGCAATTCTTAGCTAGGGTTCGAGGCGGGAGGGCCGCGCCCGGCATATGCGCGGCTTGGAGTTGAAAACGCCGCAATGCGCTCGAACTCGGGAGCGGGAGCATGCGTAAACTCAGCGCGAACCTTCGGCGATCCTGCTGTAAGAGCATGAGCCGGCATCAGCATGGAAAATGTGGGGCCTTGATAGAGCGGGCAGGTTGGCGGCGAGGAAAAGCTCGGCGTCGGATCGATGCCGCGGCCGGCCCTCATGGCCATGAGTTCGGCGTACATCGCGCAGTGGTGCGCCCCGTGCCGCCGGCAACAGGCCGGCAAGCCTGCGTCCTGGCTGCTGTCGACAAAGACCGACAGCGGTCCCAGCCCGAAGAACAGGATCAGGAAAATGGAGAAGCCGCGCCGCATCTGCAGAACATGCTAGCAGACAGTGCTCACTGGATCACGAGCAGTGACAAGAAAACGACGGGTTCTCGCTCATCGCCTGGGGGTGAAAGGCGAAGCCCACCACTGCTTACTGTCGCCTCACCACTGCCCACTGCTCGCTGCTCACTGTTCACTCTCCGCTGCTCCTCTCGGGTATCATCAAGTTGTTGCTCTGTTTCGCTTCTCCGGCATTCAGCAAAGGAAGATTCCGGTGCCTCAAGTGCACAGTTCCGCTCCGCTGTCCGACGCTCCAGCCGCGCACGCGCGCAAGTCCCGCCCTGCCCGCCATCTCCGCATTGCTATCTTTGGCTTCGGTACTGTGGGCAGCTCGGTTGCGCGCATCCTCGTCGAATCCAAGCCGCACGGCCTCGAGCTTACCCACATCTTCAACCGCGGCATCGCGCGCAAGCGCGCCGACTGGGTGCCCGGGAGCGTCGTCTGGAGCGAAGACGCCGACGCCGTGCTCGCCTCCGATGTGGACGTGATCGTCGAACTGGCTGGCGGCCTCGATCCCGCCGGAAGCTGGGTGCGCCGCGCGCTCGAAGCCGGCAAAAGCGTCGTCACGGCCAACAAAAAGCTCATCGCTTATCAGGGCGTCGATCTGGAGCGCCTTGCCGCCGCCAAAGGCGGCCATCTCAAATACGGCGCTGCTGTCGCCGGCGGGATTCCCGTCATTCCCGGTCTCGAACAGGGAATGGCTGGCGATCGCATCGAGCGCATGGAGGGAATTCTCAACGGCACCTGCAACTTCATCCTGAGCAAAATGGAAGAAGGCGCGGAGTACGCCACTGTGCTTGCCGAAGCGCAGGCCAAAGGCTATGCCGAAGCCGACCCCACCGAGGACGTGGGCGGATTCGACGCGCGCGCCAAGCTCGCCATCCTCATGCGCCTCGCTCTTCGCGTGCAGGTCGATCCCGAAGAGATCGTTCCGCGCCCCATCACCACCATCACGCCCGTCGACTTCAGCTATGCCCGCGATCTGGGCTGCACCATTCGCCAGGTGTCGCGCGCGCAGCAGGTCGAGGGCCGGATTGCGGCCACCGTCGGTCCCATGCTGATCGCGCTGCGCTCTCCGCTTGCCTGGTCGCAGGGAACTGAGAACATGGTCATCGCCAGCGGTCACTACGGCGGCGACGTGGTTTTCTCGGGCCACGGCGCGGGCGGCCATCCCACCGCGGTCGCAGTCGTAAGCGATCTGCTCGCCCTCGCGCACGGCTCGCAGCGCGTCGAAATTCCTTCAGCTCCCGCGCGCCTCGGCGACGAGTTTGAGGTGCCTCACTACATCCGCTTCCTGGTGAAGGACCGTCCCGGCATTGTGGCCTCCATCACCACCGCGCTGGCCGAGGAGCAAATCAATATTCGTGCCATCGTGCAAAAGGCGGGCTATCCCGCTGACGCCCTCCCGTTCGTGGTCACTGTCGAGCCGTGCAAATCCTCTGCGCTCAAGCGCGCTCTGGCCCGCATCCAGTCCATGGATTGCATGCTCGTTGAGCCGCTCGACCTGCAGATGCTCGAGTAAAATTGCTTCGGGAATGGCAAAGATCTGACTCGGTCCCCTGGTTCCAATGCTCCGGCGCCCGGAGACTCTCCTGAGCGAAGTCGAAAGATCCCGATATCCCCTGTTTGAGGTCACCCGTGATCGGCACCAGTTATCGATGTGAAATCTGCGGCGAAGAGAGCGACAATCCAGTGCGCTGGTTTGTTTGCCACTGTAACAGCGAACAGCTCACCGTATTCAAATGGACCAAGGAAGCCGCCGACGCCCCGGGTGCGCGGCACTATTGCGGCGAAGCTCACGCACAGGTGTACATCAGTCGCTGGCTTGCGGCCGCCTGCAGTTGAATGTGCTTATTCAAGTCCGGCTTTTCGCCGGTCCGGTCGACTCGCGGATGATCAGCTCCGACTCCATGAAGATGTCGGTCGCGAATGCCTTCTTCTTGTCGGCAATCCGCTCCAGCAGCACCTTCGCGCCGCGCCGGCCCATCTCTGCCAACGGCTGGCGCACCGTGGTAAGAGAAGGCGTGGAATAAGCCGCCGACAGAATATCGTCAAAGCCCACCACCGATACGTCTCCCGGAACACTCAGCCCTGCGTCTTTCAACGCGCGGATGGCGCCGATAGCGGAAATGTCATTGAAGCAGAATACTGCGGTGAACGCTCGCGTCTGCTCCAGCAGGGCCTGCATAGGCTTATAGCCGATTTCAGGCGCCATAGGGTGCTGCCCGCCCTTCGTCGACCACCCCGTCGTGTCGATGCGGATTGCCAGCTCCGGGTCCAGCTTCAGATCCATCTCTCGGGCCACCTGTTGAATGCTCTCCCAGCGAAACTCCGAGTCCGGAATCGCGCGTGGGCCGCGCATGAACGCAATCCTCCGGTGGCCCAGTTGATACAGGTGCAAGAGTGCCCGCTGTACCGCCTGGTGATGATCAAGAAGAATATTTGTGACCTTTTCAGCTGAGCAGTGCGCCGAGATTGCCACCACCGGCACAGGGACCGCGAGCTCTTCTACGGACGTATTCAGCAGCAGAAAACCATCGACTGCCCGCTCGACGAGCATCCGTGGATACTTCTCAATGAGCTCCGGTTTCCAATCGTGGCAGGCAGTGAAATAAAAGTAATGGGCCGCAGTCAGTTCCTCGACGACTCCACCCATCACCCGCGTGAAGTAGCCCTCGCTCAGATCCGGCGCCAATACCCCCACGCTCATTGAGCGGCTTTGCCGCAACGACCGGGCGAAATAATTGGGACGGTAGTCCAGCCGGTGAGCCGCCTCGACCACGCGGTTACGCGTCTCCTGCGGGATGGATTTGGCGCTCGGCGAATTGTTCAGGACTAGGGACACCGTGGTCTGGGACAGGCCCAGATGCTCGGCCAGCATGCGCAGGTTCACATGGCCGGGTGCTGGTGTAGTCTTTCCCTTTGTCATGTTGGAGTTGTACCACGCTCCACCTTGGCGCGGAAAGACAGTCTCTTCGCCGATACATCGATTTTCTAATCACAATGTGACCGCTTTGAGCCTGAAACCGTCATTTCTGCACCGATTTGGCAGTTTTGCGTCCGCCGCGGGATCCCCCACGCCCCGCGGCGCCCAAGGGCGCAGACCGCGATTTCCACCCGTATGCGCTTGATTTTGCTTCCTTGTAACCTCGCGTTCATAATTCCTCGGTAGCCTGACCTTTGTGGACGCCACAGTGCCTGAGATTCGTATTTCCCAGCCGCAGACTCAACCAGATGTCGATTCGATTCCGCCGCAACCGCCCAGCGGAGCGTTGGCGCAGGAGCACTCGGCCATTCGCCGCCACCTGCTTGGCCGAGGCAACTCCGCCGTTGCCGACGGGATTTTCAAGGCGCTCATGGTGCTGTGCGCTCTCAGCATCTTCGCCATCGTGGCCCTCATCGCGTGGGAACTCGTTCAACGATCGCAACTGTCATGGCACGCTTTTGGGTTCAAGTTCTTTTATAAGACCTACATTGACGAGACCACCGGCCTCCCGTCCTACTGGGATCCGGTGAACAACTACTTCAGCGCCTTGCCTTTCATCTACGGCACGCTGGTTTCGTCGCTTCTCTCACTGCTGTTCGCAGTCCCTCTGGCCATCGGCGTGGCCGTCTTCCTCACCGAAATGTGCCCGGGGTTTCTGCGCGGGCCGCTGGCCTTCTTGACCGAACTGCTGGCCGCCATTCCCAGCATCATTTATGGTTTGTGGGCTGTTTTCGTTCTCGTGCCGCTGCTTCGCGAATACATAAACCCGCTGCTGATCAATGGTCTTGGCTGGACCGGACTCTTCAGCAACGACAATCCCACCGGGCTCGGCTTTTTTGCTTCCGGCGTCATTCTCGCCGTCATGATTCTGCCCATTATCTCCTCGCTTACGCGCGAGGTGATGACGGCCGTGCCGCACTCGCAGCGCGAAGCTGTGCTGGCTCTGGGCGCCACGCGCTGGGAGATGATCCGCGTCGGCGTCCTGCGCAATGCCCGCATCGGAATCGTCGGCGCCGTCATCCTTGGCCTTGGCCGCGCGCTTGGCGAAACCATGGCTGTCAACATGGTGATTGGCAACACTCCTCAGATCAGTCGTTCTTTGCTGGCCACCGGAAGTTCGATGGCATCTGTCATTGCCAACGAGTTTACCGAGGCCGTCAGTGACATGCACCTGAGTGCGCTCATGGAAATCGGTCTGGCGCTGTTTATTGTGACGATAATCGTTAACGCGATTGCTCGCCTGCTTGTCTGGGCAGTTACGCGCGGGGCGCCGGTGGCGCAACGCTGAGAAACAGAAAGTCGATCGGCAATTTTTGAAGAAGGGGATCGGAGAGAAAGTGCCGCAAGAATACCAAATTCGGACTCGCCTCCGCTGGCTGGTCGACAAAACGGCGACATCTCTTGCGGTGTTGTCTACAATCCTCGTCATTCTTCCGCTGGCGGCGATCTTCATCTATCTCATCATCAAGGGCGCAAGCTCGCTGAATCTCGCTTTCTTCACACAGATTCCCAAGCCGGTTGGAGAGTCAGGTGGCGGAATGGCCAATGCCATCGTCGGCTCGGTCACCCTCCTCGCTCTCGCCAGCCTCATTGGCGTTCCGATTGGAATCGGCGGCGGCATCTACCTAGCCGAGTTTGGACGCGGTACCAAGCTGGCCTATGCGATACGTTTCACCGCTGACGTCCTCAATGGCGTCCCTTCGATCGTCATGGGTCTCGCTGCCTACGCGCTTATCGTCGTTCCGGAACATCATTTCTCGGCCCTCTCCGGAGGCGTTGCCCTCGGCATCATGATGATTCCCACCATCTGCCGCACCACCGAGGAAATGCTCCTCATGGTTCCACACAATGTCCGCGAAGCCGCTCTTGGCCTGGGCGTTCCCAACTGGCGCTCGGTCCTTTCCATTACCGCAAAGACCGCATCGCCCGGCATCATTACCGGCTGCATGCTGGCCTTTGCGCGTGTAGCCGGCGAGACCGCGCCGCTCATCTTCACCGCCCTGGGCAACGATTTCTGGAGCACCAACCTGAACGAGCCCATCGCTGCTCTTCCATTGCAAATCTGGGTCTACGCAATCTCTCCCTACGACGACTGGCACAGGCTGGCGTGGGCGGCATCACTGGTTTTGATTGTTCTCATTGTGCTCGCCGTTTCGCTGGTGCGTTTTGTCACCAGCCGTGGCGTCTTGAAAGGAGCAAGCTAGGTGGGCGTTGGCATAGAGGTAACGAACCTGAACGCGTGGTACGGCGCCAATCACACGCTGCAGGACATTAATCTGAATATTCCGGCCAACCACGCCACGGCGCTGATTGGTCCGTCCGGCTGCGGCAAGAGCACTTTTGTGCGTTGCCTTAACCGGATGCATGAAACCAATCCCATCGCTCGCGTCACCGGCAGCGTCCGAATGGGCGACCTCGACATCTATCACGATGCGTCGCCGGTCGAGGTTCGCCGCCGCGTGGGCATGGTCTTCCAGCGCCCCAATCCCTTTCCCACCATGTCCATCTACGACAACGTCTCGGCCGGTCTCAAGCTCAATGGCTACTCCAATCGTCATTCCCTGGACGAAGTCGTCGAGAAATCCCTGAAGAACTCGGCGCTGTGGGACGAGGTCAAGGATGACTTGAAGAAGAAATCCGGCGCCAGCCTTTCCGGCGGCCAGCAGCAGCGTCTTTGCATTGCCCGCGCTCTCGCCGTTGATCCCGAAGTCCTTCTCATGGACGAGCCAGCCTCGGCTCTCGATCCCGTTTCCACCTCCAAGATCGAGGACCTTATTTTTCAACTAAAGTCGCAGTACACCATCGTCATTGTGACGCATAATATGCAACAGGCGGCCCGTGTGGCAGAGAAGACCGGCTTCTTTCTCAACGGCCGCATGGTCGAGTTCGATTCGACCCACAAAATCTTCACTAATCCTTCTGACAAGCGCACGGAGGATTACATCACGGGCAGGTTCGGATGACACGCATACGCTTTCAACAGAGCCTGGAAGACCTGAAGGAGAATCTCCTGGTGATGGCCGGGCTCGCCGAACAGGCGATCCAGCGCGCCATCGAGGCTTACCGGGTTCGTGACCTTTCCATCTGCGACTTGGTCAGCCGCAGCGAGATCGCCATCAATCGCATGGAGCGTGACATCGACCAGGCCGCGCTCGACCTGCTGGCCATGGAGCAGCCCATGGCCATCGACCTGCGGTTCATCCTCAGCGTGATCAAGATCAACGCCGATCTGGAGCGCGTGGGCGACGCCGCCAAGAGCATCAGCGACCGCGTCCGCATCATGGAGCGCATGGCCGCCGTCGATATTCCCGTCGATATTCCCCGCATGGCCTCAATGGCCGCCGACATGGTGCGCAAAAGCCTGCAAGCCTTCATTGAGGGCGACGCGGAGCTGGCTCGTGGCGTGCTCACCATGGACGATGCAGTCGACCAGATGAATCGCGCCGCATTCCGCGCCCTCACAAAGGTCATGGAAGAGCAGAGCCATCTCGCGCCTCAGGCCCTCAACGCACTCATGATCTGCCGGAGCCTCGAACGCGTCGGCGATCACGCAACCAATATCGCCGAGGACGTCATCTTCTGGGTGCAGGGCGCCGATGTCCGCCACTACAAGAGCGTGGCGAAGGCGGCCGCCAATGCCGCCAATGCCGGCGCTGCAACACCAGCCTCACCTGCCCCCGCCAACCCGGACGGCACCGTGCCCATCGACACCGCTCCCGCGAAAAGCTAAGCCGCAGATTCCAGCTCAATGAAAAAGCCCCGCAATGAGCGGGGCTTTTTCGTCGTGTGCGAAATCTGCGATAGAACGCCAACATCTGAAAGTGAAAAGCTAAGAGCTAGAAGCTAGAAGCTGTCTCTTTACCGCGCCGCCTCTGTCACCTTCACTCCCATCGCCGTCAGCTTGCTGCGCGCCGCACGCGCCTCCGGTGTCTGCGGGTGCCGCTGGATCAGCGAGCGCAACTCGTGAATGCCCTCTTCCCGTTTATCCGTCGCAATCAGGGCGAATCCCTTGTGCAATTGAGCCGCCGAAGCCTTGGCGTTGCCGCTGAAGCCTTCCAGCACCGCGTTGTAGTCGTTGATCGCAGTGGGATAGTCCTTTTGTTGATAAGCAATCTCGCCGAGATAGAACTGAGCTGTGCCAGCTGCGTCGTCCAGCGGATAATAGTGCACCACGTCCTGGAATTCTCCCTGGGCCACCTGGTACCTTCCGGCGGTGTAGTCGCGCACGCCGGCCTGAAGAGTCTCTTGCAGCGGCGGCGCCTGTTGAGTACCTGCTCCGTTGGGCGGTGCTCCGGCTGGCATGTTTCCCGGTCCGCCAGGTCCTTGATCCTGCCCGCCTGGCGCCGCCGTTCCGCCCGGCCCTGTTGCGCCCGGCTGCGGCTGTGCCTGCGCCGCCTGCATCGACTGCAGTTGCGTCTGCAGGTCCTGTACCGACTTGTCCAGCTTGGCGATGCGCGCCTTCAGCTCGTCTACCGAGTCATTCAGCGACTGCACCTGGCCAGAGACGCTGTCTACCTTTCCGCTCACCGCATCGTTCTGCGCGTTGATCTTCTGCTGCAGCGCGGTCACCGCCGTGGTCACCTGATTCGACTGGTCGGCAGTCTGCTGCGCCAGGTGTTCCAGCACGCCCAGCCGCGCGTCCATTGTCGATTGCAGCCGCTGCACTGCATCGAGCAACTGCTGCACTTGGGTTTGCAGCTCCACCATTTCCTTTGAGACCGCGTGCGCCGGCGTGGCAGCGGGACCAAACAGAAGAATCAGCGCTGCAACCGTCAGCAGACCATGGCGAATAGGACTTGATTTGTGCATGTCGAATTACCTTCCTCGATCAAAGACTTCCTGAATACAACATACGGCAGCCGGGCTCTTGGGAGCGAGGCTGCCGCATGTCAAAGCGAATGAATCTCCGGGCTGGAAGCCGACAGTCGAAGGCCGTCTCACTTGTCGATCGTGAACCCGTCCCTGCGGTTCAATTGCCAGCACTCCTCTGTCGAATCGGAACAGAACGGCTTCTCCTTGCCGTAGCTGATCACGCGGATGCGATCCGCCGCGATGCCCGCCGTGACCAGCGCGGTTTTCGCTGCCTGCGCGCGGTTCTGGCCGAGAACCAGGTTGTATTCGTCCGATCCGCGCTCGTCGCAATAGCCGCCAATCACGACCTTGATATTGGGGTGCGAATTCAGGTAATCGGCGTTCTTGGCCAGGATCGCCTGCGCATCACCGCGAATATCGTAGTTGTCGTAGTCGAAGAAGATGGGCTGCACGTGCGCGTCGAATTCCTGCTGCTCATTCATGCTTGTGCTCGGCACGGTTACCGCGACAGGCCCATTCACCGTCACGTACGCCGAGGCATCGGCCGTGCCGCCATCTCCGCGCGCTACCAGGTGATATGTCGTCGACTCCGTCGGGGTCACAGTCTTCACGCCCACGGTCGGAACATCGCCGATGCCGTCAATTGAGATTGTGCTCGCGTTGGTAGTTTTCCAGCTCAGTTGCACCTGGTCGCCAGCCGAGATCACCGTCGGGGTGGCACTCAGTTGCGCCGTCGGAGTGGCTACGGACGTGGCCGGTGCCTCTTCGGCGGACGGCAAGGGCGCGGCCTTCTTTTTACAACCGGAGACGGCAGTCAAGGCAACCAGCAAAATTGCAATCGAAAAAACTGCTTTTTGTGTCTTCAAGGGAATTCTCCTTCTTAAGAAAAGGTAATGGTTATCTTCCGGGCAACCGTATCTTCTTGTCGCCGCAGCGCGCCGCCCCTTTTGCTGCCTTCAGAACCTGAGCACCCCCAAAATGATAGTTCATCCAATCCGCAAAGACGGTTAACAGTCCGGAGCCTGCCTTGCGGGGCATCATCAACGGACCACCTTCCTTGGAACGCTCACTTCCAGCTCCAGTTGGGCATCATGTTGTCGCCGGAGAACGTCAGTTGCTGCTGATGGGTGCCATCGGCCAGCATCGTCCAGATCTGCGTGCGGTGCCCGATCTGGCGCTGGAACGCGATGTGACGTCCATCCGGCGACCAAGACGGAAAATCGTTGACGCCGGATTCGTGGGTCACCTGCAGCCAGTTCTTGCTGGCGATATCCATCACGTAGACGTCATATCCGCCAGGATCGCCAGGTCCGTATTTGCGGTTCCACGCATACGCCAGCATGCTCCCGTTCGGTGACCACGACGGAGAAATGGCGTACCCACCATCGGTCATGCGCTGCACGTTGGCGCCATCTTTGTCCATGATGTAAATTTGTGGCTCACCAGTCCGCCCACTGACAAACGCAAGCTGGTTGTCGGTGCGAGGGTTCCAAACCGGCGACACATCCGATCCGAACGAAGTCACTGCGTGTGCGTTGCCGCCGCTGACATCCGATATCCAGAGATCCGGATGGCCTCCTCGCGCCGAAGAGAATGCGATCTTCGATCCGTCTGCCGACCACGCCGGAGACTGGTTGCTGCCTCCCGCGGAACCCGCTGTGAACCCCACCAGCCGTCCCAGGTCCATCGAAAACATCCGAATCGCCCATCCGTCGCTTCCCAGCGAGGCGAACGCAATTCGGGAGTTATCCGGTGAGATGCGCGGAGAAAGAGAAATGCTGCCTAAATGCGTAACAGGGTGTTGATTCTGCCCGTCGTAATCCATCACCCAGATTTCTTTTGATCCGGTCCGATTGCTCACAAAATAGATCTTGGTTTCAGCAATGCCGTTGATGGCTCCGCCCAGCCGGTAAATGATTTCGTCGGCAAACCGGTGGGCTATCGTGCGAGCCATCTCTTCGCTCACCGCCTCGTTGTACTGGCTGGCCAGCACGGGCGCGCTCCCGGCCGTGCGTGCGTCCGTCAGCCACCCATACACCACCAGACGGCCATTCGTGGCCGAGAGCGCCCCAAATGCAACCATCGCCGCGTTGGCCGGCGCCACCGACCACTGATTCGCCACAAATTCCTGCGGCGATCCAGGCATTGCCTGCGGCGCAAGACTCTTCGAAACCATGTCGAAGATGCCTGCGTTCGACAAATCGTTATAAAGTGTCGAGTCGAAGGTGGCCTTCAGCGGCACCGTTTCCGGATCGTTGCCCACCGGCTTGAAATCGGCGGCGGCGAGCCGGATGCGCTCGTTACCAAGGTTGGTTCCGGTGTGCACCCAGTCCTGGGCGGAGACTCGAGGCGTCAAAAAGTTCGCCAGGCAAAGCAAGTACAAGGGGAAAACCCGAATTGTTGCCTTCATGCGATCTGCAATCCTTCCTGTTGGGGTAACAGTTGATTGTGCGCACGCCCTGACCATGGGAGCCCATTCTGCATGACGATCAGTGCCGTTGAATGTTATCCTCGCGTCCTTCGCAGCGAACAAAACTGATCACTGGCAACTGATCACTGTCTTTCAATACTCGCAGTAGTACGAGACCTTCAACGTACTCTGATTATAGTTCGCCGGAAGCTGGCCAAAGGTATCCACGCGCTGTGCAGCGATCATGCACGAGTTGTCCAGAGTCGGGCTGCCGCTTGATGTGTCGACCCGCGGCTGGCTGTGGCTGCCGTCCCGGTAAATCGTAAAGGCCAGATAGATGCGTGCTCCTTTTGGCGTTCGGGCATCCACTTGTCCCTTGTCCCATGTTTGCGACATCTTCCGGTTGATCTGATCCACATACCACGGAAACAGGCTGGCAAAGTTGTTGTCGCCGACCGTTGTTGGCCCGGCCGATCCCGGCTGCATTTGGTGCGGGATCACTGAGCCCGACTGCTCGCCGTACTGCGCCACGTTCTGTTGGGGCTGCGGCTGATGCGGCTGAGTCTTGGGGATGTTCTTCACCGTCGGCTTTGTTGGCTTGCCAAGAATCGGAACAGCCGTCTCATCTACGTGCTTCTGTTCCTTCGGGCTCGGAGTTGCCGGCGCTTTGCTCGGTGTCTCCGTCGTCAGCACGTTCTGGTTCACTTGCTCGGTCGGCAGCGGCAGTGCATTCGTGAGTGTCACCTGCATCGATCCTCGCGCGCCCGCAGTGCCCCAGAAGTTGTGATGAAACAGCCCCATCGCCCAGGCGTAGGACAAAAGCAATCCGACGATCGACAGATGCAGCAAAACCGAGCCGGCCGCCGGCCCCGCAAAAGGCTCCCGCGCCAGTTCCCGCTCCAGATGTTCGCCGCCCTCAAGAACGCTTTCCATATTCAATCAATGGCTGAATTGCTAAGTCGCCGACTTCCTGTCTCACGGATTTCCGCTGCCGCCCGACCCCTTCAACTCCAGCGGCTGAGTCACAATCGATACATTCGTGATGCCCGACTGCTTCACCGCATCCATCACGCTGGCGAACGCCCCGAAAGGCACCCGCTCATCGCTGCGCAAATAAATCGCTTGCTGCGCGGGGTCCACTCCAGCCTTGTGCAGTCGCGCCGGCAGATCGTGCACATTTACCGGCTGGTCGTTCAAGAAAACGTTCTGGTCGCGGTCGATCGTTACCACCATCCGCTGTTCGGTGATCTGTTGCACCGTTCGCGTCTTCGGCACCTTCACTTCAATCCCCGACTGCAGCACTGGCTCGGTGATCATGAAGATCACCAGCAGCACCAGCACCACGTCTACCAGTGGCGTAATGTTGATATCCGCCAGCGACGATCGGGTTTGTCCGTTGATTGTCGAGAATGCCACGATGAACCTCTCCGCAAAACCTGGGCAGCTTCGCGCGCCCAATCCCGCGTCGCGCTCCTATTTGTATAGACTGCGCTCGGCCTCGCGAGGCATCTCCGCCGGAACCCTTGGTGCCTGAGCCTGCGTCCGCTGAGGCATCTCCTCAAGCGAGTTCAGCAGCTCGCGGCAAAAATCGTCCGTCGCCGAAGCGAATAACCTGATCCGCGCTGAAAACTGGTTGTACGCCACAACCGCAGGCACGGCCACAAACAAGCCGGCCGCCGTCGTAATCAACGCCTCGCTGATTCCGGGTGCCACGGCGCGCAGTGTCGCTGCACCTGCTGTGCCCAGGCCGCTGAACGCATCTACCACGCCCATCACCGTTCCGAATAGACCCACGAATGGACTCGTCGCACCGATCGTCGCCAACCACGTCATGCGCCGCTCCAGAGCCGTTATCGCCGTGCTGGCCGAGGTCTGCGCCGTGCGCTCCAGTGGCGTCAGATTGCGTGGTGGCCCCGATCCGCCCGTCTGCCGCTTGTACGTCTCGTACACATCCTCAAATACCTGCGCCAGTGGGCTCGCGCTGTAATCGCTCGTCAACGCCGCAATCTCATTCAGCCGCGTTGCTTTCCGAAACGCGCGGATGAATTTCCTGCTTTGCGTCGTCGCTTTGCTGAACGTGGAAATCTTGCCCAGAATCACCATCCACGAATACAGGCTGGCCAGCAGAAGCAGCACCAGCACAAAAATAGCGACCGGCCCGATGTTGCTCATCATCGAGGCCAGAGCGCCGAATCCCTGCGAGGTCGGCGCGCCCGTTCCCGCGCCGCCGTCAGCCTGCAAAAAACACGCTAATGCTGCGGTAAAAATCGCCATTCACCTCATTCTCCACGGTACCAGACTGCGTTCTCCCGCCCAAGTGACCCTTTGGGTGCCTCCGCACTCTCTCAGCCATTGTTTGTCTCGACCCTGCCGAGCTGCGAAAGTCGCGCCTCCACGCCTTTTGACGCCCCGTTCATGCTATGCTGCGCTCGGATTATCAATGCCCGGATCCCAGATGTCTAACGCCTTACACGGAAAAGAACATGCTCGTCGAACTGCGCGCTGAAAACTACGCCGTCATCGATCACGCCATTGCCTCCTTCGGGCCCGGCCTCAATCTGCTCACCGGCGAAACCGGTGCCGGCAAATCAATCCTTGTCGACGCTCTCGCCCTCCTATTAGGTGGCAAAGGCTCAGGAGAGCTGGTTCGCCACGGCGCCGACAAGGCCGCGCTCTCCTGCGTCTTCGAGTCCACGCCCGGCGCCGAATCCATCCTCGAAGCCAACGGTATCGATGCCGAGGGCGCCGAAATTATCCTGCGCCGCGAAATCCTCTCCAACGGCAAGGGCCGCGTCTTCGTCAACAACCAGCCCGCAACGGTCCAGGTGCTCAAGTTGCTCGCGCCCGAGCTCGCACTCGTCCACGCGCAGACCGAAAGCCTTTCCAGCTTCGACCAGTCGCAGCAGCGCCTGCTTCTCGACCGTTTCGCCGGTATTTCCTTGGATGCAATCTCCGAGGCTCACGCGCGCTGGCACGCCGCCGCCGCCAAACTCAACGATCTCCTTCACGGCGAGCAGGACCGCCTGCGCATGGTCGATCTCTGGAGCTATCAGAAGAAGGAAATCGAGCAGGCTCACCTGGAGCTTGGCGAAGACGAGGCCCTCGAAACTGAAAAGCGCGTCCTGGCCAACGCAGAGAAGCTCTATGCCGCCGCTATGAGCGCCTTCGACGGGCTCTACGAAGGGAGCGCCAGCGCCGAAGCTGCTCTTCGCGACGCCGTCCGCAACGTCGAAGAGCTCGCACGCTACGACCAGCGATTCACTGAATCCGCCCTGCAGCTGTCCTCCGCCCGCGCCACTATCTCCGATATCGCTTCCGCTCTGCGCGATTACGCAGAAGGCATCAACGCCTCGCCCGAGCGCCTCGCCGAAATTGAAGACCGCCTCGCCCTCATCGATCGGCTCAAAAGAAAATATGGCAAGACCGTCGCCGAGGTGATTGCATTCGGAGAACACGTCGCCAGCAAGCTCTCCGAGGTCGAAGATCGCGATGAAATCCTCAAAACTCTTCGCGCCGAGCTCGAACAAAACGCCGCAGCCTACCGCAAGGCCGCCGCCGCCATCACCGCCGAGCGTCAAACCGCTGCGGTCAAACTCGCCAAGCTCGCCGAAGCGCAGATCAACTCGCTGGCCATGAAGGTCAAGTTCCACGTCGCCGTCACCTCAAGCGACCATGAGTCAACGTGGTCCGCTTCCGGTTGGGACTCGGTCGAATACCGCATTGCGACCAATCCCGGCGAGCCTCTCAAGCCTCTCGTTGAGATCGCCTCAGGCGGCGAGCTCTCCCGCGTGCTCCTCGCCCTCAAAGTCGCCGTCGAAGAAGGCTCCTCGTCCAAGTCCAAAAAGAAAACCACGCCGCGCACTCTTGTTTTTGACGAGATCGACATTGGCATCGGAGGCCGCGCAGCTGAAGCCGTCGGCCAGAAGCTTAAAGCGCTCGCCCGCGTGCAGCAGGTTCTCTGCGTCACCCACCTCCCGCAAATCGCCGCCTTCGCCGACCAGCATCTCGCCGTCGAAAAGCGCGAGAAGGATGGCCGCACGCAAACCCGCATTCGCGTCCTCGACGACCGTTCCCGCACTCACGAAGTCGCCCGCATGCTCTCCGGCGCTAAGGTCACTGGCACGAGCCTGCAGCACGCTGCCCAGATGATCGCCGGCAGCCGATGAACACCAAAAGACTTAAATTTGTGCCTGGCTCTTGTCTAAAGATGCGCGACCACTGTGACAAGTGCTACTGAGCCCACGACTGCTAGAAAGATATAGGAGAGGATGTTCGCCTGCCAGATAACACCGGAACTTCGACCCTCAGATCTAAGCCAGCCCCGCTTATCCAGTAGCCGCGATTCCACATACCCGGAAAGGAAGAACGACGGGATCAGCAGCACGACAAAAGCGACGGGAACTGCCCATTTCTCCTCGATCGGTTCCATCCATGCTGCGCTCGTAATAACGATCAGGAATTCGTTGATTCTAGGGCCCAGTGTCCAATGGACATGATCCTCAATGCCCGAGAACGTCAGTGCTAAGTAAAAGACAAGCTCCGCAATTAAGAAAACCAGCCACGAAAGCGGAAATCCAAGAAGCAAAGTGATCAAATTCGCTTTGGCTGTGGCGCCGATCGTGTTTTTCCAGTTTGTTCGGAGCCGGAGTCGAATGTACACGACTTCAACTGCGATGACTGGCAGCAAGAAAACGAGAATAACCGGATAGGCGAATGGCAGCATCGGAATGCCCGCGTCGGCGTGAGCGGCCGCAGGAAATAGAAGCCCGCCTACCGCGCAGGAACAGATGATCGACGGCTTTGTAAATTTCAGTTTGTGGACTGGCATTGGCGGGAATTATACGCCGACGCTGTGGCAGGCTTTGCCGCCAAAATAAGGTTTACTTACCCAAATAGCTCGCTGTGCGATCCCAGCCTCGCTAATCGCAGCGTGTCCTGGTCTGTTTTTCGATAGATCAGCAGCAGGTCGGGCTTTACGTGGCATTCGCGGTATCCGTTCCAATCTCCACTCAATTCATGGTCGCGGTGTCTCGCTTCCAAGGGCTTATCATTTGCCAGAGCCTCAAGAACTGGCACAAATTCGTCGTCCAGTGTCGCCCGGTGCTGTCCTCTTGCTTCTCGCTTGTAGTCGCGTCTGAATGCCGATGAACGTTCAATCGTCCGCATGAAGATCTTCCATCAGGGCCTTGACTGTCCGGAACCGCTTTCCTTTTCCGGACTCTAACTCTGCAATTGCCTTGCGCGTCTTCGCATTCGGAACTCGCACCTCGAATGGAAGCCGCCTCTCTGTAGCGACGCGCAGCATCAGCAGCCGAATAGCGTCTGAGACCGACAGACCCATTGCCTCCAACGCATCCTCCGCTTGTTCCTTGGTGGCCGAGTCGATGCGCGCGCGAACGTAAGTATCCGTTGCCATTTCAACCCTCGGTTCTATTGTAGTCACAACCGGACTACGCAGCAAGACCATGAGCTGCGCGCGCCCACAGTCCTGTCACCCCGAAGTCGTAGCGCACAGCCTGCCCTGATTGCATTACTTCGGTAATTTTTCGCTGCATTTTAGTTTGCATCATTTTGGTGACTTCGATAACCTTTGAATCGAATCACCGGTAGCCTCATTCCCCTTGTCGCCCTTGTTTTTTGGTTCAGGATTTGCCTGCCTTGGAGTTCCCCGTCTTAGGAGCATCTATGCGAGTGGCGTGTCTCCGCAAATCTCTGCCCCGACGCAGTTCCTTTTGGATCGTGTCTCTTCGGACGTCGTTGCTTTTTGTCACTTCACTGATGCCGGTCGTCCCCTTGATGACGGGTTGCGGCGGCAGTTCGCTCGCTGTAAATCTGAACACCATCGCTGCCATTGGTGCTCCGGCTACCAGCGTCCGCGTGAATCAGACCTTGCAGCTCACCTCGAGCTATCTCGCCTCCGGGCTGCCGATGACCTTCTCCGTGAATGGAATCCCCGGCGGCAACGCCCAGGTCGGCACGGTTTCGAACACTGGCCTCTACACGGCCCCCGCGGTCGTTCCCACTCCTTACACGGTCAATATCACCAGCTTCATCGTCAAGTATCCAACCGCTGCTCCCGGCTCAGTAGCCATCCAGGTGTGGAACCCCATTCCAGTCCTCGGAACAGTCACTCCGAACGGCTTCTCCGAGGGCACGACGACCGTCACGGTCAACGGTTCGCAGTTTGTCTATGGAGCGCAGATCAGTTGGAACGGCACCCTTGTTGCCACCACCTATGTCTCCAGCACGCAACTGGTGGCGCAAATCGCCGCGCCGAATCCGGGCACTTTCCCGCTCACAGTCACCAATCCCGACCCTGGATCAGCAAGCGCGATTCCGCTTTCCTTGAAGGTGGGTCCCGGACTTGTAGTGCTCACGCTTGAGCCGAACTCCGGCACCGACGTCCGCGTCTCGAACATGCTGAATCTCGGCTTGATGGTCAACGGAACCGACAATCCTGCCGTCACGCTGCAGGTCAATGGCATTGCCGGCGGCAATGGAGTGGTTGGCACCGCAATCTCAAACACCGATGGATCGATCACCTACACCGCGCCGCCCGTCGTTCCTACGCCGAGCAATATCGTTCAGCTCACCATTACCAGCGTCGACAATCCCGCGGTTTCCATTTCACAGAACATCTCGGTGATGAATCCGATCCCGATTCTTACTTCTGCTACGCCGATGGCCTTCGATCCCGGGCCCGCAACCATTGTTCTCACGGGCCAGAAATTCATCACCGGCGCGCAAGTGCTCGTCAACGGATCGCCGGTGTCAACGACCTTCAACAGTGGCACGCAATTGACGGCGAACGTCGATCAGGCCCAGCCCGGCAATCTCGATTTGCAGGTCCTCAATCCGAGCCCGGGCCCTGCCATGTCGAATGACCTTATCGCCACGGTCAGCGGCACGATTCCCACTCCGATCGTTCCCCCCAGCGATGCCGCGCGCTTCCTTGAGCAGGCCACCTTTGGCCCCACTGATGCCGACATCCGCACCCTTTCACTCGAGGGCTATCAGGCGTGGCTCAACCAGCAATTCGCCATCCAGCCCACTCCCACCGAGCCTTCCGTCGAGCAGGCTGTCATCGTGAACAACCCGCCCTGCGCCACCAGCGACGTCAAATGCAATGCCGCGCTCTTTGTCCAGAACAACCAAGATGAAGGCCTTGTGCAAGACACCTTCTGGCAGCAGTCTTTGTCCGCGCCCGATGAACTTCGCCAGCGCGTCAAATACGCCCTGTCACTTCAGTTCGTCATCTCCAGCAACAATACGACGGCGATTCAAAATATGCCGCGCGGCGAAGCCAGCTACTATGACCTGCTTGGCGCTGACGCCTTCGGAAATTTCCGCCAGTTCCTTGAGGACGTCACCCTCAATCCCATGATGGGTCAGTTCCTCTCCATGCAGG
Organism: Occallatibacter sp.; assembly: GCA_052145255.1. Lineage (GTDB taxonomy): Bacteria > Acidobacteriota > Terriglobia > Terriglobales > Acidobacteriaceae > Telmatobacter. Next base: position 111,877 of record JBKQOX010000062.1, read on the forward strand.
GCAACGACAAGGGCAACGCAACCACAGACCCCGACGAAAACTACGCGCGCGAAGTCATGCAGTTGTTCACCATCGGACTCTGGAAGTTGAACGACGATGGTTCGCAGCAACTCGACGGCACTGGAAATCCCATCCCCACCTATTCAAATACTGATGTCAAAGGGCTCGCTGCTGTCTTCACCGGCTGGAGCTGGAACATCCCCGGCGACTCGACCGACAATGCCTGGTCCAACTGCTGTGCTTACGTCGGTCCCGGCTACGGTGAAGAGTTGCTCCCCATGCAGAGCTTCCCCAGCCACCACTCCACCGTCGAAAAGGACTTTCTCGGCGTTACCATTCCTGTCTCAGGCAGTCCCGACCCCGCCGGCGACCTCAAAATCGCTCTCGACACGCTTTTCAATCATCCCAATTTGCCCCCGTTTTTCTCCAAGCAGTTGATCCAGCACCTCGTGACGAGCAACCCCAGCCCCGCATATATCAGCCGCGTCGCCAAGGTCTTTGAAAACGACGGCACCGGCGTGAGGGGCAACTTGCAAGCTGTCATCACTGCCATCCTCATGGACCCCGAAGCCCGCGACACGGCCACTGATACCACCAACCCTCAATTCGGAAAGGTTCGCGAGGCTCTGGTGCGCTATACCGAGTGGGCTCGCGCCTTTACCGCGCAATCTCGCACGGGCTCTTTCAATGTAGGCAGCACTGAGGATCCCATCTACGGCTTTGGCCAGATGTGGCTCCGCTCTCCCACCGTCTTCAACTGGTTCGCTCCCGGCTACACACCGCCCAACACTTCCATCTCCGCCGCGGGCCTTCTCGCACCCGAGATGCAGATGACCAATGTGTCCTCCGTGGTCGGCTACATCAACTACATGCAAGACGCGATCGGCGCCAACGCCCAGGGCGGACCTGACGTCTTCTCCTACTACTCCACGGAGATGTCCCTTGCGGCCACACCCGATCAGCTCATGGACCGCATCAATCTGTTGCTCATGTACGGCCAGATGTCCACGACTCTCTACAACCAGATTCTCGGCGCCGTCAACGCCATCCCCATTCCCAGCGGCGATCAGAACGCCATCAATGCCGCGCTTCTCTCGCGTGTCCAAACTGCCATCTATCTCACCGTGGCGTCGCCAGACTACGCCGCGCAGCAATAGGAGTCAGCCATGAGATGCAACTGCAAACATACCCGCCGGCAATTCCTCAGAACGGCCTCCATGGCGTCCATGGCCGGCATCTATGCCAGCCCGTTTCTCCTCGAGCTAAACTCGCTCGCCGCCATGGCGCAGTCCGCCACCGGCTCCGACTACCGCGCGCTCGTCTGCGTCTATTTGCAGGGCGGCAACGACGGCCACGGCACCGTCATTGCCACCGACCCATCTTCTTTCGCGGCCTTCACGTCCGCTCGCTCCGGCGCGCCGGGCCTCGCCTATCCCATGAACGAGCTGCTGCCCATCACGCTCAAGACTCCGCAGTCCGGCCGCACCTTCGCCCTCAACCCCGCTCTCGGCGGTGTGCAAACGCTCTTCAACGCTGGACGCGCTGCCGTCGTTGCCAACCTGGGAACTCTTGTGGCTCCTGCTTCCAAAACGCAGATCAACTCCAACTCCGTCCCGCTGCCCGATTCGCTCTTCTCGCACTTCGATCAAACCGCCGCGTGGCAGGCCATCGCTTCCAATCTCGGCAGCAGTGAGCGCGTGGGCTGGGGCGGCGCCGTGGCCGACGCCATTGAAGCCATGAACATGAACTCCAACTCCATGTTCACCTGCATCTCCACTGCCGGCAACGCGCTCTTCCTCGCCGGCCAATCCTCATTTCAGCTCAACGTCACGTCCGCTGGCCCCATTCCCATCTATGGTCTGCAGAACCCACCGTTCGGTCTGCCTTCAGCGGCCAACCCGCTCAACTCCATCCTCACCTCCGACGAATCCAACCTCTTCGCCAAGGAATACGAGGTCGTCATCAATCGTTCCATGCAAGCCCAGGCCACGCTGGCCACTGCCATGGCGCCTGCGGGCGTCGGCGGCATCGCAAATCCCCCTCAATATCTCGATCCCATGACCAACATGCTCGCCGACAATCCGCTTGCCACTTCCATGCAGACTGTCGCGCGCATCATTGCCGGGCGCGGACAGCTCGGCGTTACCCGCCAAATCTTCTACGTCCAGCTCGGCAGCTTTGACACGCACGACAACCAGGCAGTTCAACACGCCCGCCTTCTCAACCAGCTCGGCGCGGCCTTCGAGTATTTCGACGCCCAGATGGTCACGATGGGTCTCGGCAATAACGTCACCGCCTTCACCATCTCCGACTTTGGCCGCACTCTCACCTCCAATAGCGACGGCACGGACCACGGATGGGGCAGCCATCATTTCGTCGTCGGCGGAGCCGTCAACGGCCAGGACATGTACGGCCAATATCCCGTTGTCGGCGTCGATCAGGTCAACGACGTTGGCGCAGGCCGCCTCATTCCCACCACCGCCGTCGAGCAGTACGCAGGCACGCTGGCAAGTTGGTTCGGACTCTCCGACAGTCAGATCCGCACCGTCTTTCCCAACTTCGGGAACTTCGGCACCGACCCCTACCTCGGCTTCATGGGTTAGGGGTTCAATCTCATCCAGGAGGGTTTCTGAAACCTGAAATCTGACACCTGGAACTTTGAGGTCTCTGCCGAAGCATGGGCAGGGCGCTATAGATAGATAAAGCAACTTAATTCACCCAGGGGGACCCCACCCGTCGCGCACCTGATCGAGCGACGGGTGGGATACCACGAACAAATCCGTCTGCCTTGTCATGCTAAGCGCAACTCGGCGCACAATCGCTGCCAATGGTGCGACGCACGCAGCCGAAAGCCTGCCCCGGAGCGCAGCCGAGGGAAACCTGAATTTGCTTTTGCCGCCTGAAGCTGGTCGCGAATACCTGAAAGCTAAAGGCTGAGAGCTGTGAGCTGGTCGCTGTAAGCTGATGATTAAATGCTCTTCCGGCTCATCTGCGTGGCTGCTTCCCGTTTGAGGCGCACTAGGGCAGTTCCGCCAATCTTCTGGTTCTCAGTTCCAGTTCTCCTGGCGGCGCTTCCTTTGTTGTCGCAGGTACCCTCGTCCACCGCGGAGATCAAATCTCCCGACCTGGACTTGATCCTGCAGCGCATGGAGGACGCCGAGCACCCACCCCCCGCTCAATCCCGGCCGTACCGGGTGACGCGCCAATACAAAGTGTTTATGGGCGCCGATAAGCAGCCGACCTCTGACATCATGGCGCAGATCGATTTCGTTCCTCCCGCTACGGAGACTTATACGATCACCCAATCAACAGGGAACCCATGGGGGGAAAAAATCATTCGCGACCTTTTGGTCAGCGAAACAGCATCGGCAAGGCAAGTAGACAGTTCTGCGATCAACCGGGCAAACTACGACTTTGTTTTTATTAGGCAACAGAACTTCGGTGAGGTTCCCGAGTACATTTTTGCGATCTTTCCCAAGCGGAGAGATAAACTCCTTTTGCGTGGGCAGATTTGGGTCGACAAAAGCACTTTCCGCATTCGCCAAATCCAGGGAGTGCCGGCCGTAAGTCCCTCCTTTTGGCTCAGCGACCTTCACATCACGTTTCAGTACGCTGAAGTTGACGGCGAGTGGGTTCTCACCACTGTCGATGGTCTCGCGAAGGTCCGCTTTCTGGGACAATTCACACTCACCGGCCTCAACATTCGGCCGCCCGAATCCTCGTCCCCTGCGCCGAATTAGAGTTCTGCGATAACCCCCGATGGCCGTAATACGGAGACAGCATTCCTGCGCTCGGTTTACGCCAAATCGTCAATGCTCGATTCGAGCAAAGTCATTTTCGCCACAGCGGTTCCGCAATTGCTATGCCCAGGTCCGCAACTAACTGCCCAGCCGCTTTTTCACCACCTGGGTCCCCACAGACAGGTCTTCGTCTGCGGGGTGGAAGTAAAAGTCACCTCGCAGGACGTTTGAAAGGGCACGTGAATTGTGGAACCGCTCCAAGCGCATCGGGCTCTTCGCATTAACTCAGCCCATAACCGGCCTTGCCATTGCGCAAGAACGGCGCGCACTCTAGGTCATCACATCGAGATGCTGATCGCAATTCCGATGCCCGGATAACTGTCGTCGTACAGGTAATATCCGTCGTTCTGGTAGACCACGTAGACGTCGTCGGTGTCGTACCAGTCATTCGACCAGTTTCCCGGCCATGGGTCGAGAAGCGTAATCCAATAGCCGTTGTACTGGAAACGTGGGTATCCATCGAAAACCATGAAGGGAAGACCGTAGATCCGAAACTCATTCCGCTGCCCAAAGTAGACGTTGAACCGGGCGTCAGGAACACGGTAGCCGTTGTAGCCACCCCGTTGTTGCCAGGTGCGGTGGTCAGTCTGCCAGTTCCCGGCGCGATGATTTTGCCAGGTGGTCTGCTCGGTACGCTGCTGCGCTCCAGTGCGCTGAGGTTGCTGCCGCTGCGCTGGTGGTTGCTGGGCGTGCTCTTGCGGCGCAGGCTGTTGGCGCTGCGCCGGTGGTTGCTGGGCGTGCTGTTGCGGCGCTGGCTGTTGGCGCTGCGCTGGCGGTTGCTGGGCATGCTGTTGCGGCGCAGGCTGTTGCCGCTGCGCTGGCGGTTGCTGGGTATGCTGCTGCGGTGCAGGCTGTTGCCGCTGCGCCGGCTGCTGCTGGGCGTGCTGCTGCGGCCTTTGCCCTTGCTTGTCGTCTTGCTTCTGGTCCTGCGCCGAGGCAGAAGTGGCCATTCCAAGCGCCAACGCCAACACTGCCGAAGTAACGATGAGTTTCGCATTCATAGAAGGTTCCTCTGACTTCGATTGGTTAACTGCCGCTTGCTCCGAAGCAAGCTTCCCGTTGTCGAGTGGACGGGACTCGCGATGGATTCATCCGGTGAGACGAGTCACACCCCACGACTTTCCCCGCGCTCCAGGGCTACTGCACCCGGGTTCTTTGAAAATTGTGGGCCGGTCCCGGAATCGTGTCTGATTCATTTTGCTCATCTTCAAAGAATCTCTCCTCGCGATCTTTCCGCCTGCTGCGCTCGCATTTCCGCTTCGTCGCGCGGCACCAAAACAATTACGACATGCAGAACCACGCAGTCCTCACTGAGTACGACCTCACGGCGTCAAGCCAGCAGTTGACCCTGGCGGCCGAGGCATCCAACGCAGCCAATCAGCACAAATTGATTCCCCGCTCCCTGGCCCGGGAATCTGCGCGCCATCAGAAGTTGAGCTTCACAGCGCCCTGAACGATGCGCGGAGGGGCCGCGCTGATTGCGTTGCCGAACGTCGAGCTGCCGATGTTCCCATCGATCGCAGCGGGCCCGTTGAACTGAGCGTGGTTGAAAACGTCGAAAGCCTCCACGCGAAAGAGCAGCGCTGTCGATTCCGTCAGCGGCACGCTCTTGGCCAACGCCATGTCGTAATTGTCCGCGCCCGGGCCGTGGAAGAATCGCCTCTTCGACGTGCCCGGCGTGCCCAGCGCGTTCTCGCTGAACGGCGCCATATCGAAATAGTTATTTCCGTTGGTGCGCGGATTCCGATTCAGGTGGAGCGGCCCGCCGTTGAAATCGGGCTCGTCGATGCTGCTGTTGTTCACCCCGTTCGGATTCGTGCCGATCAGAGAATTGTCTCCATTGTTCGTCATCGTGACAGGAAAACCGCTCGCAAATCGCGTGATCCCCGACAATGTCCATCCCTGGCTCAAGCGATTCGCGCGCATCAGCCTGTCAATCGGCAAACGATATTCATAACTGAGCACGAAATTCTGCCTCACGTCGAACGCCGACAGCGCATAGCTCAGCGCCGGGTTGAAAGGATTGACTTCTTCGCCGATGTTCGACGAATCATCAAGAGACTTGCTGTAGGTGTAAGCGGCCGAGAACTCCAGCCGCCCGCTTGAGTGCTGCGCGCTCAGTTCCAGCGCGTTATAGTTGGCGCGCCCAATGTTCGATTGCAGCGCGTTGCTGCCGAAGCTCGATCCCAGCGGTCCTCGCGTTCCATTCACCTGCCCCCCGCCGATGGGGTAATACACTGTGTCCTCGCCGCCCGCGCCGCACGTCAGTGTGCCCGGTTTTACTTCGCTGGGCTGACTCAGGCTCAGACATAGCGCTGCGTTGCCGGGATTCGCCTCGATCAGTACGCGCTGACGATGGCTCGACGTTCCGATGTAGCTTGCGCTTAGCACCGTATCCGGCCCCGCTTGCCGTTCGATCGACAGCATCCACTCCTGTGTGAACGGCACGCGATTATGCACATCGTATCCGGGAATCCCGCTGATCGGCTCGTACTTGCTCCAATCGACGCTCGCATCGGCATGCGCGCGAGAAGCATCGAGAGGCGCCAGACTGTAAGGAAACGGCTGACCGTAATTCGTCCCGTCGGCCGCAGTCACAAACGGCGTTGCGAACAGCGGCGGAGCAGGACTGGTGTACGTGGTCCCGTACGGCGCGTTCGCCGCCAGCACGCTGATGGAACCGGCATCGATCGCTGTGTAGAAATTGCCGAAGCTCGCGCGAATACTCGTCGTTCCCGGGCTGCCCAGCGCCTTCTTGAGCACCCCTCCGCGCGCCTGCGGCGACCACGCCACACCCATGCGCGGCGAAAATCCAAGGTTATCGACCGGGGCCAGCGTGCGCGGAACGCACGAATCTCCCGGATACAAAATCCCCGCCGGCGCTCCCGGAAACACGTCTGACTGCGCGCCCGCCACAAATGTTGAAATCTGGTTATACTTCTCCGTCCACGGCGCAATCCGGTCCCAGCGCAGCCCGTAATTTAGCGTCAGGCCGGGCCGCGCGTGCCAGCTATCCTGCGCGAATAGCCCTACATATTGGTTGCGTGCGTAAAACGGATTCAGTTGGCTCTGGTTGTACTGGCTGGGCACGCCGATCAGAAAATCCGCAAAGTCCACGCCTGTTTCCGCGCCCGAAAAAACAAAGTTCCCGTTGAATTGCGCAATCGGGTGCGCGTTCACCTGGTCGGCGTGAAGCTCCGCGCCCGCCTTCATCGTGTGGCTCCCGACCACCTTCGAGAACGTGTCCGAAGCCTGATACGTATTGTTCGCCTGGATCAACTGATTCGCCGCGGCGCCGATCGAGTAGCCGTTGAAATTCACGTTCTCCACACTCTGGCCCTTGGGATCGAGAGCCACAATGCTCGGGGTGCCGTCGGCGTTCGCAAAGCCTTGCGAAATCAGGCTCACCCCGCGTCCGCCTACCGGCTGACCCAGGTTTGTCATGTCGCGCAGGTAGCTCGCGTGCGCCTCGTTCACCGTTGTCGCGTTGATCGCCTTGGTTAAGCTCAGAGCCAGGAGTTGCGCGCGTCCCGCCGTCAGCGCGTCGAATCCCGGCACGCTGGCCCCGCTCTGCGCCGTCGGATATGGATTATCCAAGTCGAAATCGTCGACAAAGTAGTATGCCGACGCAAGTCCCCAACGCGTATTCGCATCCACCCGCGCGCCGGCCTTGTCGTCGCGCACTGTCTGGTTGAATGTCGACGTTGCAAACCCGTTCGCATTGTTCGGAGCCGGAATATATTGAAGCATCCGTTGCGCTGGAACCGACCATGCACTCTGGGGGATTTGCGCGTTCCCAAACACGCACTGCCCCGCCTGTGCATCCGCCGTCGTGCATCCGCTATCGAAGTACGGCTCGCCCTGCGTAACCGTGTAGCCCAGCTTTTGCGCCAACAGGCTCGCCAGGTATGGCCCGCCCACCGCGCCCGTCAGCAGCGTCTTGCCCTTGCGATCTACAAAGTCCGTCAAATCCCCCGCCCGGTCCGCATTCGACGGCACGCTGATCTCGCCCGTATCGATACCCTTCGTCTGACGCGTCCCCTGGTAGTCCGTAAAGAAGAACAGCTTGTCCCGCCGGATTGGCCCACCCAGCGTTCCCCCAAACTGGTTCTGCCGGTACACACCGCGCGTCGGCGAAAAGTAATTCCGCGCATCCACATCCGTGTTCCGCAAGAAATCGAACGTGCTTCCGTGAAACTCGTTGCTCCCGTTCTTGGTAATCACGCTCACCTGGCCGCCGCTGAACTCGCCATACTCCGCATCGAAGTTGCTCGTCACAACGCGAAACTCCGCAATCGCGTCCAGGTTGGGGATAATCGCCGTCCCCGCGTTCACGTCCTCTTCCGCATCGCTGCCGTTCACGCTGAAGAAGTTTGCCGTCTCCCGCTGCCCGTTCACTGAAATCGTTCCCGGGTTCAGCGTTCCCGACGGGTTCAGGATGGTTGCGCCCACGTCCTCCACGGTTGCCGCGCCAAGCGTCGTTTCGGGAATGACTCCTGCCTGGAGCGATAAGAGATCGGTAAAGCTGCGCCCATTCAGCGGCACCGCCGCCAGCTCGCGCCCAGAAATCACTTCTCCCGATTGAGTGCTCACCGTCTCCACGTGCAGCGCATTGTCGGTCACGCTCACTGTCTGCGAAATCGCGCCAACTTTGAGCGCGCAGTCGATCGTCAACGCCGCGTCGGTATCGAGCGCAACATCTTTGCGCTCGTAGGTTTCAAACCCCGTGGCCCGCACATCCAGCTCGTAGCGGCCCACCGGCAAAACCGGCAGCGTGTAGTATCCGCTCGCATCGCTGTGCGTCTCGTGCTCGATTCCCGTCGCCACCTCCCGCGCAGCCACATCCGCGTTCGGCACTACTCTTCCTTGCGGGTCCTTCACCGTTCCTGAAATGCTCCCGGTCACCGCGGCCCACGCAGGGATACCTACAAACATAAGAATGCAAATGAGTTGGATGAAAGATCGTTGCGGCTTAGTCGGCCGTCTCATGCTTCGATTCCTCTGCTCTTTCCTGCCGCGGTCAAGCTCCCATCAGAGCCTTTGCCATACGGTATTGATATACGACTGATTCAGTCCTCTTTAATATACGACAAATTAGGTCGCCATTCTTTGCAGTGATTTGAATCACACCACATCGTGAAAAAGGCAGGTTTTTTTCACTTTTCGGTTTTTCTGTCCTGGAGACCGGGGCGCTTTATCCTTGCTCCGGGCGCCAGCGACAAGAAGGCTGGATGCCAGGAGCTAGAAGCTACAAGCTGTGTTTTCCACGCAACCATCCACTCTTTCCATCCCTCAAACCTTCAGGAGGAAACATGTCCAAATTTAAGATGTTTGGATTCGCAGCATTTGCGATCGCCCTGTTGTGCTGCGCGCCTTCCGCGCCGGCCCAGATCTCCATCAATTTTGGAGTCGAGCCTGTCTGTCCCTACGGGTATTTCGACTATGCTCCGTATCAATGCGCGCCCTACGGCTACTATGGGCCCGACTGGTTTGTAAACGGAGTCTTCATCGGAGCAGGCCACTGGTTCCACGGCCCGGCCCACTTCTACGGCCATGTCGACAACCGCTTCGATCCTCGCCACGGCTATCACGGGCCGTTCCCGGAGCGGGGAGCTGAGCCCTTCAACCACTTCCACGCGAACGAGGCGCGCGATGGTCGGGGCCACGTCGGCCCTGCCGGCCATGACGGCGGCGGCGAACACGCGCTGCCCGGCTATCACGGCGACCACGGCGGCCACCACTAAACCAGGATTCGCACGCAGGGTCTCTCAGGCGGGACCCGCAAGCTAACCCCAACATCGGCGCGCACACCTCACGGACGCGCGCCGATGTTTTTTGTCCAAGTTGGCGCTCGCTCTTTTCGGGTGCGCGCCGCCGCCCCGCACCCCGCGCGCTGTCATCCTGAGCGATGCGTCTTTCAGCGGAGCCGAGAGCCTGCCCTGAGCGACGATTGCGGGAGCAATCGGAGTCGAATGGGGACCTGCTTCTGCTTTTCGTCTCGTTTCAGCGCACCAAGTCATCGACCCTTCCACCACGAAAATGGGTGCCCCAGGTCCCTCGCACTTGTGGACCTGCGCTCGCACCTCCGGCGCGCTCCTCCTTGCGCGTCGCGCGCCGAGCGCAACCAGCCCGCGTAGCGGGCAAAAGACGTTAGCCCCACGGCGCAAGCCTGGGGTATAAGGTTGAGACCAGAGCCCATAGCCCCGGGAGGGGCGTAAGAAATGGCGCACACCTACACAGGCCTCCTCATCCACATCATCTTTTCCACGTCGGGCCGCGCGCCGCTCCTTACCGATGCAATCCGTCTCGACGTTCATGCCTATCTGGGCGGAATCCTCCGTGAACTTGACGCCATCCCCGTCGCGATTGGCGGGACGACCGATCACGTTCACCTTTTGACTCGCCTGCCAGCCAACCTTGCCTTGGCAGATTACCTGCGGATCGTGAAAACCAACTCTTCGCGATGGGTGAAGGAGCGGTGGCCCCAACAGCGCAAGTTTGCCTGGCAAGGCGGCTATGGAGCGTTCAGCGTCAGCGAATCCAGGCGTGCGGCCGTTATCCGTTACATTCGTGATCAGGCGCAACACCATCGGCGCATCTCGTTCCAGGACGAGTTCCTCGCCCTGTTGAAGAACCACCGTGTTGAGTTTGACGAGCGCTACATTTGGCAATAGTTCTTTCGCCCGCTCAAGCAGGCTCGGGGGCCTAACCATCCCTCTTCCCTAGTCTCGCGACTGGGGCTACCCTATGCCGCCCGCTCCGCGGGCTAAATGCAAAGTCGACCCGCCGTCGGCGCGCCTCCTTGCTAACGCGCCGAGCCACGCAACCACCCGTACTGCGCATGTGTGCCGATTATGGAACTCATCGCACAGCCCGCGCAGCGGGCATAAGACGGTAGCCCCACGGCGCAAGCCTGGGGACCGGTAACGAAGAACGCATTAGCCCGCTCCAGCGGGCGAAAGAACCCCCGAACAGAACGAACTCCTCGCCGCCGCCAAGCCCACTGCCTTTTCGCTGTCAAGCCCCTCTTTCTCCGCCCCCAGGCCTCACAGCCCCGCTAACCCGCTGATTTCCAATTCACTTAATCACTTTTTCACCCTTTCACTTTTCCTCCCCAAGTTTGCCGATAATTTCCCCCTCTTGGCGCACAATCAAGAAAAGTACCAATCCAGGCGAACCTCCGCGCCCGCGTCAACCCCGCCGCCAACGGGCCATTCCGCCTTCAAAGGGAGAAGCATTCCTATGATTTATTCAACGAGCGTGACCGCGGACGCGGTCGACAAATCGAACCCCTCGTTTGCCAACCCTGCCGTTGCGCACTGTTGCAAAGCCTGGAAAAAGGCCTTCCGCGAATCGGAAGCGGCCAACGAATCAGACGTGCGCTCAAACTCAAAAGCCGCCGAGGCATTTCGCGCCGCCATGCCACCTCTCTTTACCCGCGATAGCTGCCGCGACTTCATCGCCTGCGTCGCCCAGGGCATGTTGCTCGGCGCAATTCCCGAGAAAGATGGTGGCAAGCTCCTCTATGCCGCGCAGGTCGCCCTCGCCGCGGCCAACGTGGAGCGGAACCTGCCCGATGCATCCGACCTCTCCGATTCCGCCCCCAGGCGCAGCCGCAAACCCGAAGACAAGCGGAGCTCGAACCGATGAAGAACATCACCGTCACCATCTCCGATAAGGGCTACCATGCCGCGCGTATATGGGCCGCCGAGCATCGCACCTCGCTCTCGAAAACCGTCGCCTTCATCCTTGATAATCTTCGCTACATACCTATCGCATCCAGCGCCTTTCCCCTCGGCAAACCCGCCGCGGCCAGGGCCAGCGAAAGAGCCAGACCATGACCCACCCGATGCCGTGGCCTCGTTCTTTTGTTCCCTTGTTCCCTGCTTCATACACAAAAGGCCCGCAATTTTCCGGCGAGCCTCTGCTGTTTCAGTCCCTAGTCCCTTGGTCCCCGCTTTTCCCCCACCCCCCCACTCCCCTGGGCCCCACCCCCCTATCAACAGGGCACCACCCCCCGCCTCATTTGCGAGACTGTGAAACTGTGAAACTGTGAACCGAGCTGAATCAACGACTTGCAGCCACAGTCTCACAGTTTCACAGGTTTGTTTTTGAGGGTTTTGTTTTCGACGGAGTTTTCTGCCGAGATATTTCCTGCTCTTGTGGTCCGAATTTCATCTGGGATGAGCAATGCGGAACAGACACGTGCGGGGGGGGGGGTAGATTCTTTGCCATGACTGAGCAAATACGCATCATCGAAGTTGAAAAAGACGGCGAGGACGGCCTGATCGTGACGTTCTCAGATGGGACGATATGCGGTTATGTCGCGGAGGAGTTGCTGGAGATAAGACCTATCCGGGAGAAGGTCAAAAAGACTCCTCACACCGAGCGAAAGACCTTGAGCCATCCTCTATCCATCCCCGCTCCGCTGGTTGCTGTCCACTGATCGCTGGCGGCTGACCGCTCAGCCGAAGATTGCCATGACGATGTGGTTCACGGCGAAAGCTGCTCCGTAGGCCAGAGCGAGCATGTAGAGGAACTGCACGGCGGGCCAGAGCCAGCTATTGGTTTCGCGGCGAACGACGGCGATGGTCGACGTGCACTGCATGGCGAAGGCGAAGAAGATCATCAGCGCCAACGCGCCGCCGAGCGTCATGTCGTGGTGCAGAGCGGTTTGCAGGTTGAGCGCCTGGGTGCTGGGATCGGCTCCGTAGAGCGTTCCCATGGTGCTGACCATGACCTCGCGCGCCAGCACGCTTGAGAGCAGTCCAATACCGATCTTCCAATTGAAGCCGAGCGGCGCAATGGCCGGCTCGATGAAGTGTCCGAGACGGCCGATGAGCGAGTCGGCCAGTTGCGGAGCGCTGAGCGCGCCTGCGGCAGTGTGGATGACGGGCAGGTGCGCGAGAACCCAGAGCGCGAGCGTGACGGCGACGATGATGGTTCCGGCAGTGCGCATGAAGATGCGCGCGCGGTCCATGAGGCGCAGGCCGAGCGTGAAGGGAGTGGGCATGCGGTACTGCGGCAGCTCAAGGATGAAGGGCGTATCGCTGGAGCGGAGGATGGAGCTCTTGAGCAGGCGCGCGGTGGTGAATGCGGCCACGAAGCCGGCCACGTAGAGGCTGAGCATGACGATGGTGCGCAGGCCGATGACTCCGTGCAGGTAGTAGATGTTGGGAATGAAGGCGGCGATGAGCAGAAGGTAGACGGGCAAGCGCGCCGAGCAGGTCATGAAGGGCGTGACGAGGATGGTGGCGAGCCGGTCGCGCTTGTTCTCAATGGTGCGCGTGGCCATGATGGCCGGAATGGCGCAGGCGTAAGCCGAGAGCAGCGGGATGAACGCTTTGCCATTGAGGCCGATGGTGCGCATGACGCGGTCGGCGATGAGCGCGGCGCGGGCCAGGTAGCCGGAGTCTTCGAGGATTCCGATGAAGAGGAACAGCAGCAGGATTTGCGGCAGGAAGACGAGTACGGAGCAGATGCCTTTCCACACGCCGTCAAGCAGGAGCGATTGCAGCCATGGGACGGGAATAAGCGGGCGGACGAGGTCGGCCATGCGGCCGAGCAGTTCGCCGAAGCCGTCAGAGAGCGGCTGGCCGAGGGCGAAGACGACTTCGAAGACGCCGATGACGACGAGAAGGAAGAGCAGCGGTCCCCAGAAGCGATGCAGAAGGACGTTGTCGATTTTGCGGGTGTTCTCGGCCGAGAGCGGCGCCTGGTAGCCGGTATTGCGGCTGACCTGTTCGGCCCAGTGATGCGTGCTTTGCGCGTTGCCCATGACGGGCAGCGAGAGAGGCTTGGACTTTTCGCCGTGGCCGTTCTGCTGATTGAGGAAGAGCGGAACGGCTTCGAGGCCGGTTCCATGAACGGCGCTGATGAGCGCAACCGGAGCGCCGAGTTCGCGCGCCAGCTTGAGCGTGTCGATCTGTCCGCCGCGCGACTTCATCAGGTCGGACATGTTGAGGAGGACCAGGGTGGGGAGGCCGACGTCGAGCACCGGCGCGGCAAGCATGAGTTGACGCGTGAGATGAAGCGAGTCGAGGACGAGGAGAACGGCGTCAGGCTTGGGCGTGCCGGGCATGCGGCCGCGGAGCACGTTGACGGCGACGCGCGCGTCTTCAGAGTACGGGGTGAGCGAGTAGATGCCGGGCAGATCGATGAGCGTGAGGTCTTCGCGGCCGACGCCGGCCATGAGGCCCATGCGCTGCTCGACGGTGACGCCGGGATAGTTGGCGACTTTTTGCCGCAGGCCGGTGAGCTTATTGAACAGCGTGGACTTGCCGGAGTTGGGAGGGCCGATGAGGACGACAGTGTGGAGCGAGCTTTCGGTCGGCGCCTCGGGCGGCTCAAAGGCCGGTACATCGCAACAGGCGTTCATCGCGCGGCCTCGGCCAAGCGGGAAGCCTCGTCGGAGGCGGGGTCGGATTGCTCGGCGGCCGCACTCAACGGGCGGACGCGGATGGCTGAAGCTGTTTCATGGCGGAGGGCGATTTCCAGGCCGTCAACGCGGTAGACCGTGGGGTCGCCGGCGGGAGCGCGGCGCAGGGCTGTGACTTCAGCGTCGGGCACAAAACCCATGTGCATCAGGTGGTTCTGGACGTTTTCAGGCAGGTCGAGGGCGACCAGGACCCCGCTTTCACCAACCGTTAAATCGCTGAGTGCGCTCACCTGACGAACCCCGTGGTGCCGCCCGAAACGGCGGGGCAGCAGAAAAATACGACCGGAATGGTCGTATTTAAGTATACGGCGAAGTTGCCCGCGGCTGCAATCGTGCTTTTTGGGGATTTTTGATTCGAACATTCCCATGACTTGACCTCGCGGAAAAGGAGTCAGAATGGATAGGGATTCTCTGAAGCCCCTCCCAAAAGCCCCCTGGCGGACCCTTTTTTCTATTCATCGGAACGATGGTTCATTTGTAGCAGCGGATTCCGGGCCAGGAAGTGATCCAAATCACAGTTCAAAGGGGCTGGTTTCCGGGGCTGGGACCCGCTTGCGAGGGGCAAGGTTGGGTGGTAAAAGCGATCCATGACGGTTGAGGAGTTCCGCGCTTCGTTGCCGCAGGCCGAACCACCAAAAGGGGTGTCGGCACCGCTTGCAGCGTTGTGGTGGGATGCAAAAGGAGATTGGGCGCGCGCGCACGGCATGGTTGACGATCTTGAGACGCCTGGCGCCATGGCGGTTCACGCTTACTTGCACCGGAAGGAAGGCGTTGAGTGGAACGCCGACTACTGGTATAGCCGCGCCGGGAGAACGTTTCGCCGGCCAACATTGGAGGCGGAGTGGGAGGCGCTGGTTACGGGGCTGACGGGGTGATCGAAGGACAGCGAGCCGGCGAGTCATCGAGCAAGAATAAGGGGAGAAAAGAGCTGATTCTTAGTGTGCGGAGCGTGCTACTCTGGCGGCGTGCCAGCGGCTTCCCAGCTTGAAAGGACGAAGACTCGTCGCCACTCGGGAGTGGTGCGGGCGACGCACTGGCTGACGTTTGTGGCCTTCGTTGCGCTGCTGGTGACGGGCGGAGAGATTGTGATTTCGCACCCGCGGTTCTACTGGGGCGAAGTAGGGAACGTGAACACGAAGCCGCTCTTCGTGGTTCCGATTCCGTCGTCGCGCGATACGGTGCCTACGAAATATGACTACGTGATGCCGGACCAGAATGGATGGAGCCGGTATCTGCATTTTGAAGCTGCGTGGGTGTGCGTGCTGACAGGACTGGTGTACGGAATCTACGGAGTGGTGAGCGGCCATTTTTGGAAGAACCTGCTGCCGGAGCGGCGCGATTGGAACTGGCACGCGTACGGAGAGCGGATTGCGCAGTATCTGCGACGCAGGCCACCGGGTCAGGCGGAGGAAAGCTCGTATAACGTGCTGCAGCGAACGGCATACGTGGTGGTGATCTTCGTTTTGTTTCCGCTGATCATCTGGACGGGATTGGCGATGTCTCCGGCGTTCACTGCGGCGTTTCCATGGACGGCGGCGCTCCTGGGCGGGCGGCAGTCGGCACGCACGATTCACTTTTTCGTTTCATGGCTGCTGCTGTTGTTCCTGATTGTGCACGTGACGATGGTGGCAAGGTCAGGATTCTGGCGGCGCGTGCGGAGCATGATCACGGGAAACCTGCGAAGTTCCGAGGAGGGCCGATGAACAAGATCACTCGCCGCAAACTGATTTCGGGAGGGGTGGTTGCCGCTGCGGGCGCGGCTGGATTGGGCGCGGCAGATCGCATTGCGAAGCGCTATGGCCTGATCCCGCCGGATGGTGGAGGGGTTTACGGACCGGGAGAGACGCTGACCTATGCGTGCCAGAGGCTGCTGACTGTGAACAGACCGGCGCGCGAGTTTCCGCGGAGCATGATCTCAAAGAACCCATTTGCCAACGAAATCGCGCCGCCGACGGACGCATTCAAGCGGCTGCAGGCCGGCGGATTCAGAGACTGGCGGCTGGTGGTCGATGGAACGGTGGCGCATCCATTGGTGCTCTCGCTCGGCGATCTGAAGTCGTTGCCAGTGCGCAGCCAGATTACCGAGGTGGCGTGCGAGGAAGGATGGTCGTATGTCGCCGAGTGGATCGGGACACCGCTTTCGGGGGTGTTGCGCGAGGCGGGCGTGCTGCCGCAGACGCGATACATTGTGTACCACGCGTTCGAGAAGAGCTTGTGGGGGAGCATCGACATGGCCGATGCTTGGGACAAGCACACGCTACTGACGATCGGCATGAACGACGGAGATTTGCCGGTCCCGTTTGGCGGCCCGCTGCGGCTGCGCCTGCCGCGACAGCTTGGCTACAAGAGCCTGAAGTTCGTCACGCACGTCACGGCGACCGATGACATCAAGAAATTCGGCAAGGGACTAGGCTCGGTCGATCCCGAGTATGGATATTCGTGGTACGCGGGGACATGAAGCGTGCTGAATCGTTGGAGGTGTGACGAGCGCACGCGCGCCGAGGCAAATCCGGGTATAGAATCCTCTGTTTGCATCAGGTTTGCAAGAGAGGCTGACTATGCAATATCGCAAATTTGGAATGCTGGATTGGGAGGCTTCGGCGTTGGGATTTGGCGCCATGCGGCTCCCGAGCGCGGATGGTCAGCGGGGCAGCGCGAACGTCGATGAAGCGGAAGCGACTCGAATGCTGCGCTACGCGATCGATCAAGGCGTGAACTACGTCGATACAGCGTATCCCTATCACGAAGGCAACAGCGAAACGGTCGTTGGCAGGGCGCTCAAGGATGGATATCGCGAAAAGGTGCGCCTCGCCACCAAGCTACCGACATGGATGGTGCATGGGCCTGCGGATTTCGACCAGTTTCTGAATGAGCAGTTGCGAAAGCTGCGAACGGACCACATCGACTTTTATCTGATCCACTCCCTAAACAAAGCGTGGTGGCCGAACATCGTGCTGAAACACGGCATTCTGCGCGAGGCGGAGCGGGCGCTGGCCGATGGGCGCATCGGACACCTGGGCTTCTCGTTTCACGATGACTACACTCGCTTCGAAGAGATCGTGAACGGAAGCGACCTGTGGAGCTTTTGCCAGATCCAGTACAACTACATGGACACGGAGAACCAGGCGGGCACGCGCGGCCTGAAGCTGGCTGCTGACAAGGGGCTGGCGGTCGTGGTGATGGAACCGCTGATGGGAGGACGGCTGGCCGATCCGCCGCCGGCGATTCGGGAGATGATCGCGGGCGATGCGGCAGGGCGAAGTGCGGCACAACTGGCACTGGACTGGGTTTGGGATCAGCCGGAGGTTTCGGTGGTGCTGAGCGGGATGAGCACGATGGAGCAGGTCGCGGACAACCTGAGAATTGTGGATCTGGCGCGCGTGGGCAAGATGACTGACGCGGACCAGGCGCTGATCGCGCGGATTCGCGAACATTATCGATCGAGGATCACCATTCCGTGCACGCAATGCGGCTACTGTATGCCGTGCCCCAACGACGTGAACATCCCGGTGAATTTTGAGATGTTCAACTACGCGCATACCTATGACGACGTGGAGGCGGCGCGGTTCCGCTACAACTTCGCGCTCAAGGAAGGGCAACGCGCGGGGGCCTGCATCGATTGCGACACTTGCGAAGGATCGTGCCCGCAACACATTCCGATTTCGGATTGGATGCCGAAGGTGGAGGCATTGCTTGGGTGAAGGCGAGGGACCAGGGACCAGGGACTGAGGTCGGTGCAAAGAGCCGAGTGGCAGCGGCGGACCGAAGTTCGCATTTCCTCCGAACTCGGTTTTGCCCCCACTCGATCTCTCACGACGTGCGGTGGATGGCGATCACGGTCAAGTCGTCGTCCTGCCCGTGATGAATTGCGGCCTCGGCGAGAGCAAGTGGGGACGCCTCGCGCATCGAGGACTGAGTACGATCAAAGCCGAATAGAACTCCCTGTGAGTTGCGTGCCTCCACAATGCCATCGGTGAGAAGAGTGAGGCGATCGCCATAGCGCATCTCCAAGGCGATTTTTTCTGGCGCGGCCAATGCGAGGATGCCAAGTGGCAGGGACCCGGCGCATGCGAGTTCAGCACCGTTGAGCCAGGGCGGCAGGTGGCCAGCGTTAGCGACTGTGACGCTGCCCGAGGGATCGAGACGCACTGCGAGGCAGGTAACGAAGCCCGAGTGCTTGTGCGCGAAGAGCATGCTGTTGAGTTCAGCCAGAATCTGGCTGGGATCTGTGGTGAGGCCGCTGAGTGTGCGCAGCATGCCGATGAGCATGGAGACGATCATGGCGGCGCCCAGTCCTTTGCCGCTGACGTCGCCGATGACAACAAGGGTTTGGCTGCCGCTGAGCGGGATGACCTGGAAGAAGTCTCCGCCGACTTGGGCGGCTGGTCGATAGATGCTCTCGATCGCGTAACCGGGAGTGGGCGGCAGTTCCTGGGGAACCATGATGCACTGGATTTCGCGGGCGGCTGCCAGTTCGCTCTCAATTGCTGCTTTTTCATTCTCGAGCCGGATGCGTCGGCGGGCCTCGGCAATCGAGACAACGATGAAGCCGATGTAGCCGAGAACGACGGAAACGATCACGGCCACTCCGTCAAAGGCGAGCCGGCTATGAAAGTGGCTGAGCTGGACGGAATTGAGTTGAGTAAACGGGGGTGCATCGGGCAGCCAGTTGGCGAGGAGCCCCATGCAAACGTTCTGGAGAATGAAGACCACGAGGCAGCCTATCCACCACCGTTTGCGCAGGGTGATCCCCGTGACCGCGTAGATGACGGCGAAGAGCCCGATGAGCACTACAGAGAGAGCAAAATGCAAGCCGGACTGACGGCCCATGACCATGCCGTCAAATACGAATCCGAAGCTCGCGAAAAGGAAGAAGACAGCGAGCAAAAAGATGGCAACGAACTTTGGCGGGGTCTTTCGCCAGAGGCCAAGAGATTCTAGATTGTCGCGTGTTCTTGACCGCATGTTCTGTTCTAGAGGATGACACGACGTGGCACGGTTGTGGGCCGAATTCTACACAGAGGCGCCGAACCAGGGGCTTAGGGACTCTGGACCGAGGGAGTTGGGAGTTCAGGGCTGAGGCCAGTTGCTGACACAAGGCGGGCCGGCCTGGGTTCATGCTTTCCCACCCTTCGCCAGGCTTCCAAGAAGCAGGTCCTTCGACTCCCATCGTCCGCATCGGCGGACGATGGTCGCTCATGATGGCAGCCAGGATGGGGCACCCGCAAGGTAGAGGGTCAATGCATAAGCGCGCCGGCGTGGGCGCCGATGTAGTAGGGCCACAGGACGATGGCCAGAACGCCTCTCCAGAAACTGAGGTGCAGGTAGCCGATGGTGAAGAGCCACGCAGCGCACCATGCCATTCCCATAAACGTTTGCTGATGGATCTGAATTTTTTGCGGATGCTTTGTGCAGTCGTCGGTCGCCATGAATTCCTCCGTCGGTGATTGCTCCACGCTGGGCAGCGGAGCGATACGCCCCGTTCGCTCCAACGCAGAACAGTGATCAAGACTTCTCGGATGGTTGCAGTCATCGTACGCCAAACAGGGCGATTGGGCGTGAAGCAACTTGGGTCAGCGAACGTGAGTTGGCTTCATACGGTCCCGGCGCGTTGCAGGATATAAACTTCGTTTCACAGAGTGGGATTTCTGGCCCTCCCTGTGTTACCCATCACTGCCCCTGACCGACTCAAAGCTGAGACTCACCTTAGCGGCCAATTCCCTCAAGTGCCGCATTGTGGAGCGAAGCGAATGAGTGAACCAAAGACTGTGATCCCCACCGTGATTATGGACGGGAACGAGGCTGCGGCGTCCGTGGCCTATCGGCTGTCCGAAGTCGTCGCCATTTACCCGATCACCCCCTCTTCGCCGATGGCCGAGTGGGCCGATCAGTGGCGTTCGGAAGGGAAGAAGAACATTTGGGGCGCGCTGCCCATTGTGGAAGAGATGCAGAGCGAAGGCGGCGCGGCCGGCGCGCTGCATGGCGCATTGCAGGCCGGGGCCTTCGGGACGACATTTACGGCCTCCCAGGGCCTGCTCCTTATGATTCCCAACATGTTCAAGATTGCCGGTGAGCTGACGCCAGCGACGATGCACGTTTCGGCGCGCACACTGGCGACGCATGCGCTCTCGATCTTCGGCGATCACTCCGACGTGATGGCTTGCAGAGCTACTGGCTGGGCCATGCTGGCGTCAAATTCGGTGCAGGAAGTCGCAGACATGGCGCTGGTGGCGCAGATTGCCACCCTTGAATCGCGCATTCCATTCATCCATTTCTTCGATGGTTTCCGCACCTCGCATGAAGTGGGAAAGATTTTGCCTATCAGCGACGAAACCATTCGCGCGCTGGTCGACGACAAGTACCTGATCGCGTTCCGCAAGAATGCCCTGACGCCTGATCGCCCGTTCATTCGCGGCACGGCGCAGAATCCGGATGTGTTTTTCCAGGCTCGCGAGGCTTGCACGCCGTTCCACGCTGCCGTTCCCGGAATTGTGCAGTCGGTGATGGATCGCTTTGCGGCGCAGACAGGCCGCGCGTATCACCTGTTCGATTATTACGGCGCGCCCGATGCGGAGCGCGTGATCTTGCTGATGGGTTCCGGCGCTGAAGGAGCCGAGGAGGCTGTGGATGCGCTGAACAGCCAGGGCGAGAAAGTGGGCATGGTCAAGGTTCGCCTCTACCGGCCATTCGACAGCAAAGCGTTCTTGGCTGCGCTGCCTTTGAGCGTCAAGTCGATTGCCACTCTCGACCGCTGCAAGGAGCCGGGCGGCGCGGGCGAGCCGCTTTACCAAGACATTATGACCGTGCTGGCTGAGAATGCCGCGGATCTGCCTTTTTCGGGCATGCCTGCCGTTATCGGAGGGCGTTACGGCTTGTCGTCGAAGGAGTTCACGCCAGCAATGGTCAAAGGCGTCTTCGATGAGCTGGCCAGGCTTTCGCCCAAGAACCATTTCACGATCGGCATCAATGACGACGTGAGCCACTCGAGCCTGGAATACGATCCTGAGTTCTCGACCGAGGATCCGAAGACTGTGCGCGCGTTGTTCTATGGCCTCGGCTCGGACGGAACTGTGGGCGCGAACAAGAACTCGATCAAGATCATCGGCAGCGAGACGCCGAACTATGCGCAGGGCTATTTCGTTTACGACTCCAAGAAGTCCGGCTCAATGACGACTTCGCACCTGAGGTTCGGGCCCAACCCGATCCGGTCGACGTATCTAATTACGCGCGCCAGCTTCGTGGCCTGCCACAACTTCAGCTTCCTGGAGAAGATGGACGTGCTCGAAGCCGCAATGCCGGGAGCGGTGTTCCTGCTCAACTCGCCGTATTCCGCGGCCGAAGTGTGGGACAAGCTGCCGCGCAGTGTGCAGGAAGAGATGCTGCGCAAGAAGATTGAGTTCTATGTAATCGATGGCTATAAGGTGGCACGCGAAGCGGGCATGGGTTCGCGGATCAACACCATCATGCAGACGTGCTTTTTCGCAATCAGCGGCATGCTACCGCGCGATGAGGCGATCAAGCAAATCAAGAAGTCGATTCAGAAGACCTATGGCAAGCGCGGCGAGGCGGTCGTGCAGAAGAATTTTGCCGCCGTCGACCATGCGCTGGCTCATCTTGAAAAAGTCGAGCTGCCTGCGGCGGCATCGTCGGAGTTCGATCTGACCGGAGCCATCTCGGCGAAAGCGCCGAAGTTTGTTCACGACGTGCTGGGCCAGATCGCCGCAGGCAAAGGCGACTTGCTTCCGGCGAGCGCGATTCCCGCGGGCGGCGCATTTCCGACGGGCACGGCGCAATGGGAGAAGCGCAACATCGCGCAGTTTATTCCAGTGTGGGACAAGGACCTGTGCATCCAGTGCGGCAAATGCGTTATGGTGTGCCCGCACGCCGTGATCCGCGCCAAGATCTTCAACGCCGAGCTTGGCGACAAATCTCCGGCGACATTCAAGTGGGCCAAGCCGAAGTGGCGCGGCATGGAAGAGGAGCGGTACACCTTGCAGGTGGCTCCGGAAGACTGCACCGGTTGCGCCCTGTGCGTGGAAGTTTGCCCGGTGAAGAACAAGAGCGACGCCAGCAAGAAGGCGATCAACATGGCGCCGCAAGCATCATTGCGCGAACCGGAACGTGAGAACTGGGATTTCTTCCTTAGCTTGCCCGAAGTCGACCGTGCTAAATTGTCGCACTCGCAGGTCAAGGATATTCAACTGCTGCAGCCGCTGTTCGAGTTTTCGGGCGCCTGCTCGGGCTGCGGCGAAACTCCCTACATCAAATTGATGACGCAATTGTTTGGCGACCGGCTCTACATCGCCAATGCCACGGGCTGCTCGTCGATTTACGGCGGCAACCTGCCGACCACGCCCTACACCTGCAATGCCGAGGGCCGGGGCCCGACGTGGAACAACTCGTTGTTTGAGGACAACGCGGAGTTTGGATTTGGAATGCGCGTGGCGCTCGACCAGCAGAAGGCGTTCGCGGAAACGCTGGTGACGCGGCTGGCGTCGGCAATTGGCGCGGAGCTAGCGGCGGATATTGTCGGCGCTTCGCAAAAGACTGAGACGGAGATCAATCTGCAGCGCAAGCGCGTGAGTGCTTTGCGCGAACACCTTGCCGGCAACGAGTCCTCCGATGCGCGCAATCTTTTGGCGATCGTGGATGCGTTGGTCCGCAAGAGTGTATGGATTCTGGGCGGCGACGGCTGGGCATTCGACATCGGCTTCGGCGGTCTCGATCACGTGCTGGGGTCGGGCAAGAACGTGAACGTGCTTGTGCTCGATACCGAGGTTTATTCAAACACCGGTGGGCAGGCTTCAAAGGCTACGCCAAGAGGCGCTGTGGCGAAGTTTGCCGCCAGCGGCAAACAGAACAGCCGCAAGGATCTGGCCATGGAGGCCGTGAGCTACGGTTCGGTCTACGTGGCGCAGGTGGCTCTGGGCGGCAACGACAGCCATGTTGTGAAGGCTTTCCAGGAGGCGGAAGCGTACGATGGGCCGTCGATCATCATCGCGTACTCAAGTTGCATTGCACACGGATACGACCTGGTGCACGGGCTGGAGCAGCAAAAGCTGGCTGTGCAATCGGGTTACTGGCCGCTGATGCGCTACAACCCCGCTCTGCGCGAGGAGGGCAAGAATCCGTTCCAGCTGGACTCCAAGGCGCCGTCGATCCGGCTGAAGGACTACGCCTATCGCGAAGCCCGTTATACGATGCTCGCGCGCAGCAACCCCGAGCAAGCCGAGCTGCTGCTCAAGGAAGCGCAGGACGACGTCGAGCGCCAGTGGCGCGTCTATTCCGCTCGCGCGGGGATGCCGGGCCGCGGCGAGACGCCTCACATTGCACCGCTTGAAAAGGCTGAAGCAAAACCGGAGAACAAACTGGCGGCTGCGGCTGCCGGAGGTGAGGAATGACCGATCTTTCCATGCAGTATCTGGGCATGAATCTGAACGGACCGATTGTGGTCGCGAGCACGCCGCTGTCGGAGTCGATTGACAACGTTCGCCGCATGGAAGATGCAGGCGCTTCGGCCATCGTGCTGACTTCGCTTTTTGAAGAGCAATTGACGCTGGAGTCGCGCGCGCTCGACGAAGATTTATCGCGGGGCACGAATTCCTTCGCCGAGTCGCTCGATTATCTTCCAGAGCTGTCGGACTATCGCATGACGCAGGATGGATACCTCGAGCATCTGAAACGCGCCAGCGAGGCCGTCGATATTCCCATCATGGCCAGCCTGAACGGCGCTACCAGCGGCGGTTGGGTGAGCCTCGCCAAGGAGATGGAGCAGGCCGGGGCCGATGCCATCGAGCTGAACACGTTCGCGCTGGCTACGGATCGCAGCCAGACCTCAGCCGCGATCGAGCTGCAACTGCTCGAGCTGGTTTCGAGCGTCTGCAACGCGGTCAAGGTTCCGGTGGCCGTGAAGCTCTCGCAATCCTTCACCAGCTTGCCCAATCTCTGCGCGCGGCTTGAAGAAGCGGGTGCGAAAGGCGTGGTACTGTTCAATCGCTTCTATCAACCAGATTTCGATATCGAAACGCTCGAGGTGCGGCCAACTCTGCATTTTTCGACGCCGTCGGAGCTATTGCCGCGCCTTCACTGGGCGGCGATTCTCTATGGCCATTTCAAAGGAGACATCGCGATCACCGGAGGTGTCCACTCGGCCGAAGACGTGCTGAAGGCGATTATGGCTGGGGGCAGTGTGGCCATGATGGTTTCAGCACTGCATATTCACGGCATCGGGCACATTGCCCGCGTGCTTGCGGACCTTAGGTACTGGCTCAACAAGCGCGAATACGCATCGCTTAAAGAGACGCGCGGCTGCCTGAGCCGCCGTTCCGTACCGGATACCTCACCATACGACCGTGGCAACTACATCAAGACGCTGAGCTCCTATAGTTTGCGCCAGACCCTGGCGGCGTTCTAGACAGAGTTTTGGGTTGCACAAACGATTACGGCCGCATGAGAGTGCGGCCGCTTTTTTAGCGAGCCAGGAGAATGCACATGAAAAGGGCCATCATTTTCGTGCTCTTCATCCTTGCGCCGGCGTGGGCCGCGACAGCTCCCCCATCGGCGTCTTCATCAGTCGCGCCAAATTCGCAGCAAGAGCAGAACAAGGCCATTGCGCGACGCGTCTTCGAAGAGATCTTCAATCAGGGGAAGTTCCAGGTTGCAGACGAAATCTATGCACCGGATTTCGTCAATCATGGATTGCACACGAACGCCAATCTTCAAGTGGATCAGGCAGCCGTGCACTTCGAGAAGCAAGCCTGTCCTGACCTGAAAATCACCTACGGCCCCATGGTTGCAGAAGGCGATCTGGTCTCGGTGCTGTGGGTCTTTCGCGGGACAGATACCGCGCGGGTGGGGTGGGTGCCTGCCACCGGCGCCAAGATCGAAGTGAAGGGCATCACAATCTGGCGCATCGAAGATGGAAGAATTCGCGACGAGTGGACGGCAATGAACGAGTTGACGATTATCCGCGAGGTCGCGTATCAAGTGCGCTGGCAGCTTCTGGGCCTTGCCTGCGCGGTACTGATTCTCTTGTGGGTCGTGGCGAGATTCGTTCCCCGCTTGTTGTTTCGGCGCCGGCCGTCTTAGTTCTCAAGGAATCGCGTCACGGCTTTTTCCAAGATGCCGCGCGCTCGGGGCAACGCCGCCTCGACAGGATCGCTGAACGTCTCTCCCAACTCGGTCGACCCGGTGCCGATGGTGAGAAGCATCGCGTGTGCGGACATCGAGCCATAGAGGCTTCGCGTGAGGCCGAGAAGTTCATGCGCCGCCAGGTGATGGGATGCAGTGTCGCCGTTTCCGCGGTTCGATGGAACTGCAACCAGGCTGACGCGTCCTGGAACAGAATCGACTGAAGAATCGACAAAGAGCACAGATTCGGCAGCGGCGATATCCATCGCGAGATCAGGGGTCCATTGCTGACGAGCGAGAATGCGAACGTGGGAGTCGTCCCGGAATCGTTCCGCGGCCCATTCGGCGAGCCGGGGTCCGATGCCATCGTCGCTGCGCAGCGTGTTGCCACAGGCAAGAACCAGGCAGTTCGCTTTATCAAAGTGCAGCGGCTCGGCAAGATCGGAATTCAATGGGTCTCCTTGAGGGTTATGCGTCATTCGTTTCGCCAAGGCCCAGCCTTGGAGGTAGTCAGTCGCGCACAACCCGGTCGAGTTCTTCACCCTGGGCCGAAATCAAGGTAATCGCCAACGGCATCTGGCCGAAGGCATGTGTGGAGCAGCTCAGGCACGGGTCAAAGGTGCGAACGACGGCTTCGACGCGGTTGAGAATTCCCTCGGTGAATTTGCCATCTTTTACGTAATGCCTGGCTGCCTGGAGGACGCCGAGGTTCATCGCCTTATTGTTCTGGCCGGTGGCGATGACAAGGTTGGCCCACGTGATTTTGCCGTTCTCGTCTACCTTGTAATGGTGGTGCAATACTCCGCGCGGTGCCTCGGCCTGGCCCACTCCTTCAAGGCGATTCACGCCGGCGGTAGCGCGCACATGCTTGTCGAGAATGCGCGGATCGCTGAGGATCTCCTCGATCTTCTCGATTCCGTAGAGCATTTCGATGAGCCGCGCATGATGGTAATGGAAGGAGCTCTCGACCGGTCCGGCAGCCAATTGCTTGAACTCGGCAAGCTCTTTTTCGGCCCTTGGAGTTGACATGTGCTTCACGATATTCAGGCGCGCCAACGGTCCCACGCGATAGCTTCCATCGGGATAGCCCAGGGGTTTGTAGTAGGCGAACTTGGTGTAGCTATAGGGCTCGACTGCCTCGCCAATGACTTCGGTGTACCGCGTCGCGGTGATACCGTCCTCGATCGTGTTGCCGGCGGGGCCGATCAAGCGAAGCGCGCCATCGGTGAATTCGATGGATTCGTCCTCGTTGATGAGGCTCATATAGTTGGAAGGGAAGTTCGCGAAGACTGCGATCTCGGCTTTGAATGTATCCGCGATTTTCTTGTACGCGCCCAGCGCCAGAGCGAGATTGGCGTAGGCTTCCGGAATCGTGGCCAGGATTTTATCGCGCTTTTCCGAGGTGAGCGGCTCGGTTACGCCGCCCGGCACAACCCATCCGGGATGGATTCGTTTATCGCCGAGCAGTTCGATGATGCTCTGTCCGAAGCGGCGCAGCGCCACGCCGGCGCGACCCAACTCGGGTTTGGCAGCCGCCACGCCGAGGATGTTGCGCACGATGGGATCGGATTCCATTCCGAGAAGCAGGTCGGGTGAGGCGAGATAGAAGAAACTGAGGGCATGCGACTGCACCATCTGCGCCAGATTCAGCATGCGCCGCAGTTGCGCCGCCGTATGAGGGATGCGCACCGACATGATGGCCTCGCAGGCTTTGGCGGAGGCGATGAGATGCGAAACAGGGCAGATGCCGCAGATGCGCGCCATGAGGCTCGGCATTTCGTAGAAGGGGCGGCCCTCGCTGAAGCGCTCAAAGCCGCGAACCTGCGTGA
Organism: Occallatibacter sp.; assembly: GCA_052145255.1. Taxonomy (GTDB): domain Bacteria; phylum Acidobacteriota; class Terriglobia; order Terriglobales; family Acidobacteriaceae; genus Telmatobacter. Next base: position 139,074 of record JBKQOX010000062.1, read on the forward strand.
CGTGAAAGTGCGCGTCCTCGACTTCGCCCTGACCGTTCAGCTGGATGGTGATTTTGCCGTGGCCTTCAAGGCGGGTTACGGGATCGATGGTGATGGTTTGGCTCATGACTCAAGCTCCAAAGCGGGTGAGCGCCGGAATGTCCAGCGGCCCGCCGTTGACCAGCGCGGTGAGCGCGGTGTGAAATGTGTCGGCCGAGGGCGGACAGCCGGGCAGAAAGACGTCGACCTTCACGAACTCGTGAATGGGACGCACGATCCTGAGCAGTTTGGGGACAACGACGCAGGGAATCTGCTGCTGCGCGCTGGCGTTCTGGATGTAGGCGCGGTCGAGAATGGCCTCCGGCCCGATGGGATTGCGCATCGAAGGCACGTTGCCGGTGATGGCGCAGTCACCCATCGCAACCAACATTCGGGAGTGGTCGCGGACTTTCTTAATCTTCTTCTCGTCGTCGACCGAGCTGACGGCGCCCTCGACCAGCGCGATATCGACTTTGTCAGGGAACTCCTTGGTGTCCACAAGGGGGCTGTAAACCAGATCCACCAGTTCCGCGAGTTCCAAGAGCCGCTCGTCCATGTCGAGAAACGACATGTGGCAGCCGGAACATCCGTCCAGCCAGACCGTCGCCAATTTCAGTTTGCTCATTGTGCTTCCCTCATCAAATTCAGATAGGGCAGAAACTCCGGATACTTGGGATGATCGGAGCCGATTTTGCTTTTATCGAAGAGTGCTCCCGTGGGGCAGACCTGCACACATTTTCCGCAGCGCGTGCACGCCGAGGTTCCCCAATCCTGATGCAGGTCAGAGATGATCAGTGAATTGATGCCGCGACCCATCACGTCCCATATGTGCGCGCCTTCGATCTCCGTGCAAACACGCACGCAGCGCGTGCACAGGATGCAGCGGTTGTGATCGATGGTGAACCGCTCATGCGAGGCGTCGACGCTAAGTTCGGGATTGCGATAGGGCAGCCGAACATGGGTCAGGCTCTGTTCCTGGCCGAGTGTTTGCAACTCGCAGTGGCCATTGGAGACGCAAACAGAGCAGATGTGGTTACGCTCAGCGAAGAGCAGCTCGAGAATCGTACGACGGTGCTTTTGCAGGCGCTCAGTGTTCGTGCTGACCTCCATGCCTTCCTGCACCGTGGCCACACAAGCTGGAAGCAGCTTGTTCGAGCCCTTGATCTCTACCAGGCACATGCGGCACGCACCGACATCGCTCAGGCCTTCAAGATGGCAGAGCGTGGGAATGTTGATTTCATTCTCACGCGCGACTTCAAGGATGGTCTGCCCGGCGCGGGCGCTAACTTCCTGCTCGTCGATGACAAGAGTTTTGACATCTGTTTCGGCGCTCATGCCATCACCTCCACGGCAGCTTGCATGTTGCAGACGCCGGCCGGACAACGCTTGTGCACAATGTGTTCGATGTACTCATTGCGAAAATACTTGAGCGTGCTCAGCACGGGATTGGGCGCCGTCTGGCCGAGCCCGCACAGACTGGTCTCCTTGACCGTCGAGCAGAGATCCTCAAGCAGGGCCAGGTCATCCATGGTTCCCGTGCCATCGCAGATGCGGGTGAGCAGCGTGAACATCTGCGCCGTGCCTGCGCGGCAGGGAATGCACTTGCCGCACGACTCAGTCATGCAGAATTCGATGAAGAAGCGCGCCACGTTGACCATGCACGAAGTATCGTCCATGACGATCATGCCGCCCGAGCCCATGATGGAGCCCATCTTGAGCAGCGCGTCGTAGCTGACGCCGACATCGAGCATGTCCGCCGGGATGCAGCCGCCGGATGGACCGCCGGTTTGCACGGCTTTGAATGTGTGGCCGTCCGGCACGCCGCCGCCGATCTCCTCAATGATCTCGCGCAACTTGATGCCCATGGGCACCTCGACGAGGCCGGTGTTGGCAATCTTGCCCGTCAGCGCAAAGACCTTGGTCCCCTTGCTGCGCTCCGAGCCCATGTTGAAAAACCACTTGCCGCCGTTGCGCACGATGGGCGCGATGTTGGCATAGGTCTCGACGTTGTTGATCAGCGTCGGCTTTCCCCAAAGGCCGGACGATGCGGGATACGGAGGCCGCGGCTTGGGCGTGCCACGACGACCCTCGATGGACGCGATCAATGCCGTCTCTTCGCCGCAGACGAAGGCTCCCGCACCCAGCCGGATTTCGACATCGAAATTGAACGGCGTGTTGCAGATATTGTTGCCCAGCAGTCCGTGGCGGCGGGCCTCGCGCAGGGCAGTCGTAAGCCGCGCGACAGCGACTGGATATTCGGCGCGGACATAGATAAATCCCTTGCTGGCGCCCACCGCGTATGCGGCAATCGCCATGCCTTCGATCACGCGGTGCGGATCGCCTTCCATGACGCTGCGATCCATGAAGGCGCCGGGGTCGCCTTCGTCGCCGTTGCAGACCACATACTTCACGTCGCCCGCGGCTTTGGCTACCGTGCCCCATTTCAAGCCGGTTGGATAACCGCCTCCACCACGCCCCCGCAGGCCACTCTCCGTGATGCGGTGGACCACGCCGCTGGGCGTCATCTCCGTCAGCACAGTGAGCAGCGCCTTATAGCCATTGCGCGCGATGTAGTCGTCAATCTTTTCGGGATCGATGTAGCCGGCGTTCTCCAGAACGACGCGCACCTGCTTGTCGAAGTGCTCGTCGAGGTTGCACTGCAATTCGGGAACGGGCGCACCGCCCAAGCTCTTCACGATTGCCTCGGCATGGCTCGCATTCACGCGCCGATAAAGTCTTTCATCTGGATCGACGCGGGTATCTACACGAACGAGCGGCCCGTGCGAACAAGGTCCCATGCAGCCGGTGCGGCGCACCAGAACTTTTTTCGCGCCTGCTTCGGCGGCCTTCACGAGGGCATCTTTCAGCTTGTCGGCGCCCTGGCTCGCGCAAGCCAAGTCCATGCAGACATTAATCTCGTAGTCGTATTTCTCGTTTTCCTGCTTGACGTTTTTGGCAATCTGTTCGAGCTCTTCGATTGTCATTCAGCCTTCCACCTTTCCAGCTGCTCGAGCATTTGCTTCTCGTTGACCTCGCCCGCCACTTCGCCGTCACACAAGGCCACAGGCGCGCGGCTGCAGGCGCCCACGCACCGCGCCACCATCAAGCTCACCTGCCCGTCGGGGGTGGTCTGCCCTTGTTTGATGCACAAATGCTTCTCCGCCGCGGCTATCAGCTTGTCCGCGCCCTTGATGTAACACGCCGTGCCGGCACAAACCGTGAGGGTATGTTTGCCGGGCGGTTTCAGCGTGAAGTAGTGGTAGAACGTCGCAACTCCGTAGGCCTGGCTTAAGGGGACGTGGAGTGAGAGCGCGACGAAACGGATGGAATCATCGTCGAGATATCCGAACGACGATTGCACGGTGTGCAGCGTTTCGATCAGCGCATGGCGGGCAAAACCGTTCTTGCGCATGGTGCCGTTGACGATTTTCCATCGCTTGTCTTCACTGGGCAGTGGTGGGGGCGCGATTACGGGCACATTCCCTCCGTGACGGGTGCTTGCAGAGACGTGCATCAGGGGTTGGGGCGGCGCGGATACGCCGCTTGCGCCTGATACTACCATTGTTGTACGACTGCAGACCCTCCTGCCTCCGTGACCGCAGTCACGGGCGTCTGTGGTTATCCCATTTATTGGCATCGATTTCGGGGCGTTTCAGCTTGAAACGATTCACGCTTGGATTCCCTTGTCGCCTGGCCGTGTGTGTGCGCGCTGTGAAAGCGAAAATCGGCCCGGAAACTGTGCGGAAGATCACTCTCTTTAGAACGTTCTAATGGAAACGTAACCGAAGCAGCGGGCGCGGCGGTCATGCCGGCCAGATGGCGAGGCCCTATTTATGCGTTTTAATCTCGAGTTTGTAATCGCTGTAATCGATCGTGACAATCGTGTGGCCAAAGAGCGAGCTGTCCGACTCAGCGCGGGCATGGATCGCCATCGAATATCCGTCAATGTTTGTGTATTGCCGCATCATGTGAGTGGTTCCTGAAAACACCGATGGGTTCTTTGAGGCGACGCCGACGATCTGAACCAGAGTTTCATCCTGCGCGTCCACCCACATAGTCCCGATGATCAGATTCGGAGCCTCTTGTTTAGGCTTGATGTCGAGCGCAAAGCAGTCGCGCCCATTCATCTTCTGCATATTCCCGGCCTTGAGCGTCATCGCGTAGTTCGCTGAATTGAACCAGGACTTTTCGACATTTCCAGGCTGATTGATGGTCTGCTCATTATCCAGAAGCGGCTTCAACCCGAAGTGCAGAAGAATCGACGATCCGCTTTCGGACAGAACAGTGTAGGTTTTGCCGACTCCCTTTTTGTAGGTGTCTTTGACCGTCATCTCCGCAACAGGGTGCGATTCATCGTTGCCCCGGTAGACAGAGTAGTGCTCGACGTCGGTGAAGCTGAGAATGTTCTCGAATCGGGCGGCCACCGCGGCATCGACCAGCCCGACCACGCCAGCAGAATTCGGTCCCTGGGCGGTTATCGCCGCGCAGAGCAGGAAAAAGATGGAAACGTCCGCAACCGTGCGTGCCCACGCCGATGACACGACATCCATCATTTAACCATGCCTCTTTTCTGATTATCAGGCCTTCGCCGTGGCAGAAGCCGACGGCTAGAGCGCACGAGGAGGCGCGTCGCAAGCTGCGCATTGGAACCGTGGTTGAACCGCCTGCGCTATGCTGATGCCTGAGCGAGCGCGAAGTTGACCCGGAAATCTCATCCAAGACCCGAACGGCACGAGGTGATGAAGCGCGAGGCGATCACTGTGCGCGGGGTCGTGCAGGGCGTCGGCTTCAGGCCATTCGTCTACCGGCTCGCCGCTGAGGAGGGGCTTGCGGGCTTCATCGGCAACGATACGGGCGGCGTGACCATCGAGATTGAAGGATCGGCCGAGAAAGTGGAAGCGTTTCGGCGCCGCCTGAGGGATGAAGCTCCGCCGCTTTCGCGCATCGATTCGGTGACTGCCCAAAGTGTTCCTCCAAAACAAGAAAAAGAGTTCCGCATCGTCTTGAGCGATGCGAGTGGGCAGGTGAGCACGGGGATTCCGGCGGACGCGGCGACCTGCGCCGACTGCCAGCGCGAGCTGCTCGATCCGAAGGACCGGCGCTATCGCTATCCATTTCTCAACTGCACGAATTGCGGCCCGCGTTTCACCATCACGCGCCGCATTCCATACGACCGCCCGCAGACTTCGATGGCTCGATTCAAGATGTGCGCGGAATGCCAGGCTGAGTATGACGATCCGACCAACCGGCGCTTCCATGCGCAGCCCAACGCCTGCCCAGTCTGCGGACCGCGCGTGTGGCTGGTGGCCCCCGACGGCGTAGAGATTCCATCGGACGATTCGGTGAGTGGGCCGGTGGCTGGAACGATCGACCAGTTGATAGCCGGTGAAATCGTCGCGATTAAGGGAATCGGCGGATTTCACCTCGCGGTTGATGCGACGAATGAGTTCGCGGTGATGCGCCTGCGCGACCGCAAGCATCGCTACGGCAAGCCGCTTGCTGTGATGGTGCGCGATCTTGAAGCGGCGCGCGAACTTTGCGTGATGACGCCTGAAGAGGAGGAGTTGCTTATCACCGTCGCACGCCCCGTTGTCCTTGCGCCGAAGCGAATAGGCGGCGGCATTGCGCCTTCGGTCGCGCCGGGAATCCCCTGGCTGGGAGTTTTCCTGCCTTACGCGCCATTGCAGCATTTGCTCTTCGCCGATTCTCGTGTCCGAGCGCTGGTCATGACCAGTGCGAACCTGAGCGAAGAGCCCATTGCCATCGATAACGACGAGGCGTTGGCGCGGCTGGGGAAGATTGCCGATGCGTTTCTGATGTACGACCGCGAAATTCTGCAGCGATGCGACGATTCGGTAATGGCCTTGGTCGACGGCGCGCCGCAGTTGATTCGACGCGCCCGAGGCTTTGTTCCGCTGGCTGTGCAGCTGCCGTTTGAGGTGCCTCCGCTGCTCGCAGTTGGCGGGCATCTCAAAAATGTCTTTGTTCTTGCGCAGGGACGTTTCGTCTACCAGAGCCAGCATCTCGGCGACCTTGAGAACCTCACCGGTCTCGACTTTTTCCGTGAGTCGCTGGCCCATCTCATGCACACATTCGAGATCGAGCCTGAAACCGTAGTTCACGATCTGCATCCAGGCTATTTGTCGACGTCATGGGCGAAGGAATGGGCGAGCGAACGCGGCTTGCGTCTGATCGCCGTGCAGCATCACCACGCCCACATCGCGGGCTGCATGGCCGAGCATGGAATCGAAGGGCCAATCATCGGTCTATCGCTCGACGGTACAGGTTACGGAACTGATGGCCGCATCTGGGGCGGGGAAGTTCTCGTAAGCCGCCTCGAAAGCTTTGAACGGTTCGCGCATCTGGATACCGTGCCGATGCCAGGCGGCGAAGCGGCGATTCGCGAGCCCTGGCGAATGGCGTTGGGGGCATTGCATGCAGCGGGTTTTCAAATCGAGTCGGCGGAAGTGTTGGCGGCGGTTGGGGTCAAGCAAAAGGATGCGCATGTGCTCCAGCGCATGATCGTGCGGGGATTGAATACGCCGCTCACGTCCAGTTGCGGGCGGCTCTTTGACGCGGTGGCAGCAGTGGTTTTGGGCCGTGGCGTGGTCGATTACGAAGCGCAGGCGGCGATTGAGCTCGAAGGGCTGGCTATTGACGAAGCGGATGAACTTGATTCCGGCTACACCTTTGAGTGGCTCGCCGGCGACTGGAATTCGCGCAAGCCTGCTCGCATCTCCGCTCGTTCCCTATGGCGCGAGCTCATGGAGGATCTGCGCTCGGGTGTCGCCAAGCCGCGCATTGCCGCGCGTTTTCACGCCGGCGTTGCGGCTGCATTCACTCGCGCGGCGGTTCAGGCCCGCGCGGCCACTGGGATTGGCAATGTGGCGCTTTCCGGGGGCTGCATGCACAACCGGCGACTGGTTCGCTTGCTTCGCGCAGGGCTCGAAGCGCAAGGATTTGAAGTCTTCCAGCACGTTCAGGTCAGCCCTGGCGATGGCGGCTTAAGCTACGGGCAGGCTGTGGTGGCGGCGGCAACGCTTGCCACTCAGCGCTAGCTACCAGGCGGGACTCCCAGGAGGATCGATGAAAAGCGCAACAAATCGTACGATCGCAGTCACCCGATCGCCCGCCTCTCTTAGGCAAATCGTAACTCTGTCCTTTGTCGCTTTCTGTGCGGCGATGCCTGCCCTTTCTCAGCAGTCCGACAACGAGAAAGCAGTGTGGAAGTTGGAATCTTCGTACTGGGACGATGTGAAGGCACTCGATCTGGACAGTTACAGGGCCTTGTCGCACGAGAACTTTGTGGGCTGGCCCTATTCGAACTCACAGCCGGCGCGGAAGGATCATATTACGGACTGGATCAAGGCTCACACGGACAAGGGAGAAACCCTTGCCTGGTTTGAGTTGAAGCCGGCAGACAGCCGGGTTACGGAAAACCTGGTGGTGACGGAATACTGGCTGACCTCACTCTGGGCGGACAAAGCAGGTCACGGAGAACCGTTTACGCAGCGAGTGACACATACATGGATCAAGACCGCGCATGGATGGGAGATCATCGCTGGAATGTCAGCACGTGTCCCGACGAATTAGCCGGAGAGACGCACTAATTCCTGCGCTTCGTCACGAGGGCCGAGGATGGACATGCGCGGGATGCGGCCGCGCACCATCGCGACTTCGTCGCAACGATGCAAACGCGGGCACATCTGGCAGTCTTTGAAGATCTTGTCAGGCAGTTCCGATTTGTCTTCGACGGTGCGGAAGCCGTACTTAAAAAAGAAATCGGGAATGCGCGTGAATAGGCAGACCGACTGGATGCCGTGTGTTTCGGCCTCCTCGATGAGCGCTTTCAGGATGCCGCCTCCGGCGCCCTGAGACTTTGCTTCCGGCTTGACCACGATCGAGCGCACTTCGCAGAGATGCGGACCGTAAAGGTGCAACGCGCCGCAGCCGAGAAATACGCCGCCATCGGACTCAGCGACCGTGAAGTCGCGGATGTTTTCGCAGATTTCGGCGAAGGGCCGCTTGAGCAGAGTGCCGTCGCCGGAAAGAGAGTTCACCAGATCGTAGATATTGGAGGCGTCGTGCAGAAGCGCTTTACGCACCAGCATGAATTGCCTCCCCCGCCGGGTGTTTTTCGAGAACTCGAATCCAGTCCGAGGCTCGATCGAGGGCTTTGCGCACGCGCTCCCGCGCCGTTCCCCCGATCACATCGTGGCAATCGAGCGTGGCATCGAGAGTGATCGCTGCGTAGAAGTCCTCGCCGAATTCCTCGCCAAACTGGCGCAGCTCGGCGATGGTAAGGCCATCCAATTCGACGCCCTTTTCGATGGCGAAGCGGACGGCGCGGCCAATCTTTTCATGAGCGGTGCGGAAGGGAACGCCCTTGTGGACCAGATACGTTGCCGCAGCCATGGCATTGAGGAAGCCCGACTCTGCCGCCTCGCTCACGCGGTCGCGATTGAATTGAATGGCGGCCGTGAACCGCGCGACAAGATTCAGCATTTGCGGCACGAAGCCGGCGGAAAAGACCGGCTCCTGGGTCTCCTGCATATCTTTATTGTAGGCCAAGGGCAGCCCTTTGAGCTGCATTGCGACTGCCTGCGCCGCACCGTGAATGCGGCCGACTTTGGCGCGGATCAGCTCGGTGAGGTCCGGATTCTTTTTCTGCGGCATGGCGCTCGATCCCGTGGAAAATGCTTCGGGCAGAGTGACGAAGCCGAACTCGGCGGTGGCAAAGAGAGTGATCTCCTCGGCAAAGCGGCTGAGGTGCAGGCCAACGAATGTGAGCGCGTTGAGGTACTCGAGAATAAAGTCGCGGTCGCTCGTCGCATCAATCGAATTGGCGGTTGGCGCTTGGAATCCGAGCTCGTGCGCCGCAATGGTCCGATCGAGCGGAAGCGTCGCGCCGGCCACCGCCCCAGATCCCAGCGGACAAAAATTCAGCCGCGCCGCGCAATCCAGCAGGCGGTCTGCATCGCGCAATGCCATCTCAACATAAGCCAGCAGCCAATGCGCGACCATAACTGGTTCTGCACGCTGCAAATGTGTGTAGCTCGGCATCACGGCTTCGCCGGCATCACGACCTTGCTGGACCAAAGCGGCGGCCCAGGCGGCGAGGCCGCCCACGACGAGTTCGATTTGCGAGCGCACATAAAGGCGCAGGTCAGTTGCAACTTGTTCATTGCGGCTGCGGCCGGTATGCAGCTTGAGAGCGAGATCTGCGACGCGCTCGACGAGCTTGAGCTCGACGAAGTGATGAATGTCCTCGGCGGTCGCGTGATTGCTCATCTCGACCTTGCCCGCGTTGGATGAGAATTCCGAGGCAATTTCGTCGAGAGCGCCCCGCAACTCCGTTGTTTCAGCTTTGGACAAGATTCCTGCCGCGAAGAGAGCGGACGCGTGCGCTTTGCTGGCGGCGACTTCCTGATCGAGAAGGCGCCAGTCAAAGACGATGGAGCGCTGCCAGGCTTCGAATTCCGCATCCAGCGGCTCGCGAAAGCGGCCTGACCACATCTTCCCGGATTGTTGTTCGTTCGACATTTCTTTAAGCGTACCTGATCCTAGTCCTTCTCTTTGCCGTTGTTGAGCTGGGGCATTTCGCTGCCTTTGCCGAGCGTAAGGAGGCCGGTTTTGGCGTACGTGACGAGCTTCTCGCGGGTGTCGGTAATGTCGAGGTTGCGCATGGTGAGTTGGCCGATGCGGTCACGCGGGGAGAAGGTGGATTCAGTCTTCTCCATGCTGAGGCGCTCGGGATGGAAGGTGAGGTTGGGCGACTCGGTGTTGAGAATGGAGTAGTCGTTGCCGCGGCGCAACTCAAGTGTGACCTCGCCGGTGATGGGTTTGGCGACCCAGCGCTGGGCAGATTCGCGGAGCATGATCGCCTGGGAGTCGAACCAACGGCCCTGGTAGAGCAGGCGGCCCAGCTTGCGGCCATTCTCGCGGTACTGCTCGATGGTGTCCTCGTTGTGGATGCCGGTGATGAGGCGCTCGTATGCGATAAAGAGCAGGGCGAGACCTGGAGCCTCGTAGATGCCGCGGGATTTTGCTTCAATAATGCGGTTCTCAATCTGATCGGACATGCCGAGCCCGTGGCGCCCGCCGATGCGATTGGCTTCGAGGAGGAGTTCGACGGGCGAGTCGAATTGCCGGCCGTTAAGAGCCACGGGCGAGCCCTCTTCGAAGCGAATGACGACTTCTTCGCGCTGGATCTCGACATCGTCGCGCCAGAATGCCGTGCCCATGATGGGGACGACGATCTTCACGGACGAAGAAAGATGCTCGAGATCCTTGGCTTCATGGGTCGCACCGAGCAGGTTGGAGTCGGTGGAGTAGGCTTTCTCCGCCGACATTTTGTAGGCGAAACCGGAGCGCTGCATGAAGGCAGACATCTCGGCCCTGCCGCCTAATTCGTCAATGAAGGCGGTGTCAAGCCAGGGCTTGTAAACCTGGAGATTGGGATTGACGAGCAAGCCGTAGCGGTAAAAGCGCTCGATGTCGTTGCCCTTAAAAGTGGAGCCGTCGCCCCAGATATGGACGTCGTCCTCCTTCATGGCGGCCACCAGCATGGTGCCCGTGACCGCGCGACCGATCGGGGTGGTGTTGAAATACGGAACACCGGCGGTGGTGATGTGAAAGGCCCCGGCCTGTAATGCGGCGATGCCTTCGCGAACTAGCGCGCCGCGGCAGTCGATGAGGCGAGCTTTTGCGGCGCCGTATTCGAGGGCCGCGCGCGGGATGGCGTCGTAGTCGGTTTCGTCAGGCTGGCCGAGGTTGGCTGTATAGGCGTAAGGGATCGCGCCCTTCTGCTTCATCCAGTGCAGGGCGGCGGAGGTGTCCAGCCCGCCGGAGAAGGCGATGCCGACTTTCTGGCCGATGGGCAGGGATTCGAGAATTACAGACATGCTTCGAGAAACCTCACATAGTCGTTAGTGGTTAGTGGATAGTGATTAGATTTGTCGTCAGTGCGCCGCTGAGTAAGCTTGCAGTCAGTCATTGCCTGCGCACTAACCACTAATCACTAATCACTAACTACTCTTCACTGAAACTTCTCCACATTCGCCAAGCCGCCGAGCAGCAGAAGCAGCAACGACTTCTGCGCGTGCAGGCGGTTTTCAGCCTGATCGAAAACGATGGACTGAGGACTGTCAATCACCGCGTCGGTAACTTCTTCATTGCGCCGCGCAGGCAGGCAATGCATGAAGACCGCACGGGCCGCGGCTTTGCTCATCAATGCCTCGTTCACCTGGAAGGGCCGGAAGATGGGCGCGCGTTTCGTCGATTCATGCTCCATGCCCATGCTCACGCACACATCGGTATACACCGCGTCAGCGCCTTCCACGGCGGCCTGAGGATCCTGCAGCAGGCGGATCTCGCATCCATTGACCTCAGCAACCTCCCGCGCCTTGGTCACGATTTCAATATCGGGCGAGTAGCCACGCGGCGTGGCCACGGTGACGTTCGCTCCCAGTTGCGCGCCCGTGAGCATCAACGAATGGCACACATTGTTGCCGTCGCCGACATAAGCAAAGTTGAGTCCTGCAGCGATGCCGAAGTGTTCCTCGAGGGCCATGAAGTCGGCTAGCGCCTGACAGGGATGCTCGAAATCGGAGAGCGCATTGATGACGGGTACGCGCGCATTGGCGGCCATCTCGGTAATGGTGTCGTGCGCATAGGTGCGCAGCACGATGACATCCACCCAGCGCTCCAGGTTCCGTGCCACGTCGGCGATGGTTTCGCGCTCGCCCAGCGGCGCATTGGTCTGGTCGACGAAGATGGCGTTGCCGCCCATGGTATTGATGCCGGTCTCGAAGGCGAGACGCGTGCGGAGGCTGGCCTTTTCGAACATCAGCACCATCTGTTTGGCGTCGAGAGCATGACGATACTCGCGCGGATTGCGCTTGACGTCGTGACCGAGCTTCAGGATGGCGCGCACCTCGGCGCTCGAAAGATCCGCGATCGAACACAGATCCTCGCCAGCCATGCGCGCTGCGGCGGCAAGAATGTCGGGGTCTTTCTCGACGGGAACAGCGGCTTGCTTGCGTTCCATGGTGGCTTTGCTAGACATGATGCTCTCCTCCTGCGGGCGCACTGTGCGCCGCGGCGTGTTCCAAGAAAATCTCGTCCAGCGCGGCAATCGCCGTATCCACGTGGCTGCGCTCCAGTATGTACGGAGGCAGGAAGCGCAACACGGTATCGCTGGTGCAGTTGATGAGAATGCGGCGCTTGAGCATTTCCGCCACAGTGAGCTTGGCCAGTTCCGCGGAATCGAGCTCGGCGGCGACCATCAGACCTTTTCCGCGCACATCGACAATCGTCTCATGCTTGCGGGCAAGCGACCGCAAGCTTTCCATGAAATAATTGCCCACTTCCGTGGCGTGCGCCAGCAGTCCTTCCTTTTCGATAGTGTCGATGACAGCGATGCCGACCGCGCACGCCAGCGGGCCGCCGCCAAATGTGGTGCCGTGCATGCCCGCGTGAATCGCGCGCGCGACTTCGTCCGTGCACATCACTGCGCCCAGAGGAATACCGCCGGCGAGCGGCTTGGCGAATGTGGTCACATCGGGCTGTATCCACCCCACGGACGAAGACCTGTCCGCGGGGGCCCCGGGAATGCCGTAGTGCTGGTACGCGCACCACTTGCCGGTGCGGCCCATGCCGGCCTGAATCTCATCGACAATCAGCAATGCGCCGGTGGAATCCGCGAGCGCGCGCGCCTCGGCAAAGAACTCCTGCGTCAGCGGCCGGATTCCGCCTTCGCCCTGGATGGCTTCGACGAGAACGGCGCACACATCGCTGGAAAATTTGGAGCGCAAATCTGCAACGTCGTTGAAACGCACGAACTCGACTCCGGGCACCACGGGCGCGAACGGCTCGCGATATTTGTCTTTGTACGTTGTCGACATGGAGCCGAAGGTACGGCCGTGGAAGCTATGCTCGAGCGCGAGAAACTTTGTGCCGATCTGCGCGCCTTCGCTGCGCCGCAGTCCCGCATAGGCGCGCGCCAATTTGAGCGCGCCCTCCCAGGCTTCGGTGCCGGTATTGGCGAAGAAAGCACGATCGAGGCCGGTGCGCTCGGTGAGGCGCATGGCGAGCTCCGCCTGCCCCTCGTGATAGTAGAGGTTCGACGTGTGAATTAAAGCGCGGCTCTGTCGGGCAATCGTCTCCACAATTGCCGGGTGGTTGTAGCCGAGTGCGTTGACGCCGATGCCGCTGAGCAAATCGAGATAACGATCGCCCTTCTCATCGATGATGTATACGCCTTCGCCGCCTACGAACAGGATGGGGCTCCGGTCGTAAGTGGTGAGCAGCAGCCGCGCTTCCGCGGCGCGAATCTGTTCGAGCTTTGTCATCTAAACACCTCCTAGGCCACCATCACTTCTGTGCCCTGCGCCACACGCGAGCTGCACAGGTCGGGCAGGGAACTAGCGGCTTCCGCGGGCAAAATCCGTACACGCTTTACGCCGTTCAAGAGCGCCTCGCGACAGGCGCCCAGCTTGGGCAACATGCCTCCGGTGATGACGGCGCTCTTCGCCATCTCCGCAATTTGATCAATGGATAACCATCGCAGCACCTCGCCGTTCGCTCCCTTCACGCCGGGAACATCGGTGAGGAAGACCAGTGCATCGGCGCGGCAGGCGATGGCGCAGGCCGCGGCCATCTCGTCGGCGTTGATGTTGTAATACTCGCCGTCAAAACCCAGCGCCATGGAGCAGAGCACCGGCACGCCGTTCAACTGCCAGATGGCATCGAGCCAGCGCACGTCGCTCGCGGCAATCTCGCCCACGTAGCCGAGATCGGGCACAGTGCGCTTCTTGCGCGCGCGGAAAATCATGCCATCGCCGCCGCAAAGGCCGACCGCCGGCTGGCCCAACGCGCTCAGCGCAGCTACGAGACCTTTATTTACGCGCCCGGCAAAGACCATGAGCGCCGCATCGCGGGTCTCCGCGTCGGTGACGCGCAGGCCGTCGATGAACTCGCTTTGCTTGCCCAACGCCTTCAGGGTGCGCGTCAACTGCACGCCGCCGCCGTGCACCACTGCCACCTGGTTGCCGTCGCGCACCAACTCGGCAATGGCTCGGGTGCAGCCTTCAAGCAGCGCCGGAGTTTCAAGGCCCGCGCCGCCTAACTTGACCACGTACTTCATTCGCAATCCTCCGCGGCGAGTTTCATGCTAGGCCTTCCGATTCCGGCCAACCGGCGATTAAGTTGAAATTCTGCACGGCCTGGCCGGCTGCCCCCTTCAGCAGGTTGTCGAGGCAACTTACTATGACGGCGCGCTTGCCGCCGGCATCGAGTTGGAATCCGATGTCGGCGTAGTTCGTGTGCACCGAGTACTGAATCTGCGGCAGCGCTTTTTCGTAGAGCCGGACCATGGGGCTGCCGGCAAAAAACTCGCGATAGACTCGCGCCACGCTCTCCCGCTTCTGCGCTTTTTTAAAGCGCACATAGATCGTGGACAGAATGCCGCGCGGAATCGGCAGCAGGTGCGGCGTAAAAATGATCTCTTCGCTCGAAATGCCGATCTGCTCCAGCAGTTCGCCCGTGTGGCGATGGGTAAAAACGCCGTACGCAGAAAGATTGTCCGCCGCATACATAAAGTGCGTTCTTGCGCTTGGGACCTTGCCCGCGCCGCTCACGCCGCTTTTGGCGTCGGCAACGATTCCGTGATCGAGATCGATGAGTCCCGCCGCTACCAGCGGTCTCAGCGGCAGAATGATCGAAGTCGCGTAGCAGCCGGGATTGGCGATGAGGCGTGCGCCGGCAATCTGCTTGCGATTGAGCTCGGGCATGCCGTAAACCGCCTCCGCCTGCGTGGCCGCGGCTCTCTCGGAGCCCTCGTCCGCGAAGGCATACACGGCGCGATGAGCAGCATCGGTCAGCCGCCAGGCTCCGCTCAAATCGATCACGCGCATCCCGCGCTGGAGCGCCTCGGGAGCCCATTCGCGCGATTGCTCGTGAGGCGTGGCCAGAAACAGCACATCCACGCCGCGTGCGCTGAGAAGCTCCCAGGAAAACGGCTCCAGCTTCAGGTCGCTGCTTCCGCTGTGGTCGACGAGCTGAGGATGAATCTCAGCCAGCGGAATGCCGCCGCGTTCGAGATCCTTGCCTTCCACACGCCCGGCAAAAACCGGCGGCTTGCCGTCGAGGCGGGGATGATGCAGCAGCAGCCGCGCCAACTCCGCGCCGGCATAGCCTGTCACTCCCACAATCGCTGTTTGAACCGTCTTCGTCATCCCTGCAATATCGTCCTTAACCGGGCGGCCACTTCGCCTGCCTGTCGTGCGTCCGTGCAAATCACCAAAACCGTATCGTCGCCGGCAATGGTGCCGGCCACTTCCGGCCAATCCTCGCGGTCCAGAGCCGCGGCCACCGGCTGTGCACCGCCCTTCAGCGTGCCCAACACCACCTGATTCATGGCCTGCTTCACGCGCAGGCCAAAACTATCGAGCATTTCAGACAGCGTCGGCGGCTCATCGTCTTCCGCCACTGCAGACGCGGACTTTGCGCCGTTGCCATTGGAAAGCGAGTATCCGTGCGGCCCTTTGAACAGCTGCAACTCGTGCATGTCACGCGAAAGTGTCGCCTGGGTTACGTGAATGCCGCGCCGTCGCAGTTTGCGGCGCAGTTCATCCTGGCTGGTCACAGGATTGCCGGTCAGCACTTCGCGGATTACGTTCAGGCGTTGAGTTTTCATGGTGCGTTTCCCTTTGCAAGCAAAGCAAAGGCGCGGTCCGCAGAGCGGAAACCGCGCTTGAATAAATATACAATGGAAATGGATAAGTATGCAAGAAGATTTTTGCGGAAATCGGGGCCGCGTTATACCGGCGGCAAATTGCGCCACAGCAAGGGCACGTAATACACCTCGAGATACGACGAAACCAGGAACAGAATTACAACGCCTGCCATGGTCCAAAAGAACAATTGCACCGGCAGAGTGGATGTAAGCGGCGCGTCGCTGCTTTCGTGTTTTGCGCTTGGCAGGGCGAAAAGCATTCCGCTGGCGAAGCAGACGCAGGCTGCGATGGCAATTCTCAGCAGCGAAAGGCTCAGCCGCTCAAGCCAATCGCTCCCGGGCACAAAGAATGCGCTTTCGAGAACCGCATACAGCGACAAAATGCTCAGAATGAAGGAGAGCGTTCTGCCAATATCCAGAAACATGGACGCCGTCTCCTCGCGCCGGTCCTGGCACTATTTTGGTACGTTCGGTCGTTCATCGCAAGCCTGTCAGGAGGCCGTCACTGTCCAGTACACGGCGAAGCGTTGCCAACTTTGGTTCAACGGCTTCAGGGTGAGTTCCTGGCCGATGGCGCGAAACGTCAGCGCCTCGCCCGGAACCGGCTTGATCCATGCAGCCGGATCGACGCCGACGGGCTTGAGCGGAGGCACATCGAGCGCGGGCGCTTCCTGAATCTCCGGTCCCTGATGGTGCTCCAGATCTTCCGCGAGCCCGGCCTTGGGGAACTGCCCGGCCAGCACCAGCGGCCCATAGAGGAACGCCTGCTGCGTGCGGTCGTCGGCCATTGGCTCCGCTGTAAGCCGCATCGGCATCGTCAATTCCACGCGATCCCCGGCCTTCCACACGCGAGTCAAAGTCAAATAGCTTCCCGGAGTTCCGGCAGTCTCCAGTCGCGTGCCATTGATTGCCACGGAGTTTTCGGAAGTTGTCCACGCGGGAATGCGGAGGCGAAGCGTCCATGCTTTGGCGGGAGTTTTTTCAATCGTGAGCTGGGTGCGATCGCTCTCAGGAAAAGACGTGGATTGTTTCAGCCGGACGCCGCGCTCCTTCCAGTTCACGGTAGAGGCAAAGTAGAGATTGACGAAAA
>JBKQOX010000063.1:0-20047 GCA_052145255.1 Occallatibacter sp.
GTCATGGCATTTTCAGCTAACGGCATATCGAACACCCTGTCGGCGCCGAATCTTTCCTTCAAACCGGACGTTGTCCCAAAGACACGTTTTGGATCATCAACGCCGAGATGTACCTGCCCTTCGCCGCCGAAGGCTTCGCGCGCACGATCGATGTAATCACTGTCGTCGCGTTGTCGATCAGCTTTTGCGGCTCGAAACTCAATTTGCCTACCGGCACGTGCACCAGGCTCGTCTTGTCGGCGCGAAACTCCACCTTGCCGGCCTTGATCTCCTTCACCGCCGCGCCCACATCCATGGTCACGGTCCCGGTCTTGGGATTCGGCATCAGACCCTTCGGTCCCAGAACCTTGCCCAGCCGGCCCACAACTTTCATCATGTCCGGCGTCGCAATCAGCGCGTCAAAAGCGGTCCAGTTTTCTTTCTGGATCTTCTCCACCATCTCCTCGCCGCCCACAAAGTCCGCGCCCGCCTCGGTCGCTTCCTTCTGCCTGTCGCCGGTCGCGATCACGGCCACCGTCTTGGTCTTGCCCAGCCCGTGCGGCAGCACCACAGTGCCGCGAACCATCTGGTCTGCATGACGTGTATCCACGCCCAGACGCATCGTCAGGTCGACGGTCTCGTCGAACTTCGCGTATTTCACTTGCTTCAGGAGATTCACTGCTTCAGGCAGCGGATACGCCGGCTTGTTCACAGCGGCGCGCGCCTTCGCAATATTCTTACCAGTTGCCATCGTTCCCTCGTCTCCCACCGCTTTTGCCAGTCCGCATTTGCGAAATCCTTAACCAGACTGAGCATTCGTCCAAAACGTTGCCCGTCCGGCCAGGACCTAAAAGCCGTGGTGCTATTGACAGCGCAGGGATTCCCCCGCGCGTATCCATTTATGGTAGCGAAATAACCCGGGAATTGCAAACGAGTGTTGGTCGTCTCTGCCAAATTGAAGCGAGGAAGCGACGCGCATTTACGGGGAGAGGGAGATGGCGTATGACCGTGTCATGCTTTCCGCATACTCGGATGCAGCCACGCCTGTAGGATCGGGACAATCTCTACTGTATTGAGGTCACGTCCGATGAGGTTTTTCCGGATCGGCTCAAAGACTGATAACATGCGCCGGTATGCGCCCAGTGTCGGCATGTGGGAGTTGAGCTCGCGGCCCTTGAACTCGGTAAAACGGTCGAGTTTCTCAATAAGGAACTTCGCGATGTTACCGTACTCGGCCTCACCATTCCCGTCAAAGCCTGCAAATACTACGTACTTGCCAATTGGCTCCGCCTCCGTTGCAACCCGGTCCTTGTCCGTTTTCGACAGCGCTCCAAAGCCGCGCTCCAGAAACCTCCACATATCAAGTATGTCCACAACTTCGGAAACAACTGTCGCGGCGTCTTCGTGGCGATGAAAGATGCCTGGATACTCCCAGTCCAATGCCCAGTAGTGACCTCCACCAATGATTTCCTCAACAAAATCAGGTTCAATTTCGCTCTTCACTTTTTGGTGCTTAAAGAGTTGGCAGAGCATCATGATGATCAGTCTCTCGCCATCGCCAATCGCGACGCGCCTTTCGGCGGTCTTCCCAAGCCCCGCCTCGACGAGGCGGCGTACTGCTTCCGAGCGTGAAGGCAAATCATCCTGCGTTGAGCGCCAGGAATCTAGTTCCTCCAGTACAGACTGGCCAAGACGCATCTCAAAGCGCTCCGTCATTCCTCGCGCATTCATCTTGTTCTCCTTCCCCGAGGCGACGCCTCGTAATAGTTCCGTAATATACGGCTAATGTACGTATTTTACGGATTTGTCTGGTTCGCGTCAACCCGTACAGATCTCCCTTATGAGACATGGATGACCCTGAAACACGCGGCCTCATGTCTCCTCAGCTTGACATGTGTACGCAATTGTGTTTACATATAAAGGTAGGTCATGGCCGAGCAAGAACTCGAATTCGAGTGGGACCAGGCCAAGGCCAAAAGCAACCTGGAAAAGCACGGCGTTTCGTTCCTCGCCGCTGCGGCCATCTTTCAGAACGAAAGGCTGGAGCGAGTCGACGACCGCGAGGATTACGGCGAGGTCCGTTGGATCGCATTGGGCCGCGTCGACATCGAGGTTTACCGAGTCATTTACACCTGGCGCGCTGAGAACCTAGTTCGAATCGTAAGTGCCCAGAGGGCGAGCAAAGATGAAGAAGAAATCTACTATCGCGAAATATTCCCTTAGCGAGGTCGAAGCCCTCCGCACTCGCGGCCTCGACAAAACCCGCCGCGACGCTCCGCCAGCCGACTCTCTCGGCGCCGATTTCTGGAAGTCCGCGCGCGTCGTCATGCCCAGCGGCAAGACTTCCGTCCATCTGCGCCTCGATCGCGATGTGGTGGAGTGGTTCAGGTCGCGCGGCAAAGGCCATCTCACCCGTATGAATGCCGTGCTTCGCGCTTACGTCGACGCCGAAAAGCGCAGCCCGTAGGCGGCCCGCCGCGCACGTCGCCGTAACGTTACACTAGACTCAGGACCCCTGTCCCCCCAGGAATTCACGCTTTGCACCCGCTTCTCGCCGATCTCAATCCCGAACAACGCGCCGCTGTTGAGGCCGCCGAAGGTCCTCTGCTCATCCTCGCAGGCGCCGGATCGGGCAAAACCCGCGTCATCACCCATCGCATTGCCTGGCTCATCCAGGAGAAAAACGTCGCGCCCGACTCCATCCTCGCCGTTACCTTCACCAACAAGGCCGCCGGCGAAATGGCCGAGCGCGTCAACGAACTGCTCGGTCACTCCTCGCTGACGAAACCTCTCATCGCAACCTTCCATTCGTTTTGCGTGCGCATCCTTCGCCGCGACGTCGAAGCCCTCAAAATCAACGGCCTGGGCCTCACCCGCTCCTTCACCATCTTCGACGAAAACGATCAGTCGGCGCTAGTCAAGCAGATCATGAAGCGCATGGGCCTCGACACCAAGCAGCTCACCCCCCGCACCGTGCAAAGCCGCATCTCCTGGGCGAAAAATCACATGGTCGATCCGCAGGATTTTTTCCTTGGCTCTAAAGATCCAACGAGCGAACGGGTGGCACACATCTTTCAGGCCTACCAGGCCGAGCTGCGCAAAAACAACGCCATGGACTTCGACGACTTGCTGTTGGAAGCCGTCCGCCTGCTCAAAGCCTCCGGCGAAGTCCGCGAGCGCTACCAGCGCCGCTATCAATATGTATTGGTCGACGAGTACCAGGACACGAATCGCCCCCAATACGAGCTCATGAAGCTTCTCGCCGGCGAGCACAAAAATGTTTGCGCTGTCGGCGACGAGGATCAGAGCATCTATTCCTGGCGCGGCGCCGACATTCGCAACATCCTCGAGTTCGAGAAAGATTTTCCCAACGCCCGCATCGTTCGCCTCGAGCAGAACTACCGTTCCACGCAGATCATTCTTGAAGCCGCCGGCGCCGTCGTCGCCAACAACATTCGCCGCAAGGGCAAAAAGCTCTGGACCGAGCGCCAGGGCGGATCGCTCATCGGCTACTACGAAGCGCCCGACGGCGAAAATGAGGCACTCTTCATCGCCGAAAAAATTCAGGCCTTCCTTCGGGCACAGAACTCCTCCGAAACTCCAAACCCCGGAGGGGGAGCGGCGGTTCTCTATCGCACCAACTCGCAGTCGCGTCTCGTCGAGGAAGCGCTACGCCGCTACAACATCAGCTACACCATGGTCGGCGGCTTCAGCTTTTACGAACGCGCTGAGATCAAGGATCTTCTCGCCTACCTGCGTCTCATCCGTAATCCACACGATTCCATGGCCCTTCAGCGCATCATCAACACGCCCGCCCGTGGCATCGGCAAAACCACCCTCGAAACCATCGAGCGCCTCGCTCTCGAAACCAACCGCTCCACGTGGGACGCATCCGCCGCGGCCATCGCCAATCGCCTCATCCCCACTCGCGCGCTCATGGCGCTTGAATCCTTCCGCCAGCTCATTCTCGATGCGCAGGCCATGATGGATCCCGATTTTGCCGGCAAGCTCGCCGCCGACGTTGCCGAGTCCCGCGCCGCCGACTCCGACACGGGCTTTGGATTCGGCGCGGCCGCAACAGATTCTGAAATTCCCGCGCCAGACAATCAACTCGGCAGCGATCAGGACCAGATGCATCTCCTCGATGCCAGCCACTTCTCTCCTGATCCAGGCAGAACAACCGAAACCTCAAACAGGCAAGAAGTGTCAGGGCACGACTTTAGTCGTGCCGAATTGACACGACAAAAGGTCGGGGCTTTAGCCCCTGAGGGACAAAACGCAGGCCACGAATCTATTCCAAAACCAGAACAGCCCGAAGGGCCCTTCCGTTCTCCCGGCGACTCTGCCACGCTCCCCGAGCTCATCCGCTTCATCATCGACTGCTCCGGCTACATCAAAGCCCTCGAAACCGAAGGCACGCCAGAGGCCTTCAGCCGCATTGAGAATCTCAAGGAACTGGCCAACGCCGCGCACGACGCCGAGGAGCGCGGCGAAACTCTCGCCGAATTCCTCGACCACGCCGCTCTCGCCTCTGATACAGACAAATTCGATCCCAATGCCCGCGTCACGCTCATGACCCTTCACGCAGCCAAGGGCCTTGAATTCCCGCTCGTTTTTCTCGCCGGACTTGAAGAAGGCCTCTTCCCGCATTCGCGCACTCTTTCCAGCCCTGAAGAGCTTGAGGAAGAGCGCCGCCTTTGCTACGTCGGGATGACCCGCGCCATGAACACGCTCATCCTCACCCGCGCCCACTATCGCCGCCGCTACGGTGCCGACGTGCCCGAGGCCAGCGTCCCTTCGCGCTTCCTCGAGGAAGTTCCCCCTCAGCTCATCGAAAATCTCGGCAGCCGAAACCCAGGCTGGTCCACTCCCGCCTACAGCTCGGGCCGAAGTTTCCCGCGCGCCGCCGGCTCCGAGCCCGCGCACTTCAACTACGAAGATGAGAGCCAGGAGATTCCCCACGCCGTCGCGCCCACCCACTCGCTCAGCCACGGCACTCGTCCAAAAGATCAAAGCGCGCGAGCGCCAAAAGGTGGAAGTGTGGGAGCACCCGAGCACAGCGCCGACAACATCGCTCGCTTCTTTGGTGGAAAATCCGGCGCCGCTCGTCCCGGCTCCTTCGCCCGTCCAACGATGAAGATTCCCACGCCTAACGGCGCGTCCGGCCTCAGAAAAGGTCAGCGCGTGATGCATTCAAAATATGGCGAGGGAACCGTGCTCCAGCGCGAAGGCGACGGCGAAGACGCCAAGCTCAACGTGCTCTTCGCCCACCACGGCATGAAGAAGCTGATGGAAAAATTCGCCAATCTCCGCAGGATCTGATCAACACCACTCGTCGCGAATCATCGAGAGCGCCCTCTCATTATCCCGGCGTCTTTTTCAGCTCGGCCATATCGAACAATGCGTCCACCTTCTCCGTCGTTTCCAGGCTCTCGATTGTTGCGTCAAAGTAGCTCTCACGCAAGCCTCGCCGCAGTTGCTCATGCTTCGAGTTGTTGCTGGCAAACCCCGGCGTGAAGTACGCCTTGAATCCTTCGATCTCTCGCCCATACGTGATCGGTGCTTTGGCTGTGTAACCAAGAAACCCCGCCACAAAGTGCAAAGCCTCCTGGGCCTTCGGCGTCTTCAGCTCCCGCTCCAAATCTCTCTTGCCGAAAAACCCCGCCTTGATCACGATATTGCCCCTCGACCGGTTCATCCGCGCCTGCAAAAGAGCCTGCACCAGGAAATCCTCGTCGGTTTCGTCGAATCTGGGATCGTGCAAGACTTTGTTTTCGCGTAAATAATCTCGGAAAAATGACACTGGTTTCCTTCTTTCGTCGTTCGCGCGCCCACATGGCCTGGCTGAGCTTAACTGGATCAATGGTTTACAACCGGTTTCGTCCATCCGGCCCCGCCATCCTGCCACGGCGCCGGCTCCGAATCCTGTATAGGGTAGTCTGCCCGACACCCAATCTTCCCAAGCGCTCATGGCTCAGTCAATCGGATTCCGCTTCAAGCACCAATCCAGTGACCCTTTCGCACGCTCGGGCAAGTCGCTCCATTAGACTGAAAGCGCCATGCAATCGGTAAGGAATCCGCGCGCGCACCCGTGGCACTCAACGCATCTGGCCACATTAATCGCGGCATTCGTGTCCGCGTTGGCCCTCGCCGGCTGCGGCATGCCCGGCGCTCCTCTGCCGCCCTCACTCAACCTTCCCGTTCCCGTCAGCGATCTCTCCGCTGTCCGCACCGGCTCCCAGGTCGCTCTCGCCTGGACCATGCCCACAAAGACCACCGACAAAGTCCTGCTCAAAGGCAACATCGCCGTCCGTGTCTGCCGCAATCAGGCCGCCGACCCAAAATGTTCCGTCGCCGCAACGCTCGAATTCGCTCCCGGAGCAGCTGCCACCTTTAATGACACGCTTTTTCCCGAACTCGCCGCTGGCCCTCCGCGTGTCATCACGTATTTTGTCGAGCTTGTCAATCGCAAAGGCCGTTCCGCCGCACTTTCGAACCGCGCTGAGACTCTGGCTGGCGAGGCGCCACCCGTCCTCGAAGACCTGACTGCGGAGATGCGAAAGAACGGTGTGCTCCTGCGCTGGACGCCGGTTCCGAACGACTCATCTCCCGTCGCCATCCGCCTCGTCCGCCGGCTCCTCTCGCCCCCCGTGAAGAAATCGGATCAGGGCCTACTGGCGCAGCCCCCCGAGCCAATCGAGCAAAGCCTCCTTGTTGAACCTGCTGCTCACTCCGATCGCGCACTCGACACCAGCATTCGTTTCGGCCAGACCTACGAATATCGCGCCCAGCGTGTCGCCCGCGTCGCTGTCGACGGCTCAACCCTCGAGCTCGCCGGACCACTTTCTCCTCCTCTGCGCATCGAGGCCATCAATGTCTTCCCTCCCAGCGCGCCCAAAGGCCTCGCCGCGGTGGCGACCGTGGGCGAAAATGGCGCCGGTCCCGCGATCGACCTCAGTTGGCTCCCCGGCACTGAGGCCGATCTCGCCGGCTACATCGTCTATCGTCGCGATTCCGACGCAAGCGCAGCCTGGCAGCGCATCTCTCCCGCGCAACCCGTCGTCGGTCCCGGCTATCATGACTCGAACGTTCAGCCCGGCCGCACCTACATCTACGCCGTCACCGCCATCGATCAGGATCGCCGTGAAAGCGCTCGCTCCGACGAGGCATCGGATACCGTCCCCGCTCCCTAGCCTGCGACAAGCAATCAGCCGTTTACCGACGGGTAATTGCCGAGTGGGCGACGATCCAGGCGCGAGCTCAACCAATAGACACTCCGGTCGGCCCATCCGGGGGCTTCTTTGTTTTGCTAGAATGCTACAACTGAGGGAGGTCCACCATGAAAGCATCAGCGCATCGATGGGGAGTGTTCGTGGCGTTCGGACTATTGGCCACGCTGCCTCGAATTGTGAGCGCCGCGGAACTGTGTAACCTGTTGACTGCGGAAGAAATCGCCCAGGTGCTCGGTAACTCAGTTTCGTCCATGCCGCTGGGCACTACTGGCTGCATGTGGAAGGGCAGCCTGCAAGGAGTAAGCATTGTGCTGCGCGATGCCTCGGCCTGGGCGCGAATCATCATGCCCGTTCAGGGGATGACCAAGACGGATGTCAGCGGAATTGGTGACGCGGCGTCGCTCTCGGGGATGCAGAATATCTGGACACTGTCAGTGAAGCAGGGGAGCAATGTCATCGTTTTAACGGTCTACGGTGCAAAGAGTCCGGATCAGCAGCGTTCGTCGGAAGAGTCGCTCGCACGGCTTGCTCTCAAGCATCTTTAGGCCCCGCTCGCAATGCCGCGCCGGCTTCGAGATGAAGAATTTCTTCTAGAGGGAGTCTGCGCATGAAGTTTTGCCGCTTTTCGCTGAATGGACGCACTCAATACGGCACAGTCGAAGACCGCAACGGCGAGTTGTGGATCTCCGGTCCCGCTCCCGCGCCCGACGAAGATCTCGCTTTCAAGTTGCAGAGCGCCAGCCCGGCGGCCTCCTTTGCGCCCATGCCGCTCTCTGCCGCTCAACTCCTTCAGCCCGTCACGCCATCCAAGATCGTCTGCGTCGGCCGCAACTATCGCGCGCATGTCCGCGAACTCGGCAATGAAATGCCAACGGAACCGCTGATCTTCCTCAAGCCCACCTCATCGCTGCTCGCGCCCGGCGGCGTCATCCGCATGCCTGCCGTTTCTCAGCGCGTCGACTTCGAAGGCGAGCTCGCGGTCGTCATTGGCCGTCGCGCGCGCAACCTCAAGCCGGATGCCAACTGGCGCGACGTCTTGCGCGGGTTCACGCTCGCCAACGATGTCACCGCTCGCGACCTCCAAAATAAGGACGGTCAGTGGACTCGCGCCAAGGGTTTTGACACCTTCTGTCCCATCGGACCCATCGTCAGCGATGAGCTCGACCTCGACGCCGGGCTCACCATCGAAACTCATCTCAACGGCGAGCGCCGCCAGCACGCCTCCACGCTCGATTTCATCTTTTCGCTCCGTGAGCTCCTCGCCTTCATCACGTCCGTCTTCACGCTCGAGCCCGGCGACCTGCTTCTCACCGGAACACCTTCCGGCATCGCCCCACTCTCCCCCGGCGACCGTGTCGAAGTCTCCATCCCCGGCTTGGGCGTCCTCGTAAACACTGTCGAAGCGGAGTAGCTCGCGCGCGGCGCACCCACTCCGCATTCAGCGCATCTTAATGGATAAGAGGTACACTGGTCGCGTAGGAAACGAGTCGAATCCCAGCTTCCCCGCTGGAGGAATCATGCCAAATCTACTAGAACAGTTGCGTAAGTTCACCGTCGTTGTCGCCGACACTGGCGACATGGAGGCGATGGAAAAGTTTCATCCCCAGGATGCGACCACCAACCCGTCCCTCATCACCGCCGCCGCGCAGATGCCGCATTATCAGCCCATCGTGGACGGCGTACTGAAGGAATCGCGCAATGAGCTGGGCGAAGGCGCCACCGACCAGGCTGTCGCCAATCTTGCGTTCCAGCGTCTGGCCATCGCCTTCGGCAAAAAGATTCTCGCCATCGTTCCCGGCCGAGTCTCCACTGAAGTGGATGCGCGCCTCTCCTATGACACCGACGCGACCATCAAGCAGGCGCGCTCCATCATCGCCCAATACGACGCTGCGGGCGTTGGCCGCAATCGCGTGCTTATCAAGATCGCCTCCACGTGGGAGGGCATTCGCGCCGCCGAAGTTCTTGAGAAGGATGACATCCATTGCAATCTCACGCTGCTCTTCGGCATCCATCAGGCTATCGCTGCCGCCGACGCCGGCGTCACCCTCATCTCGCCATTCGTCGGCCGCATCCTCGATTGGTACAAGAAGGACACGGGCAAGGACTACCAGGGCGCTGACGATCCCGGCGTTCAGTCGGTCACGCGCATCTACAACTACTTCAAGAAATTCGGATACAAGACTGTTGTTATGGGTGCCAGCTTCCGCAACATCGGCGAAATCACGGAGCTGGCCGGTTGTGACCTGCTCACCATCTCGCCGCAATTTCTTGCCGAGCTCGAATCCACCCAGGGCGATCTGCCGCGGAAGCTCGATCCGGCGAACGCAACGACCATGGCAATCGAGAAAATCGCAATGGACAAAGCCACTTTCGATCGCATGCATGCCGCCGATCACATGGCCAGCGACAAGCTCAAGGAAGGTATCGAGGGCTTCTCCGCCGCGCTCGTCAAATTGGAATCGCTGCTCGCCAAGCGCCTCGCCGAGCTTGAACAGCGTACCCCAGCCACAGTCTAATGGCGCATCATTCCCGCGCTCAAGGGCAGCCCTTCGCGGCTGCCCCTTCATTTTTTCGCCATTCGCAGTCGAACCATCTCTCTGCCAACAAAGTTGGCTCCCCCTCTTGCCAAACGCAACTCTTCCGATAAGCTCAGTGTTAAAGATTAATGAATTGGGCCGCCGCTGGCGTCTTCCCCGAGCAGCATCAAACGGAACAGCAGCGGCTACAGGCATCGAACCAGGCCGCTCGCGCGCAGCCGTTTCGGCAACAGGAGATCGCTTCATCGCGAGTCTCCGCTTGGGAGGTGTGTATGCAGGCCCAGCCTCATCCGCTCGAACCCTTCTTCCAGCAGATCGTGCGCAACACCTATGAAGGCAAATTGGGCCTGCACGATCCCGATCTCACTCTCTACGTTGCCCGCATCCTCTGCGACTTCTCCCAGGCCGACAAGCTCTACAGCATCCGCGACGCCGCAGGCCGCCCCATTGTGCAGCTCGAAGAAATGGAGCGTGCTGCAGATCCCATTCATGGCTCCGCAGCTTCGTTCGATGCCGAGCGCGCGCTGCGCAAATACATCGGCGACTACGCCCTCTTCGTCGCCGGCATGTACCCCGAGGTCAGCGGTTCCAGCCGTCGTCTCCGCCGCCATCAACCTAGCATCGAAGATCTCATCCGCGCCGGCAAGGAGAGCTACTTCATCGTCAGCCAGTTCAATCTATTCGAATACGAGCAGGAAGCGCCACTCTTCGCACGGCTATCCGATAGTTTCGAGCGCCTGCTTCTCGGCCTCACACTGGTTCGCGAGGATCTCGGCCCGCGCAAGCCGCGCCAGCTTCCGCCGCGCGTGAACTAAGCCGAATCCTTGACCCCAACTCGGCGCAGCCTTCCACGCCGCTTGATCGCTCTCGCGCCCACAATGGATACTGGAATCTCTTCAGGAGATCCCTTCATGAGTGAATCTGTAACTCTGCACGCTGCCGACGGGCACTCGTTCAGCGCTTATGTCGCCCGTCCCGTAACCGAGCCGATCGCCGGCCTCGTCGTTGTCCAGGAGATCTTTGGCGTCAATGCCCACATCCGCTCCGTTGCAGACAGCTGGGCGCGCGATGGCTTCCTCGCCGTCGCCCCCGCGCTCTTTGACCGCATCCAGCCCGGCATCGATCTCTGCTACGATCCGGCCGGCATGCAAACCGCGATGAGCCTATTTCCAAAATTCGATGTCGACAAAGCGATCGTCGACGTTGCCGCAGCGGTTGACTATGCCGCCGGTACGACGCACAAGAAGGTCGGCGTCGTTGGCTATTGCCTTGGCGGCACCATCGCCTGGCTGTCCGCCACGCGCCTTCGGCCGGCCGCGGCCGTGGGCTACTACGGCGGTCGCATCGGCAACTACGCAGGCGAGAAACCCACGTGCCCTGTCATGCTCCACTTCGGCAATCAGGACACGCACATTCCCGCCGCTGAAGTCGGGAAAGTCCACTCCGCGCACCCTGAAGTTGAAATCTACTGGTACGACGCAGGCCACGCTTTCAATTGCGACCCGCGCCCGAGCTACAACGCCGCTGCAGCCAAAGAGGCTCGCCAGCGCTCACTTGAATTTCTCAAGAAGTATCTGGCCTAGGCGATTCAGTCTTCGCGTGGCTCCTCCCTCAAGCGTCGCCGCGATCTACGCAAGACGCGGAGCCACTACTCCCTATTCCCTATTCCCTGCTTTTGTCACTCTGACCAGACCGCCAGCACGTTCCCAACTCCATCGGAGAAATGGAATCGCCGCCCGCCGGGATATTCGAAGGTCGGCACCACGATCTTGCCGCCCGCGGCAACAATCGCTTTCTCCGTCGCTTTCAAATCCGTGGAGTAAAGCACGACCAGGGGCGCCGCGTCACCGCGAGTCTCTTCCTGCTTGGCTGTGCGAAACCCGCCGTGAACGCCGGCGTGCGCCGCTTCGAAACTGATGTAATCGGGCCCCCAGTCCTGGAAACTCCAGCCAAATACGGCCGCATAAAACTGCTTCGCGCGCGCCACGTCCGTTGCCGCGAACTCAATGTAGTTGATTCTGTGGTGATTCTCTGCTTGGCTCATCGCTCATCTCCTCTGCGTTAGGGTCAGTTGAGTCGAGGGAAGGTTACTGCGAACGCGAAGCGCAGGCACACCCTCCCGGTGTGCTCCTGAACGCCTCCATCCGCAGTCTCTCAAGAGCTGGAGAAAGCAGGTAGAGCCCGCAGGTTCGGCCTGCGACGCGGGCTGCCGAGGTACGCCATCAATTTAGCAGAATCGGGTCTGCGTGGCGCAAGAAAATCCCTTCTTAGCGGCCGCTATCGCCCCAACTGCACCGCAATCCCGCCCGTGATCGTTCGCGGCGGCATGTTCACGCCGCTGATCTCCTGGTATCCGGTGTTGCTCGCATTCATGAGCCGTAAATACGGCCTCACCTTCCAGGTATCGCGAGTCAAAGTCGCGTTCCACACTGGGTACACCGTCTGTTGATATCGCTGCGCCAGCTGCACCGCGTTTGTCAGAACAATGTCGTGTCCCATCGCCCATGTCCACGACGCATGAACGTTTTCGACAGGATAATTGAAAACATATTCCGACTCAAGCCCATGCAGCGCGGTCTGCGCCCCATGCAAACCCGTCCATTCGATCCGCACCGTCTGCGATTTCTTTGGAATCCACGTGAAGCTCGTCTCAACGCCGGCAAAGTGCAGTCCATTCAGATTATCCGCGCACCAGATGTTCGCCGGGCAGCCCGCCGGCAGATGCGGATTCGGCGTCGCGCTCTTCACATAGTCGATGGTGTCGTGCTGTTGCGAATAAAATCCCGTCGCTGAAAGCGTGACCTTCGCTGACGGCGTCCAATCCACGCCTCCATCCCCGGTCCACGCTGACTCTGCTCTTAGACTGGCATTCCCGAGCGTCGACGGATCGGAATAGTACAGATCGGTGTACGTCGGAATCCTGAATCCATGCCCTCCGGTCGCACGCAGCTTCAAGCTGTTCGCCACGCGAAAACTTCCCGCCAATTCCGGAGAAAACACCGCCTGCGCGCCTCCCGAAAAAATCTCCTCGCGCGCCCCGAGTGACAAACTCCAGCGTTTCTTCGCCGGCCGCAGGTCCAGGTCCACGTACCCCGCCCCGCGATTCCGCGCATGCAGGCCCAGATTGTTACTGCGAATGCTGTCGCCATCTGCCTCCAGCCCCATCAACAGGAGCGATCCCGCCGGCAGATTCTCTGTGCGCCGCAATGATCCCTGCCACGACCCGTCAATATGATTGTTTTCGTAAATTGCCGGATCGTCGCGGAAGAGCACGAATTCATCTGTGTGCCGTCGGTACGCGAACGCCGCCTCGGTTCGGTTGCCCAGATCCTGTCGTACTCCGCCGAACCAACCCTTCGTCCGCTCCCACGAAGGGTAGTCCCCATAAAACTGGTTCGCCCCAAACGATCTGTCACTCACCGCAAAAAGCAAATCGCTCACACCGAGCCGTGTCCCCACCCAGGACTCCGCAGAAGTATCCTCATTGCGATAGTCGCGATCGGCCATGAATCCTGTCGAAAAGTTGCGCTCCCCCGTCAAGCGCCCACTCCATCGCCCGCGCGTCGCTCCGGCCATCAGCGTCTCCTCATTCGATTCGAAGCTGCCCTCCCCGCCACGCAGAAAAATCGAATCGTGATCCGGCGCTGCCGTCAGGAAATCCACCACTCCGCTGAGCGCGTCCAGACCGTGCAAAGTCGACCCGGCCCCTTCCAGCACCTGGATCGAATCCATCGCCTCCAGTGGAACCGGCAAATCGAGGTTGTGGTGTGAAGTCTGCGCGTCGTTGATGGGAAATCCGTTCAGCAGCACAAGCGTCTGCTCAAAGCTTCCGCCGCGCAACACCAGGTCAGCCTGTCCTCCGCCCGTGCCCCTCTCCTCGAGGAATACCGATGAATCGTCGCGCAAAAGATCCTGAGGCGACTCGGCGGCCAGCGATTGTCCCTTCACCGACAGGATCTCCACTGACCGTTGCGACTCAGCCAGCGGCACCGGCGTCGCCGTGCCCAGCACCACCATTGTCTCGGGTTTCCCCTTTGCCGACGCAGTTGATGATGTCGGCGCGTTCTGCGCGAAGGCGGCTCCGGGCCTTCCCGCTAGCAGCAGGAGCAACATACCGCAGCGAAGATGAATGATTTGCAATCGGCGCATTGAATTGCTCAGTTAGAGCATCGCCGCCGAAGATCATGCTTCGCAACGACGATTTTGTATCATCGTGAATAGTTGAGGTGCTAAACTAACTGCATTCACCATGCGCATCGACGCCTTCCTCCTCGAAAGCCCTATGTTCGCAGTCAATCGCGCGTCGCGCCGCTTTGAGGCGCTCGCCTCGCGCGTCCTCGCGGCCGACAGTCTTGGCTTCCTTGAAGCTCTTGTCCTCGCGGCTCTCTTTTTCGAGGCGCCCCGCCAGGTTAAGCCGTCCCAACTAGCCGAAACCTTCGCCACCACCCGCGGCAATCTCAGCCACTGCGTCTCGTCGCTTGAGGCCAAGGGGCTCTTGCAGCGCAAAATCGACTCTCAGGATGCGCGCGCTTATCTTCTTACGCTGAAGCCGCAAGGCAAGCGCTGCGCCCTGCGCGTGATCGCCGCCCTCGACAGAATGCAAAACGAATTCGAGCGCGAGATCGGCAAGAACAACCTCGCGGAAATGCTCAAATCCATTCGCAAGCTTGAGGCGCGTGCCACGATTCGGTAATGAACACGGCAGCCAAAATGCCCGCCGCAGCACTGTTTACACAGCCTCCCAATTCACCGCCTCAACCCGCCGCACCAACAATGCCCATGAAAGCGCGCCAACGAGCGCCACTCCGCCTGTGACCACAAATGCCAGGCGCGCGCTCCCTCGCGTCTGAACAATCAGCCCAGCCAGCCACGGCGCAACGATTCCCGCAAAATTCGCCACGCCATTCTGCAGGCTCGACCATCGCCCTGCCATTGCCGGGCCCGCGAGAGTTTGCGCAATCGCCCAATGATTTGAAGCGTATCCGCCGTGACCAACGCACGCGATCGCCAACAATCCCAGCGCGATCAGCGGATGTCCGTGGACAAACGTGAGCGCAAGCAGGCAAGACGCCATCGCCTGCCCGCCGACCACCAATCTGAGCCGCACCGTCGTAGCCGAAACGCCGCGAGCGATCAGCCGATCAGAAATCCAGCCCGATAGGAGCGTCGTGCAGGCGATCAACAGGAAAATTGCCGCGGTCAGCCTCGACATGTTTCGAATCGAAAGATGTTCTTCCTGTACAAGGTAGGTCGGCAGCCACGCCAGCAGGAAGTAGTAAAAGTAATTTCCACTGAAGTGGCCAATCGTCGTTCCCCACGCGCATCGCAAGCGCACCATCTTCGCAATCGACCCAGTCGAGCCGGAAGCCGGCGTCGCCGCACCGGCCTCCTGTGCACTTCGCTTGCTATGCACGGCAGGCCCGCCGCGCGGCATTGCAAAATACCAGGGCAGCATCCACGCCAGCGCACCCACTCCAAAAACCACAAACAGCATGCGCCATCCCCAGTGCACCAGCACCATTCCGCCAACAAACGCGCCTGCCGCTGGCCCCATCTTGGTTCCCGCGTCGATGAATGCGTTCGCCCGTCCGCGGTGCTCCTGCGGCATAGCTGCAAAGATGCGCGAATAACATGGATACGCGACCGACTCGCCCAGCCCGAGCACGAGCTGCAGCGCGAAAAGCGCCGCATAACTTGTCGTCAGCCCTATAAAAGCGGTGGCCGTCGACCACAGCAGGTACCCGAGCATGAGCACCCATCCCACGGGGAAACGGTCGGTCAACTCACCCGCTAGCCCAAAGAGCTGTACGAGCGCATAGGTCCAGAAAAATGCTGACAGCAGTTCGCCCGCGCGCAGCGACGAAAATGAAAACTGCCGCTCCAGCAGCGGCATCGCCAGTCCCAGGTTGCTGCGGTCAACATAATTGATGACCACCGAGAGAACCAGGAGGAGGATAACGATCCATTCGCGGCGCGAAATCTGGACATGAATCGGAGCAGCGGCGGCCATCAACTCCTCGCAGTCTCCGCAAATCCTACCACGCGCCTTCGCACAGACCGCGCATGCGATCGCTCGTGTTCACGGGCGCAAGCGCTGCACAGTCACGCGACCAGCCAACTTCAGCCCCGTCGCCGCGCATATCATCAGCGCCAGCGCTCCCAGAACAGCCCAAATGCAGGTCCGTCTTTGATCCGTCATCGCAATACTCTCTTGATTGAGATTTTTCGGGCGGACGCTTGCTTGCGAGGATTCTACCGCAGCCTTCTTGAATTCCACTCAGGGTTTTCCCGCGGCCCTCGGCGTGTCATCCATGGCGCATCCATTCCCGTCTTTGGCAACGCCTGAACTTGCCAGCCGCGCATTCTTGTCTTGCTTCAATTCAAATCGAAAACAGAAGGCCAGGAGATTGTCTCCTGGCCTCAAATGAACGTCCCCGATTCGTGCCGATCTCAGTTTGCTTAGCTGCAACCGCTCGTCGAACCGCAACTCATGCAGCGGTAGCAGCTCCCGTTCCGCACCATGATCGCGCCGCATGTCCCGCAGCTCGGCGCGTCACCCATGTCGTACATGCCTCGCATCGCGTCGGCCGCGTGATACAGCCCGCGGTCCTGCATGCTCGGTACCTGCGGAGAGCCCGCCGGCGCCTGGCGCATTTGGGCTTCCGTCATCCGCCGCGGTGCGCTGCCGCCCGTTTCGGCCTGCGGCTCCGGTGCGATGCCGCCCCCCGAGTGCCCGCCGCTTGCCGTCACTTGCGTTGCAGTAACTTGGCCCAGACGCTTCGCCACTTCCTCCGCCAGCCGCGCAATGTGCTGCTGCGTCGTCGGCGATTCATCTTCATCGAGATCGCTCTCCGCCATCATGCTCGGCGACGCCGTCAACTGCGGAGCTTGCTGACCCAGCCCAGCGAACAGCGTCAGCTGCTGCCCGGAAAGGAAGCGCAGATTCAGCCAGCGGAACATGTAGTCCATGAGGCTCTTTGCGTACCCGATCTGCTCGTTGCCCGTCCAGCCCGAAGGCTCAAACCGCGTATGCGCAAACTTCTCGCACAGCACCTTCAGCGGCACGCCATGCTGCAGCGCCAGAGAAACCGATGTCGCAAACGCGTCCATCAGCCCGCTCACCGTCGATCCTTCCTTGGCCATGCGGATGAAAATCTCGCCCGGCTGGCCGTTGGGATACATTCCCACGGTGATGTAGCCCTCGTGCCCGGCGATGGAGAATTTGTGCGTGAGCGACGCACGCTCCTCCTGTAGCCTGTGACGGATCGCGCGCGGCGGAGCATTCAGATCCTGCGCTTCCCGTGGAATCTCAGTCGCAGTATTCATCGCCGGCGCCGGTGTGAGCACCGGAACCGCCGCTGCCGCGGCAATTTCGTCGAGCGCTTTCTGGAATGCCTGCACCGTTGCCAGCAATTGTTTGGCGCTGATCTCGACCTTGTCGGCCGAATGCGCCTCGAGCAGCTTCACATCGGCTTCGGCCGCCGCTTGTGACGCCGCCAGATTGCTCAGCAGCCGGCTGCCCACCACGTCCAGCGCCGAAGGCTCTTTCTTCGCATCCATGCTCGTGTTCAGTGGCTGCGTGCCCTTCGATCCGTCGCGGTAAATTGCCACTGCCTTAATGCCCTGCCGCCAGCTTTCCGCGTAGGCTTCGGCCACGTCTTCCACTGTTGCCTCATGTGGCAAGTTCACTGTCTTTGAGATCGCGCCCGACAGGAACGGCTGCGCAGCGGCCATCATCTTGATATGCCCCATGTAATGAATCGACCGCGTGCCCTTCGCCGGCTTGAAGCTGCAATCGAACACCGCCAGGTGCTCCGGCTTGATCCCCGGCGCGCCCTCGATCGTGCCCGTCGCGTCGATGTAGCTGACGATCGCGTTCACTTCTTCGTTGTCATATCCCAGTTTGAAGAGCGCCGACGGCACCGTGTTGTTCACGATCTTGATCATGCCGCCGCCCACCAGCTTCTTGTACTTCACCAGCGCCAGATCCGGCTCAATTCCCGTCGTGTCGCAATCCATCATGAAGCCGATCGTCCCCGTCGGCGCCAGCACCGTGGTTTGCGAATTGCGATAGCCATAGCGCTCACCGTAGAGCAGCGCCATGTCCCAGCACTCGCGGCTGGCATCAATCAGCGCGTCCAGTTGCGGCACCGTGAACGGCTCGCCGCTCTGGCGAGACTTCCCGATGTTATTCACTTCGGCTCGGTGCATCCGGATCACGTCGAGGAACGGTTCGCGGTTCACGTAGTATCCGGGGCATGCTCCGCCTTGGTGCTCCACGCTCGCTGTCAGCGGCGTCGCCGAAGTCAGTGGCGGGCATTGCGCCGCGATGATCGCCGACTGCAGGTAGGCCTGCCCCGTCATCATGGCCGTCATGCTCCCCGCCAGATCGCGTCCGGCTTCGGAGTCGTACGGCAGCCCCATCGACATCAGCAGTGCGCCCAAGTTCGCATAGCCCAGCCCCAGCGGCCGGTAGTCGTGCGAGTTCCGCGCAATGGCCTCGGTTGGATAGCCCGAGTTGTCCACCAGGATCTCCATCGCGGTGATCAATACCGAAATCGCGTGCCGGTACGCAGCGGTATCGAACGTCCCCGCCGGCGTCACGAACCTCATCAGGTTCAGGCTCGCCAGGTTGCACGCCGAGTTATCCAGGAACATGTATTCGCTGCATGGATTCGATGCGTTGATCCGCGCCGTATTCTTGCTGGTGTGCCACTTGTTGATCGTGTCGTCGAACTGCATCCCCGGATCGCCGCAAAGCCACGTCGACTCCGCGATCTTGCCCATGATCTCGCGCGCTTTATAAGTCTTCACCGGCTGGTGGCCCTTCACCGTATATGTGGTGAAGTCCCCGTCGGCTTCGTAGCCGCGCATAAACTCGTCACTGACCCGTACAGAATTGTTGGCGTTTTGAAAGAAAATAGACGAAAAAGCCTCAGAATCCGGCCCGCTTCCGTCGTAGCCCGCCTTGATCAGCGTGAATGCCTTCGCTTCCTCTTTCGACTTGCACTCGATAAAGTCCACGATGTCCGGATGGTCCACATTCAGGATCACCATCTTGGCCGCACGCCGCGTCTTACCGCCGCTCTTGATTACGCCGGCAAAGGCATCAAATCCGCGCATGAAGCTCAGCGGTCCGCTGGCCGACCCGCCGCCCGAGAGCAGCTCCATCGATCCGCGCAGCGACGACAGGTTCGTCCCCGTGCCCGATCCCCACTTGAACAGCATGCCTTCCGTCTTCGCCAGCGTCAGAATCGAGTCCAGCGAGTCGTCTACCGCGTTGATGAAGCACGCCGAGCACTGCGGGTTCCTGTAGCCCGTGGCAGAATACTGTACCCCGCCCGTCACCGGGTCCCAGTGCCAGTTCTGTCCGTCCGCCTCCGGCTCCAGCCGGTCGCAGCCAACGTTGAACCACACCGGCGAGTTGAACGCCGCCTTCTGCGTCAGCAGCAGGTGCGCCAGCTCGTCGTGAAAGATCCCAGCGTCCACTGCCGTGGCAAAATAACCTCCGGCCATGCCCCAGTCGCGCACCGACTCTGCCACGCGCGCCACCAATTGCCGCACACCCGTTTCGCGTTCCGGCGTGCCGATCTGACCGTGCAGGTACTTTGAAGCCACAATGTTCGTCGCCGTCATCGACCAGTCCACAGGTACTTCCACGTCCTTCTGCTCGAAGATCGTGTTCCCCTTGGTGTCGGTGATCGATGCGGTGCGGCGCTCCCAGGCCAGCTCGTCGTAGGGGGAAACTCCCTCTTTCGAAAAGCGCCGGGAAAAGGTCAGGCCCTGCGTACTGGGTGTGGGCGGGTGAGCAGCGGTCGAAGTCTGAAGGTGAGCCTCGTTCATCTTGTTACTCTCCATGGGTCGAAATCAACGTAAAAAGCCCTATCACCGGCCACGCAGCCGGAGCGCGGGTACAACCCGCAACTATTTGGAAACAAAGGCAGAAACTGGGATCGAAATTCCGAGAATTCCAGCGTCGTCCGCGGCCCGCCGACCCATCCAGCTCTTTCCTAGTTACCGTACCCTGGAGCCATCTCCGCCAGGTGGGAATCTCCGCTTCGATTGCCCATTTAGGAGATGCTGGATGGAGCACTTGAACTCGGGAATTGCTCGGTTTGCGCCGGTATTTTTTAACAGCCTGTTTACAGCCGCAGATGAAAACTTACCGCTGTCCATGGTGCGTGTCAAGAACAAACCACAACATCTTGTATTTTGTTCACATTTCCCGCATCTGCTCTCTAAACCACGCCATTTGCCTGTGGAAACTTCGATTCAGCCTTGTTTGTCGCAGGTTTCAGG
>JBKQOX010000064.1:0-74900 GCA_052145255.1 Occallatibacter sp.
GAAGCCGTTTTCCTGCTGCCGTTTGCTGTGGCATTTACCGGCCTGGGCGCAGCCGCATGCCTCGCCATGCTTGTATTCGTGCTTCTGCTCGTCGAGGGTCTGGCGTGGGCGTGGGCCAAGGGTGTGCTGACCTGGGCGTGAAAGGCAGTTGTCAGTTTTCAGTTGTCAGTTGTCAGTGAAAAGGCGCTGGCGGACCGGCAACAGAAGGCTGGAAACTGACGACTGATCACTGAAAACTGGAGCAACGCGATCCGTGGACCAGCAACTCAAAATCGAACTTGGCAAGCAGGGCGTCTTTGTCGCGACCATCGAGGAACTGTACAACTGGGGCCGCAAGAGTTCGGTGTGGCCCATGCAGTTCGGCCTCGCCTGCTGCGCCATTGAGATGATCGCCACCACCATGGCGCGCTACGACCTTGCTCGCTTCGGCGCAGAGATCTTCCGGCCGTCGCCGCGGCAGGCCGACCTGATGATCATCTCCGGCACCGTAACCAAGAAGATGGCCCCGCAGGTGGTGCGCCTCTACAACCAGATGGCCGAGCCGCGCTACGTAATCGCGATGGGCGCATGCGCGATCTCGGGAGGGCCGTTCAAGCAGGGCTACAACGTGCTCAAGGGGATTGACCGTTACATTCCTGTCGATGTGCACATTCCCGGGTGTCCGCCGCGGCCTGAAGCGCTCATCCAAGCCTTCATGACGTTGCAGAAAAAGATTGATGGTCAGCATCTGACCGGCCCAGAGCGCCCGCGTTATTTGAATGCCAATGGACAAGGCGAGTTTCCCGTGCCCGAGCAGGGCGAGCACGATTTGGAGCCCACCTCGAATCAAGGCGTGTGGCCGGTGGAAATACAGGGACTAAGGGACTAGGGACTAAGGGACTAGGGACTAAGGGACTTCGGAACGAGCAAACGCGAAACTGCGAACTAACCACTAACCACTAACCACTAACCACTGTGAACTTCGAACCGGGATTGAAATGAAGAGGGTGGAAGAGATCAAGGCGGCGATTGAGGCGGCGGTTCCCGGCGCGGGCATGGAGTTTGTGCCGAACCCCAGCCCCTCCGCGCAGCACTCGCTACGCCTCACGCCCGAATACGCCGTCGCTGTCGCGACATTTCTACGCGACGACGCCGAGCTGGCCTTCGATTTTCTCTCCAATGTCTCCGGTGTCGACTGGCCCGATAAGGAAGTCGCGGAAAAAGTGAAGGTCACGCGCACGGTGACGAAAACCGTCGACGGTCCCGACGGGCAGAAAATGGACCAGCCCGTCGAAGAGACCGTCGAAGAAACTCGCAAGCACGTCGAGCCAGGCTGTCTTGAAGTGGTCTACCACCTTTTTTCGGTCGAGAAAAAGCACGGACCGCTCGTGATCCGCATGCGAACGGCAAATCGGAAGGATCAGGTCGAGCTTCCGTCGCTTACACCCCTCTGGCGCGCGGCCGAGTTCCAGGAGCGCGAAGTCTTCGATCTGTATGGAATTGTTTTCACCGGCCATCCCGACCTGCGCCGCATTTTGATGTGGCCGGAATTCAAGGACCATCCGATGCGCAAGGATTACGTGGAACCGGACGACTTCGAATACGAGCCGACTCCTCACGATGAAGTGCTGAAACGGGCGGAGGAGCATCGCGTGGCCGAAGCCGCGCAAGGGAATAGTCAATAAGGAATTGGGAGTAGCCCAAACAGAGAATGAGCGCAGTTGAAATCAAAGCGGAGAGAGTCGCAGGCTGGAATCGGCCGCCGGTCATTGAGCCGGACGGCGAAGGCGAGCTGCTCGAAGTTGCCATGGGGCCGCACCATCCGTCGACGCACGGCGTCTTCCGCATGGATGTGGCGCTTGACGGCGAGCGCGTGATCCGCCTCAAGCCCGTCTTTGGCTACCTGCACCGGAATCACGAGAAAATTGCCGAGGGCGCCTCGTATCTGGCGTCGATGCCGTATACCGACCGCCTCGATTACTTCTGCTCGCTCACCAACAACTGGGCGTACGCGCTGGCGGTGGAGAAGCTCGTCGGCCAGCCGGTTCCCGAGCGCGCCGAGTACATTCGAGTGATTCTCGCCGAGCTGACGCGAATTCAGAACCACGCCTCATCCATCGGCTTTCTTATTCAGGAGATGGGCGCCAGCGGCACGCCACTGATGTACGCCTTCAAGGAGCGAGAAAAGATTCTCGATCTCTTCGAATCGCTCACCGGCTCGCGCATGATGTGCAACTACATGCGCTTCGGTGGCTGCCGCGTCGACGTGTCCGCGCCGTGGCTCGACGCCACGCGAAAAGTGGTCGCCGGGCTGCACGCGTTCGTTGACGAATTTGAAGCGCTGCTCTCAACCAATGAGATTCTGATGGCGCGCTGCCAAGGCGTCGGCATTCTGCGGCCCGAGCTCGCCGTGAACGCCGGAGTGTCAGGGCCCATGCTGCGCGCGTCGAGCGTAAATTACGACATTCGCAAAGTGGACCACTACGGCATCTACGACCGATTCCAGTTCCGCATCCCGCTTGGCGACCACGGCGACATCTACGACCGCTATATGGTCCGCATCCTCGAGATGCGCGAGTCGATTCGGATTCTAGAACAGGCGCTTAAGGAACTTCCCGCCGGACCAATCATGGACCCGAAGGCGAAGCTTCGCGGTTTTCGACCTAAACCCGGCGAGGCATACGGGCGCATTGAAGCGCCCAAGGGCGAGCTCGGTTTTTATCTCATCAGCGACGGCGGACCCAATCCCTATCGCTATCGTGTGCGCCCGCCGAGCCTCATCAACCTCACAATTCTGGAAGACATGTGCCTGGGGCACAATGTCGCCGATGTCGTACTGATCTTTGGCAGCGTGGATATTGTCCTTGGTGAAGTGGACAGGTAGTCGCCCGTTGCTGATCACTAACTGCTGATAACTGATAACAGGAGTAACAACATTGCTGGGTGATGGAATGCTGAAGGGGATGGCGGAGACTGCACGAAACTTCTTCGGAAGCTACGTCTCCAAAGAGCGGCTCACGACGGTCGAGTATCCGGAGCAACGGATTCCGACCGCCGAGAACGCGCGCGTCTTTCCCTTTCTCGTTTACGATGGCGCCGATTGGCTGGGCGGCATGCGCTGCGTGGCCTGCCAGATCTGCGAAAAAGAATGCCCGCCCCAGTGCATCTACATCGAAAAAAGTACAGACAAAAAGCCGGACTACGTGGGTAAGCAGCAGTTTTATCCCGCGCGCTTCGACATCGATATCTCCGTTTGCATGAGCTGCCAGATCTGCGTTGAAGTTTGCCCGTTCGAAGCCATCAAGATGGACACGCAATTTGAGCTGGCCACCGAGGATCGCTTTGGCGGCCTGCTCGAAGATCGCGAGAAACTTGCCAAATCGAACGAGTATTACCACTCAATCCATCCAACAGAAGCGACTGAAGTGGACGCGCGACTTGCGGAAGAAAAAGCCAAAGTGGAAGCAAAGGCCAAAGCTGCGGCGGAAGCAGCTGCCGCCAAAGCTGCCGCGGCCAACGCCGCTGCCTCAACTAACCCGGCGCCGTCCGCTGCTCCGCCTGCAAAAACCGAAGGAGGGAGCTAGACAATGTCGACGAATCCCTTCTTCGTGAATCTCGACCAGATCTTTGTGCTCCTGCGCAATTGGCTGGTCGGATTCTTGCCCGACGCGTTGCGGCCTGCAGCGGGCGTCGTGCTCAGCGTCATCGCCATCGTGTGCGTTTTTCCCGGCCTTTTCGCGCTCACCACCGTTTTTGAGCGCAAAGGTCTAGGCCGCATTCAGAACCGAATTGGGCCGAATCGCGTTGGCCCCTATGGTCTATTCCAGCCGATCGCCGACGGCATCAAATCGCTCACCAAGGAAGACATCGTTCCGCTCAGCGCTAACGCCGTGGTTCATTTTCTTGCGCCACTCGCGCTTGTGGTCACGGTCTTCATGGGTTTCGCGGTCTTGCCTATGGGCCGCAACATGGTGCTGGTCGACATGGACTCGGGCCTGCTCTTCTTCTTCGCCATGGGCGCGGCAACAGAACTCTCCGTCTTCATGGCAGGCTGGTCGAGCCGCAATAAATATTCGCTGCTCGGCGCCATGCGAGCCGTTGCGCAGATGATCAGCTACGAAGTTGTGCTGCTGCTCTCGAGCGTGGCAGTCGTCATGATCTCCGGCTCGCTTTCGTTACCGACGATCGTTGCGGCGCAGGATCAGTACACCGGCATCTTCCCGCACTGGTACATCTTCACGCCGTGGGGCCTGGCTGGCTTTCTCATGTACGCCATCGCCGCAACGGCCGAAACCAATCGCTCGCCCTTCGATCTGCCCGAAGGCGAATCGGAGCTGGTCGCCGGCTATCACACCGAGTACTCTGGCTTCAAATTCGCGCTCTTTTTTCTCGGCGAGTATCTCGCCATGTTCTCCATTTCCGGCCTCGGCACTACGCTCTTTCTCGGCGGATGGTCGGCGCCGCTTTCGTTCCTCCAATTCATTCCGTCGTGGGTTTGGTTTTTCGGCAAAGTGATGATGTCGATCTTCGTTTTTATCTGGATGCGCGGAACATTGCCCCGCCTGCGCCAGGACCAGCTGATGAACTTTGCCTGGAAATTCGTT
This sequence comes from Occallatibacter sp., assembly GCA_052145255.1. Lineage (GTDB taxonomy): Bacteria > Acidobacteriota > Terriglobia > Terriglobales > Acidobacteriaceae > Telmatobacter. The sequence goes on from JBKQOX010000064.1 coordinate 4,584, forward strand.
CTGCCCTTCACGCTGCTCAACCTGCTGGTGACCGCACTATGGCATTTTATGGGCGAGGGCTGGCAGCGCTGGGTGGTCTGCACCATCATTCTCGGGGCGACCTACATCGTCATGGGCCGGCTGGGCATGCGCGGCGAGCACTTTGGCCGCAGGAGCTACCGCTATGCTGAATAGGGAGCTTGAACATTGACTCCGATCTTCTATCTGCTTGCGGCCCTCACGCTGGCCGGTGGCCTGGCCGCCGTGCTGCTCAAGCATCTCGTTCACTGCGCGCTCGCCGTCACGGTGGCCTTCGCCGGACTGGCACTGCTGTTCCTTCAACTCGACGCGCAGTTTGCCGGTTTCGCGCAGATTCTCGTTTACATTGGCGCAGTCGCCATCCTCATAGTGTTCGCCATCCTGCTCACGCGCGGCTCCGATCTCCCCAAAGGCGGTGTCTTCAGCAAGACCTGGTTTCTGGGCCTCGTGATCGCAGCAGGCGTCTTTGCCGTCATCGGATGGGCAGTGCTTGCCAGCGTGAGCGCGATTCCGCAGCAGAATGCCGTTCCCTCCGTTACCGTGCACGACATCGGCGACGCGCTTGTGGGCCGCTACGTGCTGCCGCTAGAAATTCTCGCTCTGCTTCTCACTGCGGCCACCATCGGCGCGGTCATCGTAGCCATGCACGAGAAAGAGAGATCGCGATGACGACACCACTCGCAGGCTATCTTCTTGTCGCGGCGTTGCTCTTCGCCATCGGTCTCGGCGGCGCGCTCGTGCGGCGCAACGCGATCCTGGTGCTCATTGGCATCGAATTGATGCTCAACGCCGCCAACCTGAACCTCATCGCTTTCTGGCGCTATGGCCCGCTTCCGGAGGCGCTCACCGGCATGATGTTCGCGATTTTCTCCATCGCCGTAGCCGCGGCCGAGGCTGCTGTGGGCCTGGGCCTCGTCATCGCCATCTATCGCCATACCAACACCACCGAGCTCGACAAGATCGACAGGATGAAGGGGTGAACGCTTGATCCAGGAATCCACTTCATTCGCTCCGCAGTTCGCCGCGTCCTCGATCACGCGCCTTTTGTGGCTGATCCCGGCAGTGCCGATGGTCGCTTCGGGAATCATTGCGCTGCTCAAGCAGCCGCGGCGCAGATTTGCTTCGGGCCTAGCCACCGGCTCGCTCGGTTTTTCGCTTTTCTTGTCACTGATCGCATTTACGCATGTTGTGAGCGGGTGGTCGCGCGGCACGATGGTTCGCGAGACCGTCAGTTTTACGTGGTTCCACTTTGGCGCGGCGCGCGTCGATCTCGGCTGGGTACTCGATCCTCTCGCCGCCATCATGCTCGTGATGGTCAGCTTCGTGGGACTGCTCATCTTCATCTACTCCGTCGGCTACATGGCCCACGACGAGAACTTCACCCGCTTCTTCTGCTTTATGTCGCTCTTTGCCGGGGCCATGCTCGGCGTCGTCATCTCAAACAGCTTGCTTCTGTTCTTTATGTGCTGGGAGATCGTCGGCCTCACTTCGTATCTGCTCATCGGCTTCTGGTATCAAAGGCCTTCAGCTGCGGCGGCTGCGAAAAAAGCCTTCGTCACCACGCGCGTCGGCGACATTTTCTTTTTTCTAGGCATCGTCTGGCTATTTTCTTCATCCGGCACATTGCTTTTGTATGACCACGGATTTGGTTCGATCGAGCCGCTTTCACTGGTCGGCCTCTCGATGCAGCATGCGGGCCTCGGGCTCAGCGCCGCCGGCGCCATCGCCCTGCTCATCTTCGCCGGAGCCGTCGGAAAGAGCGGCCAGCTTCCGCTGCACGTCTGGCTGCCCGATGCCATGGAAGGCCCCACCCCGGTATCCGCGCTCATTCACGCGGCGACCATGGTCGCCGCTGGCGTTTATCTCGTCGCGCGTGTTTATCCGTTCATGTCGATCGGCGCCCATCCGGGGGGAACCACCGTTGCTCTCACCGTCGTTACTTGGGTAGGCGCGGCCACCGCGGTCTTCGCCGCGCTCATCGCCGTCGCGCAGAACGACATCAAGCGCATCCTTGCCTACTCAACGGTCTCGCAGCTCGGCTACATGATGGCCGGCCTCGGCATGGGCGGTGTCGCCGTCGGCATGTTCCACCTGATTACGCACGCGTTTTTCAAGGCGCTCCTGTTTCTCGGCGCGGGCTCGGTGATTCACGGCTGCCACGAAGAGCAGGACATTCGCCGGATGGGCGGCCTCAAGATCGACATGCCGCTCACCTTCATCACTTACACCATCGGCATGCTGGCGCTGTGCGGATTTCCAATCTTCTTCTCCGGCTTCTGGTCGAAGGATGGCATTCTCGAAGCCGCGCAGCATTGGAGCGTGGCGAAGGGGCCGTTCTACCTGCTTGTCTTTGGCGCGTTGCTCACCGCGTTTTATATGACGCGCCAAGTCTGCTACGTCTTCCTCGGATACTGGCGCGGACATAAACCGGCGCACGAGAGCCCGAAGATCATGACGGCGCCGCTCGCTATTCTGGCCTTCTTCGCCATGGCGCTCGGCTTGATCGGAACTCCGGCGTGGCCGTGGTTCCACGCGTTCCTTGAGGGCCGCGCCGCTACATTCAGTTGGCGCGGATTCGCGGAGCCAGGCTTGGGCCTGGTCATGGTTACTTCGTCTCTGGTGGTTTTTCTCGGCCTCTGGCTCGGTTGGCGGCTTTACGACAACAAATCGCCCAGCCCGGAGGAGCCGGACGCGCTCGAGAAGTCGGTGCCGTGGATATGGGCTCCGCTCCGCGACCGTCTCTACGTAGATGAGTTCTATGGAGTGACGGTGATTGCCTTCTATAAGTGGTGGGCGCGCGTGGCCGATTGGCTCGATCGCCGCGTGTGGGGCGGCATTGTCGCTCTCGTCGCGTGGATCTTTGCCCTATGGGCGCAACTCAACCGCCTGCTCGACATCAATTGGGTCGACGGCGGCTTTGACAAAACCTGCGAGGATCTCTCTGAAGGCGGCGGCCTGCTGGCGAGCATCGAGAGCGGCCGCGTGCAGAACTACCTGCGCATCCTGGCCGTGGCCGTCGTCGCCCTCGTCGTCATTCTTTTTTGGAGCAGCCGGCCATGAACGCAGTTGCCAGCGGCTTTCCGATTTTGACGGTTCTCACCGTGCTGCCGCTTGTCGGCGCAGTAATCGCTCTCTTTGCCGGCAAGCATGCGCGCGGTGTCGCGCTGGTCACTTCGCTGGTTTGTCTCTTTGTAGCCCTCGTCGTCTGGATCAGTCTTCCCGCCAACGGGATCATCGGCCTCGTGGAGCTGCACAGTTGGGCGCCCTCTCTCGGCATCGAGTATCACCTCGGCGTCGATGGCCTCGGCGCGCTCATGCTTCTGCTCTCCGCCATCGTGACGCTTATGTCGGTCGATGCATCGCATCGCGTCCACCATATGCCCGGTCTCTTCTATGGCCTCATCCTGATCCTCGAATCGGGTCTCTTCGGTTCTTTCACAGCGCTCAATTTCTTCCACTGGTTTTTGTTCTGGGAACTGAGCCTCATCCCCGCATTCTTCCTGATCAAATTGTGGGGCGGTCCGCGCCGCGGGCCCGCGGCCACGCAGTTCTTCATCTACACCATGGCTGGTTCGGTGGCACTGCTCCTCTCATTTCTCGCCGTCTTTCTTTCCACCGGGACGAAATATGCGCCGGGCACGATGGACTTCGGCATCCTCACTGCCATGGCCGCATCGGGCGCGCTGGCGCAGATGGTCACCGCGCATCTTGGCGCGGTAATGCCATGGCTCGCCGTTGGTGTTCTCGCGGGTTTCGCAGTCAAAGTGCCGATCGTCCCCTTCCACACATGGCTGCCAGCCGCCTACGCCGAAGCACCTTCGCCCGTCACCATGCTGCTCACCGGCGCCATGTCGAAGATGGGCGTTTACGGCCTGCTGCGCATCGCGCTGCCTATCTTTGGCGTGCAGATCGCCGCTATGCGGACTCCGCTGCTCGTTCTCGCGGTGGTCACCGTCGTGATGGGCGCGTGGGCTGCTGCCGCGCAAAAAGACTTGAAGCGCGTCTTCGCTTACTCGTCGGTGAATCACCTGGGCTATTGCCTGCTCGGAATTTTCGCGCTGGCAGTTCCGGTTTCAGGCGCAGCGCAGCAAGCCAGCCAGGCCGCCGCGCTCAACGGCGTGATCCTTCAGATGTTCAATCACGGAATCACCGCAGCCGCCATCTTCTGGTTCATCGCGATGATCCAGTTTCGCACCGGCGGCCTGCGCGGTATTGACGATTTCGGCGGCCTGCGCAAGCCGGCGCCAGTCTTCGCGGGCCTTATGGGTATCGTGCTCTTTTCTTCGCTCGGCCTGCCCGGGCTGAATAGCTTTGTCAGCGAATTCCTGATCTTCCGCGGCGTTTTTCCGCTCGCGTGGGTTGCGGCCACCGTTTCAATCCTCGGCTTGTTGGTGACGGCGATCGTGATTCTCACTGTCATTCAGAAAGTTTTCACTGGCCCGGTCCCAGAGCGGTGGGTCGACTTTCCTGACCTTCATCACAGCGAGCGGATCGCACTCGCTCCCGTAATAGGGCTCATGTTTCTCATCGGCCTCGCACCGCGGCTGATCCTCGACACGATCAATCCCACGGTCATGAACCTGCTCTCGCACTGGAGATTTTAGAAGATGGCCTGGGCGATCTACATTTCGTTTGCCGGTGCGCTGATCTCGGCGCTGCTGCCCAAAGCCAAACCGGAATTGGCGCACTGGTGGGCGCTCGTCGTTTCCGCGGCCGGGCTCGTGATCGCCGTCGTGGGCTTCGGTGCCGGCATGGGTCAGGGCCGCCAGGTCTTTGTCGATGCGCTTTGGGTGCCCTCCATGGGCATTCACTATCTGCTCGCCGCCGACGGAATCAGCCGCGTACTCGTGCTCCTCACCGGCATTGCCGCTGTCGCGGGCGTCCTTTTCAGTTGGAACATCGAACTGCGCGCCAATCAGTTCTTCGCGTTTTATCTCGCGCTTATCGGCGGCGTCTACGGTGTCTTCCTGAGTGGCGACCTATTCCTGCTCTTCGTGTTTTACGAAATCGCCATCGTTCCCAAGTATTTCCTCATCTCCATCTGGGGTTCCACGCGCCGCGAATACGGAGCGATGAAGCTCGCGCTCTACTCCTTCGTCGGCTCGGCCATGGTTCTGATCGGCCTGCTCGCGGCCTACACCACTGCGGGCAGCCATTCAACCACGTTTGCTAGTCTCGCGCACGCGGGCCTGCCCGCCGATTTTCAACTGTGGTGTTTTCCGCTTGTGTTTGTCGGCTTCGCGATTCTTGCCGGCATGTGGCCGTTCCACACCTGGGCGCCAACCGGCCACGTTGCCGCGCCCACCGCCGCGTCGATGCTGCTCGCAGGCGTTGTGATGAAGCTCGGCGCTTACGGCTGTCTGCGCGCCGGCATAGGCCTCTTTCCCCATGGCCTTGATCCCTGGGGATTCTCGTTCATCGGCATCGGCTCATGGCGCGACGTCTTTGCCTTGCTCGCCGTTATCGGCATCGTTTACGGCGCGCTCGTCGCCCTCGCGCAGACCGACTTCAAATTCGTCATCGGCTACTCCAGCGTGAGCCACATGGGGTTTGCGCTTCTCGGCCTCATGACGCTCAACCAGATTGGCCTCGACGGCGCGGTCCTGCAGATGTTCTCGCACGGCGTCATTGCCGGTCTCTTGTTTGCCATTGTCGGGCGCATCGTTTACGACCGGACGCACACGCGCCAATTTGCCGAGCTCGAGCCCATGCACCTTTCGCGACGGCTACCCTTCGCGGCTTGGGCCTTTGTTTTCGCCGGGGTCGCGTCCATGGGCCTGCCCGGCTTCTCAGGCTTCGTCGCCGAGCTGCAAGTCCTCGTCGGTGCGTGGCAAGTCAACCCCTGGTGGACCATCGTTTCCGGCATCGGCATCATCGTTGGCGTTGCCTACATCTGGCGTGCCTTGCAAAAGGCTTTCTTTAGCGATGTGTTGCCCACCCCGCATGAGCTTGAATCGGAGCAGGCGCATAAATTTGCGCCCATCACCTGGCCCGAAATTGCCGGCGTCTCGCTGCTCGGCATCTCCACGCTCGCTGTCGGACTTTACCCACGCATTCTTCTCGATCAAATTGAGCCGGCCGTGAAAGCTCTGCTTGCAGGAGGCGCGCAATGAACTACGCCGCCCTTAGCTATGCCGCGCTCTTTCGGGCCACGCTGCCAGAAACGGCTCTCGAAATTGCCGCGCTGCTCGTGCTCGTCGTCGATCTCGGATTTCTGCGCAAGAAAGCCCTCGAAATTCGCGTTGCCGCCGCTGCATTCATCGGTGTCGCCGGTTGCATCGCGGCCATCTGTGCCGTTTGTGCAGTGGATTGGGCGGGATTCAGCGCTGGTAGCGATGTTCTGCTCTCGGCAGGCGGCTCGGCGGGAGTGGCACAGGTCGCTATCCTTGTGCTCACTGCGCTCACTCTTTTGCTTTTGATCGATTCCACCTTCACGCGCAACGCTGGTGAGTACGTTTCTGTCGTGCTCATGGCCGCAGCGGGCGGGCTGATCATCGCCGCCGCACAGGATCTGCTGGTGATCTTTGTTGGCCTCGAGCTGCTCTCGCTCGGCCTCTACATCCTCACGGCGTTTAACAAGCAATCCGAAAAAAGCGCCGAGGCCGCCATCAAGTATTACCTCTTTGGCGGGATGTCGACAGCTTTTCTGCTTTTTGGCTTCAGCTATCTCTATGGGCTCTCGGGTTCGACCAGTTTGCCCAAAGTTGTGCTCGGCACTCTGATGGCGTCGGCCCACGGCGCTTCGCCGCTGCTCTACATCGCGCTGGTCATGGTCGCCGCCGGCTTGGGCTTCAAGATAGCTGCGGTCCCGTTCCACTTCTGGGCGCCTGATACCTACGAAGGCGCACCAGCGCCGGCGGCTGCGTTTATCGCTTCCGTCTCCAAGGTCGCGAGCTTCGCGCTGCTCATCTCGATCAGCTACGCAATCCTCAGGTGGCCGGCGATGCTGCACATGACGGGCCGCGTCATGGCCGTCACTCACTCTGCGGGCACCCCGGCGCCGCATTACGCTCCTGGCGTCATCACCACGTGGCCAATGATCCTGATGGATCTGTCCGTGCTCTCGATGATCTTCGGCAACATGGCCGCGCTCGCGCAGTCGAGCGTGCGGCGCCTGCTTGCTTATTCGGCCATCGCGCACGCCGGCTACATTCTGCTCGGCCTTGCGTTCTTCTCCTGGAGCGACGCCAGCGCACAAGCCATCCTCTATTACATCGTTACCTATGGACTCACGACCATCGGCGCATTTGGGGTCGTCGGCGTCGTAGAGCGCGCCACTGGCAGCGACAAACTCGACTCTTTCCTCGGCTTGCACAAGCGCAACCCGATTCTCGCCGCTGTGCTGCTTGTGCTCTTTCTCTCGCTCGCCGGAATTCCGCCACTCGTCGGCTTCTGGGCCAAGTTCAATCTCTTTGCCACGGTGCTCAATGGGGGCTGGTCTGGCTTCACGAAAGGGCCCTTGTCCTCGCTGCCGGCCGAGCAACTCACGCTTGTCGCCCTTGCCATCGCATTCAGTGCCGTCTCGCTCTACTACTATCTGCAGGTTCTCAAGCGCGCTTATGTCATGCCGGCCAGCGACGAATCGCCCATTCGCGCGAATCCCTCCACGCTGGTTGCGTTGATCGCTATCGCCACGGCTGTCTTGGTCCTCGGCTGCTTCCCGGCGCTGTTGCAGAACTGGATCGCCGCGTTCTATCCAGCGATGTAGGCGATTATCCGAACCAACCACAAACAGAAAGCCGGCCGGAGTTTGTGTCTCCGGCCGGCCGCTAACTTGCTCAATCGCTAAACCGCTTCTTCCTTCAGCACTTCACAATCGCCGCAAACGAATCCGGCTTGAGGCTCGCGCCGCCCACCAGCGCGCCGTCAATTTCTTCCTGGCCGATCAGCGCGGTCGCGTTGTCCGGCTTCACGCTGCCGCCGTAGAGGATGCGCATGGCCGTGGCCACATCGGCGCCGAGCAGCGTCGCCACTTCCGCGCGAATGATGCGGTGCGCATCGGCGGCAATCTCTGGCGTCGCGGTTTTGCCCGTCCCAATGGCCCAAACCGGCTCGTACGCAATCACGATCGGCTTCGCGGCCTCGGGCGTGATGCCCGCGAACGCGCCCGTCACCTGGGTTTTGAGCACGCTCGCGGTTTTGCCGGCCTCGCGCTCTTCCAGAACCTCGCCGATGCAAACGATCGGGATGATACCGTGCTTCAGCGCCGTGTGCAGCTTCTTGTTCACAATCTCGTCGGTCTCGGCAAAATACTGCCGCCGCTCGGAGTGGCCGATGAGCGTATGCGTTCCGCCGACGGCTTTCAATTGCCCAACCGAAGTCTCGCCCGTGTAAGCGCCCTCCTCGGCGAAGTGAATGTTCTGCGCGCCCACGGCTACGTTCGAACCCTTGCACCCATCGACGACCGTAGGCAAAAGCACCGGTGAAGGGAACAGCGCGATTTCATCGCGAGTGTGCCAGGCAACAAGCGGCAAAAAAGCATCGACAAACGCCTTTGCTTCGGCCGGCGTCTTGTACATCTTCCAATTGGCGGCAATGAGTGCTTTACGCGACATTTTTGTCAGTTCCTCAACTCGATTTTAGTGGATCGATTTCCTCGATCTGGGTGATGGCGAGCACAGAGTGAAATCAGGGAGCCCATTTCGAACACAATGGCTGCAGGTTCTATGAGCCTGACCCCAATACCGACGTCAAATCGTCAGGAACCGTACCTTTCAGGAAAGCAGCCCGATGATCGGGATCTCCCAGGTCCATCGAGAAGTGACGCCAGACGCCGTCCTGAAGCACGCCCATCTTCCAGGGCCCTGAAACCGAATCGGAGAACTGCCAGATGATATGGTAGCCATCCTCATTTGTGAAACCTTCCCCGTCGACCTGAATGATTGCGTCTCCGCGCTCCCAAAGTGCTGCGCGCAGTGCGTGGAGAGCATTGCTGCCTTCCTCTGTTTCCGAGCCTTGCAGGTGCTGAAACGCATAGACCGTCTTCACGGAGGCCAGGTAATTCTCAAGCCACTGAACGCCGCTTTTCGGCCTGCAATCCTGCATGTCCTCGATGAAATCCGCAACCTCATCCTGGCCGATCGAACCGTCCATCACGGGACTGCGCTCAATCAGCGCGACTTCGACCTCATCGTTTCCAGAGAGCAGAAGAGTGTTCCACCCCTCATCGTCCCCTTCTTCGATCGTCAGCCGGTACTCGGGGTGCTGGGAGCGAACCAACTGCGCGAGTTCTTCGAAGGAAGGGAACTCCTCATCTTTCGACAGGACTCGTGTGTAATATGCCACAGCCTTTTTTTATCCTCACGGCCAGTAGGCTTCATAAAAAGAATCGCATCCGGCCTTTTCACCGGATGCGCCTTGAATCTTTATTACTCGCGGTCTCTGCGCCGAAGGCGCGGTTGCCGCACCGCAGTTGCTACTTGTCCGTCAGCGCTTCCACGCCCGGCAACTTCTTTCCCTCAAGGAATTCGAGCGATGCGCCGCCGCCCGTCGAAATGTGCGTGATCTGGTCGGCCACTCCCGCCTGGTTGATGGCGCTTACCGAATCGCCGCCGCCGATGATTGACGTTGCCGTTCTATTCGCCGCAACGGCCCTTGCAATCGCGTTGGTTCCCACGGCAAAACGGGGAAATTCGAAAACTCCAGCAGGCCCGTTCCAAACGATGGTCTTCGCCGTCAGAATTACTTCCTCAATCGCCTTGATCGACTGCGGCCCGATGTCCAGCCCCTGCCAATCATCCGGGAAATCTTTCGAGCAGTCCCACACCTGCGTCTTTGCGTCCGCCGCAAAGTTATCGGCCAGAATATTGTCGACAGGCAGCAACAGCTTGACGCCCCTGGCCTTCGCCTTTGCGATCGCTTCCTTCGCCATCTCGATCTTGTCTTCTTCAACGAGGCTTTTGCCGGTCTTGATGCCGAGCGCGCGCTGGAATGTGTACGCCATCCCGCCCACGATCACCAGCGTGTCCACTTTATCGAGCAGGTTCTGGATCACGTCGATCTTGCCTGAGATCTTCGATCCGCCGATGATGGCCACAAACGGCTTCTCGGGATTTTCGAGGGCTTTGCCGAGATAGGTGATCTCCTTCTCCATCAGAAGGCCGGCCACGGCTGGCTTGAGGTAGTGGGTAATTCCTTCTGTTGACGCGTGCGCCCTGTGCGCCGAGCCGAAGGCGTCATCCACGTAGACCTCGGCAAGCGACGCGAGCGCTTTTGAGAAGGCCGGGTCGTTGGCCTCTTCTTCGGCGTGGAAGCGCAGGTTCTCAAGCAGCAGCACTTGGCCCGACTCAAGCTGCCGCGCCATCTCCTCTGCAATTTCGCCCACGCAATCCGGCGAAAAAGCCACGTTCACGCCCTCGCCCAGCTTCTTGTCGAGAAGTTCGCGCAGCCGCTTGACCACGGGCTTGAGCGAATACTTTGGATTCGGCTTGCCCTTGGGCCGGCCGAGATGCGATGCCAGAATCACTTTCGCGTTCTTCCGCAGCGCATATTCAATCGTCGGCAGCGTGGCCACAATGCGTGTGTCGTCGGTAATGGTTGTGCCGTCTTCGGTGAGCGGGACGTTGAAATCGACGCGGATAAACAGCCGCTTATTGGTCAGTTCGATGTCTTGAATCGACAGCTTGGCCATGGGAGGATGCCTTTCGTGAAAAACAGTGAACAGAGGACAGTGAAAAGTGAACAGCGAACAGTGGACAGTGAACAGCGGCGGAAAGTTACCACCTGTCCACTGCTCACTGTAATCTGTCGGCTGCTTTTACAGCCCCTTCTTGGCCAGGAAGCCAATCAGGTCGACAACACGGTTCGAGTAGCCCCACTCGTTGTCGTACCAGCTCAGCACCTTCACGCTCTGGCCGACCACCTTTGTCAGCGGCGCGTCCACGATCGAGCTGCGCTTGTCGCCCTTGAAGTCGGAGCTGACAAGCAAGTTTGAATCGACGCCCAGGATTCCCTTCAATTTCCCCTCGGAGGCGGTCTTGAAGGCCGCGTTCAAGGCATCAACTGTCGTGGGCTTCTCGGCGATGTAGGTCAGGTCGACGATGGAGACGTTGGGCGTTGGGACGCGGATCGCAAAGCCGTCCAGCTTGCCGGCGGTCTCAGGGATGACCAGCTTAAGCGCCTTGGCCGCGCCGGTCGAGCTGGGGATCATATTGAGCGCGGCGGCGCGGGCGCGGCGCAGGTCCTTGTGCGGAAAGTCGAGGATGACCTGGTCGTTGGTGTAGCTATGAATGGTGGTCATGATGCCGGAGACGAGGCCCGTAGTTTCGAGAATCACCTTGACGACCGGCGCCAGGCAATTGGTGGTGCAGCTGGCGTTGGAGATGATGTTGTGCTTCGCCGGATCGTACTTTTCCTCGTTCACGCCTAGCACGATGGTGATGTCTTCGTTGGTGGCTGGAGCCGAGATGATAACCTTCTTCACCGTCGCGCCCAGGTGCGCCTTGGCCTTCTCCGCGTCGGTAAAGTGGCCGGTCGACTCGATGACCACTTGCGCGCCCACCTCGGCCCAGGGCAGCTTGGCGGGATCGCGCTCGGCCCAAACCTTGATCTTCTTGCCATCGACCGAGATAAAGTCCTCGCCGGATTTGATCTCGTTGGGCAGATTGCCCAGGATCGAGTCGTACTTGAGCAAGTGAGCCAGCGTCGCCGGGCTGGTCAAGTCGTTGACGGCGACAAAATCGATTTCCTTATTGCCAAGCGCGGCCCGCAAAACGTTGCGTCCGATGCGGCCGAAGCCGTTGATTCCAACCTTTACTGCCATATGTCGTTTCTCCTTGTGGTCTTTGTGGCCTGTGGATTCAAAACTTGTGTCGTGCGGCGTCTGAAGTGGGCCTCAAATCGGATTCCACCAAACCCTTGATCGTATCATTGCGGGCGACATTGGATGAATAATGGCAACGCCGCGCCGCACACGATTCCCTACCGTAAGGATGGTGTTCCCACGGTGGAACTGTATGTGACGGAGTGCACACGATTTGCCGCAGCCTCGCCGAGTATGGTATTCGGGGGTAAGCAAAGGCTTTCGGCAAGGATTGATAGCAGCATGAGAAGACGCTCCAGACGCGGTCCTAATACTTCAGAATCCACAGGAAAAATCGGACAAGAACTCCCCTCGAATCAACCGGCTCCGCTGGTGCCGCTCTACCCAGATGACGTGCCTGCGCGCCCACCAGCAGCGCCGCGCGCCCATGAACCCCGGCAGGTGCCGTCGGCGCGGCCGCAATCTCCGCCCAGGCAACATGCGCCGGCCAAGCCGGAGTGGAACGTCCCGCCGGGCTCGTCCGCACGCCTCGAAGTCGAGACCCAGCCCGAGATGCCGGCAAAGTCCAGGCTTGCTCCCGGTCCCGAATCGCCCCAGGCGCCAAAAGGATTCGTGGTGCTGGCCATCGGCCTGCCCGGCTCCGGCAAGACCACTTGGTTCGGCCGCCGTGGCATCACCCCGCTCTCCAGCGACCTTCTGCGCAACATTCTTTTCGACGATGTCGAGGAGCAGCGCTACCAGGGCTTGGTCTTTTCCACGCTTCGCTCGTTGCTGCGCGCGCGCCTCATCGCACGCATGCCCGCGAACTATGTTGACGCCACGAACCTCTCTATCCACGAGCGCCGCCAGTGGATCAAGATGGCCAAGAGCTTTGGCTACGAGGTGCAGGCCGTCTTCTTCGATGTACCGCTCGAAGTGTGCCTTGACCGCAATCGCCAACGCGACCGCTCCGTGAGCGAAGATGTGATGCGCAAAATGGCCGAGAAGCTCAAGCCGCCTGTCTTCGAAGAAGGATTTGAGAAGATCACGGTGGTGCGGGTGAAGAGCACGGGATAAGTGACTGTCGGCCAATCTGCACGCGTGAGGACGTCCCCATGAGCACTGCCCCTGCGCCCATCTCCTACATCGAGCCATGGCTCCGCGGCACCTACGCCGACGTTCCCGCCGCGGGCCGCGCCGTTCTGCATGCGCTTGAACTCTCGCTTGACGATCTGACGAAGTGGACTGCCGGCCTGACCGACGCTGAAGTCCACTCTCAGCCGCTCGGCCTCACGTCCATCGCTTTTCACCTGCGCCACATCGCGCGCTCAGTTGACCGCATCCTGACCTACGCCGAAGGCGGCCAGCTCTCCCAAGAGCAACTAGCCGCACTCAGAGGCGAGCAGGGTGGGGAGGGGAACCAGGAATCGCTAGCCGAACTGCTCGCCGCGGTCGAAGTCTCCTTCAGTGACGCCGCCGACCGCATTCGCGTCCTCGCCACCGCCGACCTCAATACTCCACGCTTCGTCGGCCGCAAGCAGTTGCCCACGTCGATCGGCGGAGCCATGATCCACGTGGCCGATCACACGTTGCGCCATATTGGCCAAGTCGTTACCACCGCCAAGGTGGTCAAGGCCCTCAGGACTTAGACTCGACTCTCAGATTTAAGGTCGCGCCCCACGCCTCGCTATCCGTCACTGCGGTTCGGGAGTCGCTCCCACCGCAAGGTCGGTGCCGGTGTTGATCTGGGTTGGCGGTAGCAGGCGGTATCCATCGCGCGTCCGAATATGGTATTTCTCAGTTCCCGGGCCAACCAGTTTAACGCTGATCGATCGCCAGCCCCGGTTGGGATTGACCTGCGGGTAGTAGCTGACCGAATACAGGTGGCTCAGATCGCTCTGGATGGAAGAAAAGGCCTCCTTCTCCTTGCGCCAATTCCCGGCGAAGTAGGCTTTGCCGCCGGTCGCCTTGCTCATGCGCTCAAAGGCAGCGGCCGAAACCGGATCGTCCTGTGCCAGCCGCGTGCTCACGATGTAGATGATGGTGCCCGTGTCCTGTGCCAACTCCGCAACGTCCTCGGGGGGAACCGAACTGGCGTTGTCGGGTCCGTTCGAAAAGACCACGATCGCCTTGCGTCCGGTCAGCACGGCCGCATCCTTCACCGTCATCAGCAGGCTGTTATAGAGCGCGGCGTCGTCGCCGGCCACCGTGCTGCGTACTCCGTTCACCACGCGGAAACGATCCGCGGTGAGCATTGTGGCCCGCGAAAGATCGCGGCTATACGAATAGAACGCGATCTGGCTCGCGTTATCCATGGAGCGTACAAAATCGCAGATCGCATCCTGCGCGTACACGAATCCGCGGTACATGTAGTTGCTGGTGTCGAACAGAATAAAGATATTCGCTCCGGCCATTGAGGAAGCTATTTCGGCTCCTGAGATGCGGTCAGAGGCCGTGCCCGAAGCCTCGTCCGGGGCTCCGGCCGGAGCAGTAACCGGCGCCGTGCCGGCGGGTTCGCTCGGGCTCGGCGATTCGCTTTGGCCAGGCCGGATCGCGGGCCCGTTGCCTTCCTCGAACGTGGCAATCCGCTGAGGAATCTTGTCTTCGGTGATCGCGAAATTCTCCGGCTTCAGGCCGCTGATGTAGTTTCCCTTGCTGTCGGTCACGGCAACATTCAGCTGCACCAGATTGACGGTGACGCGCAGATGCGTCGCTTCATCCTGAGCAGCAAAACGCGGTTCGCCGGCAAAGAGGATCAGCGCGCTGAAACCCAAGCCGATGCATACGATGGTCCTGTTTCCCTTCAACATCGCTAATCACCTCCGTTCGCGGTCTTGCTGCTTGCAACGGTCAGCCCCGCGGAGCGGATCGCAATCTTGCCCTTGAGGAATTCGTCCCCGGTTTGATCCATGGCGCGCTGCAGGGCCGGCCAATCGTCGATGCTGGTTGCCGAGATATTGGCCACCATCTGCCGGGTAAGCGCCGGAATCAGCACATTGAGCGCCGCCGGGTCATACCCCTTTTCGTCTGCCAGGCGAGCCCAGTACAGATTGCCCGACTCCCAGGACTCGCCGAAGAGCCGGCTTGCGACTCCGCCGGAGACGGGAAAGGGTCCCGCTGCCAGCAGATTGCAGGCATTGGTCTCCGCCAGTGTTGGATGCGGGACGCCGAAGTCCCTCGCGATTTTCTCGGCCGAAGTGTCGGCGGGATTCTTGCGCGCAAGGTCATCAAGATCACGATTGGCTGGGCCCCAGGCCGCCATCTGGTCCGGATACTTGTTGCGGAACTCCGACTCCAAATAGAACGTGTCGGCGGGAAGCATCGTCGCGATCAGGCTCTCTGCGCTTTCCCGGTGTTCGAGGGCGAGCGCCAACTCGTCGGGCCGGCCCCAGCCCATGCGGTCGCCGAAGATGCCGACCACTTTCTCGCGCAGATCCGGATGGTCCACCGAATCCCGCAGCAGCTCTTCTCCTGCGCGCTGATACAGATTCACGGCATGCAGCTCGTCACGGCTCACGCCCCACCACCGTGGCAGAGTCGCGTTCACCAGGAGCTGAGGCACGGTTTCGCGCCAGATCAGTGCCTGCACCTTTTCCGGAGAGATGAAATCCTCCTCAGTCATCGCAAGCACGTAGGGCAGGTCGGCGAGCGATCCAATTAGATAGGCGCCCCCGCCGGCGGTCGCGCCAATTCCAATCAGCGATGGCGCGGCCCAGATCTGGTCGATGCCCTGAATCGAAGTCGCCGAGAAATCGTGCGAGCGCACGAAAAGGGGATTGCTGTGCAGAACCTGTGCTCCCGGCGGCTCGTAGTAGGCGTAATTCAGGCCCACCAGCGTGTCTCGCAGGAACGGCGCCAGTTTTGCGCGCGCGGCTTCCAACTGCGCCGGCGTCCCAGGCGCCTTGATCACTTTGGTCAGATCGGTGCGTACCTGCAGCTCCGCGTGGCGGCTGATGTAGACCGATGGCGACCAGGACACCCGCTCGCCTTCGGTAAAGATGGGCCGCGGCAACTCGAACTCGCGCAAGGTTCCTGCAAGCGGCAGCAGGCTGTCGCCGACATTTGCTCCCTTGGCCATCTCGCCGAGGCCGTCGTAGAGTCCGAAAAGGGTATCCAGCGAGGCGAGCCTCTGATCGCCGAGCACGGCGCGCATCCTTCGCGCCAGCTCATCGTGAACCTTCGACGCTTCGGGGCTGCTTTCGACAGGGCCGGCCAGAAGATCGACGACCATATCCTCTGTCATGTCCCCCTTGGCGCCTGCCGCTTCCACGATCGTCCGCAGCGATTTTCGCGCCGAGTCAAAGAGCTGCGTCGACGAGGAGATTGCCCCATAGGGCTGAACCGCGTCTTGCCACGAGGACCTCAAATTGTCGCTGGGGATCTGCCGTTGCCGCGCCAGGATCTGCCAGATTCCCACCTCGGCCTGAAAGGCTCCCAGCGTATTCGAACGCAGCGTTTGGTTTGAAATAGCGCCGATGCGATCGGCCGCGTCGATGAAGTTCCGGATTGACGAATCGTCAAGCGCCGGAAATTCGACGAAGATCGGATACCAGTCGGCGAGACCGATATGCTTGGACGCGAGCAACCGCGCAGTATCGCCTGACAAGCGCTGGTTCGCCGGCCGCGCGCCGTCAATTGCGCTCAGAACCAGATAAATCTGAGTTGGCCCGTCGGTGGCTTCAGTGTTGGAGTAGGCTACCTGGGCTTCGAGAAAGCCCTCGGCGCCCTCCGCGGCATGGAAGTGACGCGTCCAATCGTGAGAGTGGTGAAGCTTTTCCTCCCGCGCGAACACCTCCTGCCAAACACCGAGACCGCCCGGAATCAACGGTTCGCCAGCGGCATCCCATTGCAGACGGGTGAAAAGCAGCAATAGGGTAGAGTTCCGGATGAAAACGCTGCTTGCCGCATCAACACTGGGAACCCCCGCGCGGTACGCCGCATAAAGGTCCTTTAGCCGGTTTCCCTGTGTCAGCCGCGCCTGTTGCTCAGGGCTCACGCGCGCCAGCGTATCGAAATATGCCGCGAGCCAGCCCTGATCCTTGGCCAGCAACCGGATGACGAATTCGCCGGGGGAAAGCGAGCTTACGCCAACCAGCGCCTCCCATGCGGGCCTCGCCGCTTCTCCTCCGGGCAAAACCACCGCTCCCGAGCGAATGCAGAGCCGGCTCCCGTAAAAGTCGAGCGTTGGTGCATAGAACAGCAGCCGCTTGAGACCGGGCGATCGAAACAGGGCGTTCCGCGTCGCCGGATCGAGCTTCGTCAACGCTGTGTAAAGCCGATCCGCGTCCTGATCATTCAGCAAAAGATCGAGCAGAGTCTGGCCGCCACGCTGCTTCGCCGGGATCAGCGCCAGCCAGTCGTCTTCGTGAAAAAGAATCGGGACCCGCGTCGCCGGATAGGGATACGAAAAAGAAGTGCCTTGCTGAAGCGATTGCTCCAGCCGGGTTAGAGGAAACCCCGAGTCCATGGTGAGAAATGCGCGCTCAGCATTTGCGGTGATCAAGGTTGCTCCGTCGTGGCTGCAACCGGTCTCGAACTGGTAGCCAAGAACTTGTATTAACGGCGCCACGTCGCCGCAACCCGCGATGTGAATCGAGCCGTTGGCAACGGCGAGCGGCTGCAGTTCGCGCGCCTGCTGCACATACCGATCTTCCAGTACCAGATATTCCGTCTTTTTCCCCAGTTGGTGGCCATAAAGAAACGCATTCCGAGCCAGCAGGGAAAGCACATCAGCCGGCGTGCTCTCCTGGCTGATGCCGGCCATGCGCAGAAAGGACCGCAGCGGACCCGGAATCGCGATGGTCTCCGCAGGTTGGGTCCCCATCGACTCGTCGCCAACGGTGCGTCCAGTTGAGGTGGCGGGTCCGGCGGCCCGCGCCATGCAACAGACTCCGAATCCGGCAAGTGCTGCTGCAACTAAAGTCGGGAGACGATGCGGCGGTTTCATCGCGTTACCCCTTCCCATCTCTGTCCATCGAGCCCACCGATGAACTCGCTTGAGGGATGAATCTGCACGCGAAGCGGAAGAGCAGTCAAGATCCAGTTGCTAGGTTGTAAAGCAGAAGATGGCCCGCGTGCTGGGCCGTCTCCCCAATTTCCATTTCTCCGTATAGAAAAATGCGTATGATGGGCGCCGGAGAATTCGATGTTCCGCCGCGCAAAAAGCAGGAGTTCATCATCGAATGGATCCGTAAGATTAGAACCCTGGGGCAGGGAAGCTTGGAAAATGAATCGCCTTTTTCGGCGATTTCTCCATGTGTAGGAGAGCGTAGCAGCCAGCCGCAATTCTGGAAAGTCATTTCTTTGTAATTTCCCGATGATTAAGAAAACCGGCCCGCGAGGCAATCATCAAGGAAAGGGAGGGCGCCGCCGCAGGACCCTGAATCTCTTGAGGCCGGAGCTTTTGGCGCCTGGGTTCATCGGGCCAGAGCGGAGGCCGGCGATGCACCATAATCTGTGCAATGCCAATCCATTTTCAGCCGGGTTTTACCCCTTCCAGCCCGCGAGTCCCTGAAGGCTACCCCGTTACTTAGTTCTTAAGAAAATCGCTTTTCCTGTTGCCGGGCGTGTCCCCAGCGGCTAGACTGGTCTGCGGTCTGGGAAAGGGCCCTTCGGCCGCTTCATTCTGGACAGCAACAGTTTGGTTCGAGTAGGCTTTGTGCGCAAACCGCCAGGTCCTGCTCGAATGCCGCAGATGAACAAGCGAAAGGCAATTCGACAAAATGGGCCACGTAGCAAGCGCGGCCGGGATCTCCGGCGAAAGAAGAGGCAGCGATGACTGAGAAGCTCTCCTTCACTGAGAAATCCGGCTATGCCCTGGGCGACATGGCGGCTAACTTTGTCTTCCAGGCCATGTTGGCCCTGCAGCTGGACTTCTACACCCACACCTTTGGCCTCTCGGCCGCGCAGGCGGGAACTCTCTTCCTCGTTGTCGGCCTGGGCGTGGCCTGCCTCAACCCCGTGATGGGCGTGATTGCTGACCGCACCAATACGCGGTGGGGCAAGTTTCGTCCCTGGCTGCTGTGGACCGCGCTGCCTTTCGGCATCATCTGCGTGCTCACTTTCACCACGCCAGATATCAGTCCGGCGGCCAAGCTTGTCTACGCCTGGGTCACGTATACCTTGCTCAGGGTCATTTACACGATGAACAACGTGCCCTACGCCACACTGAACGCGGTCATGACCTCTGACCCTGATGAGCGGAACAGCATCTCCACTTACCGCCAGGTCGCCGCCAACTCAGCGGGATTCATCGTGGCCAGCCTCGCCATCCCCATGGTCCGGTTCTTCGGCCATGGGAACGACGCGCTCGGCTATCAGCTCACGATGGGGCTGCTCTCGATCCTCAGCGTCATCTTCTTTATCATTGCTTTCCTCACCACCAAAGAGCGCATCCAACCAGACCCGCAGCAGAAATCCGATCTCGGCCAGGATCTCTCCGATCTTTTCAAGAATCGGCCCTGGATCGTGCTTTTCCTTGCCACGCTCTTCTACTTCGCGGCCATTGTGATCCGCGGCAACGTGATGCTGCCCTATTGCCGCTATGTTGCCGGCAACCTCAGCCTCTTCTCGTGGCTCAATGGATTCGGACTCGCAGCGCTGATCGCCGGAGTGACCTGCTCCACGGCCATATCCAAACGCGTGGGCAAACGCCAGCTCTTTATCGCCAGCATGATTCTGACCAGTGCCTTCGCCGCTGCGCTGCTGGTGATTCCGTCAGACGCAAACGTCCTGATTGTCGCCACTGAAGTGCTACGCCAATTTTCCTACGGGTTATCCGGACCCATTATCTGGTCGATGATGGGCGACGTGGCCGACTACGGCGAATGGAAGACGGGCCGCCGCGCCAGCGGCACAGTCACGGCTGCGGTCGTTTTTGCGCTCTGGGCGGGACTCGCGCTGGGAGGCTTCATCGCCGGTCAGCTCTTTTCGTTTTACGGTTTCATCTCACAGGCTGCCTCCCAAACCGCGCATGCGCAGACTGGAATCCTGCTGACTGCGAGCGTTTACGCGGGCCTGGCTTTCTTCGCTGCGGCCGCCTGTATGTTCTTCTATCCCATCAATCGCGAATTGAACCAGAAGATCGCCAATGAGCTGACGGAACGGCGAAAGGGCTTTGCCGCCGATAAGCCCTGACAGGGTTTATGATTGGCTCGGCCAGGATTCCGCAAGGAGGAATCATGCAAGCAAAGTCGCGCGTTGATATGCGTTATGTCGTATTGCCATTTCTCATCGCGGCATGCACCGCCACCGCCGCGAATGCCCCCACGTCGTTGAAGCAGGCCTTCAAGGGCGACTTCTTGGTCGGCGCGGCCATAAACGAGGCGCAGATCACAGGGCAGGATGTAAGCGGCGACGCTCTCATCGAATCGCAGTTCAACACAATCTCGCCTGAAAATGTACTCAAGTGGGAACGCGTCCATCCTCAACTGGGCCAATATACCTTCGATCTCGCCGACCAGTACGTCGCCTTCGGCCAAAAGCACCACATGTTTATCGTGGGGCACAATCTGATCTGGCACAACCAGGTCCCGAACTGGGTTTTTCACGACGACAAGGGGAATCTCCTGACGCGCGATGCTCTTCTCGCACGTATGAAGGAACACATCGACACGGTCGTCGGACAGTACAAGGGAAAAATCAACAGCTGGGACGTCGTCAACGAAGCGCTTAACGACGATGGCACGCTGCGTCAGTCGCTGTGGTACAAGATCATCGGCCCTGACTTCATTGAGAAGGCTTTCCAATACGCGCATCAGGCCGATCCGCGGGCGGAACTGGTCTACAACGACTACAGCCTGGAGAATGGGCCCAAACGCGACGGCGCGATAGCGCTCGTCAAAAAGTTGCGTTCGGACGGCGTCTACATTACGGGCGTCGGCATTCAGGGTCACGACCATTTGGACTGGCCCACCGCGCAACAGGAAGATGAAACCATCTCGGCATTCCAAGCAGCCGGGATCACAGTCTCGATCACCGAGTTCGACATCACGGTGCTGCCCAACGCCGGCCAGCAGCCTACCGCAGATGTAAATATGAGAATCCAACAGAATGCGGCGCTGAATCCCTACGCCAACGGGCTGCCCGATTCAGTTCAGCAGGAGTTGGCCGAGCGCTACTCCGATTTGTTCGGTGTGTTTATGAAACATCCCGGCGAGGTTGAGCGTGTCACGTTCTGGGGCGTCACCGATGGTGATTCCTGGCTGAATAATTGGCCCGTCCCCGGCCGGACGAATTACCCGCTGCTCTTTGACCGCAACGGCCAGCCCAAGCCGGCTTACGATGCGGTCCTTCGCGTTGCATCCAACGCGACAAAACACTGAACGGAAGCCAAGCAGCGTTTGCGTGTCAGCTCCCAAACTCGCACAGCGCCGTCACGGCTTCTGCTGACCCGTCGCGCAGCCATCCGTCTAACTGCGCAGGCTCTTTGAGTTGCTGCCCACGCACTCGTGGCACGATCACGTATTCGCACGCCATCTGGGGAAGAGCCGTCATGTCTCCCCACAGTTTTTCGAACTGCGCCACGGGATAAATATCTTCCTGTCCTTTGCCCCAGCGTTTTTTCACGTCCTTTAACGTGATGTACGTCGGCATGCGCGCGGCCATGGCGCGGATCGCAGCAGCCACCTTCTCCCGATCCCGCAAATCGCTCCGCTTGAGGCCGAAAACCTTCAGCAGCGCGTCAATGTCGATCCAGAATGTATTCGAGTTGTAGTAGGAAAGCGCAAACTCGATCTCCTCCGACGGCAGCGCCATTCCTTCAACCAAGCGCACGCGCCCATCGATCGACGCCAACCCTCCGCCGCGGTCCTCGATGCGCCGCGTTACCACTTCCGCCGTCATGGTCGCCTTGCTCGCAATGTGCCGGCCCAGGATTCCTGGATCGAGGTCAGCGCCCACAGTGTCCACATTGTGAACCATCAGGGTGCGCAATTGTGGCCTGGCCTCAAGCATCTCTTGGAGCACGCCGCTCAAAAAAAGATTCGGCACCTCGTACCAATGCCCCACCGGATGCAGGCACTGCAATGGAAGATTGTCGGTATAACTCGCGGCTTCGCCCGCTTGCAGCGCCCAGGCCACGAGCGCCGCGCGCACGCTCCCGCGCACCTTCTGTGCCTGCGCATCCAGCAACTGCTGCGGCGTATCTTCCCACGCAAAGCGCAGGTCGCGCACCGTCGGAATCAGTCGCAAACCCACGCTCTGTCCGGCCGACAAATACAGTGGGCCCGTGTATCCATATGCGTTTTCGCGCCGCAGGAATTCCTCGATCGGCCCATGCGTCAAATAGCTCGTCGTGATCGCATGCGGCATGTCGCGTCCGTAGCGCTTGCTCGCGCGGCGGCTCTTGGCCAGGTGAACCTCGAGGAACGTGCGATGTGTTCCGGCGAGCCTTGAGAAGGGACTCAGCGCCTTCACCACACCGGCGCCGTGCGTCCATCGACTGCCCGCGCCGCCGCTCAGCGTGACCACCGCGATTGTGCCCGCTGCGAGCGCCTCTTCACCGAGCTTGAAATACTTCGAGTCTATTCCCTGTCGAGCGTCGAAGAGCTGTTCCGGCGTTACATTTTCAATCTGCACGGATGGCGGCAGCCGGTTCTGCGCAACTCCAATATGACCGGCGCGCAGCTCGGCCTGGATGCGCTCATGCTGGAGTGGATCAAATCCATTCGTCTCGAGTAGCGACTCCAAAGTCTCAGCTCGCTCTTCGCTGCCGTTAGCGCGAGGCAAGAGCCGGTCGAGCAGCCCGCGCGCGCGGTCGCGTGCGCCCGGCACGTCATGCGAGAGAGCGCTGAACCGTTCCAGGTCGCCGCGCTCGCACGCCGACAGCAGCCGCTGATCCTCGCGCAAGAGAGTGGGCAGCACAATGTTGTAGTATCCGTCGGGCAGAATCGCATCGCTGCCCGTCTTCAGCTCGGCAAATGTCCCACGCTCATTGATCGAAAAGTCGTAGACCACCGGCTTCATCGCGAACGCCACGCCGCCGGCAAGCTTTCCGCTCACCTCGCACATCAATTCGCCCAGGCGCTTCTGCGCCTCCACCTTCCGCTTGGGATCGAAGATGAATCCCATGCCGCCACCCGACATTCCGCCCAACATCCAGAATCCCCAGAACGCATCGCCAAACTTCGACCGTACCTCGCGAATCAGAGTCTCCGTATATAAATTGCTCGCCCACGGAATAATGGTCTGGATCGGTCCATCGAAATTGCGCTGCGTGGCTCCACCAATCGCGCGCACATCGCCCGCGCGCAGATCCTCGATGATCTCGTCGAGAACTTTGCACGCCGTTTGACGCGCCGCCCACTCCGCATTCGAGCGCAGCAAATATCTTTCAGCGACCATCTCGAGGATCGGCCCCACATCCTGCGTCATGCCGCCGTGCACCAGCACCAGGCTATCCTGTAGCCGCCGGCGCGTCTCCGCGCTCACAACGGACTCGCCGAGAATGCGATGATTCGGCAACAGTCTGCCGCGGCTCACGCCAAACTCCGGATCGCCTTCGCTTGCCGGCGTGCCTTCAATCACCTTGATCCCGGGCCACACGCCTCCCGAATCCTGCCATCCTCCGCCAGATCCGCCCAGCCACTCGCCGAGAATGGCGCGCGCCGCCACCACGCGCCGCTCCTCTTCCTCAAGCGGTCCCGCTAGCGACTTGGCTTGTCCCGTTGCGCGCATGCACAAAGCGATCAGCGATGCCAGCAGGGTGGTCGATACCGCCAGCCGCGATCCTTTGGGAATGTTATTCACCTGGCTGACGATCTCGATGCCGAGTCCCTCGCGCCCGGTCAACTGCGCCAGGACCGAAGCCAGCGGCTGTCCCGAGCCTTCCAATCCCGGCGGCACAATGCCCGACGCGATCACTGCCGCCTTAAGCAGCCCCAGATAGTCGCGGCCAAAGTCGAACAGCTCCTGTAAGTCGCCAATTTCCGCAGTCGCGTCCAGATCGACGCTCGCCAACCGAATCACGGGTCGATCGATCACGCGCAGATAGGTTTCTACGGGAGGTTTCGGTATCTGTGCATTCTCTCCATGAACTGCCAGATCGATCGAGACGTTGAGGACGCGCGCCATCTCCGGCAGATCCATGCCCAGAAAAAAGATGTCGCTCCATCCGCTGTGGCTCAGGTCCATGCGAACGGGTGTGGCCTCATGCAGAATCGGAAACGGATCGCCGTTGCTGCGCTTCAGCAGCTCCGGCCGCAAGCGCAGCGCGTAATCGGCCGGGTGCCCGGTGCGGAACATCCATTGATTGCCACGCACCGACCGCACGCTTCGCCGCACCTGGTCGGCCAGCGTCTGGAACGCGAGCCCGCGATACGCCGCGGCCAGCGCGCTCGAAAGGCCGTCGCTTGGTCCATCGCGCCTTTCGGCGGCCAGGAAGATGCCGATCGCCTCTTCAAATCTTCTACTCAGGAACTTCTCGTATCCATCAAAGGGAATCAGCGCTTTGCCGGTTGCAAACGCGTCGTTGCGCGCCGGCAGATGAAAGCGGTGGATGGCGTAGAGGAAGAAAAGCGCACGCACGCGCTCGTAGAGATTCTCACTCGAGTGCCTGAGCTGCTCGAGTTCTTTCAACTCGGCAAGGAGCTGCTCCGTCGAAGCGGTTCGGCAAAAATCATCGAGGGAGCGATTGCGAATCTCGGCGTCAGTTGCGGTGATCGTCGTCCACAGTCCGCTCACGCGCCGTCTCCCTTCGCGGAGAGCATTTCGCGCGCGGCCATCACGTTCACCAGCTGGGTCAGGACGTTCTCGCGGTCTTGCCCGCTGAGCGCCAATGCGAGCTGAGCGATAAACAATCCATATTTCACGCCCACATCGAATCGCTGGCCCGTCTGGATCATCGCAAGATAATGTTCGCGCTCCGCCAGCACCGCCAGCGCAGCGGACAGGCTTACGCGTCCGTTGCCCAGCATGCCGGATAAAATTTCGAAAATCGCCGGCGTGAGCACGTGCATTCCATAGAAGCAGAGATACTGCCCGCTGCGCAGCCCGGGCACGATCAAATGTTGTTCCGCTTCCGTCGGTGTCGGCTTCTCGCGCACCGTCTCCACGCGATACAAGCCCGGCTTACCCGGCACCGGCTGCCCGCCAACAGTTCCATAAAAGGGAAGCAGGCTCTCGCGCGTAACCTGCACGGCCGAAATGGCGCAACCTTCGGCCGCGGCTGCTTCCACCAGCCTTTTCGCGCTGCCGCTTGCTTCCTGCCCAACATAGATATGATCGCCAACAAAGTGCAGGAACGGCTCGTCCTTCACAAAGGCTTTGGCGCTGAACACAGCCTGCGCGTATCCCCGAGCCTCGGTCTGCGCGACGAACGTGAGGCGTGCGCCATCGTCGGCGAGCAGCCGTGCGTAGGGTTCCTCGTCGCCCGGCCACACCACGATGCACACATCGGTGATGCCGGCTCGCACCGCTTCCCGCACCACCAGGCTGAGCACCGATCGCTCCACGCCCTGCTGATCGAACAGAGTTTGCATGGGCAGGTTGCGCTGGTTTTTACCCGCAGCGGTAATTACAGCCTTTCTGATTTGCATGGGTATCATTCTAGCGCGGCCAACAGCATCGGATGATTCGCTCTTCAGGTGCGCCGAGCCCCAGAGGTATTCACTTTTCGTTCACCGCGGTGCACTTGCTCGATGCGGTTTTATCCCACCGCTTGCACTGATCCTTTACCGGCTAGTTCTTCCACGCGCTCCACCCAGCCGCGGTCAGCCGCCACGCTCATGCCTTCCGGTTCCAGGATCACTGCGAACTCGCCCTTCTTTTCGAGTTGCAGCAGTACCTTTCCCGGACCTGGCGCGGCCACGGCGGCGCTTTTCAATTGGGCGAGAACATCTTCAGTTGCGCGATCGAGATTAATCCGGATCCGCACGCCGCCCGGCAGCTTCACCTGCACCTCTTCGAGCGCCTGCACCTGGCTCACCGCGATCTTGGGCGCGGCATCTTCCTCGCCCATCAACTGTCCGCGCACCAGCGCAGGCGCCTCAATCTTCAACTGTGCGGCGAGCCGCTCGTAGTCGCGCGCAAAGCAGATGAGCTCCATTTTCCCTGTGGCATCTTCGAGAGTCGCCTGCGCGTAGAGCCGCTGATCGCGCCGGCTTTTCTGCACGCGCAATCCATGAATGATTCCCGCCACCTGAATCTCGTCCGCAGCGTCGGACTGCCCACCCCAGCGCCGCTCAGGCGGTTTGCGCTCCAGTGCCTCGGCCACGGTAATCACGCCCGTAAGGTTGCGCAGCTTCTCCGCATATTTGTCCAGCGGATGCCCCGACACGAAAAATCCCAGCACTTCTTTTTCGTTCGCCAGCCTCTCGCTCTCTTCCCAATCGGCCGCGGCCGGCAGCGCATCGGCGTCGCGCCCTCGCGCCGGTGTCTCGTCGAACAGCCCGAACAATCCACTCTGCCCCTGTTCGGCGTCGCGCTGCGCCTTCTGCGCCCGCTCCATGGCCTTGTCCACGGCAGCCATCAACTGCCCGCGCGAACCCAGCGAGTCCAGCGCGCCGGCCTTGATCAGCGACTCGATCACGCGCTTGTTCATCAGCCGCAGGTCGACTTTCTCGCAGAACTCCCAAAGGCTCTTGAACTGCCCGCCCGCCTCTGCGCGCGCCTTCAGGATCGAGTCAATCGCATTGCCGCCCACGTTCTTCACCGCGGCCAGCCCAAAGCGAATCGCCTCGCCGTGCGGCGTAAACTGCGCGCCGCTCACCTGCACATCCGGCGGCTCCACGCGTATTCCCATCTCGCGGCACTCGCCGATGTACTTCACTACGCTGTCAGGCTTCGATGTTTCCGACGTGAGCAGCGCCGCCATGAACTCCACCGGATAGTGCGTCTTCAAATACGCCGTCTGGTAGGCCACCAGCGCGTACGCCGCTGAGTGCGACTTGTTGAAGCCATACCCTGAGAACTTCTCCATCTGGTCGAAGATTTCGCTGACCGATGCTTTTGGATGCCCCAGTTTAGCCGCACCGTTCATAAAGCGATCCCGCTGCTCGGCCATCGCCTTCGGATCCTTTTTGCCCATCGCGCGCCGCAGCAAATCAGCTTCGCCCAAGCTGTAGCTCGCCAGCACATTGGCGATCCGCATCACCTGTTCCTGGTAGACAATCACGCCCAGCGAATCCTTCAGAATCGCTTCGAGCTCCGGCAGCAGGAATTCGACTTTGCGGCGTCCCCATTTGCGCTCGACGAAATCGTCGATCATGTCCATCGGTCCCGGCCGGTAGAGCGCGTTCAATGCCGTCAGATCTTCCACCGTATCCGGTTTATAGCGCCGCAAAATGTCGCGCATCCCGCCGGACTCAAACTGAAACACGCCCGATGTCAGCGCCGTGTGGAACACACGCTTGAACGTCTCCGGATCGTCCATCGGCATCAGATCAATGTCCAGCTTTTCCCCGCGCGTCTGCTCAATCAACTTCATGCAATCGGTGATCACCGTCAGCGTGGTCAGGCCCAGGAAGTCCATCTTAAGCAGGCCCATTTTTTCCACGGCCTTCATGTCGTACGCAGTCACCACTTCATCATTCTTAGTGCGGTTCAGTGGCACCAGTTCCGTCAGGGGCCGCGGCGCAATCACCACCGCCGACGCATGCACGCCCGCGCCGCGCACCAGGCCCTCCAGCTTTTTTGCGGTGTCGATCAGCTCGCGAACTTGCTTGTCGTTGTCGTAAGCCTTGCGCAGGTCCGGCGAATCCCTGAGTGCCTGGTCCAGCGTCACGCCGATGGTTGCCGGAACCAGCTTCGCGATGCGGTCTACGTCTCCGTACGGCATATCGAGTGCGCGGCCGCAATCCTTGATCGCGGCCTTGGCCGCCATCGTATTGAACGTGATGATCTGCGCCACCTGCTCGCGTCCGTACTTGCGCGTCACATAATCGATCACTTCGCCGCGACGGTTCATGCAGAAATCCACGTCGATATCGGGCATCGTCACCCGCTCCGGATTCAGGAACCGCTCGAACAGCAGCACATTCTGCAGCGGATCGATGTTGGTAATCTCCATCGCGTACGCCACCAGCGAGCCGGTCGCCGATCCGCGCCCCGGGCCCACCGGAATCCCGTGGTCGCGCGCATACTTGATGAAATCCCACACGATCAGGAAATATCCCGCGTAATTCATCCGCTTGATGATGTCGATCTCGAAGTTCAGCCGCGACTCGTACTCATCCGGAGTCGCGCGCCGCACTCCGCGCAGCTCCAATTGCCGCACTGCTGTGTCGAACCGCTTCTTAAGCCCCGCGCGACACACTTCTTCGAAGTAGCTGTTCGCCGTGTGTCCCTGAGGCACCGCAAAATCGGGAAACGGATTGTCTATCTTGTGCAGCTTGAAGTTGCAGCGTTCGGCAATCTCCATCGTCCGCGCAACCGCTGCCGGCGAATCCTTGAAAACCAGCGCCATCTCGTCCGCGCTCTTCACAAAGAACTGGTCGCTGTCGAACTTGAATCGATTGGCGTCGTGAATTTTGGAACCCGTTTGCACGCACAGCATTACTTCGTGCGCATGGCTGTCTTCGCCACAGAGGTAGTGCGAGTCGTTGGTCGCCACCAGCGGAATTCCCAGATCCTTTTCGAGCCGATCGAAATCCGCGCGAATCTTTCTTTCCTCCTCCAACCCCTGGTCCTGAATCTCGAGGAAGAAGTTTCCTTTGCCGAAGATGTCTTCGTATTGCTGAGCCACCGCCTTGGCCTTCAGGTACCGGTCCGCGGCGTCGATCTTCTCGTCGCCCAGCGCCTCGCACAATTCGCCGCTCAGGCAGCCCGAAAGACAGATCAGCCCCTTCGCATGTTCCGCCAAGTACTTCTTGCTCACCCGCGGCTTTCTGTAAAACCCGTGCAGGCTCGCCTCCGAAGTCAGCCGGATTAAATTTTGATAGCCCTCTTCGTTTTCGGCCAGCACCAGCAGGTGGTTGTACTGGTCGTTCGTGGTCTCCGCGCGATGATCCTCCGCCTTGCAAACGTAGAGCTCGCAGCCCAGGATCGGCTTGATTCCCTTTTCCTTGGCCGCATCAAAAAAGTGTACCGCCCCATAAATATTTCCGTGATCCGTCATGGCGACGGACTTCTGGCCCAGCGCCACCACTCGATCCACGAGTTTGTAGACGTCGCAGGCCCCGTCCAGCAGGGAATATTCCGTGTGCAAATGCAAATGAGTGAATTCAGACATGGCTAGACTTGATTCTAGTCGCCTGTCTGATTCGATTGGCGACGCGAGGTCAGTTCAATTCGGAGCCATGATTGAGGAAAACCGGGGCGAATCACCAGACCGCTCAGGCACCACAATCCACAAAAAGGAATCAACGTCTCCGGCCCTGCGGAGACCTTGATTCCTCTTTCCAGTGGCGCTTACACGTTCGTCGCGTCGCCTTTGCAGACGGGATGACCGCACTCGCACATCACTTCGGTGTCACCGGCGGTGCCTTCACAATGGGCGCTGCAGTAGTCTGACCCGTCGTCTGCGACACAGCTACAGGCAGGATTCGCGCATTTCTTTTCATTCGCCATGTCTTGATCTCCTCGGCCCGTGCGCTCACATCCGCACGCTCGCCTATCACGGGTTAGGTGCGACAAAGCGCAAAATCTATGCCCGCCTTCGTCGAGATTTTCATCGATTTTTTTGTTGCCAGAGTGTCACCGCCCTCTGTATGGTGTCCTCCGGAGGTTTTCCCTATGACAAGAAGCAAGTTCGTTCTGGGCTCCGTTCTCTGCTTAGTAAGTTTCACGGGCGGCATGGTCGTCGCACAGGGTGGCCGTCACCCCAACCTCAGGGCGGCGCAGGACCTCATCAACCAGGCCTTTGACCGCATCACCGCGGCGCAACAGGCCAATGAATGGGATATGGGCGGCCACGCGGCCAGGGCAAAAGAATTGCTCGGTCAGGCTAAAGAGCAGATCAGGCTCGCAGCCGAAGCGGCCAACCACCACTAAGACGCTCCCTCAGCCCGTTTCGCGAGATCGGCAGAGCCAATTTCCCTCAACGGGTGAGCAGGCTCCATCCCGTCCTTCAACAGTGTTTCTGTCGAGGGCTCGGGAGAGTCTTATCCAATATGGAGAAGCGCACAGGGCTATGGTCCGCGCCCCATCCTTGACGTTCCTCAGCGAGGAAACATTCGCGGCAAGGGTGGGAGAGCGGGTTTTTGTCGGCCTGCTTACTGATTGAGTTGGAGGTAAGGGTGGTGGTGATGGTGGTGGTGATGGTGGCGGGGATGGACGACCACTACAACCTGCGCCTGCGCCGCATAGGGTACTGCGAGGCAGAAGATGAGCACGAGTCCGAGCAGAATCTTTTTCATAACTCAGTATCCCGCCCGTCCAATCAAAATACCGAGCTACTTTGACCGCTGCGAGCAGGCCGTGAATTGGGCTGCGGAGACAATAACTGCAGCAAGTTAGCCCCTGCATCGTGGGCCGCCCTCGCCTGAGCGAATGAGATTCCACTTCTTGCGCTCTCGCGATTGAGGCCCTTTCCCCGCTGTCCGAGTGGGAGTGTGCGGACACTCTCGGCCCAGGCGCGCCAAATCGCCACTGCTCCCGGATTTTCCCCTTGCCAGCGCTTCATCGCCTCCTGTAATAGTCGCGGCAGGAGGTTTTCCCATGACAAGAAGCAAAGTGATATCGGGCTCCATCGCTGCCGCGGCAATCTTTGCAGGAGGTGTGCTGGTTGGCCAGACTATCGTGACCCCGTCGGCTCCGCCGCAGGTCACGTTGGGCGCAAATTATCCAAACCTGCAAGCGGCGCAGCGCGCCATCGTCCAGGCATGGAATGAGGCGACCGTGGTCGAGAGAGAATATCCAAACAATCCCAAGGTCATCGCCGATATCAACACGGTAGGGAGATATCTTAATCAGGCAAACGATGGGCTCGTACAGGCAGCCAGAGACGAAAACGGCCGATAGGCTCAAATCCAGCGAGGGCTAGCACTCTTGGGTCGGGCGACGCACGCCTCGCGTGGCCCCGGCCCGCCACCCGCGGGTGCCCCGCGTCCTTCGCCTTTGGCGACATGGGGAAAGCGCGAAACGGCGAACCATGAATTCAATCCCGCCAGCACTGTCGTTTCAACCCGCCCATTGGTATACTTGGAGATGTGACCACATCTGCCGTCGAATCCATTCCCCATCACGGCTCAGCCGACGCTTCCCGCGGCAAAAAGCGGGTATTGCTGCTCAAACCGCGCGGCTTTTGCGCTGGCGTAGTCCGGGCCATCGACGTCGTGAAAATCGCTCTTGAGACCTTCGGGGCGCCCATCTATGTCCGCCGCGAGATCGTCCATAACCGCTATGTTGTAAACGAGTTAGCGGAAAAGGGCGCGATTTTTGTCCACGATATCGACGATGTGCCCGATGGCCAGCGCGTCATCTATAGTGCCCACGGGGTTTCCCCCGCCGTCCGCGAGCGCAGCAAAGGCCGCAACCTGAAGGTGATTGACGCCACCTGTCCGCTCGTCACCAAAGTCCATTTTGAAGCCGTCAAGTTTGCCCGGCAGGGCTATTCGCTGGTGCTCATAGGCCACCGCGACCACGACGAAATCGAAGGCACGCTCGGCGAAGCGCCCGACGTAACCCACGTGGTTTCAAATGTGGCCGAGGTCGAGGCTCTCGAGCTCCCCAATCCCGACCGTGTCGCCTACCTCACCCAGACCACGCTTTCGCTCGACGAGGCCCGCGACATCATTCACGCGCTCAAAATCAAGTTTCCGCATATTGTCGGCCCGCACACACAGGACATCTGCTATGCCACGGAAAACCGTCAGGTGGCCGTGCGCAACGTGGCTCACAATGCCGACCTGGTTCTCGTCGTCGGATCGACCAACAGTTCCAACTCCAATCGACTGGTCGAAGTATCTCGCAACCTCGGCACCATCGGGTATCTGATCGATAACTCCCAGGCCATCGATCCCAAATGGCTCGCGGGGGTTGAAAACGTCGCAGTCACCGCCGGTGCTTCGGCCCCGGAGATCCTGGTTGAAGACGTGGTCAACTATCTGCGGCAAAACGGCTTCGAAAACGTCGAAGAGGTTGAGGTAATGCCGGAAAATGTTCGCTTCGGCTTGCCTCCTGAAATTGTTCAGGCTATCGGAAGCGCGGGCGGGGCTGAACCTGTTCCCGTGCGTTGACCGAATTTGCGGCGCATCAGTTCGCAGCGCATCGAATAGCCACGCAGCATAAGGGTGCGCAAACAGCAAGAGCAACCGAACTGCTTTCCGTGTTCCCATTGAGGGTTTGGATTTTCGAGACTCTATGACTCCTGAGCAGCCAAAATCGCCCGTCGCGACCCCCCATTTTGAGCAGCCCCATTTTGTTCAGCCTCGGTTTGGCCGGATCGACGCGGACTTAGCCGATGTCGAGTCGGCGACGGCCAGCGCGCGCGAGTTCCTCTTCTCGTTGCAGCACCCTGACGGTTACTGGTGCAGCGAACTCGAAGCCGACTCAATGCTCGAGGCCGACTACATCTTCCTGCACACGCTTCTTGAAAGCGGCGATCCCGGCCGGCTGAAACGTGCCTGCTCGGAGATGATGCGCTACCAGAACGAAGACGGCAGTTGGAGTATCTATCCCGGCGGGCCCGGCAACATTTCGCTCTCCGTCAAATGCTATTCCGCGGCCAAGCTCATGGGCATCGGTCCTGAAGATCCGCGCCTTGCCAAGTGCCGCGCGTGGGTGCTCGCCCACGGCGGTGTCACTGCCTGCAACACCTTCACCAAAATGTATCTGTGCGCGCTGGGCGAGTACGACTACGATGCCGTCCCCGCCATTCCGCCGGAGATCGTTCTCTTTCCCAAGTGGTTTTACTTCAATATCTACGAAATCTCTGCATGGTCGCGATCGATTTTGGTGCCGCTGGCCATCATGTACGCGAAGAAGCCGTACAAGAAGATTCCGCCGGAGCAGGGAATTGACGAGTTGTTTGTAGGCGGCCGCGCGAACTCTATCCTTCGCCTCCGCGTGGATCGCAAGCACCTCCTCTCCTGGCGCAATTTTTTCCTCATTCTTGACCGGCTCATGCACTGGTCTGAAATGGTGCACCTGCGCCCGCTGCGCAAGCACTCGCTCAAGATCGCCGAGAAGTGGATGCTTGAGCGCCTCGAGATGACCGACGGCCTCGGCGCCATTTATCCCGCCATGCTCAACGCCATTGTTGCGTTGCGCTGCCTTGGCTATAGCGAAGACGATCCGCAGGTCATCCGCGCCCGCGACGAGTTTGAAAAGCTGGGCATCGAACAGCCGGCCACGCCGGAAATGCCAGAGCCCACCTTCCGCATGACGCCCTGCATGAGCCCGGTGTGGGACACGGCGCAGGCCGTCTATGCACTGGGAGAAGCCGGCGTGCCACGCGACGATCCGCGCATGATCAAGGCCGTCGATTGGATGCTCGCCAAAGAAGTTCGCCACAAGGGCGATTGGGCCGTGAAGGCTCCCAAAACCGAACCCGGCGGCTGGTACTTCGAGCACAACAACGAATTCTATCCCGACACCGACGACACCGCTCAGGTTCTGCTTGCTCTCAGCAAGGTCGACAATCCCCGCGAGCGCTATCAGCACCAGGTGGCGCAGCGAGCCATTGCGTGGGAGTTTGCCATGCAATGCCGCAACGGCGGTTGGGGCAGCTTCGACAAAGACAACACCAAGATGATCTTCCAGTACATCCCCTTCGCGGATCACAACGCCATGCTCGATCCGCCCAGCGTCGACATTACCGGACGGATGCTGGAGATGCTGGCTGTCTATGGCTACACGCGCGAGGACAAACGCGTCGCGCATGCCATCCGGTTCATCTTCGACGAGCAGGAGCCGGACGGAAGCTGGTTCGGCCGCTGGGGCGTGAACTATTTATATGGGACATTTCTGGTTCTGCGCGGGCTCGATGCCATCGGCGTCGATCACCTGGAGCCGCAGATTCAGCAGGCCGCGGAATGGATTCGCATGGTGCAGAATCCCGACGGCGGCTGGGGCGAAACCTGCGGCAGCTACGATGATCCCGACACGCGCGGTATCGGCACCAGCACTCCCTCGCAAACCGCCTGGGCGCTGCTCGGGCTTCTCGCCGCGGGCGACGATCGTTCCGACTCGATTGCCAAGGGTGTCCGTTGGCTGCTTGAGCGCCAGCGCCCGAATGGGGACTGGGACGAGTTCATGGGCGAGGGGCCGACGCGCCAGGCCATCATCACGGGCACTGGATTTCCAAAAGTTTTTTATCTGGC
The DNA here is from genome assembly GCA_052145255.1 of Occallatibacter sp. GTDB lineage: Bacteria > Acidobacteriota > Terriglobia > Terriglobales > Acidobacteriaceae > Telmatobacter. The sequence continues at coordinate 38,541 of JBKQOX010000064.1, forward strand.
GTATACGATGTACCGCCAGTACTTTCCGCTGATGGCGCTCGTGACCTACAAGCGAGCAATGGAAAGAAGCAACAGACAGTAGCCGGCAGCCAGTAGCCGCTTTGCAGTTGGTTTCGGTAGTGAAGAGAGTGAATGAGTCTTAAGCTGCCGGCTGCAAGCTAAGAAACACCGGGGCCTCCGCCCCTGAGGGTAATCGCTGATGGCAGTTCCGATCTCACAGATGGCTACGGTGGCCACATACGTACTGAAGAAGCGCCTCTCCGGACAAAAGCGCTATCCGCTTGTGCTCATGCTTGAGCCGCTCTTCCGCTGCAACCTGGCCTGCGCTGGCTGCGGCAAGGTGCAGTACCCACCGCACATCCTCAAAAAGCAGCTCACGCCCGAGCAATGTTTTGCCGCGGTCGAGGAATGTGGCGCCCCGATGGTCTCGATCCCCGGCGGCGAGCCGCTCTTGCATCCGCAAATCGTTGAAATCGTCAACGGCCTCATCGCGCGCAAGAAGTATATCTACCTCTGCACCAACGCGCTCGAATTGAAGCGCCGTCTGCCGGAGTTCACGCCGTCAAAGTACCTCACCTTCTCCGTGCACCTCGATGGCCAGCGCGACGAGCATGATTTCTCTGTCTGCCGCGAGGGCGGCTGGGATATCGCGGTTGAGGGCATAAAAGAAGCGGTGAAGCGCGGCTTCCGCGTCACGCCCAACTCCACTTTTTTCGACGGCACCGATCCCAATCACGTTCGCGCGCACTTCGATGAGATGATGGCCATCGGTGTTGAAGGCATCGTACTCTCGCCGGGCTACAGCTACGACAAGGCGCCCGACCAGAAACACTTCATGGGCCGCGCCCGCGTGCGCCGGCTCTTCCGCGCCATCCTGTCGAATCGCAAGAAGTCGTGGAAGTTCAACATGTCGCCACTGTTCCTTGAGTTCCTGATGGGCGACCGCAACTACGACTGCACCCCGTGGGGCTCTCCGGCCTACAACATCTTCGGCTGGCAGCGACCCTGCTACCTCTTGCAGGACGGCTACACCGAGACTTTCGCCGAGTTGATGAGCACGACCAAGTGGGAAGACTACGGAGTCGGCTCCGGCAATCCCAAGTGCGCCAACTGCATGGTGAGTTGCGGCTACGAGCCCTCCGCAGTCCTCGAGGGCTTCGGTTCGCTCAAAGGCTTCTTCGCCATGGTCAAGGGCAGTTTCTCGCTCTACCCCGACCAGCATGCGCTCAATCTGCTTAGTGAGCCCATGCCGACCGGCCCGTCATCGCTGGTGAACATCAGCCATCCTGAGCGCGAGCTTGAGGAAACGAGTGCATGACCGCAGAAGTTCAGAAATACACACGCGAGCAGATTGAAGCCCTGGAACTCGCTCCCGGATTCGAGCACGAGGAGCTTGAAGGCTCCGTTCCCGATCTCGCCACTGACGAGGATCTGAAAAACGCTCTTGAGAAGGCCTTCGATTTTCGCGGCGACGTCACTATCACCCTCAAGTCCGGCGAAAAAATCGAAGCCTACATCTTCAATCGCTCGACTGGCGCAACGCTTGCCGAATCCTGGGTGCAATATTTCACTCCAAAGGCAGATGAAAAGCGCAAGCTGAGTTACGATCAAATTGCGCGCTTGGAGTTTGGTAAAGACCGCGCCGCGGGCAAGCATTGGGAAGACTGGGTCAAGGCCTACAACGAAAAGAAGGCCGCCGGCGAGAAGAATATTGGCTTGGTTCCGGACGCGCTGGAGTAGCTGCCCAAGCGGAACTTCTGGTTTACGCCAGCAGCTTGGCCTTCTGCCCCAACACCGCCGCAACCGGGAAGGCCTGCTTGTCAAAGCTGACAAAGGTTTCTCCGCCCAGCCATCTGCCCTCGTAGGCGATAACGCCATCGGTAAAATCCCCGCCCGCATTCATTACTGTCATGCCCGCTTCGACGGCGGGGCGATTGACCTCGACGTTGCCGGCATCGAGCAGCGCGCGCAGCGCGGCCGTGACGTCCTCGCGCCCGATCTTGTACACGTTGCGCAGTACCGCTACGAACTCGCAGACCGCGGTCAGCGGGACCACAATGACTTCAGCGTCTCTCAGCAAAGTAGCCGCGGCCCGTGCCTGCCGCGCGTTGTCGCGCACCGCTGCGCGGATCAAGATGTTGCTGTCGACAATTGCCTTCATCGCATGCCTGCCCATCCGCGTCCCGCGGCTTTTACGATGTCCCCGATCGCCGCCGCCTTTCGTGTCTTGCCGTCGAGCGATCCGATGAAGTCCTCGATGCTTCCGGTCTTGCGGGCCGCTGCGATCGTTCCTTTGCCGCCCGGCATCAGTTCCAGCTCGATCTTTTCGCCGGGCTTCACGCCCAGGTGACGCAGCACATCTTTGCGGAAAGTGACCTGGCCGCGCGCCGTAACCGTCAATGTGGCCATCGAAACTCCTTCAAAACCCGGGTAATAGGGCCATTGTAATGCGATTCTGCATGAAAACGGCACAAGAATCGCACAAAAGTAATAAGGCGACTTCGCATGAAGAGTTAATGCAAAGATGCATGAAGAAAGTAATGCAAGAAAGCATTATAAAATAATGCAAAAATACATTAGCAAGGAATGCAATATAGCATTACACAGTAATGCAGTTCTGCATTAAGTATCTCGATAATTGTTGGGAGAAATTGCCGCCGCGAAGGGCTTCCCGGGCTGCCGGCCCGCCTCTAGACGGCTCCGGCGGTCGCTATGGCCCCGCCTATAGGTGCTTTACGATCGCCGCTGGCGCCGGGCCAGTCCTGCCATTCAGGAGCCAGTCGAGCACAGTCCGAAGCTCCGTCTCCCGCGCCTCGCCCAGCAACCGGCAGATCACTTCGCCGTTTTCATCGAGAACAATCGTCGCCGGAAGTTCGTTCCCCAGCCCCAATCGGCCCAGCGTGTCGAGATCCGCGCCGGTCCACACTTCGAGGCCCGGCCCGTTGGCCTTCATGAACGCATCGATCTTCGCGCGCCCGGCCTTGGAATCTCCGTTTTCATCCTCCGAGATCTCGAGGAATCGAGCCTTCTTCGCGGAATACTCGGTGTTCAGGCGGGTCAGTAGCGGCAACTCTTCCCGGCAGGGCCCGCACCATGTGGCCCAGAAATTCACTACGACAACGGTGCCGCGCAAATCCGCAAGGTTCTTCTTGGCCCCCGCCAGATCTCTGAACTCCAGATTCGGTACGGCTTTGGCCTCTCCAGCTCGAGGCGAGCACAACACGAATATCGCTGCCATCGCAAGAATTGCGTGCTTCTCCAATTGCGTTTCTCCTCTGTTGTTCCCTGCGTCGGCGGACCCGGCACTCCGCCCTGTCCCCGCCGCTTAGAATAGAGCTTGTCCGCGCGCCAACCAAACCGGCTCCGTTCACACCGCTGACTCCTCTATGAAGATCTTTCTCACCGGCGCTACTGGCTTCGTTGGCCATCATGTTGCGAAGGCCCTGGCCTCCGAAGGCGCTGACCTGCGCCTCCTGACTCGCAAAACCTCGAACCTCGCCAATCTCGAAGGAATCAAGGGCGAGATCGTCGTCGGCGACCTCACTGATCTAAAACCATTAAAAAGTGCACTGACCGGATGCGACGCCGTCGTTCACGTCGCCGCCGATTACCGCCTCTGGATTCCCGATCCCCAAGCGATGTATCGGACCAACGTTGACGGAACGCGCGAGTTGCTGCGCGCGGCCCGCGAGGCTCAGGTCAAGCGCTTCGTCTACACCTCGAGCGTTGCTACTATGCACTTTCGCACTGACGGCATCATCATCAACGAGGACACGCCCGTTTCGCTCGCAGACATGGTCGGCCATTACAAGCGCTCCAAATTCCTCGCCGAGCAGGAAGCTTTACGTGCAGCTGCCCAAGGGCAGGAAGTACTGATCTTGAATCCCACCACCCCCATCGGCCCCAACGACCTGAAGCCAACGCCCACCGGCCGCATCTTCGTCGACTTCCTCAACAGCAGATTCCCCGCCTACGTGGACACAGGTATGAACCTTGTCGATGTTTCTGAAGTTGCGCGCGCCCACGTCCTCGCTCTCACCAAAGGCACGCCCGGGCGACGTTACATTCTCGGCGGTGAAAACCTCACCCTCAAGCAGATCCTCGACAAAATGTCGGCCATTACCGGCATCCCCTCGCCCACCGTCAAGATTCCCTTCGCCGTCGCCGCGACGTATGCCTTCTTCGAGGAGTGGATCACCGGCCGCATCCGGGGCAAAGAACCTCGCGCCACGCTCGAAGAAGTTCGCATGGGCCGCAAGAAGATGTACGCCTCCTCAGCTCGTGCACAGCAGGAGCTCGACTTCCGCGTCGTGCCGGTCTACCCCGCCATGCGCGCCGCCATCGACTGGTTTCGCGCAAACGGCTACGCGCAGGCCAGCGCAGCGCGGGCTCGTGCCCAAGTTCAATCATGACCCGAGTCGCCATCATCGCCGCCTTTCCCGGTGAGCTCAAGCCCCTCGTCCGCAACTGGCCCCACTCGACCCGCAACGGCACTCGGTTCTGGGTGCAGCGCACCGAAGAAGAGGAATGGATCGCCGCCTGCGCGGGTGCCGGTCAATCCGCCGCCACGCGCGCCTTCGCCGCCATCGAGGCAGGCGGCCCCATCGATCTGGTCTTCTCCATCGGCTGGGCCGGCGCGCTTCGCGCCGAAATCGCTCCCGGCACAGCGCACAATGTCGCCGGCGTCATCGACGTTCGCACCGGCGAGCGTTTCAACTGCGACGCGGGCGCGGGAAAACTCTGGCTCGCCACCAGCCCTAAAGTGGCCCCTTATACCGAGAAGCGCCGCCTCACGTCCGCCTACAACGCCGCCCTCGTCGACATGGAAGCCGCCGCTGTCGCCCGCCTCGCCGCCATGCGCGGCATCCCATTCTATTGCATCAAAGGCGTGAGCGACGGCCTAACCGACCACCTTCCCGACTTCAACCGTTTTCTCTTGCCCTCCGGCCAGTTCCAGCTCATGCGGTTCACTCTTTTTTCCCTCTTCCGGCCTTGGTACTGGCCCTCTCTCATCCGAATGGACGAAAATAGTAAAAAGGCTTCCCAGAGCATCGCGGAGTTGCTGATCGATTTTCTCGACGAACGAGGTCACATCGAAGAATAGATGGCTACCCAAATCTCCACTCCCAGACTGCGCATCGATACAAAGATTCCCGCCACGATGCGCGCCGTCGTCTACCGCGGCATCAATGACATGCGCCTGGAGACCGTCCCCGTTCCGCGCATCGGCCCCGGCGAGCTGCTCATCAAGATTGCCACCTGCGGCGTCTGCGGCACCGATCTCAAGAAAATTCACATGGGCTCGCACTCGGCGCCCCGCATCTTCGGCCACGAGATGGCCGGAGTCGTCGCCGCGGTCGGCGCCGGTGTCACCAAATTCGCGGTCGGCGATCGCGTCATGAGCTTCCACCACGTTCCCTGCGGCGAGTGCTACTACTGCCGCAAGAACACGCCCGCGCAGTGCCCGCTCTACAAGAAGACCGGTGCCACCGCGGGCTTCGAGCCCTCGGGCGGCGGCTTTGCCGAGTACGTCCGCGTCATGGACTTTGTCGTCAATTATGGCGGCGTGGTCGCGATCCCCGACGGCGTGCCTTTCGAGCAGGCAGCCTTTGTCGAGCCGCTGAATACCGTGCTCAAAGGCGTCAAGCTGCTGAATCTCGCGCCCGACGATACCGTCCTCGTCATAGGGCAGGGACCGATTGGCCTCATGCACGCGGCTCTTTCCAAAAAAATCGGCGCGCGCGTGCTCACTTCCGACCTCTTTGCCGAGCGTCATGCCATCGCGGCGCGCTTCGGGCTCACCAATCCCATCCACGCCGGAACGGAAAACGTCGTTGAGCGCGTCTTTGCCGAAACGGACGGCCGCGGCGCGGACGCCGTCATCGTGGCCGTTGGCGGCAATGCACTCATCCGCACCGCGATGGACGCGGTTCGCCCGGGCGGCAAGGTCATGCTCTTCGCGCAGACCCAGCACGGCGAGGCCACATTCGATCCCGCTGCGGTCTGTGTGGACGAAAAGACCCTCCTCGGCTCGTACTCCTCCTCGTTCCCGATTCTGGACGAGGTCACGAGCCTGGTCTTCGGCGGGTACCGCAACGGCTTCGACCTCACCCAGTTGATCTCGCACCGCTTCCCGTTTGAAGATGCGGCCGCGGCCATTGAAATCGCCTCCCACCCCCAGCCCGGCTCAATGAAGATTATGATGGAGCCTGTGCCGGGGGCCGGGGCAGAGTAAGGGAAATCGAGGAGCTGATGGCCAGCACGGTGAAAGACGCGATCCTCCGTGGCCGCAAGACCGTCAAGAATGTTGTTCAGGGAGGCCGCAAGAAAGTCGAGGACGTCGTCGAGGGCGGCTTGAATACGGTCGAGACGGTCGTCGAGGCCGGTCTTGATACCGTCGAATCGGCTGTCGTCGTGGGCCGCAAGACGGTCGAAACTGTTGTTCACCATGGCCGCAAAACAGTAGAGAGTGCGTTCCTTTCAGGGCGCGTTACCATGCGCGCCGCCGTCCTCCATGGCCGCGAAGATGTGCGCATCGAGCAGGTTCCCATTCCCAAGGCCGCCGCCGGCGAGCTCGTGGTTCGCGTGGGCGCAGCGCTCACATGTGGCACCGATCTTAAAGTCTTTCGCCGCGGCTATCACGCGCGCATGATCGTTCCTCCTGCGCTCTTCGGGCACGAACAGGCTGGAACCGTCGTCGAATCCGGCGAGGGCGTCTCCGAATTTTCTCCTGGTGATCGCGTCGTCGCGCTCAACTCCGCTCCATGCGGCCAGTGCTTCTTCTGTTTGCGCGGCCAGGAGAATCTTTGCGACGATCTGCTCTTCAACAACGGCGCTTATGCCGAGTTCATCAAGATTCCCGCCCGCATCGTCGCGAAAAACACGCTCGTCATTCCTGAGAATGTAGCTCTCGAGCACGCCGCGCTGACTGAGCCGCTGGCATGCGCCGTCCACGGATTCGAGGACTCTCATCCCCGCAAAGGCGATATCGTCGCCATCATTGGCGGAGGTCCGCTCGGCCTGATGATTCTTCACGTCGCCGCGCTGGCCGGTTTTGAAACCATTGCCATCGTCAAGCACGACGGCCAGGTTGAAGCGGCCCGCCAGCTCGGCGCCACGCATGTCGTGCAGGCCGCCACCATTCGCAAGGCCATTCGCGAAACGCGCGCCCTCACCCCAAAGGATCGCGGCGTCGACATCGCCATCGAGGCCGTCGGCACGCCTGAAACCTGGCAGGAGGCTGTCGAACTGGTGCGCAAGGGAGGCACGGTCAACTTCTTCGGCGGCTGCGCGGCCAACACGCAAGTCACTCTCGATACCAACCGCATCCACTATAGCGACATCACTCTGCGAGCCACGTTCCATCACACGCCAGCGATCTGCCGCAAAGCTCTCCAGCTCATCTCGAGCGGTCGCTTCCAGGCCGGCGCTTTCATCACCGGCCGCGCTCACTTGTACGAGCTGAACCGCGTCTTTGAGAAATTGATGAACCGTTCGTCCGAAATCAAGACCGCGATCGTGCCGTGAAGCTGTAGCCAATCCGGTCAGCAGCTGCTTCTACGGCCGTCGACGATCTGCGGCGCGATTATTTTGCGCTGCGGTGAACGGGAACTACACCCGGAGAGATTCCGTCGATTGGCAGCAGCTTTAGATCTGGCCACTGCGTCGGAATCCGCTCGACTTTCGCGTTTGGCCATTGGGTTGGAATTGGTTCGCCGTGCGGATGCGGCCCGACAACAAGCGGAGACAGTGAAAAAGAACTCTCATTGCGCGCAAGGAAGTCGACGTGCGATTTTACATCCGTACAGGACGTGTCGAAGAGGTGGTCCAAGTCAGCGGGCGCATTCGCCTGATTCTGGTTTGCGTTCGTGCCATGGCAATCGAAACCTTTGAATGCGGGTCTCGCTGCTGTCTGCCCCGGCTGAGCATTGCTGAGACTGAACGGCCACTGGCCCATTGATACCTTGCCTGGAACTTGCGGGCCTCCTGGCGGAGTCGCGGTCGATTGGCAGAAGATCAGGCTGCTCTGGGACAAAAGGACTGCGAAAAGCACGAGTCGGTTCATGAGAGCCCCCGTCCATCCCGGCGTTTCTGGTCGGCTATGAGTATAGCCCGTATGCCAGACTACGTCGATCTGACTCATATTCGCTTGCCAACACAAAGCGAGCGGTCACTTGCGAGCGCGGCAGTGGAATAATATCGATAAGGCCGAAACTCCATGACCGTCACCGCCGCCCAGCCCTCGTCCGACGAACTCATCGCACGCGGCTGGAGTGCGCTTCCGCCGGCCTATCGCATCCCTGACGTTGCGCCCACACTCGATCAAGCCCGCGACTACTGCCGCCACTTGGCCGAAACGCACTACGAGAATTTTCACGTCGCCACGTGGTTTCTGCCCGCACGGCTCCAGCCGCATTTCCATTCCATCTATGCCTATTGCCGCATCTCCGACGATCTCGGCGACGAAGTGCCCGACAAATCCGCGGCACTGGCGCTTCTCGATCTGTGGGGCAGGGAACTCGATGCCTGCTATGAAGGCCGCGCTCGCCATCCGGTCTTTGTCGCGCTCGCCGAAACCATCCGCGCCTGCTCCATTCCAAAAGAGCCGTTCGCGGATCTGCTCGTTGCCTTTCGCCAGGACCAGACCGTCACACGCTACGCCACCATGGACGATGTGCTTGGCTACTGCCGCTACTCCGCCAATCCCGTGGGCCGTCTGGTGCTCTATGCTTGCGGCGAAGTAAATGACGAAAACTTCCGCCTCTCCGACGCAACTTGCTCTGCACTGCAACTCGCCAATTTCTGGCAGGACGTACGCGTCGATTTTGCCAAAGACCGCGTCTATATTCCGCAGGACGACATGCGCCAATTCGGCGTCACCGACGAAACCATCGCCGGCGGTGTCGCCACCCCGGAGTTTCGCGCGCTGCTCCATCACGAAGTCGATTTCGCGCGTGCGCTTTTTCTTCAAGGTCTGCCGCTCATCGGCAGAGTCAACCGCGATCTCGCCCTCGACCTCGATCTCTTCAGCCGCGGCGGTCTTGAGATTCTGCGCGCCATCGAGCGCCGCAAGTACGATGTGCTCGGCGCGCGGCCGGCCATTTCCAAACTCACCAAGATCTCGCTCACTGCTCGCGCGCTCGCGTGTAAAGCGATGCCGTTTTTGCACCTCGGTCGTCCATCGGCAGGAAAGACAGCTTGATGCCGAAAGCTCCATCGAACGATCCCGCCCTGGCCAGCGCCTATGCGGTATGCCGCGGAATCGCCAAGCACCAAGCTAAGAACTTCTACTACGCCTTCGTCGCACTCCCGCTCCACCGCCGCAACGCCATCTGCGCCATCTATGCTTTCATGCGCCAGGCCGACGATCTCTCCGACGACGAATCTATCCCTCGCGACGAGCGCCGGCGCCGTCTGGATGCGTGGCTCGCCGCCTGGCGCCTTGCTTCGAACGGCGCGGCAACCATCGATCCCGTTTTCCTCGCCGTGCGCGATGCAACTAGCCGCTTCTCCATTCCGCTTTCGCTGCTTGACGAACTCGTCGCCGGCGTCACTCTCGATCTTGATCATGCCGCGGACGGCGCGCCCGAAACCTACGAAACCTTTGCCGATCTCTACCGCTACTGCTACCTCGTCGCGTCGGTTGTCGGCCTGGTCTGTATTCGGATCTTCGGCTACAAAGACCTGCGCGCGGAAAAACTCGCTGAAGAAACCGGAATTGCCTTCCAGCTCACCAACATTCTCCGCGACGTTGCCGAAGACGCCGCCCGCAATCGCGTTTATCTGCCCCTCAAGAATCTCAAGCAACACGGCGTTTCGCTCGATGCGCTGCTTCATCACCCGCCGTCTGCGCCGCCCACGCCCGCCGAGCGCGAACTATTCGCAGCCGTTGCGCGCCTCGCCGAACACTATTACGGCCGCGCGCGTTTTCTCCTCCCCCTGATCGATCCCACCAGCCGTCCCGCTCTCTGGGTTCTGGTCTCCATCTATCACGCGTTGTTAAAGCGCATCGAGCGCGCGAAATTCGACGTCTTCACCCGCCGCGCCTCCGTGCCTCTGTGGCAGAAACTTTCTATCCTTGCCGTGGGTCTGGTCTGGACCGCATGGGCGCGCATCTTCGGTTAGAACCCTGTTTCGTCAGGACCCATCGCCGACTGTCGTGCTGGTCCTTTTCCGCACACCGCGCGGGCTGATTGCAGGCCATCTGACCTCCGTGCGCTCCCATGCGATAACCTGATTCGGGGTACTCTCGATGCGCCATCGCTCCCTCGCGCGCTTGCTTACCGTTTTTTTGATTACTCTCGGGCTGGCTCTTTCTCCGCGCGCCTCCGCAGGGCAGGGAAGCGGCTTCAATCCCGCGCTGCCTCTCACGCACATCGACAACGGCGCCAACTCAGACTGGGCCCAGCACCAGCACTATGTCGTCCTGGTTTCGCTCGACGGCTTCCGCTGGGACTACGCGAAGCGCGACAATGCCACTCATCTTCTTGCGCTAGGCAAACACGGCGTCATGGCTCCCGACGGAATGATGCCCAGCTATCCCTCGCTCACATTCCCCAATCACTTCACGATCGTCACTGGTCTTTATCCGGAGCACACTGGAATCGTCGCCAACAATTTCCTCGATCCCGCGACCGGTGCGCGCTATTTCTTCACCGATTCGAAGTCCGCCAGCGATGGTACGTGGTACAGCGGCGTTCCTCTTTGGAGCCTCGCCGAAAGCCGGGGAATGCGCACAGCGTGCCTTCTCTGGGTCGCCTGCGAAGCCAAAATCGCCGGCTTCCGGCCCTCGTGGTATGCGCATTACGACAACGGCGAGCCCACCCCCGAGTCCCAACAAGCGCGCATCGACGACACCGTTGCCCTGCTCCGGCTTCCCGCCGCAGATCGTCCGCACCTGATTACGATCTACTTCTCCGAGCCCGACCACTCAGGTCACGAGTTCGGCCCCGACGCGCCTGAAACCCGAACCGCCGCGCTCAAGATGGATGCAATCGTTGGCAAGCTTGAATTGGCGCTCAAAGCTACCGGACTGCCCATCGATCTGGTCATCGTCAGCGATCACGGCATGATCAAGTCCCAGGGCGACTGGATCAACCTCGACCAATTTGCCGACCTCACCGGCTTCGACGCCGTCGGTTCGCTCCTCTATGGCAAGACCGAAGACGATCGCGACCGCGTTTACAACCAGCTCAAGCATGCCTCTTCGCAGTTCGACGTCTATCGACTCAAGAACGTTCCTGCCGATCTCAACTTCAATCAGAATCCGCGCGAGGGCGACCCGGTCGTCGTCGCTACCGGTCCCTATGCCGTTCGCGCCCACACTCCCGCTGCCGGGGCGCCGTCTCATCCGCCCACAGTCGGCATGCACGGCTTCGATCCGCATCTCATTCCGGAGATGAAGGCGATCTTCGTCGCCGCCGGCCCTGATCTCATTGCCGGAAAAACTGTCGCCCCTTTTGAAAACGTCAATCTCTATCCTTGGCTCGCTCACATGCTCGGCCTTCACGCGCCCAAGTCCGATGGCAGCCTGAACATTCTCTCTGGCACGCTGCGCGATCACGGCGTCGCGCCGGAACAATAGCCCGGAAGACTCGCATGCAAACGCGACAGAACCGTCGAAATCATAATCTCTTTCGAAAGTTTCTCGGAGTTGAATGTGAAAGCATCGATCCTCAGACTCGTCGGCGGGGCGCTAATGATCCTGGGCTGCTGCGCACTTGCATTTTGTGCTCTCCAGGTGTGGCTCGTTTGGGGGAAGGACCAGACAAGCTGGCCGATGGAAATGCCGACACTTACGAGAAATTTGGAGTTTGGCGCCGAGCTCTTCGGCGCGATAGGCGTTGGAGCAATTGCCCTTGGTTTTTGGCTGCGCCGCCTTAAGGGCGCCTCAAGAAACGGGCGCTAGAAACTTATAAGGGCTGCGATCGGGCTTGTGCCAGGGCACGGCTTGACCCGTGCCGCAACATTGCTTTTGTGAGGGATGGGAGTCAATGAACGCGGTTCTCGGCATCGACGGCGGCGGCACACACACACGGGCTTCTATCGTCGACGGCGATCGCACTCTCGCTTTTGCTGAGAGTGGCTCCATCAAGCGCCTGCGTGTCGGCGCCGAGGCCGCCGAAGCCAACCTGCGCGCCGTGCTCAAAGACGTCTACGCGCAGGCCGGCATCACGTCCGTCCTCGCAGCCTCATGCGGCGTCGCCAGCGCCACTATGCCCGGCATCACTGAGTGGATTACTGCGGTCTTCAACGATTTCTCAATTGCCCGATCTGAAGTCGTCGGCGATCACATCATCGCCCTCGACGCCGCCTTTCGCGGTGGGCCCGGCATCCTGCAGATTGCAGGCACCGGTACCAACACCATCGGCCGCGCGCCCGACGGCGCTCTTGAATCCGCCGGCGGCTGGAGCTCGCGATTAGGCGACGAAGGCTCCGGCTACTGGATCGGCCTCCATGCCATTCGCCGCGCGCTCAACTCCTACGATCGCGAAGAACCGACGCAAATCTTGAAAAAGATTGGCGAGATTTGGGGTACTCGCACCCTCGATCAGCTCATCAACGTCGGTGACGGCACGCCCGCGCCCGATTTCGCCGCGCTCGCCCCAGTCATCAACGAACTCGCCGAATCATGCGACCCGGTCGCCGTCGGAGTTCTCCATCAGGCCGCCGCCGACCTCGTAGCCAACGTTCTTCTCGTTCGCTCCAAGCTTCGCCGCAAGCACGGAATCGAAACCGAAGTTCCAGTCGCCTGGACTGGCAGTGTCATCGGAAAAATGCCCATCGTGCGCGAAGCATTCTTCGCCGGCCTTCACGCCGCCGCACCCGCCATGCCCTTCGAAACTACTGAAACCGTCGCCCTCAACGGCGCTCTCTGGCGCGCTCGCCGCCTCGCGGAGCAAGTAATCTAAAATGTTCGGGAGGACTGGATCACGTGAAGAACCACATGGGCATTGGAGTTGGCGCAGGGCTTGCGTTGGGGGCTGCAGTCGGAGTGGCGATCCATAACCTTGTTGTCGGTATGGCCTGCGGATTGGCCCTTGGCGCCGCGTTTGGTGTGGTATTCAACCAACGCAACAAAGGAGCATCCAACTGAGATGCGGCACGATTCCGCGAAATCGCGCGCCCACTAGCCACTAACCGCTGCTTTACCGGTACTTCCTCAGCACTCCCAGCACCCGCCCTTGGATCGCCACCTGCGCCGCCGGAACATAAATTGGTTCCATCTCCAGATTTGCCGGCTGTAGGCGCACCACATTCCCTTCGGGGTAGAACCGCTTCAGCGTCGTCTCTGCTCCGTGCACCAGCGCCACCACAATCTCCCCATTCCGCGCCGTCTTCGTCCGCTCCACCAGCACGTAATCGCCATTAATGATGTGCTCGTCGCGCATCGAGTCGCCCCGCACCTCCAACGCAAACACATCGCGGTTGCCCACAACATCGGCAAGCGAAATCGTCTCCGGGCTTTCCATCGCCTCCACCGGTGTGCCTGCCGCAATCCGCCCCGCCAGTGGCAGCTTCAAGCTCGACCGCGTCCGCGTCCCCGGCGGCAGCACGTCAATGGACCGGCTGCGGTTGTGCACCCGATCCAGCATGCCCTTCTTTTCGAGGTTGGTAATGTGCTTGTGAACGGTGGCCAGGCTCTTCAGGCTCATGCCGCGCGCAATCTCTTCAAACGAAGGCGAATAGCCATTCCGGCTTACAAACGCCTCCAGAAAATCCAGAACTTCCTTCTGTCTTCGTGTAACGGCCATGCGCGCATTATAGCGAATAAAAAGCGAACCGCAACAATCTTTTCGCCACTTGTTTACTCCTAGGGAGCACGCGGACGCGGAGGGTAGTGCGGAACCCGGCGGCTGAAACTTGATAGCTGAGGGATAACGGCCGGATTGGCCGCATCGACCACTCGCGGACCGCGCTGGAACCCGCCCGCCTGGCAGCTGCTTAATCCAGCAGGACCACATTCAGGAGCGACCGGTGCACCTGGATGCGGCCGTCGTAGCTGATAAAACCGAGTTTGCGAAAGCGGTTCATGAAAAAGCTGACACTGGACCGGGTGGTGCCAATCATCTCCGCCAGGGTTTCTTGTGAAATCTTGGGAATCAACGGCTCCGGATCCCCCGGCTTCCCAAACTCAGCCATCAGCAGGAGAATCCTGGCCAGGCGCTTTTCACTGGAGTTGAAGAGCTGATCGACAAGATCGGCCTGGGTGCGCAAGCTGCGGGTTAGCAGAAACTTCAAAAAAAGGTCGGAGAAGTCTCGCTCCTCGTGCATGACGCGGATCATCTCTTCTCGGCTTATCTTGAGCGCCGTGCATGCCGTCGTCGCGGTGGCCGCGGACAATCGTAGCCCAGGTATCGCGGCCAGCGCGCTCTCTCCCACAAACTCGCCAGCGGAGAGCAGCGCGATCGTGGCTTCTTTGCCGGCCTGCGACACAACCGTGATCTTCGCCGAGCCCGTTTGAAGATAGAAAACGGAATCGGCCGCGTCTCCCTGCGAATAAAAATTCTCCTTCGGCTTAAGTTGGACAACTGTTCGCCCCAGCCCGGCGCTCATCAGGAAACCTGCGGCATCAAATGTCGGTTTTTCGAGCTCAACCATTCGGCGAATCTCCTTTCAGATGCAGCGATAACGCCGATGTTTTGCGGGAAAACGCAACCCCATGGCCGTTCGATGTGCACTCCATTTCGCGGCCAGCCCGGCATAAGCAACAGCAACAAGGCGACCTTTCAGCTGGCAAACTGCTCATTCAGAAGAACATCCGCAGCACGACGCCCTGTTTGCAGCCCCAGCGGAACTCTAGCACAAGGCTACGCCCCAAGCCGGGGCGAATCTGTTCAATTCTGCTCACTTTTCTCGATAATTTTCAAGGCTCACGGCGGGCTTTTTTTGCTCAGGAGGGACTCGCCATCGCTGGCGCTAAAAACTCTGCGGAGGGGTTGGTGGACTGCCGATGCACGGACGCGCGAAATTGTGCAGTCCATCTCGTTGACCTCGACCTCGGCATCGATCTGCCGCTATCCATGGAGAGAGCCCTATTGCTCAGACGTTGCCCTTCAACACCTCTAAAGTGGGGATACCTTGTGCGCCTCAGTGCGCAATATGAAAGTGACACTGCGCATAGGTAGAAAAGGTGTGTTTTATGAGGAAATTCATTACGTTCGTGGCATTGTTCGGTCTGGGTGTGGCATCTGCTGCCGCAGCGGAGACTCGCGAAGATGTGCAGAACCGGCTCGAAAATGCGACGTTGGTGCTGCACCAGATTATGGCCGCGCCGGATCATGGCGTTCCGCAAGAGGTGCTGGAACACGCCAAGTGCATCGCCGTTGTGCCGCACATGATCAAGGGCGGCCTGGTGTTTGGCGCGGAGAACGGCAAGGGCGTCGTCACCTGCCGCACCGCGGACGGATGGAGTGCACCGGCGTTCTTTGTTATCACCGGCGGAAGCTGGGGATTGCAGATCGGCGTCGAAGGTGTGGACCTGGTCATGATCTTCCAGGGCGACAGGGGAATGCAGCGCCTGGAAGACGCAAAGTTTCAGCTCGGAGCTGATGCTTCCGCGGCAGCCGGCCCGGTTGGCCGCCATGCCACCGCCGATACCGACTGGAAGCTGAACACCGAAATCCTCACCTACTCGCGCGCCAAAGGCCTGTTTGCCGGACTCACATTGACCGGGGCCGATGTTCGCCGCGATAACGATTCCATGGATGCCCTCTACGGGCTTGACGTCTCCACACACCGCGTTCTGCGCGGCGATGTGGCAACCCCTCATTCGGCCGACCGATTTGTCGAAGCCGTGAGAGATGCCAAAGCTCAGGCGATTGCATCCAACTAATCGTCGCTTGTGAACCGTTGCTTGCGCCTGGGCCGGGTTTCCCGTCTCAGGCGTTCGCAATCGAGAGAGGTCGTTGAATATGCTTTGGGCAATCTTCGTAATCCTTCTGGTCTTGTGGCTTCTCGGCTTCACCTTTCACATCGCCGGCGGCCTGATTCACATTCTGCTGGTCATCGCGTTGATCGTTCTGGTCATCAACCTGATCTCCGGACGCCGTTCGGCTTTATAAGGCGGTCGGAGTCTCCCGTCAGTCAATTCTGTGCCCAGCAGCCTCCGAAGCTGCGGAGCCCATCCCCAAGCCGCGGAGCGCGTCATCGCCGCTCTGCGGCAATCCTTCGCCATATGTGATCCCGATTGCTCAGACTCCTGCTTCGCCAGCGACTAGATTCAGGGTTGTAAGGGCGGAAAAGGCCGGTCCCCAGCACGCAACCGGAAACCCCTTATGTAGGCTGCTGTTGCCGGGTTAGTCTTAACGGCGCCAAAGCATCCCACCTTAACCAGGAAACCGCAGACACCTTAAGGGGGTCTCTTATGCAAGGAATCAAAACACTATTTGCTTCAGCAGCACTGCTCGCCGGCCTGGCTCTTGCGCCGGCGGCTCAAGCGCAACTTGTGATTGACATCGGCGGCCCTCCACCAAGCTGCGCGTATGGCTATTACGGCTATGCGCCCTACGCCTGCGCGCCCTACGGCTATTACGGGCCAGGCTACTTCTACAACGGCATCTTTCTGGGCATGGGACCCTGGGGCGGCTGGGGCTATAGGCACGGTTGGGGCGGCCATCGCTTTGTGAGCGAAGGTGGCGGCAACTATCACGGCGGACCCGGTCGCGTATCCTACAACACCGGCGGCTCGCGCTCCGGCGGCGGCCATGCCGCTCCACAGCGTAACAACGCACCGCGCCAATCCACACCTTCCCGTGCGCCAGCTTCGCACGAGACTTCATCGCGCGCACCAGCCTCGCACGCAGCTCCCAGCGGCGGATCGCACGGCGGCGGCGGCGATCATCGCTAAGCTGCAATTCGGTCCCAACTCGGCGCGTGCTCATTACGAGCACGCGCCGAACCCGTTTCTCCAGGCGCTCAGTCTCTTCGGCCTCGCGCCGAATCCCGCTCAAACCAATCCACACGCAAACGAACTCCCACGCAAGAAAACAATCAAGGAGAGATCAATGTCCAAGGTTACTTCCATCGCATTCGCAGCTGTCGCAGCGGCCCTGTTTTGCTCCGCGCGCGTAGCGCCAGCCCAAATCTCCATCAGTTTCGGAGTTGAGCCTGTATGCCCCTACGGCTACTACGACTACGCTCCCTATAACTGCTCGCCCTATGGCTACTACGGGCCCGATTGGTTCCAGGGCGGAGTGTTTATCGGCGCAGGCCATTGGTTCCGCGGCCCCGCCCACTTCTACGGCCATGTCGATAACCGCTTCGACCCCCGCCACGGCTACCACGGACCGTACCCGCAGCGCGGCGAAGAGGCCTTCAACCATTTTCACGGTAACGAGGCGCGCGATGGGCGCGGCCATGCAGGCCCCGGCGATCATGACGGCCGCAATGAACACGCCCTTCCCGGCTATCGCGGCGGCGGCGACCACGGTGGCGATCACCGCGGCGATCACCGCTAAACTGCAATTCGGTCCCAACTCGGCGCGTGCTCATTGCGGGCACGCGCCGAATTTTTGTTTGCGCTCGGCGCTCGGTTGGGACCGCATTTTTTCCCGGGCCCGGCCTAGGCGGCTCAACTCACGCGGAATGTTCAGTTTTATGCGACCTCAACCCTGCGAAAGGTTCACTTAAAGCTTCACAAAAAGCCCAAATGGTCGCTTAAAGGTCCGCGAATCGTTGAGTGGTGGGGCAGGCACGTTCCCGAAACAGGGGTAAATGGTCGCTCAGAATTTCACATTTCGTGGATAGAGGTCGCGAGTAATTTCACATTGACCGTGCTTGTGCTTGCTTAAACGGCCTTCGCAGAGTCGAAGCGGGCTTTCTTGCGCAGTTTTCTTCGCGATCTTGCACGTTGGGGCGCGCGCACCATGACGGCGCTTGGTCCTTACGGCCTGGCGCCGAAACCCTGTTGTGGAATCTGAATTCCTCCCCCCGCATCTCCCGCAGTTTTCCGAGCTTCGATCGGGTCTGCGGCTGTAAACTAAGTGACACCCCGCCTCCCACGCTCGCGCATTTCGAGGTCTGACTATGTTGAGTGCCCGATTCTTCTCCGGATGCCCTGCCGTTGGTCTGGTTCTGGCAGGTTGTCTGTTGATTTCGGTTGGCATGGGCGGCCAGACTCCAACAGGAAATGCCGCTGCCGGCGCAACCCTGCCGCCTGACGCGCAGGCAAAGCTCGATAAGCTCGAGGCCGATCTCAAGGCCGCGCGGGACAAAGGCGACGCGAAGACCGAAGCCGCGACACTCAACCAGATCGGCAATCTCCTCTTCAACCTCGGCGACAAGCAGAAGGCGCAGGACGACTTCAACCAGGCGCTCCCGCTCTTTCGCGCAGCAGGAGACAGTGCCGACGAGGCCTCCACGCTGGTTTTCATGGGCAATACTCACTTCGCGCTGGGTGAGCCGCAGGAGGCGCTGGACGCCTTCAACCAGGCGCTGCCGATCTTTCGCGCAGCAGGCAACCGCGTTGGCGAGGCCTTCACGCTGAATGGGCTGGGCAATAGTCAGTCTGCTCTGGGCGATCGGCAGAAGGCACTGGACGACTACAACCAGGCGCTGCCTCTCATTCGCGCGGCGGGCGACCATGCCGGCGAGGCGCGCGCGCTGAACAAAATCGGCGAGGCCTACTCGATTCTGGGCGAGAAACAGAAGGCGTTGGACGAGTTCAATCAGGCGCTGGCGATTTTTCGCGCGGCGGGCGTCAGCGTCGGCGAGGCGCAGACGCTGAACGACATCGGCGGTGTCTACTCGAATCTGGGTGAGAAGCAGAAGGCGCTGGACTACTACAATCAGGCGCTGCCAATCTTTCGCGCGGTGGGCAACCGCGACGGCCAGGCCAGCTCGCTGTCCAACATCGGCGCTGCCTACGACGATCTCGGCGATAAGCAGAAAGGGCTGGACTACTACCTCCAGGGACTCGACCTCTTTCGCCAATCGGGTGACCGCAAAGGCGAGGCCACTGCTCTCAACAATATCGGATATGTCTACTCGAACCTCGGCGAGAAGCAGAAGGCGATGGACTATTACAACCAGGCGCTGCCGATTCTTCGCGCGGTGAGCGACCTCGTCGGCGAGGCCCGCGTCTTGAGCAACATCGGCAATGTCTATGCGGACCTGGGTGAGCCGCAGAAGGCGCTGGACTATTACAACCAGTCGCTGCCGATCAAACGCGCGATATGCGACCGCGCCGGCGAGGCCATCACGCTGAGCAACATTGGCGCCGTTTACGACGTTCTGGGGGAGAAACAGAAAGCACTCGACTTTTACAACCAGGCGTTGCCGATCTTTGCCGCGGCGAGCGACCCCCTCGGAGAGGTCCGCACCCTGAGCAACATCGGTGTCGTTTATTGGGATATTAACCAGCTGCAAAAGGCGCTGGACTATTTCAACCAGGCGCTGCCGATCGTTCACACGGTAGGCGCTCCCGGGGTCGAAGCCCAAGTGCTGGAGAACATCGGCGCAGTCTACTCCGTGCAGAGCGAGCCGCAGAAGGCGCTGGATTACTACAACCAGGCTCTGCCCATGTTTCGCCAGGTCGGCAACCGCGGCGGCGAAGCTGGCACGCTGACCCGAATCGGCCTCGCCCACTCGAATCTGGGCGAGAAGCAAAGCGCGCAGGAGTTTTATAACCAGGCGCTGCCGCTGGCAACGGCGGTCGGCGATCCAATTCTCGAGGCGTGGGTTCTCGGTAGCATCGTATCGAATCAAAAAAGCGATCACCCCGCGCTGGCCATTTTCTTCGGCAAGCAGGCAGTGAACCTGCTGCAACAGGTGCGCGGCAACATCCAGGGGCTGGACAAACAACTCCAGACGAGTTTTGTGGCCTCAAACGCCGTCTACTACCACAATCTGGCTGACCTTCTGATTGCGCAAAATCGTCTGCCGGAGGCGGAGCAGGTGCTCGATCTTCTCAAGCAGCAGGAATACTCCGACTACACGCGCGGCGCGGCGGCCGACACGCTGAGCCCACTGACGCTGACGCCGGCCGAGCAGCAGGCCGAGCAGGATTACCAGAAGTCCACGGCGCAGATCGTTTCGCTGGGCCAGCAATGGGATGAGTTGAAGAAGATCAGCGCGCGCACTCCCGATCAGGAAAAGCAATTCCAACTGTTGTCTGCTCAGATGGACGCGGCCTCCAAAGGCCTGAGTGACTATTACGACCACCTGTTCGTGGTATTCGGCGGCAGCGAAAGCGATGCCAAAAAGCAAGTGGCCGAGGTCAAGGGAGATGTGCGCGCGCTCAGGAACGCGATTGCTGAGTCGCCGGGAACCGTCGCCCTCTACACCATGGTGACGAGCGATCACTACCGAGTCATCGTGATTACCTCGTCGGTGGTTCCGGTGGCGCGAGAGTATGCCATCTCGGAGGCCGACCTCAACCGCAAGGTTGCGGCTTTCGATCAGGCTCTGCACGATCCGGCCAGCGACCCCAGGCCGCTGGCGCAAGATCTCTACAACATCCTCGTCGGACCCGTAAAGGCGGACCTGGACCAGGCTCATGCCGAGACGCTGGTGTGGTCGCTCGACGGCGTTTTGCGCTATCTGCCCCTGGCGGCGCTCTACGACGGGAAGAATTATCTCGTGGAGAAATACAGCACAGTGACCATTACGCCCGCCAGCTTCGGAATGCTTTCGCAGAAGCCCGATGTGAGCAAACTGAGCGTTCTGGCGATGGGAATCTCACGCCAGTACGAAAACAATTTGCCTCCGCTGCCGGCCGTGGTGGGCGAGTTGAATGACGTGGTAAAGGACCCGCAGGTGCAAGGTGCGCAAGGGGTGTTGCCGGGAACGATCCTGCTCAACGGGCAGTTTACTGAGAAAGCGATGGAAGACGCGTTGAACGGCAAGTACAAGGTCGTACACATCGCCAGCCACTTCGTCTTTCAACCGGGCGACGACAGCAAGAGTTATCTGCTGCTCGCGAGCAAGGATGACTCCAACCAGGACTATCACCTCACAGTAGAAGATTTCAACGATGACCAGAATCTCGATCTCAGCTCCACTGACCTGCTCACGCTCTCAGCCTGCCAGACGGGAATGAGCGGCGACGCAAGCAACGGCCGCGAAGTGGACGGGCTGGGCATGACCGCGCAGTACAAGGGCGCAAAGGCGGTCATCTCGTCGCTGTGGTCGGTGAACGATTCCAGCACGGGTCAGCTGATGAGCGACTTCTACAAGCGCTGGGCAAGCGGCGGCGGAAATGTATCAAAGGTGGAAGCATTGCGCCAGGCGCAGGTAGACCTGCTCGAGGGCAAAATCAACGGTAGCGGCAGCGCCAGCGGAAGAGGTTTCGATGTCGTTGAGAACGCCCGGCCTGCCCCTGCAGGGTTCACGCATCCGTACTATTGGGCGCCCTTTGTGCTCATGGGGAATTGGCAATAGCTGCTCACAGCGAATCAAGAGAGCCGCCCAATAGCCGAGCGCTACCCAGCCATTCGATCAACCCCCAAGATCAGTTCTCGGGGCCTGTCCGATCAATCCAGCGAGTGAGCTAAATGGAACAGACAATTACCGTTTACAGTGCTACCGTTGCGCTGACGAGGATTGCGCGTTCTGGAACGGAATGATGGCTCCCCACCCCCGCACAGCGCCGATGAAGATGATCCGCACCAGAACGCATCCAGGGAGAGGCTGTTCGATGGGTAAGGTAATCCGGAAGTCCTTTGATAATGCTGCTTTTCTCGCGGCCGAAGGGCCACGGCGACGCATCGACAATTACACGGCAAAGCAGATTTTCTTTTCCCAGGGAAGCCCGGCCGACTCTGTGTTTTACCTTCAGACTGGCCGAGCCAAGCTCACCGTCACTTCAAAGAATGGCAAAGAAGCGACGGTTACGCTGCTCGCCCCCGGAGACTTTTTTGGCGAAGAGGCGATCGCCGGAGCGGGAACGCTGCGAACGGTCACGGCCTCAGCCATCACCGGTTGTAAAGCACTCAGGATCGCGACGGCGGAAATACTCCGCGTTCTCCAGAAGGAACATAAGTTCTCCACCTTCTTCCTGAAGTTCATCGTGGTTCGCGGGATCAGAACCCAGGCCGACCTCATCGATCAGCTATTCAACTCCAGCGAGAGACGATTGGCGCGGACACTCTTGATGATGGCGGAATATGGCGAACCGGGTGAGCCGGAGGCGAAGATTCCATCGGTAACGCAGACGACGCTTGCGGAGATGATCGGTACGACTCGATCGCGCGTCAGCTTTTTCATGAATCGCTTCAGGAAGCTCGGCTACATCGATTACAACGACGGCGGCATCCGGGTTCACAAATCGCTGCTCAACGCGGTTCTGCACGACAAGCTGCCTGAGGAGAATGCATCGCGGCCCAAACTCCTCGACCCTCCGCCCAGCAAGGCACGAACCGCCAAACGAGCCAAGCTCGTGTAACGGCTGAAAGTCGCTTTTCTATTCCCTGACACCTTATCCCTGACTTTTCCGGCACGCGCCGAACCCCACCGCCCACTGACCTGCCATCCCCAGCCGGGCACGACGCCTCGCGAGGCTCACGAGGTCGAAAGCGTGCCCTGAGTTTCCAGGCCATCGGATATGAAAATCACCTTATGCCGCGCTTGGCTACTGCCGCAGCGGGCCCGCACATACCCGACAGTTGCTGCAATGCGTTACTGCTTTACCAGCTCGACGCGGCGGTTCTTGGCACGGCCGTCCTCACTATCATTCGACGCCACAGGAGCATAGGGTCCACAGCCGTAGGCCTTCAGCCGTGTGGCCGGGACCGCGTACTTTGTCGTGAGTGCGGCGAGCACCGCCTGTGCGCGCCGGAGCGCAAGGTCCATGTTCAGGTCGAGCGCGCCCTGGTTGTCGGTGTGCCCGACGACGTAGAGTTTCAGCGTTGGATCGCCTTGAAGCAGCTTGGCGATCTCGCTCAGTGTCGCAGCGGATTCGGGCTTGACATCTGCCTTTCCGGTGTCGAAGTAGATGCCATAAACCGAAGCGTGGCCGGTTCGATTGATGTCGTTGGCCAGCGACGCAGCATCCACAGTGATGAGACCTGACTCCATGGGCTTCACTTCGATGACGTAAAGCTCGGCATCGGTTCGGGAATCCGGGCCCTGATCGTCGACCAATAAGCTCACATAAACGTCGCCCTCCTGCCGCGCCAGCTTCGCCGAAATATAGTGAATCCCGTGCTCGGGCCCCCAGTAATCGGCGTTATCGCCGCTGTTGGCGTACGCATTTGCAATTGTGCTCCCGCAACCTTGCGGGCCGCATGTAAAGAGCGTCTCAAACCCGCCCCTCTTGAGCGCGTCTTGATAGTTGCGAAAGACCTCCAGCACCGTGCGTCCCGCAGGCGCCACGTAAACGATGCGGGTGATCTTCCCTTCCAAAGGCAGGTTCTTGGTGATTGTGTTCTCAACATTCACCGGACCCAGCGGAAGGGCGAACTCGTCAAACTCTTTGGTCAGATACTTCGCGATATACGATCCGGGATATCGCGAAATTAAAGGATGGTCGCTGCTTCCCTCCACGTCCTGATCTTGTGCTGCCGCGAAGGGGGCCGATAGGCCGATCATTAAACCGGCCAAAAAAACTGTGCGCATGAAAGCTGTCATGGGCTCCTCCTGGACCGGTACTTTCATTTACCTGGGAATTGCGCAGAAGTATACGCCTCACGAGGTTCCAGCGCACACGTTCTTGTTGCCAGCCTGCAGCGGCCCCGTGATGGACTGACTCGCCGACCTGTTGACTCGCTGCCTTGCCCTGTCAACCCCACCATGCCGCACTCGGCGCTCGGTCCTTGCGGCGTCGCGCCTAGGACGCCGCCAGCTGCTGGCCCGCAGCAATTGGCACCGCTGCCGTTGCGGGCACGACGTATTTCTTCTTCCGGTTCCGCTCCCGGTACTCGGTCTTAGCCAACTCCACATCGCCTGATGTTAGCCGTTTTATGAATGCAACGGTCTCGTTCGAATACTTAACGAGCTCTCCCATGCTCGACCTCCAGCAAAAACTCGGGTTGGACTTGATCCCGAGCTTCCACGCGACAGCCTGAAATGCGCCGGTTGTGAACTGCTGCCCATGCAGCAACCCGACCGCTGCAACGAGCTCCTTCGTCCGTAGGGGGTGCGTAATGTTTGGGTCCACGGCCCGCGTGACCACAAGGGGGCCAGTCGCCCCATCGCCGGGGCCTTGAACACCGACGACAATCTCTGCGTTCCCGATCTTCTTCGTTGACTCGAGCTTGACCTTAAATACGGTCAGAAGGCGACCGGTGTCGAGGTGCTGCGACTTAAGCATCTGAGCTGATTCCGCTATCCGGGCCAAAAACTGTTTGACCGCCTTACTCTGCTTGACCTGCACTGCTCGCCCCGACATGTAATCGACAGGATCGATTGGCGGCGCAAACCCAAGCGGGAGTATCTGCCACGTGATGTCCTCCGACAGATCCGCCCCAAATGCCTCCTTTAGCAAATCCCGCAGGTTCATGATGCTCGTCTGTGCTAGGGCATAAATAACGGAGCCGAAATACTGGGCATTGTAAAAGTGGACCGCGTTATCACGGTACGTGCTCAGCAACTCCAAGTTGAGCCGCACGGCCGGCAGCACGAGCCCAGCGGGAATAAACGGCTCCGCCCTTCGAAAGGCATCTGCCAACGAATACGTCCGATACGGCTCCTTCCGACGCTTTGGGTAGAAGATGCTCTGGTCGTTCTTTGATAGCAGCGCCTTGAGGATCAGCTCCCAGGCGTTCAGCAGCAGGATTACGAAACACTCATCGCGATAGCAAATGCGCGGCTTGTTGTAGATTTCAACAGCCGAGAGCAAGGCAGCCTTTCCGTTTCCTAAGAGCTTCCGATGCGAACTTCTGTAGTTCATTCCCAATTCCTCAGTCGTAACCAGACAAGACCAGCCCCGTTTGCGGTATCCGCCGCTCAAGCCGCGGGCCAAAGCGCCAAGAGTTCCTGACAGGTTGAGTTCAGAGTATTCCGGTTTGGGAATCCAGATTTCGGCCCAGCTATTCTTGAGCCATCCGCCGTCTGCAGGCACTCGATACCTGTCGGCTTGATAGGGAGGCCCTGCGTCTGCGCGGCTTCATAGAGCACGTGGAGAATCGTTGCGCACACCCCTCCCGCAAACTCGTCCTTTCCCAAGTTGAGTTTGATAAGGACGAGGTCGCCGTTCTCCTCTGCAACCAAATCCGGCTGTGCACTTACTACGAGTTCCTTGAACGTGTAATAGAGAAGCTTTCCGGGCCTTATCACCAACGCGCGACTGCCGAAGTGCTTCAAGTACTCCTTGATCGCTCTATGGTTGTTGAGCAGCTTCGCCTTCCTCAGCGGGTTCTTTTCTGCTTTAGCCTCGATCAAAAGCGCCTGGAGGGTCGAATTCACATAGCTACTGTCGCCGCGATGATGGTGTTTGATAGCGCTGAGGGCCTTCACGTAGTAGTTCGACCTGCCTACGCTCTCCTCGGATTTCGGGAATTTATACTTCTTAAGCTTGCTCAGCTTCCGGGCGGGACTGGCGTTAGCAACCTCCGCGAGTCCTC
The DNA here is from genome assembly GCA_052145255.1 of Occallatibacter sp. Lineage (GTDB taxonomy): Bacteria > Acidobacteriota > Terriglobia > Terriglobales > Acidobacteriaceae > Telmatobacter. Next base: position 64,043 of record JBKQOX010000064.1, read on the forward strand.
GCATAGAAATCTTGAAAGCAGCCATGGCCGCAACCTCCAAATGTGTTTCCGCCTGCGAAAGCTCGCGGCACAGATTGCACCCGTGCCACAGGCTTTCCGCCTGTTGAAAACTCTTCGTTGTGCCAAGGGGATGATGCTAGGATGTACTCGCGTCAGTTCCCACTGGCCGATAGAAGCTGCGCGGGTCGCCGATGCCCTAGGAAGCGAAGCGACCCCACAGCCCTGCCCCGAGCGAAGCTCGCCAAAAGCAGATAGCAGCGCGCCGCTCCCGTGGGATCGGCAAAACCGAAACCACAATCGCTGCAACGCTATATATAGAATACCTCGTGTCAATATTCGGAACGAGCGGTCTCATTCCTCATGGTTGTGGAAATCCCGTGCATGATTTGGAACTCGAAATGCGGGCGCAAGGCTGGCGAATCTCCAAAACCGTCGACCCCGTCTGCCCGACCAGCAGCAAGGTCGCCTGCACCGGCTTGTGCTTGGCCCGGCGAGTCGAGCTTGGGCCGGGGACACTACCGTAGGATGGGGCAGGCCCCGGAACTCTTTGGGCCAGACGAGAATGCAATCACATCTCTACTTTGATTCGAGGCATCTACCAGTTCCGCGCGGAGAGTTCATTGCATGGTGCGACTGAATGGGAACGGGTCAGTGCCTGGCCAGATCGCTTCACCAAGCCGCAAACTCAGTGTTCAAGCTTCACTCAGCATTCTCAATCGCGGGGCGCGAGTTCAACTCCGTAAGGTGCTATCCCGTCATCGATGGGGTGTACGTAACGAGCCCGACGCGACAAAACATGCAACAAGTGCTCAAATCTGCATTCTGCGAGCTTGCTAGGGAGTTCATTAATAGGCCGGGCACCGAGAACATGCATATGATGCGTGCTGGGCTCGCCTTTGGCCCGACTTTGCATGGTGCCGACACCCATGACGAGGCCTTCTATGGGGCTCACGGAGGGTACGAGACGACCCGTGAAATGTTCGAGCAGTCAAGCCTCGATGATGTCCGCCGCCACGTGTTGCTGAGCCCCGCTATGAAACTTGCTTTCGATGCCGAACGCAACGCGCCGCCATTTGGCATTTTCGTCGACGACTCCGCCAAGACCTACCCGGGGCTTACGGAGGGCACAGGGGGGGGATTTCGGAGCAGCTTATACCAGTGGTGGGCAGGGGACGAGGCAGCGCGAGAGATCGCCGCAAAACTATACGAACAGATAGAGTTTTATCTCGACAAATCAGAAGTCCACTCGGTCGGGCTTCAATACCCGAGAGAAAGAATCCAAGACCACAAGAAACTGGCCACAGAATACTTCGGCGGACTAAACAAAGACGAGCAGCTGCCTTAGGAGGCCACGGACCGCTTCGCGCCCCCCTCTCTATCGCTTGTCAACCCTCTTCGCCAACCGCCCGCGCCCCGCAAACCCGCCAACCCCTTGATCCGCCAACGGATCACCGCCCCAAATTTTCTCTCCCAAGTTTGCCGATAATTATCCCCGTTTGGCGCACAATGGTCCCATGATCGCCAATCGGAGATCGACGAACGAGCCAAACCGTTCCCTCGCGGACGATTGGGGAATAGCAAATGCGTAACTCTCATAAAATGACGTCTTTACAAAACGCGACTCTTTAGAATGAGGAACTTAGGCGGATCCCCCCACCTCTAACCCCTTTACCCTGACGTACTTGGCTTAAAAGATAGGGGGGAGTCGGGGTGCCACCCTAAATGCCAACAGCCGCCGCGAGGCCGGCCATCCTTCACTGTTCACTGATCACTGTCCACTGCACTTACAATGACCCCATGCTGCTCGAGACGTTTCCCGTCGGTCCGCTGGCCTGCAACTGCACGATTCTGGGCGACGAGGAGACGCGCGAGGCCATCGTGATCGATCCCGGCGACGACGTGAGCCGGATCGCGAAGCGTTTGAATGACCAGGGACTCCGGCTGAAGCAGATCCTGGTGACGCATGGCCATATTGACCACGTGGGCGGAGCGCTCAAACTCAAGCGCCTGACGGGCGCGCCGATTTACCTGAACGAAAACGACCTGCCACAGATTGAAATGATGGACACGCAGGCGGCGTGGCTGGGCCTGCGCACAGCCCCGGAAACGGCTCCGCCCGACGAAGGCCTGGCCGAAGGTCAGCTTGTCGGCCTGGAGCACTATCCCGCGCAGGTGTTGCATACGCCGGGACACACGCAGGGCTCGATCTGCTTGCACTTTGCTCCGCTGAATCTGCTGATCGCGGGGGACACGCTCTTTGCCGGCAGCATCGGCCGCACCGACCTGCCCGGTGGCGACTTCGAACAGATCATGGCCTCGCTGCGCACGCGGCTGCTCGCCCTGCCCGACGAAACCCGTGTGCTCCCAGGCCACGGCCCCGGCACGACGATCGGCGAAGAGCGCGCGACCAATCCGTTTCTACAGACGGGCAAAACCCCAGGGTAGACACGGCAGAAAGATCGGACACCCTCAAAAGTCGCAGGAAAATAGACTAAGAAGTAAAGCAATCAGTTTCAATTAGATAGATTGATTAGTTCAAGAGATGGTTCTTGTAGTCAGCCCTTTTTGTTACGTTCGTGATTCGTTCCCAAGTAGTTAATCAGAGTGGCAACTCCGTTACTGAATTCCGCCTCGGGTGCGAGCAGGCTCAGGACCAGCCAGCCGCTTTCCGGCATCCCGAAAAAGTAGCCTGGATGAACCCAGACTCCGCACTCGAGCAGCGCCAGAACCGTCTGTTCGTCGGGTTCGACGGCTGGAATCCGGAGCACCGCGTACCAACCGCCTTCGAGGGCAAGTCGCTGGACGGATTCGACGGTCCCGACGGCCTGATCGAGCGCGGCCAGGTTCGCGGCCACGCGCTGGCGAATCTGGTTTTGGATTGCCGCGCGGCCTTCGAGCCACGCCGGCATCGCGAGCTGGACAGGAGCGTTCATGGAGAGGAACGTGTCGGCGATGACTTCAAGCCGCGCGAGTGCCTGCTCGCGCTCGGGACCGGTAGCGACAATCCAGGCGGCCTTCATCTGCGGCAGCGCGGCAATCTTGCTTAGCCCGCTGACGACGTAGACGGGAACGCTTTCGAGGCTGTAGGCGAATTCGGAGCCGCGGGTAAAACTGGGGACTTCTGTGCCGGGGCTCTCGGCCTTCGCACCGAAGCTGTAATCGAGAAAGACCTCGTCGACGATGAGCGAGAGACCGAATTCGAGGCACATGCGGGCGAGTTGTTCGGCCTCCCACGGTTTGGTGAAGTGGCCGGTTGGATTGTTCGGATGCACGATGACGATGGCCCGCGTATGCGGGGTGATGGCTCGGCGAATGCCCTCGGCGTCGATCTGCCAACCGCTCTCATAGACCAGCGGCGCGGCACGGAGGCGCACGTCGTCGAGGGCGGCCAGGAAGTCAAAGAGCGGATAGCTTGGTTGCGGGATAAGAATCTCGTCGCCCGGATCGCACAGGAGGCGGAAGAGAAAGCTGTAGGCCTCGCTGGTGCTGGTGGTGAGGACGATCTGTGCCGGCGCGAGAGCTACGCCGTGGGAGCGGTAGTAGGCGCAGACCGCCTCGCGAGCGGAGAGAAGCCCCCGCGGCTGAGGATCGTATTGGAGCGCGCGCGGATCGGTGAGCGCACTGAGCAGGGAGGCTGGATAAACAAAGCCGCAGCGCGTGGGATTGGAGGCAGTCAGATCGGCGATGGGGAGGCGGGCCGCCATGCGCTTGCGGTGCGCGCAGGCCAGTTCGCTCTCTTCCGTGTTCCAGTTGGTTCGTTGCGAGAAGGGCATGGGATTCGACTCTTGGGATCGCCGCGCATGATGCATCCGGCCGCGGGTTTCGATCGCGCACAATGAAAGCAGCGCCTCTTGCAACGATACATTGGGAAGCATGGGAATCATGGGGCGTGGAAGCGACTTTGGCGAGGTGGCGTTGGCTCTGCGTGCTGTGATCTTCGACTATGGACGAGTGCTGACGGGCCCTCCGGACCCCGTTGCGTACGCCGAGCTCCAGCGCATCAGCGGGCTTTCAGCGGATCGCCTCGACAGCTTTTATTGGAGGGATCGACACGCCTACGACGAGGGAAAACTGACCGGCCTTGAGTTCTGGCATGACATCGCGCGCGATGCGAGGCTCAAGCTAAGCGAGCAAGCGATCGAAGAACTGAATCTGTGGGACGCGCGGATGTGGACTCGCGGAGACCCTGCAATGCTTGCCTGGCAACTCGCGATCAAACAGCGCGGCTTGCTGACGGCCATCGTCTCGAATATGGGAGATTCCGTGCATGAGCACATGGTGCGCGAACTTGACTGGCTCTCGCGCTTCGATGTGCTTGTCTGGAGCTATCAACTTGGTGTGGCCAAGCCCGACCCGGCAATCTATCGCTATGCATTGGAGCGGCTGGGAACGCGGCCCGAGGAGACGCTGTTTCTCGACGATAAGGTTGAGAATGTTGAAACCGCCGCAGCGTTGGGGATGAGGGTAATGATTTTTTCGACGATCGAAAAGCTGCGCCTCGACCTTGAGGAGTCGGGCCTTGATCGCGAACTGCCGTTGCCCTAAGGCAGAGGGGTCAATGCACAGCGATTTGCCTTTTGCTGTGCAAATGATAGGTGAGCCCCATGGTGGCGTTCATCACATCGAGGCCGGGATTGACGGGAACGATGAAGCCGTCAGAAAAATGAAAGTCGCCGAACAGGCCAAGGCGCAGATCGAAGCGGTCGTTCAAACGGACTTCGAGTCCCAAGGCCGATTGCAGGCTGAGGTTCTCATACGTAGTCTTCGATGAAAGCGGCTTTTGCGCAAACACGAGGACGCCGCCCTTCGCCATCAGGTAAGGCTTGATTGCCTTGCCGTCGCGCCAGAGCCAGCGGATCCCGATCGGAGCGATGTCGATTCCGGGGACGGTTTTTCGGCTCGTGCTCTCCGTGTTGCCCCAGATATCCATTTCCGTCGGCTGGTTGAGCAGAACCATGGGCATGAACTCAGCCACGTAATCCACGCGCGAACCCAGCAGGTGGCCCCAAGTGTGGCGATCGTACTCAATGCCAATGAGGTACAGCTTGCAGTTCGCGCCGGAAGCAAAGATTTTGTAATTGCCGTATGAGACCATTCCTTCGACGGTGATTTCGCTCGCCCCAGGAAGCTTGGCCGGATGGTCAGTCGCTGTAACCGAGGGCGCTGCCAGAATGGCGTTCGAGGGCAAGGTGTCCTGCGCCGATGCCGGCGTTGGCAGAGCAAGCCAGAGCGCAACGACGCCGCCCAGCAGCGCAAGGCCGAAATTCACGGCAGTGCAGCGGCGGCCGAACACCAAGACGTGAACATAGCCGCATCCTCGATACCGCATGAACAAGCATCCTCTTGCTGTTGATTAGCTGGGTGGCTCGCAGAACCAAAAAAGCGAATATGGCGGTTAGTCTACTGGTGGGAATCGATGCTGACAAGACGCGAATTCCGGAACGTCCACCCGAGGTAACTGTTTTCCAGCGCCGCTCGGTATCCCGGCAGTCGTCGGATTTGGCGGGTTGAACAGGCCGCCTGAAACTACGACGCCATTCCGAGGCCTACCAGGTTCGCGGCAGCGATGATGACGAAAATCCCTGCCCAAAGCAGGCGGATTGGTCTGCTGCGCACACCCGCCCACTCACCCAGAGCGAGGCCTACGAGCCCGCCGCAGAGAACATAGATACTCATGTGCAGCATCCAGTTTACGTAGCCGAGGCGCTGCGGAATGTTGGCCGCGCCCCAGGCATAAAAGAAGAACTGCAGGTACCACATGATTCCGCCAGCCGCGGCCAACGAACCGTTTTTGATGAGCGTCGCGCGCGGCTGGGCGAGATCGGCGCGGAGCGAAAGCTCCTTTTTGAATCCCAGCCGGATAAAGCAGTAGCTCATATTGATGACCGCGCCGCCGCCCATGATGAGCACGTAACTGGGCAGCGCTGCGTAGAGCGAATTGACGCCCAGTTGTTGCGCAGCCGCAGCAATGGGCTTGGCGGCGTCGATGGCGAAGGACATGCCCGACGAAAAAATCCCGCACATGACGGCGAGCGCGAGCCCGAGCTTGACGTTGAATTCCTGCACCCCGGCGCCAAGCTCGACTTCTTTTTGATGGCCGGCGTAGGAAACGATGGCCACGCCGATCACGGCCACAAGAACGCCCGCCATTGTGAGCAGGCCGCTGCGCGTGGAGAACAGCATTGCGGCCTGTCCGTGCATCAGGGGCGGGACCAATGTGCCGACGATAAGCGTGACACCGATGGCCACGCCGATGCCGAGCGACATTCCCAGATGGCGCATCGTGAGTCCGTAGCTGACGTTGCCAACACCCCACATGGCGCCGAAGAGGGCAGCATGCCACACCCATGTGGGATTGAGCGAGGCGTAAAAGCCGGAGAAGCTCGGCAGCAAAAGATAGCTCACGCCGATTGGCAAGAGAATCCACGAGAAGAATCCGGCTATGGCCCAGGTCGTCTCCCAGGACCACTTCCTCACCTTCTCAATCGGCGCATAGAACGAAGCAGCACAGGCCGCTCCGATGATGTGCCATCCGATCCCTGCGAGGATCACTGTCGGCATTCACTCTCCGTTTATGTGCGCTGGAGGGATTTGAGCTTGCCTTCCGCGGGCAATTTCAAAGCCTACCGGCTCCATGCGCACCTTGTACAGCGACGAATCTCCGGGCGCACCACTTTACACTCTCTCTATGGTCCTTCGGCTTTACGCCGCCACTACCAGCGCGGGCAAGCTGCGCGACTTTCGCACGGCCGCGCAGGCGTATTCGGTCAGCATCGAACCGCTTCCGGACATCGAGAAGATCGCGGCGCCGGAAGAAGACGGCGACACGTTCCTGGCAAATGCGGCGACGAAGGCGGTTTACTATTCGCGTTTTGCGCCCGGGGAGTTGGTTGTCGCGGACGATTCCGGCCTTGAAGTCGACGCGCTCGGAGGCGCTCCCGGCGTGCGCTCGGCGCGATTCGCAGCGGATACGGGACTGGTGGACTCGCCCGACGCCAATGACAACACCGACGTGTGGAACAACATTTTGCTGTTGCAAAAGATGGAGGCGTTTTCGGCGGAGTTGCGCACGGCCCGCTACCACTGCACCCTTGTTGCCGCGCGCGACGGCGAGGTGGTCCAAGTCGCCGATGGAACGGTGGAAGGAACGATTTTGGATGCGCCCCGCGGAACAGGCGGATTCGGATACGATCCTTTGTTCTACTTGCCGGAACTGGGCAAGACGATGGCGGAGATCGATCTAGAAACGAAGCTTTCGCATAGCCATCGAGGGCGGGCGATTGCAGAGTTGCTGGCGAAGCTGGCGCCCTGATTTCACGCATTTCTCCTCCAAATCCTAAAAGAGCGGAGCGCGCCTTGACGGACCCAACGTCGGCCTCGAATAATGCGTGTGAACCAGACAGCGAGTTTCCGTCCCTCAATCTAAGACTAAGACTGCTTCGGTCCACACCTCTTAGGAGCCAAATTCTTCATGGCAACCGTTCAACCCGCCGCGCCCCCCTCTGCGCATAGCGTCCGCCGCGGCGTTGAGCCGTTGCGCGCGGGGAAGGGCACAAGTTTTATTTGGCACAAGCTGCATTCGTTGCTGGGCATCGTTCCCATCGGCGCGTTTCTGCTTGAACACCTGCTCTCGAATTTCGAAGCGTTGAAGGGACCGATCGCATACGGCGAGCAGGTAAAGTTTCTTAACGGCCTGCCGCTGGTGCGAGTGTTGGAGTGGGTTTTTATTTTTCTGCCCATCCTGTATCACGGAATCTACGGCGTCTATATCTGGCTGCGCGGCAAATCGAACATCGTGTACTACCCCTGGGCGGGGAACTGGATGTATTTGGCGCAGCGCTACACCGGCTTGATCGCATTTGCTTACATCGGCTATCACGTGGCGACGCAGCGCTTCATGGGAGCAAGCCTTCCTGAAAATCCCGGCATGGCGTTCGCGAAGGTTCAGCACGAGCTTGCGAATCCGTGGATTCTTGCTGTCTACGTGATTGCGATGATCGCCGTCTGCTGGCACTTTGCCTACGGCGTTTGGCTGTTCGCCGCCAAGTGGGGCATTACGCCGGGAGAAACTGCGCGGCGCAGGTTCGGATACTTCTGCATTGCATTCGGCGTGATCCTTGCAGGTATGGGACTGGCCAGCATTTGGGCGTTTGTGGGACCGAAGTATCCGAATGCGCCCGACAATGTGCCGCTCGCGGCGATTCAGCTCCGCGCGGAGCCTGCCCAACTGGGCGCTCCGGGAGCAATCAACTACGAATTACGAATTGTGAACTGCGAACGGTTCACTGTCAGCTAAGGACGCGTCAATGGCAGCACCCAGGATCATCGTGGTTGGCGGAGGGCTGGCGGGGCTTGCGGCCGTCATCAAGATCGCCGAGGCCGGCGGCAATGTGGACCTGTTTTCCATCGTGCCGGTGAAGCGCTCGCACTCGGTCTGCGCGCAGGGTGGAATCAACGCCGCAAAGAACCTGAAGGGCGAGGGCGACACCACTGCGCAGCACTTTGACGACACGATCTACGGCGGCGACTTCCTGGCCAACCAGACGCCGGTGAAGGCCATGTGCGAAGCGGCTCCGGCGATCATCGATCTGCTCGACCGCATGGGCGTTCCATTCAACCGCACGCCCGAGGGATTGCTCGATTTTCGGCGCTTCGGTGGCACGCTCTACCATCGCACCGCATTTGCCGGGGCGACCACTGGACAGCAACTGCTCTATGCGCTCGACGAGCAGGTGCGGCGCTACGAGGCAGAGGGCAAGGTACACAAGTTCGAGGGATGGGAGTTTCTCTCCGCCATCATCGACGGGAAGGGAAACGCGCGCGGCATCGTGGCGATGAATCTGCGCTCCATGGAGCTGAAGGCGTTCTCGGCCGATGCAATCATCCTGGCGACGGGCGGCATTGGGGCGATATTCGGGAAAAGCACAAACTCCGTGGTGTGCACGGGGTCGGCACAATCGGCCATCTTCCAGCAGGGCGCGTACTACGCCAACGGCGAATTCATCCAGGTGCATCCAACATGCATTCCCGGCGAAGACAAGCTGCGGTTGATGTCGGAGTCGGCGCGCGGCGAAGGCGGGCGCGTGTGGGTTCCTCGGACGCCGGGCGACAAGCGCGCGTTCAAGGCGATTCCCGAGGCGGAGCGGTTCTATTTCCTCGAAGAGTGGTATCCGAAGTACGGCAACCTGGTGCCGCGCGACGTGGCCACGCGCGCGATTCACAAAGTGGTATTTGAGATGGGTCTTGGGCTCGACGGCCAGCCGATGGTTTATCTCGACCTGACGCACATCGATCGCGAGATGCTGCACTACAAGCTCGGCGGAATCCTCGAGATCTACGAGAAGTTCGTCGGCGTGGATCCTTGCGTGGAACCGATGAAGATCTTCCCGGGCATGCACTACACGATGGGCGGACTTTGGGTGGACTTCAACCAGATGACCAATGTTCCCGGCATTTTTGCCGCGGGCGAGTGCGAGTACCAATATCACGGCGCGAACCGGCTGGGCGCGAACTCGTTGGTGAGCTGCATCTTCGGCGGATTCCGCGCGGGACCGAACGCGATGCAGTATGCGAAGAGCGTGGCGGCGGTCGAAGGCGATGGTGGAGCTGCGGCGGAAGTGGCGCGGCAGGCGGAGATCAACGGCAAGTTGATCAAGAATGAGGGCGGAGAGAATCCCTTCAAGCTGTGGCGCGAGCTTGGCGAGACCATGACCGAGCACGCGACGGTGATTCGCTACAACAAGGACCTGAAAGACGCCGACGAGAAGATCGTTGAGCTGCTCGAACGCTACAAGCGCGTGAACCTGAGCGACAAAAGCCAATGGGCGAACACGAGCTTCGCCTTTGCGCGGCAGCTCAAAAACATGCTGGAGATTTCGCGGACGGTTACGCTGGGCGCGATGCTGCGCGACGAGTCGCGCGGCGCGCACTACAAACCGGACTTTCCCGATCGCAACGACGAGCGTTTCCTGAAGACGACGAAGGCAAGTTTGACGGGCAGCGTGGAAGGACCGAAGTTTGAGTACGAAGATGTTGATACGCAGTTCATCAAGCCGCGGCCGAGACATTACTGACGCGGGCATTGCATGCAGCGGATTCTTGGACGAGAGACGTGCAAGAGCGAAAAGTGAGTTAGTAGAAAGGGATCATGGCGGAGAGGACAGTCACTTTCGAAATCAAGCGACAGGCCAGCCCTGAGGCGGCGGCGGTGTGGGAGCGGTTTGAGCTGGAGTGGCGGCCGGGAATGAACGTCGTTTCGGCGATGATGGAGATCGCCCGCAATCCCGTGACGGTCGACGGCCGGCAGACGACTCCGATCACCTACGATTCGAATTGCCTCGAAGAGATTTGCGGTTCGTGCGCCATGAAGATCAACGACAAGGCGCGCATGGCGTGCTCGGCACTCGTTGACAACTTGGAGCAGCCAATTAAGGTTGAGCCGCTGACAAAATTTCCGCTGGTTCGTGATTTGCAGGTTGACCGGTCGGTTCTGTTTGAAAACCTGATGCGCGTCAAAGCCTGGGTTCCGGTGGACGGCACGTATGATCTAGGCTCGGGACCGCGAGTCTATCCGCAGGAGCAGGAAGCGAATTATCCGCTCTCGAATTGCATCAGCTGCACCTGCTGCATGGAGGTCTGCCCGCAGTTCAACGACGTGACGGGATTTGTCGGCGCGGCGACCATTGCACAGGTCAAGCTGTTTAACAACCATCCGACCGGAAAAGTCTACAAAGAAGAGCGGCTGAGGGCGCTGGCTGGCGATGGCGGCATCCAGGAGTGCGGCTTCGCGCAGAACTGCGTCGAGGTCTGCCCGAAACAGATTCCGCTGACCAACGCGATTTCTGACGTTGGCCGCGAC
>JBKQOX010000065.1:0-25360 GCA_052145255.1 Occallatibacter sp.
CTGGAAGTCGGCACGGAATCGCAGACCGTCACGGTCACCGAGGCACCGCCGCTCGTCAATACCAGCGACGCCGAGCTCGGCAGAACCATCCAGTCCGCGGAGATCCTCGGCGTGCCGCTCGTCAACCGCAATGCGTACGCAATGCTGTCGCTCACGCCTGGCGTGATGGCCAACAGCATGAGCCAGCAGAGCAATGCGAACGGCACGCCGAACTTCATTATCGGCTTGCCCTCCACGGACGTTCAGGTCAACGGCTCCATCGACGGCGGCAACCCTGAGGTCAGTTTTTACCTGGACGGCGGCCTGAACATCAACGGCATCCGCAACTACGGCAATCAGCTGCCGAATCCGGACGCACTTGAGGAATTCCGCGTTGAAACGAGCGACTTCTCCGCGCAATACGGCCACATGTCGGCCGCGGTGGTCACAGCAGTCACCAAGTCGGGCACCAACAAGTTTCATGGCGCGTTGTTTGAGTTCAACCGGAATACTGACTTCAACGCCTATAACTGGAATGCGCCGAAGGATACGAATGGAAACTTCATCAAAGCTCCGTACCACCGCAACAATTTCGGCGGCGTGATTGGTGGACCGATCAAGAAAGACAAAGCGTTCTTCTTCTTCAGCTACGGCGGCCTGCGCCAGGTCGTCGGCCAATACGTTAGCGGTGGCCGCGTGCCGACGGCAGCCGAGCGGCTCGGCGACTTCACAGGAGACCTTCCCGATCCAACGAATCAGGCCGGAAAGTTCTCCTACTATGGGTCCAGCCCCTTCACCATCAACATGCCGGGAACCAAGACGCATTACACCGGCAACGCCAACACCAGCTCGGGCTGCCCAGCGGGCGGTACCACAAACAATCCGACGAATCTGAACTGCCTGCTGCCGAGCTCCGAGGATGCGATAGCAACCGTCGTCATGAGTGGCTCGAACAAAAGTGCTTACATCCCGCTGCCCAACGTCACTCCAAGCGGCGCGAAAGTGCCGTTGAACTGGTCGGGATACTTCACCGGCCCGACCGACGAAAACGAGTACCTCGCGAAATACGATCAGGTGCTCAGCGATCAGGATCACGTGGCCGCGACTTATTTCTTCGGGACTAGATATCTGTTGAAAAAGAGAACAATTAGCGAAAACTGCATCATTCGATCACGGTGTGCCGCTTTCGTATTATGGGAAGAACCGCAATCTATGTGGCTAAAATGGTACAAGGCCGCAAGGTATGGACATTTACCCTCTGGTAAACATCTTGCCAAATGGTCAAATGTTCTGTAGGATGCGCGCACAATGAGTGAGAAAGCCAAGCCTGTAGCCAAAAGAGCGTCGGTCCCCGCGGCGGCGCCGGTAAGTGTGACTTCTCAACCACCGGTGAGCAATTCTCGTGGAGTGGACAATGTTTACGCGAATAACGTTGGTATCTCAGCCACGATGCTGGACTTCACTCTCTATTTCATCGAGACAGGACAGTTACCCGGGGAAAAAGGTCCGGTAGTCCACAATGATCTTCGCGCTGCCGTCACGCTGCCTCTACCAGCGGCCATGGCCCTCATGGAGGCAGTTGGCAACATGTTGAAGAACGCCAATGAGATGGCGGCAAAGCAAAAGGCCGCCCTCCAAGCGATGAGGAAAAGCAGTGCCCCGCAATAGGGACGTCTATTGGTACCGTCCTGATGTGATCGGAAACTGGGTTTCGTTCTATGAAGAGACCTGGCTCCTTCATGCCGAAAAACACGCTTGGGATAAGATTCCGGCTGATCCAGAACATTTCTATAAGACAGTCACTGACCCGGACTATCTGCGCAGGAGCCTAGACGAATTCATCGGTCCTGAATCTTGTGTTTTCGAGAAATTCTTCGAGACCGAGCAACAAAGGTTCTTTGTACCGGTTCAATACGAGGATGTGACGACTCCCGGTGGTTATGACCAAGGCGGCAAGAAGGGCAGGGTGATGACAGGGTTTTTCCAAAGTGGGCTAACTATCAGCAGCTCAATTGGCGAGATTTTCTGGACGAATCCAAAACTCGCAAAAGGAAAAGACTCAGAATGACCTTCCAGCACGATCAATCCGCTGATGTACTTTGGGTTGCTCTTTCAGAGCCAGCGGCTTTGTGTGTTGACGTGGAGAGCCAGACCCACGGCGTAATTCTGCGCGTGGAAGAATCAACAGGCATAGTCCGCGGCTTCCAGATTCTCGCGTGGACTAGGCGAATCGCCGCTAAGCCAATCTTGATTCCAGAAATTGATGATCCGGAGTTTCAAGAAGAATGGAAGAGGAGATTAGAGAGTTATTGGGCCAAGTAAGGTGGATTGTCCACTGACTGCCGATATTCAAGCCGTTTCCCAACCAGTGCTTTTACGACCCGCGATACCCGCTCTCCATCGTCTACCTTGCGCGTGTTCCACCGGAATTGAAACTCGTTCAGGTAGTTCGGCAAATGTTTCCGGCTTACGCTGTGAAATGTTCCCATGATCCCGCGCTGGAGTAGCGAAAACACGCCCTCGATTGTGTTCGAGTGAATGTCGGTTCCGGCGCGAACATATTCTTTCGCGCTATGCGTCACTGTTTCGTGACCACCCTCAAAGTACTTGCCAAGATTCAGGGCTTTATATGCAGGCAGTTCGTCGGTGATGATCCGGCATGAATGATCTACATTCCATTCGATGAAGTCGGCTGCGTTCAGGGCTGTTATACGCTCCATCATCTGAAACCGAACATCTCCTTGACGCTGGACTATTCCCACCACGGGCGTTTTTTCAGTTCCGCGCCCACGTTTTCCAATTCCAGCAAAGCGCGGACGACCGCCCAAATAGACCTCATCAATTTCAACTGTGCCAGTCAACTTTGGAGCACGCACTTCGCTCAAGCCGTGCCGAATACGACGCAGCACGAAGAGCGCGGATTTGTGCGTAATCTCCATCTCGCGAGAAAGCTGAAGCGCGGCCAATCCTTTCTTGCTGGACGCTGCTTTCCAGATCGCATACACCCACACGCGCAGCGGGAGTCGCGTCTCTTCAAGCACGGTGCCGGTGCGGACTGTGAACATTTGCTTGCACCCTTTGCAGCGCCAGCGGAAATCTTTGTTGCGCTGCTCGCCGCTCATCATGCGGTAAACGTCCATGTCGCCGCAGCGCGGGCACGACGGTTCATCTCCCCAGCGTTGCTTCTCCAGAAATGCGACAGCCTTTGCTTCGTCTACCGCCGCATTTCTCAACTCTTCCAAAACCTGCGATTTCGGCTTCTTCATAACACTTACTGTATCAGAAATTTCAATAGATATCAAGATAAATCGGAAATGCTATCACGATTTCCACAGTTTCCTTCCTGCGTAGAGAGGCTTCCAGGCCACGGCTCCCCCAACCTCGATTTCTCCATTAGTATCATAACTGACTGCTCCAACAATGAGATACGAGCTTTCGCCTTCCCTATCTCTTCTCTAGCCTTCGAAGCGGCGATAGCCCATTGGTCAGTTTTACTATCATTCGCCTTACGGGTTTTTCTTGACACGATTATCATCCTCTCCTATTCTGGATTGCATGACAGAAACCGCAGACACCTATTCCAGTGCGTTGTTTTCGGCATATGACGAGCTGGACAAACTTGGGGAGCAAGAGCGCACCATTGCAATCCGCAAAGCTCAACTCCGACAGACCGTGAAAGCTCTCTACCCGCTTGTCTTTCCCGAGGCAGTGGACATCAAATCTCTCAGCCTGCCTGACGCGATGCGACTTGTCCTTCGGAGCGCGGGTCGTGCGCTCGCCACGAATGACTTCAAAACCAAGCTCGAAGACATTGGATTCGATTTGGATCAGTACAGCGATCCGAAGGCGAACATTTTGACGGCGATGAAGCGAATGGTTGACGCCGGAGAGATGCATTGGGTTCCTGACTCGCCCAAAAAGACTGTCACCGCTACGTCGGAGTTGAAGCCCGTGCCCGAAGTGCCTTCTAGCTTGCCCGTGCCTGGGGGGATAGCAAGTTTCCTTGATGCCTTGGGACAGGGGGTTGCTACAGGACTTGCTGCAGCGGATGAAGGAGGGTCGAAAGAAGAAAAGAGTTAGGGCATCCAAAGGGTGCAACCTAAGGATGCCCTCTTGGGGGGCGCGTAGCTCAACTAGGTCGAGCGCCGGTCTACAAAACCACGAGATGCCCGTTCGAGTCGGGCCGCGTCCACCAACTCCATAACCCCCAGTGCCGGAACTGGCAGACGGACTCGCCTTGCAAGCGAGTGCCCGGTCCGGGCTTTGCGGGTTCGATCCCCGCCTGGGGGAAACCCCCTTAGGGAACCGAGAGGATAATAATACCTTATGGCGAAAAAGCAAGTCCCACGAAAGGGCAAGCGCGGACCGAAAGAGGAACGGCTCATCATCAAAGACCCGCAAAAAGCCGTTGACTCGCTGTTCAAGCCGAAGCCGAAAAAGGTCTAGCGATCCGACCTCAGAAACAACCGACATTGAATTCACGGGGTTCATTTCAACAAGTCCCTAGTCCCGTATTTCTTTGTGCGCACCACGCAGAACGCCTTCGGCGGCGGCAACATCGCTCCCTGGACGATCAATCAGTCCTATACCAACCAGACCAACGCCAATATCAGCGACGTTCACACCTTCAGTCCCACTACTGCGAATCAGGCTTGGCTCTCGTTTACGCGGGCGGCCGGCGGACGCGTCAACCTGCCCACGGCCAACGCGGGCACGCTTGGCTCCAACTTCACCATTCAGGGGCCGTCCACGCTGCCAGATCTCAACCTATCTGGATACTTCCACGCCCAGAATTCACTGGCGGGACCGGTCACAACGTCGGACTTTTATTCGCTCCGCGACATGGTCGGCATGACCAAGGGCAAGCACACCCTCTACTTCGGAGGTGAGCTCGCTCTTGACAAGGGCATGTTCGTCGGCAATCTGTACAACTACGGTAACTTCTCTTATACCAGCTCCGCTCCCACAACGACCGGCAATGCGTTATCGGATTTCTATACCGGTATGCTCGCGTCAATGGAGCAGGACACTCCGTATCACACGCTGATGAGCGCCTGGCACACGGCAGTGTTCGTTCAGGACAATTACCGCATCACACCGCGCCTTACTGGGAATCTGGGCGTGCGCTGGGATATCGACACACCACCGGTTGAATCGTCGAATCTGACGGCAGCCTTTATTCCGAGCAAGGCGACTCTCACCAGTAACCCGAGCGCTCCTGGCACAGAATCCACCGTGATACCGACCGCTCCTGCGGGAATGTTTTTCCCCGGTGACTCGGGCGTGGGCCGCGGCATCATCACGACGAAGTTTCATCACATCGCCCCCCGCATCGGCTTTGCATGGGATCCATTCGGTGACGGCAAGACCGCCGTTCGCGCCGGCGCCGGCGTCTTCTATGGCACCACAAGCGGTAACGAGTGGAATCAGCCAGGCAACGCAAACCCGTACGCGGTTCGCCAGACGTTTGGTTCGGTGCGCTCGGCTTCAGATCCATATAACCCCCTGATGGTCAACGGGACCGCGTCGTCGTTCCCCAACGGAGATCCGTTCCCATACACCTTTAATCCCAAGAGCCCGCGATTCCTGCTCCCGGCCAGCATTGAAAGCATTGGAACCAACGTTCAGTGGCCCTACATCTACCAGTTCAATTTCGCGGTCCAGCAGCAATTGCCCTGGCAGATCGCTTTGACCGCGGCGTATGTGGGAACTCTCTCCCGCGATGTACCCACGATGGTCGATGGCAATTACGCTCCCTACGTCCCGGGAATCACGGGTGAGAGTTCCGGCTCAAGCGGCACCGGCGGTTACAATGCGCGGCGGCCTTATGATCAGAACTCAACGGGCACGGGAACTCTGGGCCAGAATATTTTCCTCATCACCAATCAAACGGCCAATTATCACTCTTTGCAGATCGCTGCCGGTCGTCCGCTCTCGCGCAACATTATGGTGAATGGCTTCTATGTTTGGAGCCATGCCCTGCAAAGTTCCAACGAGTCCGCGATCGGCCAGATGACGGCACAGGATTTTGCCAACCTCTGGGAAGAAAAGGGACCAATGGATGCGGACCGCCGTAACGTGGCCACCGTTTCCGGCATGTGGAAGATCGACTACTACCACGGCGAGAACTTCATTATGAAGCAGGTCGTGAACGGCTGGACGATCTCTCCCATTTGGGTTATGCAGAGCGGCCAGCCGCTGGAACTCACGACCGGTTCAACAAAGAACGACGACAGCAACGGGCACAACCGGCCCGACTTTGACACGGCGAATCCCGTAAGCTCGGTTCTTGACCCGCATCGCAATCGCGCCAAGGCTGCGGCGGAGTGGTTCAACACCGCGGCTTTCGTTGCCAATGGCCCCGGCGTGGCCGGCGGCATTGGCCCTGGCGGCGCCGACGGCAACGTTCCGCGCGATTTCATCCGCGCCCCCGGTTATCGCGATGTGGATTTGGGACTTTTCCGCGACTTTCAATTTGCTGAAGATATAACCTTCCAAGTCCGCGGCGAAGCCACCAACGTCTTGAACCTGGTCAGCCTGGGAACGCCCGGTCTGAGCGGTCCGCCTCCATTGGATGGTCAGGCTCCTTCGTCTACGAGCTTCGGCCAGATCACTGGGGCTTCAAGCCCTCGCATTATGCAGATCGGCGCGCGGCTCACGTTCTAGCCGGCGAGCCAAGTCGGGCAAAAAACTGCTGGCCGGATATTCGCTCGTATCCGGCCAGTGGCATTTCTGGATGAAGTCGACAAGAAAGCGTGATGAGTTATTCTTGTTGACCTGGCGGAATGAACGAATGGGTGCGGCTTCTCGTGCTGTCGAAGCCGTCTTCAAAGAGCCAGCAGCTGAACCTGCGCAATCCGAACAATCGTCTCGGAATGCGACAAAACAGCCCGTCGAATGGGTGCCCTTTTGGGTGCCCCAACCAACAGCTCAACTTGTAGGTGATTGATTTGAATGGTCGGGGAGAGAGGATTCGAACCTCCGACCCCCTGGTCCCGAACCAGGTGCTCTACCAGGCTGAGCCACTCCCCGACGTGTTAGTGGTGCAGTTTTTCTATTTTACAGCGCAGTGCAGGGCGGTGCAAACAAGCGTGCATGGAGACCGATTGAGTGCTGTTTTAGAGGGCCCGCGCGCATGATGCCTGCGGCGCTCATCACGAAGAGCGGTTTTCGGTCTAGATCTGTGAACGCCGATTCGAGAGTGGACCGAGATTAGAGAATGTAGCGTGACAAATCCTGATCCTTCACGATGGACGCGACCATCTGCTTGACATAAGCATCGTCGATGAGGAAAACCTTCTCAGGGCCAGATGCCGTCATGCGCTCGTGGAAGGGCAAAGGCGTTGTCGCTTCATTCTTGATGGCTTCAGAAAGGGCCGAGGAAATTTGTCCGTCGGACGCGCGACGGGCCACATCGGGCGCCAGGAAACTGACATCTTCGAGAACGCGCTCCATGATCGTGTGCAAACGCCGCGCGCCAATGTTCTCGGTGGTCTCATTCACTTTGAACGCGAATTCAGCCATCTCGCGCAAAGCTTCAGGCGCGAACTCGAGCCGTACTCCCTCGGTTTCGAGCAAGGCCGAATATTGTTTGGTGAGCGACGCCTTGGGCTCAGTGAGGATACGAAGAAAATCATCGACGGTGAGCGACTGCAGCTCGACGCGAATTGGAAATCGGCCTTGCAGCTCCGGGATAAGGTCGCTCGGCTTGGAAACGTGGAAGGCGCCGGCGGCAATAAATAGGATGTGATCCGTGCGCACCATGCCGTAACGAGTGTTGACAGTGGTGCCTTCAACAATAGGCAAGATGTCGCGCTGCACACCCTCGCGCGAGACGTCTGGTCCGTGGCCGCTCTCTCGCCCGGCGATCTTGTCGATCTCATCCAGGAAGATGATCCCGTTCGATTCCACGCGCTCCACGGCGGCTCGATTCACCGAATCCATGTCGATGAGCCGGCCCTCTTCTTCCTGCACCAGATAATCGAAGGCGTCGGTAACCTTCATCTTCCTTTTCTTGGTGCCGCCTCCAAAGATGTTGGGCAGCATATCCTTAAGATTCATCTCCATGTCTTCCATGTTCTGGTTGGAGATGATGCCGAACTGCGGTGAATTTCGTTCGCGAACATCGAGCTCAACCATGCGGTCATCGAGCTTGCCTTCACGAAATTGCTGGCGCAGCTTTTCGCGCGAGCGCTGGTGACTTTCGGTGCCGGGAAGGGAGAGCTGGCCCTCCTGGGTGTTGGGCGCGGCAGGCGGTGGAGGCAGGAGAACGTCGAGCAGTCGCTCCTCGGCGTTCATCTCGGCCCTGTCTTCCACTTCTTCAAGGCGCTCTTCACGCACCATGTCGATTGCGATTTCAACTAAATCGCGAATCATCGACTCGACATCGCGGCCGACGTATCCGACTTCGGTGAACTTTGACGCCTCGACCTTGAGGAATGGCGAATTCGTCAGCTTCGCCAAGCGCCGCGCGATCTCGGTCTTGCCCACGCCGGTTGGACCGATCATGATGATGTTTTTCGGCATGATGTCGTCGGCCAGATCGGGCGGCAGCTTTTGCCGCCGTTGGCGGTTTCTGAGAGCGATAGCCACTGCGCGCTTGGCGGCACGCTGGCCGACCACGTGCTTGTCGAGTTCGGCGACGATTTCGCGCGGCGTCAATTCGTCGAGCGCGAGCTCCTGTTCTTCGGCGGATGCGGGAAGATAGATGGCCATGGACACATGTCAGCGGAGATCCTTCGCTAACCCTGTAGCTCCTCTATGGTGATGTGGTCGTTGGTGTAGATGCAGATTTCGCCCGCTATCTTCATGGCTTTCTCGGCGATTTCGCGAGCGCTCAATTCTGTGTTTTCCATGAGCGCGCGGGCGGCTGCGGTAGCATAGCTGCCTCCGGAACCGATTGCCGCCAATGGCTCATCGGGGTCGATCACGTCGCCTGAGCCGGAGATGAGAAACGTCTGCGCCTTATCCGCAACAAGCAGCAACGCCTCCAGGTTGCGGAGCATTTTGTCGGTGCGCCAGTCCTTTGCCAACTCTACGGCGGCCCGGTTCAGATTCCCGGCATGCTGTTCGAGCTTGGTCTCAAAGCGCGCGAAAAGGTTGAAGGCGTCGGCTGTGGAACCGGCAAACCCGGCAAGAATTTTGTCTTGGAAGAGGCGGCGAATCTTCTTGGCCGAGTGCTTGAGCACATGATCGCCAAAGGTCACTTGACCGTCGGCGGCCATAACCACCTGGCCATTGCGCCGCACGCAAATGACGGTGGTGGAGCGAATGTGGGAATGCTCTTTCATGCCATTTTGCCTCTACCGGGGCAGCCAGCAAACCGGAAAACTGCGCACCGGGCAGAGGACAATCCTGCCCTTCGTGCAACCTAGAGTATAGGTCATTTACGCGACCCAGGAAGGAGCACACGGTCAGGGTTGATCGCCGTGGCACCGTGTGGCCGGCATGCGGCACAGAATCGATTTCACCTGCGGTATCCTCGAACTGGGGGCTCTGGGCTTGGGTTCCATCTCGCAATGATCCTGCGCAACACAGACAACTGGGAGATCGCCGCCGGGGTCGCCACGGCGATTCTGTCAGCAGCGACTGCCGCATGGCTGGTGCTGCGCAAGCGCCCCAGCGCGGATGAAGTCGAGCGAGTGCGGCGCCAGTTCCTCGTCCATTCGGGGCGACTCGTCGATGGCATGCTGCTCGACGTTTACGAAATGGAAGCGAAAGACGGGCGGACCCTTACGATGCTTTTGTTCAGTTACAGAATCGCCGGCGTGGACTACGAATGTTCGCAGGACATTACCGCGATGCGTAACGTTGTGAACACAGCAGAGGTCAGGGCTGGATTTCCATGCACCGTCCGCTATCAGCCCGGTAATCCGTACAACAGCATCGTTGTCGGGGAGGGCTGGACAGGGCTGCGGGAGCGGATTCCGCAACTGCCGTCTTTTGACGATCCCGACCCTCTGGATCTGAGCCACCTACGGCCCGGCAAAGGGTAGACCTGCGCGTTGGCGCGCGATCCCGACCCCGGTTAAACTACCAATATGCATGTTCACGCGACGGAGGCGAGCAAGGGCGCAAATCGGACAACGTTGGTCCTGCGCATCTCTATGGCCGCCACGCTGGCGTACGTTGTGGTCACATTTGTCGCCGGATTGCGCGCTCATTCCCTGGCATTGCTATCTGAATCGGGGCACAATGTCTCCGATTTCCTGGCCCTCCTGCTCAGCTTTGCCGCAGTCTATTTCCAATCGCGACCGGCAGACCACTCCAGAACCTTTGGATACCAGCGCGCCGGCGTGATCGCGGCATTCATTAATGCGGCGACGCTGATCGCAATTTCGCTACTCATCGCCGTCGAGGCAGTTCACAGGCTCAGCGCGCCGGTGACGGTGCAGCCGAGGATCATGATGATCGTGGCGGCGGCCGGGGTTGTCATGAACGGAGCGATTGCAGCACTGCTTTGGGGCGTGGCCCGCGACGTGAATCTGCGCAGCGCCTTTCTGCACATGGCGGGCGACACGCTTTCGACCGCGGCGGTGATTGCTGGCGGCGTCGGAATCCTGCTCACAGGCCAGAACTGGATCGACCCCGTTCTTTCAATCCTTATTGCCGCATTCATCTTCTGGTCGAGCATTGGGATCGTGCGCGAAACGATGAACATCCTGCTCGAGGGCACGCCGCGCGGCGTTTCGCTGCAGCGGATTCGTTCGGTGATGGAAGCGGTTGAGGGCGTGGTCAATGTTCACGACCTGCACGTCTGGTGTCTGGGATCGTATACGCGCGCTCTTTCCTGCCACGTGACGATTGCCGATATTCCACCGTCGGAGAGCGTTTGCATTCTGGCCAACCTCAAAGATGTTCTCCACGGGCGATTTGAGATCGGCCATACGACGATTCAGTTCGAGCATATCGGCTGCGAAGCACTGGAGGATTGCGTTTGCGTCACGCCTCCCGAAGAGATGGCCGTAAGGCACGAGCATCATCACGGTCACGCGCATTGAACGAGTCACCCGGACGGCAAGCCTCCGATGCGCTCCCAACCAGTTGAGGGATGAGAATTGATTTCCAGTCGCTTGCTTCGCAGAGCCGTTTGCATTGCGATCCTTTCCATACCCTCAGCTGGGTCGTATGCGGCTCCGCGATCGGCACAACAGCCGACTCCTACCTCGCAGCTCGTCGCGTTTGCCGGCGAGTACACCGATCCAGCAAATCCGGGAGACGGATACAGCTTCTACGTGCAGGATGGCGATCTGACCGTTGAATCCGACCGCCAGGTTCCGATTGAACTGAAGCCTATCTCGGCGACTCTCTTCGCCCTCGCGAATTCGGACGTCACGGCCACGTTTTCCTTGGATGCGTCTGGCTATGCAGCGAATGTCTCGTTGTCCGATCATCAGGGCACGGTTTATGTTCGCAGCGGTGAGCCGATCCACCACGTCTTCCATGACTATGTGCGCAGTGAAGCGATGATTCCCATGCGCGATGGGGTCAAGCTCCATGCGGTGATTCTTCAGCCTGCGGATATCCAGACTCCGTTGCCCATCCTGATGCAGCGCACGCCGTACGGCGTGGACGGAACCAACCGCACTTCTTTTTTTGCCGAGAGGCCCGAACTGGCGCGCGAAGGGTACATCTACGTGGCCGAAGATATTCGCGGGGGCTACAAGAGCGAGGGGAAATTCTTAATGATGCGGCCGCTCGCGGATCACCACAATCCGAATGCAACGGACGAGAGCACCGACACCTACGACACAGTCGATTGGCTGATCAAAAACGTCGCAGGAAATAACGGCCGGGTGGGGGTGGTGGGCACCAGCTATCCGGGATTTCTGGCGATGATGGCGGGCATCGATCCGCATTCGGCTGTGAAGGCGATTTCGCCGCAGGCGCCCATGATCGATGTCTGGGTAGGCGACGACTTTTTTCACAATGGGGCCTTCCGGCAAAGCTACGGCTACGACTATGTGCTGGGGCTGGAGTCTACAAAGTCTGAGATCGAAGTCAGCTATGGGCAAGACAAAAGCGGGAATCCAATTGACGGGTACAACTACTTTCTCAGCCGCGGCAGCTTCGCCGGAGACGTGACGCAGTCCGGATCGAGGCTGCTTCCGACCTGGAAGCTTTTCCTCGATCATCCGGCATACGATCGGGTCTGGTCGTCGCGCGGCGTGGAAAATGCGCTGATTTCCGTCACTGTGCCCACGCTCACGGTCGGCGGCTATTACGACCAGGAAGATATGTACGGGCCGCAGGAGGAGTATCAGAAGCTCGAGGCGCACGATGCGAAGCACGAAAACTTTCTCGTCCTCGGGCCGTGGCGACACGGGTATTGGTCCTCCTCTTCGCAGCACTTGGGCAACCTGAACTATGGAGAGCCGATCGGCACCGAGTTCCGCGGGCAAATCGAAGCGAAGTTTTTCGCGCACTACCTCAAAGACCAGCCGGGATTCAATCTTGGCGATACAGCGAGCTTTCAGACCGGGTCGAATGCGTGGAAGTACTATTCCCATTTTCCTCCCAAAGAGTCGCGACCGACGGCGCTCTACCTGAACGACGCGGGGGCGCTGAGTTGGAACGCGGCGACGAGTGAAACGACAATGTCGTACATCAGCGATCCAGCCAATCCTGTTCCCTACAGACACCGGCCCATCCAGCCGACGTACAGCGACGGCTCCAAATGGTACAACTGGCTCACTGAAGACCAGCGATTTGTGACCGGCCGCGAGGACGTGGCCGTGTGGAAGCTGCCGGTGCTCACGAAAGATCTGACGATTACCGGCGAGGTTGTGGCGGACATCTTTGCTTCGACGACCGGCACCGACAACGACATGGTGGTGAAACTGATCGACGAGTATCCAGCCAACGATGCGGATCCGACAATGCGCGGCTATGAGTTGATGACCAACGCCGAGATCTTCCGCGGGCGCTATCTTGCCGGATACGACCGTCCGACGGCGCTCGCACCCGGCTCGATCCACGAATACAGATTCAGCCTGCACGACGTGGACCACGTCTTCAAGGCCGGACACAGGGTGATCGTTGAGATCCAGAGCACGTGGTTCCCGCTCTACGATCGCAACCCGCAAAACTTTGTGCCGAATGTCATGAAGGCCAAGCCGGGCGACTACAAAACCGCGACGATCGCGGTCTATTCCGGGCCGGGACACGCTTCGGCAATCGAGATTCCGGTAATGGGTGCGCAGTAACGGCCGCGTGCACGCCGGAGCGCAAGCTGCGCTTGTAGCAAGCTTGGCAACACCGAACCCCGGCGACCTATAATTCCTGCAGGAACTGTTCCGGCCCCAATCTTCCCTACAAGGCGAGGAAAAACTTGGCACGTGAGATTTATACAGCGCGACTGTTGCGCAAAGACTGCATCTCAGAAGTTGCACAGTGCTATCACTTCCTTTTCGAAGTTGAGGGACGCGATAGTTTCGACTACCTTCCAGGCCAATTCGTATCAGCCGTTGCCACGGACGAGAACGGCAAGCAGCAGACGCGCGCCTACTCGATTGCGTCGGCGGCGCGCAGCAACAAATTCGAGTTATGCGTGAACCGCGTGGAGAACGGGTTCTTCTCCAATCACCTCGCGGACCTGCCCGATTTGCCCGTGGGAAGCGAGATTCAGATTCACGGGCCGCACGGGCACTTTGTGTTGCAGGAACCGATCACCGACTCGATTTTTGTGGCCACGGGGACAGGCGTGGCCCCGATGCGCGCCTATCTCGAATGGCTGTTTCCGGTTGGCGGCGCCGATCGGAGCCAGGGCAAAGACATCTGGCTGGTCTACGGAACTCGCTACGAGAGCGACATCTATTACCGGTCTGAATTCGAGGCGCTGGCCAAACGCGTGCCCAATTTTCATTACCTACCTACGCTGAGCCGCGCCGACGATATCTGGAAGGGACTGCGCGGCCACGTGCAAGTCCATGTTGCGAAGATCATCGAAGAGCGCGCGAAGCGGCTGGGCCAAACGCTGCCAGTGCCTCCCGTCGATCCGGCGATTCCCGCCGCGAATCTGAAATTCGACATCTACTGCTACATCTGCGGACTGAACTTCATGGTCTCCGGCGTCCGCGAGCTGCTCGACGGCTACGGCTGGCACAAGAAGCAGGTCGTGTTCGAGCGGTACGACTGAAAAAGGCCTGGGTTCAGGTTTTCAGGGCTTAGGTTTCAGAGAGCCGTGAACCGTGGACTGTGACTCGCGTGTCGCGAGTGAAACAAGACCAATGAAATCAAACAGTTAAGCAGTGAATCCGCATCGTTTGCAAATGAGCTGAGTGCGCGTTGATTCCAAAGGGTTTGTTTGACATAAATCCGACGAAATTTGACGCATTTTGACGATGATTCCGAATACGGTTCGCTGATTCTAAACGAGTTAAGTGGCGAAAATTAAGCGAAACATCCCAATCTTTTTTATTTAATTATTTTCCCCCCTTTTCCATCTACAAAGGTTCTGCCCTCACTGAACGCGAAAACTGCGTAAAAGCTAAGGTCCAGTCGGCGCGCGGTCGCTTCAGTAGATCGGGATCCTGTTTGAGCGCCTATGGACTCAGTATGCGCCGGAACAAGGAAATGATCGGCAAACTCGGGACACGAAATTTGGCGCGGGTATCTGTCTTAGGATTATGGAGTTCGCCAGAAAGATGAGCCGCGAGACCGCCTGTGGAGGCTTGACACGGCAAGGCGGGATATCCATCGAACAAGGAAATGAACGGAAGACTACCCTACAGGTTGAACAGCTCGCGGAGGCGCTTGGTCTGGGCGCGGCTGACGGGGATCTCGGTCTGCTGCTTGTCGTTCA
Organism: Occallatibacter sp.; assembly: GCA_052145255.1. GTDB lineage: Bacteria > Acidobacteriota > Terriglobia > Terriglobales > Acidobacteriaceae > Telmatobacter. The sequence goes on from JBKQOX010000065.1 coordinate 14,783, forward strand.
TGCGGAGCTGGTAGCTGGACTTGAACCAGGGCATGACTTCGCGAATCTGGTCGATATTGACGACGAAGCCGCGGTGCGCGCGCCAGAAACGCGCAGGATCGAGGAGCTCGAGAAGCTCCTCAAGAGTGCGGCACTTGGATTGACCCTCGAAGACTCGCGTGACGATGCGAATGACGCCCTCGTCGATGGCCGCGAAGCAGATGTCGGCCTGATCGACGAGCAGCAGGCGGCTCTGTACCGTCACGATGAGCTTGGCGGGAGGACGGCTCGGCTCGCCATTATGGGGGCGATTGAGCAGCCGCAAAAGGCGATCGATCTGTAGCTGATCGGGCGAGGCGCCGGCTGAGGGGCTGCCAGCGGCGATGCGCGCTTTGGCGCGCTCCACAGCTTCGGTGACGCGGGCCAGGTCGAATGGCTTGAGCAGGTAGTCGACGGCATTGACGGTAAAGGCACGAACCGCATATTGATCGAAGGCGGTGGCGAAGACGAACTGCGGCAGGGGAGCAACGATTTTCTCCGCGCCCGCCTTCGCGGATTGGGCGCGATTGCGATCGACGAGCCGCTGAATGACGGCGAATCCGTCCTGGCCGGGCATCTGCACATCGAGAAAGACAAGATCGGGATGGTGCTCATCGATGAGATCGACTGCCTCAATGCCATTCGAGCCCTGGGCAACCACATCCACGTCGCCGACTGAATCGAGCAAGAACTTGAGCTCGTCGCGGGCCAGTTGTTCGTCGTCGATAATGAGCGCGGAGATGGGCATAGGGACTGAACAGGATGATTGTAGAACAGGGTGCGACAGCGGAGTGAGCGGGCTGGCGGGGCGAGGCGCTCATCTTGGAATTCGGCGCGGGAACCTAAAAAGCAGAAGCAGATCCTTTGGCTCCGCTTACCCCAATCACGGCAAGCGCGATTGGGGCCCCAAGCCGCTCCGCTCAGGATGACACCTTTAACTCGGGGCCGAGCGGGGCGCTCGTTATTCGCTCAGGACGCGGAGGCGCGCTGGAGTTTGGTCGGCGGCAAGCTCGTGGCCGCAGTTGGTGCAATAAATGTCAGTGGCGCGAACGGTGCGGAAGCAAGTTCCGCAGTTTGCCGTGAGCTGATAGTTGCACTGGGGGCAGAAGTGGAAGTCGCCCTGAACGTGCGTACCGCATGCGGGGCAGCGAGAGACCTGGGGCTGGCGCAGCAGGAAGTAGAGGACGGCGCCGATTCCAGCCGGCATGACAAAGCAGATGACCATCCAGAAACGGGCGCTCATGGCGCGGCGCGGGGCATCTTTGCTGATGTAGCCGACCATGAGGAAGTAGAGAGAGGCGACGACTCCCCAGGAGATATTGAAGTAGATGCGCAGGCCGAGAGGCTGCGGCGGATGGTGGCGCTGCTCGGGGGCGACGATCCAGAAATAGTACTCAATGAGAACGAAGGCCAGGCTGGCGAGGACGATCGACCAGACCGGGATCAGCCGCTCTTCTTCATTGATCCTGATGTCTTTCGGATCGGGCATGGGCTTTCCGCTCCCCTGGAGGGCCTTTCAAAGACAATTCGAGACACTTTCGCGCCTTTTTCAATGGACGGATCAGGGGCGAAAGAAGTTGCGAAGAGCTACAAAACTGAAGAAATCCGGAGTTTCCGGCGGTAATCAGTCCTTGCTGCGAGACCAGCCGGCGACCAGAAATGCAGCCAGAACAGCGGGGCAGAGAATGCAGGCCCACAGGCTGGTTTGCGTGGCAATGTCGCTGATGTGCTCGCCGCCGATAAGGTCGTCGGCAACCCGCCAAGCGAGCGGACCGAATGCCAAGAGAGCCAGTAGGAGCGATGCCAAGACGACGGAGCGAGTGCGGCGGCGGCCGGCCTTCTGATCCTGAATGACGCCCAGCGAAGCCAGGACGACGCGGCGAGTTTTTTCGGCGACGGCTCGGTCGCGACCGGCTTGCTTACCGGAGAGGGCGGAAAGGATCTCGGAGTTTGCAACGGCGCTTGAAGAGGCTTCCGACGCCGGATTGGCGCCAGAGTTGCCGGCCAATTCAGCCGTTCTCACGCAACCTCCTGAAAGCGGGCAGCGGCATAACCGAGACAGGGCTTGATCATGGCCAGTCCGCGATAGAGCCGGGACTTGACGGTGGAAAGCGGAGCCCGCGTGACCTTGGCGATCTCTTCAAGGGAAAGCTCTTCGTAAAAGCGAAGGGCGAGGACTTCGCGGTGGAGCGTATCGAGCTCCAGCAGCGCGGCCGCGATATTCTCGCGGTCTTCGAGGTTCGAGACGCGGTCGAAGGGTGTGGGCTCGTCGGCGACGACTTCAAATGTCATGGAGCGATCGTCTTCCGTGGCGCCATCGATGAGCTCGTCGAGCGAGTTCATGGTGCGCTTGCGGCGTTGATCGATGACGAGATTGCGAGCGATGGTGAAGAGCCAGGTCTCAAACCGGGCGCGACCATCGAATTGATCGCCGCGAACAAGAACGCGCATCCAGACTTCCTGAAAGATGTCTTCGGCGGTGTCGCGGTTGCCGGTGAGGAAAAGCAGATAACGCATAAGACGGTGCTGATACCGGACGATGAGGTCCTCGAGCAGGCCGGCTTTCTGGAGCTTGAGGCCAGCGGAAACGGCAAGGCTTTCCTGCCGCGCTTGATCGTCGGCTACCAAGGCAGATGCTTTGGGGAGAAGTGTTCGAACGGAAGCAAGCGTCATCTGGGTTAATTAGACGATAAAACCGTTGGTGAAGACCAGTAGATTCTGGGGTCCAGGCTTACCGTCCTCCCTCCTGTTGCCTTGTTCAAACACCTACCACCGCAAAAGTTGTGATGATTCGAAGGCTTGCGACCGCAAAGACGCGAGCGGGGAAGCTCTGCTGTCGTAACTGCCGAGGAATCAGCGAATAAGCCGCCTCAACCCATTGGGGGATTACTCGCCGGCGTCGTCGCGCCGTTTCCGACCCGCAGCTTTCAGCGCGGCTTCGATAGCCTTGGTGGCGCGGCGTTCGCGAGCCTCGGCGGTTTCGTAATAGAAGATGCCAAGCAGGTGGTCGCGGCGCTGGGCGGGAGTGAGGGCGAACCAAGCTTCGCGGGAGTCCGGATGTCGCTGGAAGAGCGCGCGCAGGATGGGAGGCGGATCGTGCTGGCCTTCGAGGGCCTGCATGAGCATCTCGGCGATCTTTTCGGCGCGCTTGGTGCGGGCGGCAGGGGATTTGGACTGGTCGGCGAACTTGCCAAACTCGCGACGCCGGGAAGGGGTCATGGAGTCGAACAATTTGCGGACCTGGCGATCGGCGTTGAGGGCGCGGACGAGCTCTGGCGGCAGTGAAACGGGGCGTTCAGCGAGATCGGGCTCAAGCCAGATTGTGGCGCGCGAGCCAACGCGAGAGTTGGAACCGGATTGCATCTTCTTGTTGACGAGGAGAAAGTGGCCGCCGCGGCGCGCATCGGGAAAGAGCGAAGTGCGGAACGCGAAGCCGGCGATTTCGCCGCGCACGCGACGGCCATTGCGCACCGGCCAGGCTTTGGCGATGTCGAAGGGGACACGGGCGATGACCCACTTGAGCGCGGTTCCGTCGGGCTCGAGGAGCGCGGTGAAGGATTTGCGTGGTGAAGCGGAGCGAGAGGGCATGGTTCAAATTCCGGGCGCGGTCGGGCGCGCTTGAGAAGGATTTTAGATGAGCGGGGTCAGGCCGGGACGGCGCGCTTGCGGCGATGACGAAGCGCCGCGAGTGCGCGGAAGACGAAGCGGATGAGGATGAGAGTGACGAGGATGCAAATGAAGGCGATGCCCGCGGCGATGTACGGCTTCCAGGTTGAAAGCCAGGTGAGGAATATGGCGAGGCCGTCTTCTCCGAGGCTGAGCGCGATGTTGGAGAAGGGCTCGGGCGTTGGAGTGACGGCCGCGCGAACGGCGGTTTTGCCTCCGTGGGCGATGAAGGCAATAGCGCCGCCGGCAAGAGTGGCGGCGAGCTGCTCGCCAGGCGTGAGGCCAGCTGTGGCCTGAAACGCGAGGAGCGCGGCGATAGGGACGCGGATGAAAGTGTGGAGCGCGTTCCAGACGAGATCGAGGGCGGGGACTTTGTCGATGAAGAAATTGATGCCGAAGAGAACGAGAGCGGCGGCGATGACGCCCCAATTGGACAGGAGATGAAGCGACGGAGGCAGGTCGAGATATTTTGTGTGGGACATGAGGCCAAGAGTGGCCACGGTGGCGTAGACATTGAGCCCGGCCGAGAAACTGACGGCGATCATCAGAGCGACGAGCTGGTTGGGCGCCAGGGGCATCTGGGACAGTATAGAGGCAGGGATCAGGGAACAGGGATTAGGAGTAAGGGATAGAAGCGGGCTTGGGACTTATGATGGGCTGCGTGGAGGTCACGATGATGATGGCTCGGAATGCGACGAACGACAACGATGTTTGGCCGGCGCTACCGCAGAGCGCGTGGAGCGACACCTGCGCAACATTGCAGTTGTGGCTGCAGATGGTGGGCAAGGTGAGGATGGCGCTGACGCCGCCGATCAATCACTGCTGGAATGTGACGCTCTATCCGACGATCCGAGGGCTGACCACAATGCCGATGGCGCACGGCGCGCGCATGGTGCAAATCGATTTCGATTTTGTGGCGCACGAACTGCTGATCGAGACGAGCGATGGCGGGCGTGAGGCGATCAAACTGGAGCCCATGACGGTGGCCGAGTTTTACAGCAAGTTGATGACGGCGCTGGAGAGCCTGAATGCGTTGTGCAACATGTGGCCTGTGCCGTGCGAGGTGGCGCAGCCGATTCCTTTCAAGAAAGACGACATACACAAGGCCTACGACCCGGAGTATGCGCAGCGGTTCTGGCGGATTCTGTTGCAATCGACGCGAGTGATCGATGAGTTTCGTGCGCGGTTCATTGGCAAGGTGAGCCCGATTCATTTGTTCTGGGGCGCGATGGATTTGGCGTGCACTCGATTTTCCGGTCGCACGGCGCCGGAGCACCCGAGCATGCCGGGGCTGCCGGATCGCGTGACGCGCGACGCATATTCGCACGAGGTGAGCAGCTGCGGATTCTGGCCGGGTGCGCCCGGACCGGCAGGCACTTTCATCGAGCCGTTTTTTTATAGCTACGCCTATCCGGAGCCGCCGGGATACAGGGAGTATGCGATTGCGCCGGCGGGTGCCAGGTTCGACAGCACCTTTGGCGAGTTCATTTTTCCGTACGAAGCGATGCGGCAATCGGCGGACCCGGACGCGGCGCTGCTTGAGTTTTTGCAGAGCACATATGACGCGGCTGCGAACTGCGCCAAGTGGGACCGGAAGGCGCTCGAAAAACAGTGAACAGTGAAGCCCCGGCACCCCGACTCCCCCCCATCTTTTAAGCCAAGTACGTCAGGGCAAAGGGGTTGCAGGTGTGGCCTTGCTCTAAGTTCTTGATTCTAAAGAGCCGCTTTCTGTAAAGACGTCAAATCATTGGAGTTGCCATTGTTTTCCAGACATTCCGAGAGCGGGGAGAAGACCCGGCACCCGAGATGCAAGCGTGGATTTTGATTCATGCAGCGATTATGCAGGAAGCACTCGAAATGATCGGCAAACTTGGCGGTTTTATTTGGCGCGCATTTTCAATGGGTTGCGGGAGATCCTGGACTGAGAGCTCTTGACACGTTTGACGGGTGTGGCCAAGAGGCTCGCTCCCGGGCCGCTCGGCCGTTTTTTGCGAGCCCCATCCACCACCCCACGGACGAGGACCTGTCCGTGGGGACCCCGGTCCTCCTCGATCCCGGCCGCTGGCGCGGCCTTTCCCAATGTGCTCGCGGCCCGGGAGCTGGACGTTCCAGGAGAGACCGAAACGGGCGAGATAGAAGGTTGAGACGCGGCCTGAGTCGTCAATAAGTAGCCGAGAAATCATAGGGTTGCTAAATTTTCAATCTTGGGTCTTGCATTAAGATATATCTTACGATATAGTTTGAGACATATTTTAGTCTGGAGGACTAAGACAATGTTTGGAAGAGAAGTTTTTGAGCACGCAGGCCGCGGCGGATGCGGTGGCCGGAGATTTGAGGGACGGGAGGAATCTTGCGGATCAGAGGGTTGGGCGGAGCGCCGTTTCGCGGGTATTCGCGGAGGCGGGTTCGAGATGCTGGGCGGCGGCTTTGGCCCAGGCCGGCATGGAGGATTCGGGCGCGGCTTCGGCCGAGGATTCGGTGAGGGGCGGGAGCGGCTGTTCGACGCCGGAGAAATCAGGCTGGTGATTCTGCGGCTGCTCTCGGCTGAGCCGAGCTACGGCTACCAACTCATCAAGACGATGGAAGAGCGGCTGGGCGGCGGCTACACGCCGAGCGCCGGCGTGGTGTATCCCACGTTGACGATGCTCGAAGAGGAGGGCCTGATTGCGGCTGCGCAGACCGAAGGCAAGAAGGTGTACAGCGTGACGGAAGAGGGCCTGAAGTACCTCGAGGCGAATAAGGAGCGCGTGGGCCAGCTTTTCGAACGGCTCGAAGAGACGGGGCGCGGCTTCAAGCGCGGGCGTGCGCCCGAGCTGATGAAGGCATTCATGGACCTGCGCGGAGCGGTGATGTCGAAGATGTGGCGGAGGAACGCGACTCCGGAACAGATCAAGAAGATCGCGGAGGCGATTCATAAGGCGGCGGAAGAGATCGACAGGCTTTAGCGGGCCGGCGAGTCGGCTTGTCAGTGTGGAACCAGGACGAGGGAATGCTGCGCGGCTGCCGCGGCGAGGGCGGAGGCACAGATCGAACGGTGCGTGTCCAGTTCGCTTTGGGCGCGCTCCATCTCAACAAAGTCATAGGCCGCAAACTTCAAGCTGATGCGACGGAACGTCTGGGAGCAAGCGGTGATGTATTCGCTGCGACTGCTCTCAAGAGCGCGTTCGAGATTGGCACAGGTTGAGCAGCGCATCACTCCCCCTTCCAACCTTTCGGCCGGACTTGCAGCGGTTAAAGGGTGGTTTTCTTAGCGCGCCAGAATCTGACGCTCGGCGCGGAACCAGTCCTGAAGATCGTGGCCGGGCTGGCCGCCCCGCTTTTCATAGATCTCAAAGGCGCGCTCCCTGATCCGGTCTTCTGAGCCCTGAACTTGCGGTGCAGAAGCGGCGGCGAGCCTGGAGGACGGGTTTTGCGGGGCTATGACGACGGCCTTTTTCAGCTTGGGCTGTTTTTGAACTTTTGAAACGATCATTTGGAACCCCCGATGGGAATCGTGGGCTAAGAGGAAGGGTACTTCAGATGGACTGCCTTAGTTCAGAGGACCTGAAAGCGGAGGACAATGCACACTCCATCTTTCACGCTACGCTCATTCATCACGCGCCGCACATTTGTTTCGTGAATTTCCTGATTTTGTTCTGAATTGTTCAGCTTTCCCCTCAATGTGCGAGGGTGCCTGATGCGGATCGGCGATTCGCTCACAGCTTGCAGCTCGATGTTACAGAGCGAGGCCGTCCGCAGCTACTTCACGCCCTTGGCAGGATCCCAGACACCCTCGAGCTTGCGAACGTAGAGGATCTGGCCAATGTGGTATGCGTTGTGCGCTCCCACATGGGCAATCAGCGAGGCATTGGCGGCCAGCTTCTGATCGTCGGCGGTTTCAACGGCCTTTTCCCAGTCGGTGAGTACCTGGTCGAGTTTTTTCACCAGGTCGTCCCACTGCGCGGGGGTGAAATTGTCGAAGGTCTCGTTGTTGTTTCCATCGAAGGGTGCGGGCTTCTCGCCCTTGAACTGGGTGAGCGCGCGGTCGTCCCAATACCAGATATGGTAGGCAAGCTGGCCGATGGAGTGGTTGCCCTTGCCGGGACTCCATTTGGCCTGCTCGGCGGTGAGGCCTTCGACGGCGACGTTTGCCGGAACAAACCAATCTTCCTGGTCGTGGGTGGTGCGAAGCTGCTCAAGCAGGACGCCACGGAGGGTGGTGGGCGGGGTCTTGGTTTGGGCGGCGGCGGCGAAGGGGATGGCGAGAACAACAAGGAAAGCCAGTTTTCTCATGTGCGCAACCTCATGAAACAGAATGTGGGATGACATCAGATTGATGCTCGCGGCTGCGAAACGTCAACTAAAGAAGCAGCGAGTTAGCGAGTCAGCAAGTCGGCGGATGCGGTGGTGGTTTTGGAACTCTGCTTTCGCGGGTTTCAGACTCGGGATTTGAGGCACTCATTTTAGGGTCGATTTGGCATTTCGGGGCCTGGGTTGCCCGCCAGGGTGGGAAGATAGGACGTAATGGCTCGTCCGGTTAAAGCAATCAAACACGTCGTAACAAGGGATGTGGATGTAAGTGGGATGGTTGATGTAAAGACCATCGATGCACACGTATATTCATGTCTCTCGGCGGCTCAGGATGCAATTGAGAGGAAGTCGCTGCCTGGCTTCCCAGATGCCGAAAGCGCTCATGTTTGGAGCTTGGTTGGATGCATGTCACACTCGCACAGGAGCATTCGAAAGCTCCTTTTGGGTGAGCAGAATCCTTCGGCCGTCGATGCGCTCGCTGTCGCGAGACTTCAAGTTGAATCCCTTTACACGCTGTGCTACCTGCTTCAGTCCCCCGAGAACGTGCGGTTGTTCCTGAAGAACGGGTGGAAGAAAAAGTACGTCCGCTTTTTATTGCATCGAGAGGAACATGTAAATCTGAGGCGCTTTGACGAGTTCTACAGCAAGGTCGGGATAGGGCTTATCGATAAACTGCAGGGGGTCTCATTTGTTAGTGACGCGGAGAGACGGAAGATCGAGTGTGACCAACTAGGCTATCCCTTGGGGCCCAAGCCTCTATTGGCCGACATTCCTCCGTTCCCCACCCCGGGGAGAGTGATTCGGCTTATTAGGGACCCGAATCAGCGGAGAATGCTTGAGCGAATCTATCCGGAGTACGAATTCCTCTGCTCATTTGCACACGGCGATTCGGAATCGGTGTTCTCCCGGTCCATTGCAGACCCTCGATCACGTTTCCGAAATCTCTTCAGTTCGTCAGAGATGGAGGACTTCTACCAGAAGGGTGTGTTGGAGCCCCCGGTGATGTACAGCGTCTTGAGTGCTGTTCAGGTTGCTACTGAAATCGCTGCGGTCTATCCCGCGGACATAGAGCTCTGCGCTAAGGTCACGGGTGCATGGAACCTCCTGACGAGAGGCAGCTTGATCGCTGTGCCGGCTTGGGAGCTTCGAGCAAAGGGGGTACTTGGGGCAATAGGCCCCTGACCACCTGTCTAGGCATGTGCATTGGTCCCTTGCGGCCGTCAGCGGGGCTCGCACTGTGATTCAATAGTAGAGATGGCTATTCCCCGGAGATCGACGGTGCGCGGGCGGGCAATTGCGGCCAAGCGGAAGGTGCGCGAGTACGCCATGGTGGCTCGGGCGCTGGCCGACACAACGCACCCTGTGCTGGTGCAGATTATCCCTACACGGTTCTGCAACCTGAGCTGCGCCTACTGCAATGAATATGACAAGGTGAGCGAGCCGGTGCCTCTGGAAGAGATGGTGAGGCGGATTGACGCGCTGGGGCGGCTGGGGACGGCGATGATCGGCATCAGCGGCGGCGAGCCCTTAACGCATCCAAATTTGGATGAAATCATCAGGCGGATGCGCGGGACGGGCGCGATTGCGGGGATGATCACGAACGGGTTCCTGCTGTCGCCGGAGAGGATCGAGCGGCTGAACAGGGCGGGCCTGGACCACATGCAGATTAGCATCGATAATTTAGAGCCCGACGAGGTGTCGAAGAAGTCGCTCAAGACCCTGGACAAGCGGCTCGAGATGCTGGCCGAGTATGCAGAGTTCCACGTGAACATTAATTCGGTGGTGGGCGGAGGGATCAAGGATCCGAACGACGCGCTGGTGATTGGCCGTCGGGCGCTGGAGCTGGGGTTCGAGTCGACGATCGGGATTATCCATGATGGCGATGGGCAACTGAAGCCGCTGAAGACGGAAGAGGCGCGGGTTTACCACGAGATGAAGGCGCGGAAAAAGACGAACTACGCGCAGTTCGACAAGTTCCAGGAGGCGATTGCAGAGGGGCGCGCGAATGACTGGCGGTGCCGGGCGGGGTCGCGGTACTTGTATGTGTGCGAGGACGGGCTGGTTCACTACTGCTCGCAGCAGCGGGGATACCCGGGGGTTCCGGTGGCGGAGTATACGAAGGCGGATTTGAAGCGGGAGTTTACGACGGCGAAGAGCTGCGCGCCGAATTGCACGGTGGGATGCGTGCACAGGATTAGCTATATTGATCATTGGCGTGCTCCGCAGACGCGGATGGTGGCGCCGGGCGGGCAGGAGTTGGTGGCGATACAGGGATTAGGGAACAGGGAATAGGGACTAGGGATTAGGAAGTGCGGGCGAGGACGCCCGCACGACAGCCGGCGAAGACGCCGGCGCTACAAGGGAACAAGGGACTACGGATGGGCGTTCGCGGGTGCGGACGCCGTTTTTGTTTGTGGGCAGGGGCTAAAGCCCCTCATTTTCATGGTGTGTATTCGGCATGGCTGAAGCCAAGCCCTGATACAAGACTCGTTCGCGCTGGATTTACTGGGCGCTGATTGGGGAGGGTTCGGCGCAAATCGCGAGATTGCGATACAGCGCCTGCCGGTGTTGTTCGCGATCGATCGAGCCGGCCTGGTCGGTGCC
>JBKQOX010000066.1:0-19812 GCA_052145255.1 Occallatibacter sp.
CCGCCTACGCACCCTTTACGCCCAATAATTCCGAACAACGCTCGCCCCCCTCGTATTACCGCGGCTGCTGGCACGAAGTTAGCCGGGGCTTCTTCTTCCGGTACCGTCATTATCGTCCCGATCGAAAGGAGTTTACGTACCGAAGTACTTCATCCTCCACGCGGCGTTGCTGCGTCAGGGTTTCCCCCATTGCGCAAAATTCCCCACTGCTGCCTCCCGTAGGAGTCTGGACCGTGTGTCAGTTCCAGTGTGTCCGTGCGCCCTCTCAGGCCGGATACCGATCATAGTCTTGGTGGGCCATTACCCCGCCAACTAACTAATCGGCCGCGACCCCCTCCCAAAGCGAATTGCTCCTTTGACCCATAGGTATTATGCGGTATTAGCTAAGGTTTCCCTCAGTTATCCCCCACTCCAGGGTAGGTTAGTCACGTGTTACTCACCCGTGCGCCACTTTACTCATGGTATTGCTACCACTTTCTCGTTCGACTTGCATGTGTTAGGCACGCCGCCAGCGTTGATTCTGAGCCAGGATCAAACTCTCGTTTGAAACCTGATGTCGTCCCTCTTCGACGGAGGTCGAATTGGGTCGACCGGCCTGCGCATCTTCTCGCGAAGGACGCAGGCACCTTACTTGTGAGAATGACCGAGCCAAACCCGATCACATCTCACGACTGGCATGTTCAACCAATTTGTCAAAGATCCTTGAGGGTGGTCCGCCTAAGCGGTACCCCTTGGGATCGAGGTCTGGACTCGCGTCCAGCTGTCCTCGAACTTGGTGCGCATCGCCTCAATTTCTCCGCTAGCACAGCGGACATCGGCGTTTTTGCGCGAACCTTTTGAAGTTATCAAAGTCCGTGTCTCAGGTCAAGGATAGAATCCGCCTGAACCACTGTGGATAACCCGTTCGCGCTGCGCAAAATATCAAATATCGACCAGCAAAAACCGTGCTCGAGCCGATAGGGCTCGCGGGAGATAAACTCCCGGGTCATGCAATGGCTTGTTCTCTCTAGGGATTCCCTACAGGGGCTCAACGGTGCACATCGTGCAAAACTCGTTTGACCCAACGAACCAGCTTCCCATTTCCCTCAAATCCAAGATTCTTAAGATCCATGATCTTAGATCGGGCAGGCCACACGGCCACCGGGAGGCTCCACTGCTCACACTAACCTTGTTAGAGTAGCACAGGCCACCCTAAGATGCAAACTTCTAAGACCAACGCAGATCCGGGGTTTGCAACTCCAGAAGATTAGCATTTTCAAGAGGTTAGATTCAAGTGCCCCGTCCTGTGGAAAGCCGTGCATTCTGTGGGAAACACCGTAGCCAAGCGCAGATCACATGTGCCGCGGAATCAGCCCTAAGTCTGTGATTCCATTCACGAAATACTGCATCGCCAACGCCACGAGGAGCAAGCCCATAATCCTGACCAGAATCCTAATCCCCGTCTCGCCCATCACTTGCCGCACCCGGCTTGCTGCTGCCAGCACAAAATAAGTCACCGCCGTCGTCACGGCGATCGACCCCAGAATCGCTCCCATCTGCCATCCCCAAAGCGTCGGCACCTGGCCCACCAGCACCATCACGGAAGAAATAGCTCCCGGACCTGCCAGCATGGGAATGCCAAGCGGCACAATGCCCGCGTCCTCTTTCGCCGCGCCCTCTACCGTGTCGCCGTGCGTCTCCTGCGTCGGCGACCGCCGCGCTTCCAGCATGTCCAGGCCGATAAGCAGCAGAATCAGCCCGCCCGCAATTTCAAATGCCGGAAGCGTAATTCCAAACATGCGAAAGATGAGCTGCCCTGCAATCGCAAAGCTCGTCAGCACGATGAAGCAGGTGATCGCGCCCTTGCGAGCCATACGTTTGCGCCGCAGCGGATCGGCTCGGCCCGTGATTGCCAGGAATGACGGAATGGCCGCGAAGGGATCGACCAGAAAAAAGATGGAGCTGAGCGCGAGCAATGAAAAGCGCACGATCGGCGATTGGCTCAGGTCGTTCAATGCTGTCGTAGCTGGGTTGGTCAGGAGCACCCTCTGAGGCTAGAACATCCCTGCGGCCTGCGCCAACTCTGAACTAGGTTGCGAGCACTACAATGAATTCCTTGCTCGCCGAACCCCATCGCGACCGCATCTCCGTCGTCCTCGTCTCTCCGCGCAATCCCCTTAATATAGGAGCGGCGGCGCGGGCCATGGCCAACTTCGGCTTTACGCGCCTCGCAGTCGTCGCCCCCTTTGAACCGCACTGGCGCGAGGCGAAGTCGGCTGTTCAAGCCGAAGATCTTCTCCAAAGCGCCAAAAGTACGGAATGTCTCTCGGAAGCGGTAGCCGACTCCACCCTGGTCGTGGGCACAGGCTCGCTCGAGCATCGCAAGCCCGAGCAGCCAGTCATTCCGCTGCCTGAACTCGCGCCTCTCATTCAGAACGAGCTCGCGCGCGGCGGGCGCATCGCCCTTGTCTTCGGCTCCGAGAAGCGCGGCCTCTCGCGCGAAGACCTCGCGCATTGCCAAGTCCTGACCGCGATTCCCACCGATTCTTCGCAGCCTTCCATGAATCTCGGCCAGGCCGTCGCTGTGTGTCTTTATGAGATCGCATCGCGCACCGGCGAAACGGCGGCGTCCGATGCCAATCCCGAACCAGCGAAGGAAATCGCAGCCCCCGCATCCACTCGCGATCTGGATCTCCTCGCCGGCGTCGTCGAAGAAACGATGCTCGCGGCAAACTACTCGCCCGCCGAAATGCGCAATGCCAACCGGCACGATCTCGATCTCCTGCTCCGCAGGCTGGCGCTGACCCGCCGCGACGCGGGCCGCATTCTCGGATTCTTCCGCCGCATTCTGTGGCGCCTGAATCAATAGACCGGGCTCTCAACGCCATTCCGGCGAGCAGTGCAAGCTGGTTACCACCAGCGAAATTTCACGGCGAGCCCTCAAAATTTCCTGCTAAAGTTGCGTTCAAAGGTCCCCATGCCCCGAGTAATTCCTCGTCTCCGCATCTCCAGGTTTGCAGCGTCATCGGCGCGTTACTGTCTACTCGTTTTGTGCGCGGCAACGGCCGTCGCATTGGCTTTCCCCTCTCTCGCTGGTGTCAATGCGCAACAAGTTCCAGCACCAGACCAGCAGCCTGCCGCGCAACCTCCCGCTCCCGCCCAATCTTCGGCGTCAACTCCTGCGCCCTCGCCGGATTCTCAGCCTCCCGCCGCTCCGCCTGCCGCGCAACCTCCCGCCAACCAGCCCCCGCAAACGCCACCCGCGCCTGCGACTGCTCCAGCGCCTCCAGCCGCACCTCAAGAGACCCAGCCCTCTCCTCCCGCCGAAAACGCGCCTGCACCCGGACCCGCGGCTTCACAGCCGGCGCCCGCAGCCTCGCAGAAGGCTCCGTCTCCGTCTTCCGAGCCGAATGAGATCACCGAGGATGAGATCAAGACCCTCCTCGTCGGCAAGCAGCTTTTTCTACGAGGAGGCTATCTCGACGATGACCTGAGCTATAACGAGAACGGCGTCCTGGTCGGCCACTCGCCCCAAGCCTCCTACACTCTGAGTGCAATCGAGATCGACAAAATCCACCTGACCAAGCACAAGCTGGAGCTCGAGGGGCAACGCTTCGGCCTGCACTTTCTCGGCGCGCTGCCGTACGAAGATCCCACCAAAGCCGTCGACCGCGTGAATATCACTCCAAAAAAGAAAGTGGTCAAGATCACCATTGACCGCGAGCTCGTCGTCAAGCCGAAAGAGAAAAAGGAAAAAGAAAAAGGCAAGGCGTCGAAGGCGGCTCCAAAAGTGGCCGCAGCTCCAGCGCCGGCATCGTCGCCTGCACCTCCGGCCGCCGCGCCTGCAGCCACAGCTCCAGCGCCCACAGCCGCATCCACCGCCACGCCCGCTCCGGCCCCGCCCGCGGAATCAACTGAAGCCTCCAACACCACAGATGAAGCACAGGCCGAAATTGCTGCCGCTCCGCCTGCCGAGCGTCCTGCCGACGCCAAAAGCGTCACCACAACCACATCGCAGGCCCACTCCAACAAGCTGCTGCGTGACGCTCTCGGCAACGTTTTCGCTCAGGGCTTCGACAGTCGCATGATGGATGCGATGCCCGAATTCTGGAAACTCTACTACGCAGCAGCCGCAGCCAAAACCGATTACCAGCCCGCCGACCCCAATGTGCTGCGCCAGAGCATGGTCGACAAGAAAGCCCGCCTGGTCTCGACATTTGAGCCGGCGTCGAACCAGTACGCGCAGGACCACGGCGTCGCCGGCATCTGCCTCTATCACGTCGTGATCGGCGCTGATGGCAAACCGGGTGAAATCGCCGTGGGCCGGCCCATCGGCTTCGGGCTCGATGAGAATGCTGTTGACGCCATTCGCAAGGCCACCTTCGAGCCGGCGATCAAAGACAGCAAGCCGGTTCCGGTGTTGCTTAACCTCGTGGTTGAGTTCCGCATCTATTCCCAGCGGACTGCGGTCACGGCGAACCCATCGCAGCAGCCGCCTGAGTCCTCGCTCCCCGGACCCTACAGCGTGCAACACTAGTCAGGTAGTTCGCTGCCGATTAAGGCCGTACTCTTGTCGAAAAGTGTTCGCGAGCGAAGCGCACATCCCGGGGGATCCTATGGATCGACGCACCTTTCTTTCCGTTGCCGGCGCAGCCGCCGTCTCCACTTCCCTGCCCAAACACCTCACGCCCCAAGTCGCTGAACCACCCGTCGAGCATCGCTTGCCTGCGACCGAAGCGGATTATCGCCTGGCCAGGTCGTACATCGAGGAAGTCCCTGTTCACGGCTATCACTGGGCCTCGGACCGCGCTGTGGAAGCATTCAATGACCTTAAATTCGGCCTGCGCATTCACTGGGGAATCTATTCCATCTTTGGGCGACCGGGCGAGTCGTGGCCTTTTCTTACATTGCGCCTCGCGGAGCGGCAAAACTATAATCAGGCCTATCAATCCTGGAACCCCACGGAATTCGATGCCGATGCATGGATGAAACTCTGCCAGGAAGCAGGGATGAAGATGTTTACCTTCACCTCGAAGCACCATGAGGGTTTCTCCATGTTTGACACGCACACGCGCGTGCGGCAGCGCGCCAACTGGACGGCGCCCGGAGGGCCGGCGATCGAGGAATGCGACCTGGCATACAGCATCATGGAAACGCCCTTCCGTCGCGACGTAGTTCATGAGCTCACCAGCGCCGCACATCGCCGCGGCATCAAGATCGACCTCTACTATTCCCATCCCGACTGGTACGACGCCGACTTTCGCCCTTATGGCTGGCATCCTTTGCAAGTGCCGTCCTCGCCGAAACTTTGGGATTGGCGGCCATCGGGCGGAAGCGAAGAAGATTTTTTCGACGCCCTGAAGAAACGGTTTGCCGGCAATCTTGTTATCGTTCCCGATCCAACGCCGGAGCAGGTTGATCGCATGGTCGCGCGTCATCGCGCACAGCTTACGGAACTGCTCACTCGCTACGGCCACATTGACATGATGTGCCTTGACATCTTCTGGGGGCCGAAGGTGTGGCCGCAGTTGCGTGAGACCATTCTCAAAATTCGCCAACTGCAACCGGACGTAATGTTGCGGGCTCGTGGCATCGGCAATTATGGCGATTACTACACACCCGAAGGATTCGTGCCCGCTTCAAAAGAAGCCACCAAGATGCCGTGGTTCGTCATCTACCCATTGGGCTCATCGTTTTCCTACGAGAGCGATGCGTCTAAGTACAAGGGCGCCGGCTGGATCGTGCGCAATCTCGTCGACGCCACCGCCAAAGGCGGCAACTTCATGGTGGGCGTCGGCCCCAATGGTCAAGGCGCCTTTCATCCCACCGCCGTGGAGCAGCTCAGGGAAGCGGGTCAATGGCTCAAGGTGAACGGTGAGGGCATCTATGCCACCCGGCCGCGCGAGGGCATGCTGTGGATGGAGGGCGATACATTGCGTTTCACCCGCAGCAAGGATCGGCGGACCATCTATTGCTTCGCCAGTGAGTGGCCGGGGAAAACGCTGGTCATCAAGTCTCTGGAGGCGCGCCATGCAGGCAAAGTCGAGATGTTGGGCGTTTCCAAACCCCTCGACAGCCACTGGGATCCCGCGCAGGGGCTCGTCATCACCCTCCCCGAGGAATTGCAGCTTGAATCCAATCGTCCGTGCAGACACGCCTGGGGATTTCGCATCTCGAGTTCGTCTGCAGCGTAATGCGTGTTTGCGCAGTCCGCGCCTCCGTCAGGCACATCGACGAAGAAGACACCTCTCTTGCGTGACAGCGCCGGATGCGCAGGAATTGATAACACTTGGCGCGCTTTCCCGTCCTAGCCTGCAATCGGCTGCCACAGCTCGATGCGATTCCCCTCCGGATCCCAAATCCACGCGAATTTTCCGTACTCGTGATCGTCGCGCTTCGGATCGATCCGCACGCCCGCCGCCTCCAGGTTCGCGAGCAGTGCATCCAAATCGTCTACCCTGAAGTTCACCATCACCTGCTGCGCCCCCTCGCCGAAATACTTCGTGTCCACTGGAAAGTGCGCAAACACCGTCATGCCCGCCGATTCAGGTCCGTCAAAACCGAGCGATCCACCGCCCTGGTCAGCGATTCCCAAATGCTCCGCATACCAGCGCCCGAGCGCCTTCGGGTCGCGTGCCTTTAGAAAAACACCGCCAACACCCACTGCTTTCGCCATACCTGTTCCTCCTGCCACCTATTCTTCTTGACCAATGATCTCGTCGAGTCTCGGTTTATGTTTTGCCTTGCGTCCGGTGCGCGGCTTATCGGGTAGGATACGCGAAGGCTTTGGCTGGCCCACGCGCTCGCGTGCGTTGGCCTTCACCGCCTTTGTAGCAGAAAACCGGGCTGGCTTGCGTTTCGCCATGGCAAAGATGAGTATGGAATAGATTCGGGCGGCGCAAAAGTGCTGCCTTGGATTCACCAGGCGACGCAGGCTGTGTCGAAAGACAGTCCGGCGGGCCCAACCGCAAAGGAATTAGGCAAAGGAAACATTGTATGGATGAGCGGGAATTCTTCAACGAAACAACGGAACAACGCACGCATAATCTCGTGTGCCCCAAGTGCGGCCAGGCGGCGGACTACAAAGTGACCTGGGTCGTACGCCGCAAACGCGCGCAGCTCCCGCGCGGCGGCGACGAGCGCGACCGTGCGCGTTTCGCCAAGGCTCAGTCCTACATGGTCCGTCGCGACGACAAGCTGCAATGTACGAATATCCGTTGCCGCAAGCCGTTCGAGATTACGACGTTGCAGTCGCTGGCTTTCATGGTGGATTGAGCCACAACCGCGGCCGGCGCCGGCGCTGCGTGGGCCTCGGTGCAAAGGTACTTCTTCCCCTTGATCGGCACACCTCGGGAGGTTGGCGTGCCCAGCCTGATATTCCGAGGTGTCATCATGCGAATCCCACTGCGAATTGCCACTCGATGGACGGTACTGCTGGTTGCGTCGATTGCCCTGGTTGGGACCGCGAGTTTTCTGCCCGGCCCGCATCGCGGCCCTTCGCCTGTGCTGGCCGCCGAGCTCAAGCCCATCCAGCTTCCCAATCCTGAAATCACCGGCGGCATGCCGCTGATGCCCGCGCTCGCTGCACGCAGGACGACGCGTGCGTTCATGGCCAAGCCGCTGCCTCTGCAAACGCTTTCAAACTTGCTCTGGGCGGCTTTCGGCGTAAATCGCCCGCGCGCCATGAAACCGGATTTAGGCCGCACCGCGCCCTCGGCCTACAACAAGCAGGACATCACGCTTGAAATCGTGTTGGCCGACGGAGTTTACGTTTACGATGCAGAGCAGAATCTGTTGCGTCCGCTGCTTTCCGGCGATGTTCGCAGCGCAATCGGCCCGGCGCCCGCAGCAAACGCGGCGGTGACCATCGTCTACCTGGCTCCGGCTAAAGACGACTTTGCACAGGTCGACGTGGGCTTCATCGCCCAAAACGTGTACCTGTTCGCGGCGTCGGAGAGGCTGAACGCGTGGTTCTACACCGTGCATGCGCAGGATGTCGCCGCAAAGTTGGGCGTGGGCCCCGATCGCAGCGTTTTGTACGCTCAGTCGGTGGGATATCCGCCGCAGTAGTTCAAAACTTTATGCGACAGGTCGGGGCCGTGCGAAGGCTGGCGCGTCCCCAGCGGCGTGTGATTGAATCGATATCAGGAGCGCCGGTCGCGGAGGTTTCTTCAGCGAGACCGGCGAATGAACGCGATGGCAAATTCCCTGCTTCCCCCCGAAGAGCGCAACCTCACACCCGACCAGGTGGAGGCGCTCGACAAGCGCCGCGACCTCGGCCACACATTTCTTGTGATCGCCGGTCAATTTGCGGTGATCGCAACCATCCTGTCGCTTTGGGTTTTCCAGGATCTCAAGTACTCCCCGGGCTGGGCGCATCCCATGGCCTACTACTTTTTCCTTGCCCTCATTCTGATCGTGGCGTTCGGCCTGACAGGGCTGGTGTTGCGTCGCGGAACCCCGCGCATCGATTGAGGCACTTACTGAAAGACGTGAGGATGCCGTGCATAGATTCGCAGCGATTCTCACGGTCCTGTGCGTAGCGGTTTGTTTCGGCTCATTTGTAGAAGCACAAGACCATTTGCCACAAGCTTCCGCGCCCCAAACACCCGCGGAAGATCGCGCGCAGGCGCTGGCCATCTTCAAACAACTCGTCGAGATCAACACTACAGACACGCCGCAGGGCAACGTGACCACTGCGACCTCTGCGATGGAGCGCCGCTTCCTCGATGCGGGATTCTCGCCCCAGGACATTCATCTGCTCGGGCCCAATGAGCGCAAGCAGAATCTCGTTGTCCGCTTCCGCGCTGCCGGAACTCCGACCCGGAAGCCCGTTCTTTTCCTTTGCCACATGGACGTGGTCCAGGCCCTACGCTCCGATTGGTCCACCGATCCGTTTCAGTTCATTGAGAAGGACGGATATTTCTACGGGCGTGGCACGCAGGACATGAAAGACTCCGACGCAGCGCTGGTTGAGACCTTTCTGCGCCTCCATCGCGAGGGATATAAGCCCCAACGCGACCTGATCCTGGCTTTGACGGCGGACGAAGAGGGAGGCAAGTTCAATGGCGCTGACTGGCTGGTACGCGAGCATCGCGACCTGGTGGATGCAGCCTACGTAATCAACCCCGACGCCGGCGGCATCGAACTGGAACACGGGCGACCGGTAGTAGCAGAAGTCGAGGCCACCGAAAAGGTGTACGCCGATTACCAGGTAACAGTCACAAATCGCGGCGGCCACAGTTCACTGCCGCGACCCGACAACGCCATTTACGAACTGGCGGCTGGGCTCGGCCGCCTGGCCGCCTACACGTTTCCCTTCGAGCTGAATGAGGTCACGCGAACCTACTTCATGAACCTCGCTCAGAATGAAACCGGAGAGACGGCAGCCGAAATGCGCGCGATTCTGGCCACTCCGCCGGACATGTCAGCTGCTGCGCGCCTCAGTGCGGAGCCCGCCTTCAACGCCAGGTTTCGAACAACTTGCGTGGCCACGCGGCTCGATGCCGGAGACGCCAATAACGCTCTGCCTCAGATGGCGCAAGCCATCGTCAATTGCCGGATCCTGCCCGGCCACTCGCCCGAAGAAACCCGGAAGCAGCTCATCTCCATCTTTGCCGACCTGCAGCTCAAGGTGGAGTATGTCTCGGACCAGGGCGACGTGAGCGCCACAGCGCCCGACCGCACGGCGATCGTTCCTCCCGCGCCGATCCCGGAGGTCTGGTCGCCGCTCGCGAGCTTTACGCAAGCCATCTGGCCGGGAATCACGGTAACTCCGGTGATGGAGACCGGCGCCAGCGACTCCATTTACTTCGCACAAGCCGGCATTCCGAGCTATGGCTTCTCCGCGATCGCGCTCGAACGGGACGATGTCCGCGCCCATGGACGCGATGAGCGCTTGCCCCTCGATTCTTACTGGAAGTCGCTGGACTTCTGGTACGCATTCGCAAAGAAACTCGGAGGAGAATGAGAACTGGCGAGCGCTCCGCGCGGATGATCGAGACATCGGTGATTGGCTCGACGCCCGCTTGGGGCAAAAGACCTGGAACCCGCGGAACAGAAAATTCGTAAGAAGAGAGTAAGTTGTGAAGCTGTCAGACCATTCCCCATCGGTGGCTTTGCAACCGATTTTGGATCAGGATGGGGAAAAGCGATGGCGGGACACGTATGCCCATGGTGGCTCGGCTATTGGATGGCCAGCCCGATCCGCAGATGGATAGCGGAAGATCCTGAAGAACTGCTCGCGCCGTATTTGCGCGCTGCGATGACGGTGTTGGAGCCCGGTCCGGCAATGGGCTTCTTCACGCTACCGATGGCGCGCCTGGTTGGTCCTTCGGGACGGATCATTGCCGTCGATATTCAGCCGCAGATGCTCCGGGGCCTGGAGCGGAGAGCGCAAAGGGCCGGACTAGCAGATCGCATTGAAACCCGGCTAGCAAAACCGGAAAGCATGGGCATCGAACACCTGGCCGGTGCGGTCGATTTTGTTCTCGCCTTTGCCGTTGTCCATGAAATGCCCTCGATGGAGAGGTTCTTTTCCGAGGCGGCTGCCGCACTCAAACCGGGCGCAGTGCTCTTCCTTGCCGAGCCGTCGGGGCATGTAAACCTGCAGAAATTCCAGAGCGAGCTCAACACCGCGCGTAGGGTTGGACTGGAGGTAACCGATGAGCCGAAGGTTCATCGCTCCCACGCCACGGCACTGCGTAAAACGTAGGCGTCACCCGATCGATGCCGCATTCGCCTGCAGTTGTACCGATCACCAGCTTCGAGAAACGCGCGATCGATCGCACTGTTAAACTAGAGACAGATGATCCTCCCGTTTGTCCGCGAAATCTTCGCGGAGCTGGAGCAGGCCCCGGGATTTGAGCGCGTTCGCAGGCACCTTAGCCTCGCTGCGGGACGGCGTCGTGTGTCCGGATTAACCGCAACGGCTCGGGCACTCTATCTTCCGCTCATGGCGCGAGCCGCCAGGCAGCCGGTCATCGTCATCGTCGCCGACAACAAAGCTGCCGAGGCCCTCGAACCGCTCCTAAAGGCCGGATGCGAGCTGACCGGTGCTGTCGATCCAATCCGCGTCGTCCGCTTTCCCGCTCACGACGTGCTTCCTTTTGAAAATCTCTCGCCTCACCCCGACGTGCAGGAGCAGCGCGCAGCAGCTCTGTGGAAGCTTTCCACCGGCGCTGTCGACATTCTTATCGCCCCCGTCGAATCCGCGGCGATGAAGCTCTTCGATCTCAACTACTATGCCGGCCTCGCTGTCACGCTCAAGCGCAGTGAAGAGGTCGACATTGAAGTGCTCACTGCCCACCTGGCCGGCGTCGGCTATGCCCAAGCAGATCTCGTCGAGATGCCGGGCCAGTTCACGCGCCGCGGCGGAATTCTCGACGTGTACTCGCCCGATGCAGACCGGCCCGTCCGCATTGAGCTCTTCGGCGACGAAATTGAGACCATTCGCAAATTCGATCCCGAAACGCAGCGTTCTCAGGCCGGACTCGACGAAACGCAGTTGTTGCCGCTCACTGAGGCGCCGCTGACGGAGCATTTACTGGCCGCGGTCAATGGCCGTCTAAGCCGGCAGCGCATCGAAATCGAAAATGAAGAGATGGCCGCCGAAGCCGCTGCAGCAGGTGGTGTCAGCGTCTTTCCAGGCTGGGAGTTCTTTACGCCCGTCGCTGGCGCTGAGCACTCGCTGCTCACACTCCTGCCGCGCTGCGCGCTGTTTGTCGATGAGCCGGCCATGGTGCGCAGTCAGATCGATCGCTGGTGGAGCAAAGTCGAGCTGCGTCACGACCGCTCCGGAATTGGTTCGCTCGTCCGTCCGGAAGATATCTATCTGCGCCCCGAAGTTCTTCAAGCGTCGCTCGGTGCCCACATGGGTCTCGATCTCGATCAACTCGGCGCGGTTGACGTGCTCGAGGAGGACAGGACGCTGGGCGAAATCGAGCTCCCCACGCGGCCCACTCTGCGGTTCCACGGCTCCATTCCCGCGCTCACCGACCAACTCAAATCCCTCATGGTCGCTGAAACCCGCATCGTGCTTGCTGCCGTGCATCAGGGCGACGTCGAGCGCCTCGCGACCGTCCTGCGCGATTATCAGGTCCCTTACCGTCTGGGCAGCCGCGTTCCAAAGTCCGGCAGCGACATGATGCTTGAAGAAGCCAGCTACATGGCGGGCGATCTCCGTGTGCCCGTCATCGTTCGCTCGCCCATTGCGTCGGGCGTCATGTTTGCCGAGGCCAACCTCATCGTCTTCGGCGCCAACGATCTCTCCGATGAAGCCGACGTCGCTGCTCGGCCCATTCAAAAAAAATCGAAGACCGCAGCCTTCGTCTCCGACTTCCGCGATCTCGGTGTCGGCGACTACGTGGTCCATGTGGAGCACGGCATCGCTCAGTACCAGGGCCTCAAGGAGATTGAGCAGGATGGCCTTTCCATCGAGTTCATGATTCTTGAGTTCGCTGAAGGCGCCAAGCTCTACGTCCCGCTCACTCGCCTCGACCTGATTCAGAAATATCGTTCCACTGACACCGGACCAGCGCCGGTGCTGAGCAGGCTTGGCTCGCAACAATGGACCCGCACCAAGGCCCGCGTCCGCAAAGCCATGCAGGACATGGCCGCCGAGTTGCTCAAACTCTACGCCGAGCGCCGCACCGTCGAGGGCAACGCCTTCTCGCTCGACAACGAATTTCAGCGCGAATTCGAAGACTCCTTCGACTACACCGAGACCGACGATCAGATCACGGCCATTCGCGCGGTGAAAGAAGA
This sequence comes from Occallatibacter sp., assembly GCA_052145255.1. Lineage (GTDB taxonomy): Bacteria > Acidobacteriota > Terriglobia > Terriglobales > Acidobacteriaceae > Telmatobacter. The sequence continues at coordinate 12,745 of JBKQOX010000066.1, forward strand.
CATGGAATCGCCCACGCCGATGGACCGGCTGCTTTGCGGCGACGTTGGCTACGGCAAAACCGAAGTGGCCATGCGCGCCGCGTTCAAGGCCGTGCAGGACGGCAAGCAGGTCGCCGTGCTCACTCCCACAACGGTGCTCAGCTTCCAGCACTTCGAAACCTTTAAGCAGCGCTTCGCACAATTCCCCATTCACATCGAAATGATCTCCCGCTTCCGCACCGCGAAAGAGCAAAAGGACATCATCGAGCGCGTCTCCACCGGCCGCGTCGACATTCTCATCGGCACGCACCGCCTGCTTTCAAAAGACATCAAATTCCAGGATCTCGGCCTGCTCATCGTCGACGAGGAGCAGCGTTTCGGTGTCCGCCACAAGGAGCGGCTCAAGCAGTTGCGCAAACAGATTGACGTGCTCGCCATGAGTGCAACACCGATCCCCCGCACGCTGCACATGTCGCTCGTCGGCCTTCGCGACATGAGCATCATCGAGACTCCACCCAAAGATCGCATGGCCATTCAGACGGTTGTCGCCCGCTTCGACGAGAAAATCGTTCGCTCGGCGATTGAGGTAGAGCTCGAGCGCGGTGGCCAGGTGTTCTTCGTGCATAACCGCGTCGAGTCCATCTACGAAATCGCAGCGCGCATTCAGGAGCTCGTGCCCCCGGCGCGCGTTGCCGTTGCGCACGGCCAGATGGGTGAGAATGACTTGGAGAAAGTCATGCTCGCCTTCATGCGCCACGAATTCGACGTACTCGTCGCCACCACGATTATCGAAAACGGCCTCGACATCCCGCTCGCGAATACCATCCTCATCAACCGGGCCGAGCGCCACGGCCTCAGCGAACTCTATCAGTTGCGCGGTCGCGTAGGGCGCTCGAATCGCCGCGCCTACGCGTACCTGCTCATTCCGCCCGAGAACGAGCTGACCGAAATCGCGCGCCGCCGTCTCGCTGCGCTCAAAGAGTTCAGCGATCTGGGCGCAGGGTTCAAGATTGCTGCGCTCGATCTGGAACTGCGCGGTGCTGGCAACATGCTCGGCGGCGAACAGAGCGGCCACATTGAAGCCGTCGGATTCGAGCTCTATACGTCGATGCTCGAAGCCGCTGTGAAGGAGATGAAGGGCGAAGCCGGCGAGGAACGCCCGGCCACGCAGCTTAACCTCGGCATCGCGCTGCGCATCGACGAAAGCTATGTACCGGAAGAGAACCAGCGCCTGCGCCTCTACAAAAAGATCGCAGGCACGAGCACCGAGGCCGCGGTCAGCGAGGTTCGTGCAGAGATGGAAGACCGCTACGGTGCGCTGCCCGACGCCACCGTCTATCTGCTTGAGGCGGCCACGTTGCGCCTCGAGTGCGAGCGCATCGGCATCGAGCAGGTCGACCGTAAACGCGGCGAGCTTCAGATCCGCTTCATGGAAAATGCGGCCGTGGATCCGGCCCACCTCATGCAACTCGTGTCGCGCAACGCAAAGCGCGGCGCGCAATTCACGCCGCAGGGTCTGCTCAAGTTCCCGCTGCGGGCTACGCGGCCCGATGATGTTCTGCTCGAAATTCGGGAGTTATTGGCTAATTTGGCGCCGGCGCCAGTGAACGCTTGATCGAAACGCCACGCCATGGAGAAGGATCATGCATTTGAATCGAGCGATAAGTTTGGCTTTGGCAGGAGCATTTATGTCGACGTCGATTGCAGCGCGTGCCGCAACCCCCGATTGGAAACAGCAGTTCGCGAAAGTCAGCGATGACTACTTCGACCAGGTCTATTTTCACTACGCTCCATCGACGGGGACGATGGTGGGCCTCCACCAATACGACGCGCAGCTCGAAGACTTTTCGCGCCCCAGCATTGACGCCGAAATCGCCGCGCTGAAAAACTTCGAGCAGCAGATGGAAGCGATCGTTCCTGATAATTCGACGGCCAGCTTTGTTCCGCGCAGCGACCGCGAGATTGTGCTCGGCAACATTCGCTCGCAATTGCTGACTCTCGAAACCATCCGGCCCTGGCAAAAGGACGCGGACACTTACTCGAGCACTTGCGCCAATGCGGCCTTCGTCCTGATGGAGCGCAAATTTGCGCCGCCAAACGACCGCCTCCGCTCGCTCGTCGCCCGCGAAAAGCAAATGCCCGCCCTGCTCGCCGCGGCGCATGCCAATCTCCAAAACCCGCCGCACGTCTTCACCGAGATCGCCATCGAGCAATTGCCGGACATTATTAGCTTCTTCCAGCACGACGTCCCGCAGGCCTTCGCCGATGCGGACGACCCGGCGCTCAAAGCCGAATTTGCCCGCACCAACGCGGCTGTCGTCTCCGCTCTCAACGACTATTTGCACTGGCTCAAAGCCGACGTGCTCGCGCGATCGAATGGTGATTTTCGAATCGGCGCCGATACATTCGAGAAAAAGCTCCAGTACGACGAAATGGTCGATCTCCCTCTCGGCAAGCTGCTCCAAATCGGCTGGGCCGATCTGCGCAAAAATCAGGAACACTTCAAGCAAGTCGCCGCCGAACTCGATCCCGAAAAAGATCCTCGTGAAGTGCTTGAAGTGCTGGGCGAAGACCATCCGGCTCCCGGTCAGCTTCTCGACGCCTTCCGCGCCACGTTCACCAATCTCGTCGGCTTCATCCGCGAGCACCACATCGTCACCATTCCCTCCGATGTCCGGCCGATCGTCGAAGAAACGCCGCCGTTCATGCGCGCCACCACCTTTGCCAGCATGGATACCGCCGGCCCCTTCGAGACCCACGCCACCGAATCCTACTTCAACGTCACGCTGCCCGACCCATCCATGACGCCGGCTGAAGTTGAAGGCTACATGCATTCCTTCAACATCGGTACGGTCATCTCAACCGCGGTGCACGAAGCTTATCCGGGACACTATGTGCAGTTTCTCTGGCTGCCGCAAGCCCCCAGCAAGGTGCGCAAGTTGCTCGGCGCGAACACTGACGTGGAAGGCTGGGCACACTACTGCGAGCAGATGATGCTCGACGAGGGTTACGGACAGCCGGGAGCGGGCGCCAAAGACCTCCGCGAATCAAGATTGTTGCGCCTCGGCCAGTTGCAGGATGCGCTCTTGCGCAATGCGCGCTTCATCGTGGGCATTGAGATGCACACCGGCAACATGACCATGGAGCAGGCCGAAGATTTCTTCCAGAAGGAAGGCTACCAGTCGAAAGAAACGGCGGTGGTCGAGACCAAGCGCGGCGCCGGCGACCCCACCTATCTCTACTACACGCTCGGCAAGCTTGAAATCATGAAGCTGCGCGACGACGTCAAGAAAAAACAAGGCGCCGCGTTCAGCCTCGAAAAGTTTCACGACAATTTCCTGCGCCAGGGTTTCCCGCCCATCAAAATCGTTCGCGAAGCCATGCTCGGCGACAACTCGCCTACGCTGTAGGCGGGCGCCGACGTTCCATAACTGCTCGGGCAGGCAGCGCGCTCTGCCGAGCCGCCCGTAACCATGACTCGGGGAAAAGCAGGGACAATGGCGGCCGGTTCAGGAATCTCGGGCGTCACGAGGCGACGCTAAAAGCTCATCAATCCAGCCAGGGCCTTTTCTTTTTCCTCCAGAGTCGGCACGTCGGGATAGCCGCGCACTGTGACAGAGAACGCGATACCGTTCTTGCGAACGCTGAGCGTAGCGCCATAACTTATCGTGCCGCTGGTCATATAAGCGTCATCGCCAATGCCGCTGACAGGTGTCATCGTCAATCTACCGCCCGTTATTGACTTGCCCTGTTCATAAGCCTGCACGGACTTGATGGAGACGATCACCGTTCTTGCCTTGAACTCGTCGACTCCGGCCTGAACCCAGCTGCAGGAAGTCTGAATGGTTGGCGTTATGGGCTGGCCAGGCGTCATGGGAACTCCTAGAACTGACTGGATCTGTCCTGACGTGAGCAACGCGCAGGCGTTCGTCGCTGGTGCCTGAGCTGCAATGGGGCTTGTAACACCGACTAAGAGCAATACGGCGGGGGTGACGATTGCATGAAGCGCTAGACGCACGGTAAACCTCCTGCAAGGTGGAAAGTCTGACTCCCGGACGCGAAGATCCAAATGCAGGAAAATGTACGCGAGGGATACAAACCATTTGCGAGAAGGGCCCTGCATCGGATCGAGGCGCTGCCCATACGTTTAACAAGAAAGCCCTCGTTCAAACAAGTCGTTCTTGAAGGCCCTTGCATCCATAACCCCAAAGCACCGGTCAGAGGCGCCGTCGGGACCTCAGCCGGGAGGGCGGCGCGATCAGCTCATTACTTACGAACTCAGGCCGTTTTCCACTTGATGTTGCACCCGATCGACGGCTTTTGCTCCTTGGGAACCGGCTTGCCAGCAAGCACCGCATCGATTGCCGCGCGCAAATCCTTCCCGGTCACGGGGATTCCATTCCCTGGGCGGCTGTCATCGTACTGTCCGCGATAAACGAGCTTGAAATCCGCGTTGAAGAGATAAGGATCGGGCGTGCAGGCGGCCTTATACGCGTGGGCTACGTACTGATCCTCGTCATATAAATATGGAAAGTCGAAGTCGTTATCGTGCGCCTGCTGCCTCATGCCGTCAGGGCTGTCCGCAGGGTGTGTCTTCACATCGTTGGAGCTGATTGCAACCATCCCCAGCGGCTTGTCTTCGTAGCCCGCTGCGAGATCGCCGAGCGACTTCTCAATGTGCTTCACATACGGGCAATGCGGGCAAATGAAAATCACGAGCAATGCCTTCATGCTGCGAAAATCGTCGCGGCGAATCGTCTTGCCGCTTATCACATCAGGCAGCGCAAAATCCGGCGCAATCGTGCCCAGTTCGAGCATGGTCGATTCTGTCTTTGCCATTTCGTCTCTCCTTGGTAAAGGGATGCTGTTCAGCTCCGCAGGTTGCGTCAACTATTGAATCTTTCTAAAACAGCCCCGTCTGCCGCCCCGGCACGGCAATGCCGAAATGTTCGTAAGCCAGGCGAGTAGCCACGCGGCCGCGGGGCGTCCGGTCGAGAAATCCAATTTGAATCAGAAACGGCTCGTACACTTCCTCGAGCGCATCTTCCTCTTCGGCGAGCGTAGCCGCCAGCGTGCCCAGGCCCACGGGTCCGCCATCGTATTTCTGCATGATCGTCAGCAGCAGCCGCCGGTCGATCTCATCGAAGCCGTGCGCATCCACTTCTAGCATGGTCAGTGCAGCATTGGCCGTTGGCAGGTCAATCGATCCGGTGCCGCGCACTTGGGCATAATCGCGAACGCGGCGCAATAAGCGATTCGCGATGCGTGGTGTCCCGCGCGAGCGCAGCGCGATCTCCGCGGCTCCATCGGCATCGATCGGAATCTGCAGCACCTCGGCGGAACGCTCCACGATGACGCGCAGTTCTTCCTCGGTGTAGAACTCCAGGCGAAGTAAAATCCCGAAACGCGAGCGTAGCGGCGAGCTCAGCAAGCCGGGCCGCGTGGTGGCGCCGATGAAGGTGAACGGGCGAATCTCCATCACGTGCGTTCGGGCCGCTGGACCCTGCCCGATGATGATGTCCAGCTTGTAATCCTCGAGCGCGGTGTAGAGCTTTTCTTCCAGCACCGGCTGCAATCGGTGAATCTCATCGAGAAAAAGCACCTGGCGCTCGCGCAGGTTGGTCAGCACCGCGGTTAAGTCGCCCTGGATGACGAGCGCTGGCCCCGAAGTTTGCTGAAAACCCACGTCCAGTTCATTGGCGATGATCGTGGCCAGCGTGGTCTTTCCCAGCCCCGGAGGACCGAAGAGAAGCACGTGATCCAGAGCCTCGCCGCGCGATTTTGCAGCCTCAAGCGCAATCGCGAGCTGTTCCTTTGCCTTTGACTGGCCGATAAACTCCCGTAGCCAGCGAGGACGCAACTTGAGCTCAAAACTCTGCTCTTCATCGGCGCGCGCCGCGCTCACAAGACGTTCCGGAGTGTTGTCGCGCGCAAGACTCATGTCGAAGGAAAGTGTAGCCGTTCCCGCTGGGCTGCGGCAAAACCGGCTCCGAACCGACTTGCGGAAACGAAGTGCATCAGCCTTCCGCGCGCAAGCAGCTTTAACCCATTCCGGAGTCCCACTTTGCGATGCCGTATACGTGACCAAAGTGCCGCCGAAAGCTGCGATTAAAGTCAATGCTCAAGGACTTATTGACTGTCTTGATGCCAAGCCAAAAGTAACACCTTCGTGTGACTGCGGTGCACTGTTTACATGCCCTATAGTCGAAGGCATACAGGCCAGCGAGAGTCTGCCATGACGATTTTCTGATCAACGTCAAAGCGTCTGCAGGCTCCGGAGGTCAACCATGCATGATCGAGTTCTATCGCCGCGGGTGCTTCTTCTCATCGCTATGGCACTGCCTATAGCGGGCTGCACCAATCCATTGGCCGTCTCAATTTCCGTATCGCCCACAACGCAGGGAGTCAATGTCGGCCAAACTGCGCAATTCACGGCCACGGGCGTCTTCGGCCACGGAAAGAATCATCCCTCCAGCACCCAGGACCTCACGGACACCGCGACTTGGACTTCGAGCGTGCCGGCTGTGGCCACTGTCAGCGCCGCGGGAGTTGCAACCGGTCTTTCCGCAGGCACAACCACGATCACCGCAAGCATCAATGGATTCACCGGAGTCGTTTCCTCTTCGGCCACGCTGACAGTGACCGGAAACTCCGGAGGTGGAGGGACTCCGTCATCGCTTGCAATTATCCCGAATACGCAACTGGTGACGACAGTGGGGTACACGGCCCAGTTCCAGGCCATTGAGACCACCGCCACAGGCTCCACGGTTGACGTAACCAACTTGGCTAGCTGGGTTTCAAGCAGCCCGTCGATCGCCACCATCGGAGCCTCTACCGGGCTTGCCACGGCAGTGAATCTGGGGACTGTGACGATCACCGCGTCATATCCCAGCGGCTCAGGCACGCTTACGGGCACTGCGACGTTTACAGTGGGAAGCGGGTCCCCCGGAAACGGCGGATCGACCGAAGAATATACCGCTGTCACCATCGTCCCCAGCTCGCAGTCTGTCTCTGCCTCAGGCCAGACGGGCCAATTCATTGCTCTTGCTACGTTGGGAGCGAACGGTCTTGAGCAAGATGTGACCAACT
>JBKQOX010000067.1:0-26651 GCA_052145255.1 Occallatibacter sp.
TCCTCGCCCACCTTCACCTTGCCGCGCTCGATGCGTCCCGTAACGACGGTCCCGCGACCGGAGATAGAGAAAATGTCTTCGATCGGCATCAGGAACGGCTGATCCACGTCGCGCTTCGGCTGCGGCACGTACTTGTCCACCGCATCCATCAGCTCGTCGATCTTTGCTTCCCACTGCGGCTCGCCGTTCAACGCGCCCAGCGCCGAACCGCGTACCACCGGCACGTCGTCGCCCGGGAACTGGTACTTGGTCAACAACTCACGCACTTCCATCTCGACCAGGTCGATCAGCTCCGTGTCTTCGACCGCGTCGCACTTGTTCAGGAAAACCACGATGTACGGCACGCCCACTTGCCGCGCCAGCAACACGTGCTCCTTGGTCTGCGGCATCGGGCCGTCGGTCGCCGCGACCACCAGGATGGCTCCGTCCATCTGCGCCGCGCCGGTGATCATGTTCTTGATGTAGTCGGCGTGTCCCGGGCAATCCACGTGCGCGTAGTGACGGTTGGCCGTCTCGTACTCCACGTGCGCCGTCGCGATCGTGATGCCGCGCTCCCGCTCTTCCGGCGCGTTATCAATCGAATCGAACGAGCGGAACTGGTTCTTCGGGTTGTGCTTCTGCAATACCTTGGTGATGGCCGCCGTCAACGTCGTCTTGCCGTGATCGATGTGCCCGATCGTCCCCACGTTCACGTGCGGCTTCGAACGATCAAACTTTTCCTTCGCCATAAAAATCCCAAACCCCTTTCATCGCTTGTACTGCTCGTTGCTTCTCAGGGCGCCGGCGGTCCGGCTCCAGCCCCAAAACCTTACTTGCCCTGCGCCCTGCCGATAATTTCGTCGGCAATCATGCGCGGCGCCTCTTCGTAGCGCGCGAACTGCATCGAATACGACGCCCGGCCCTGCGTGGACGAACGAATCTCGTTCACGTAGCCGAACATTTCCTTCAACGGAACCATCGCCCGAATCACCTGCGAACCGGCGGCATGTTCCATGCCTTCGATTCGCCCGCGGCGCGAGTTGATGTCGCCGATAATTACGCCCATGAACTCCTCGGGCACCGTCACTTCCACCGCCATCACCGGTTCCAGCAGCACCGGCGATGCATGTCTCGCCGCTTCCTTGAACGCAATCGAACCGGCAAATTTAAACGCCATCTCGTTTGAATCCACTTCGTGATAGCTGCCGTCGTAAAGAGTCACCTTCACGTCAACAATGGGATAGCCGGCCAGAATGCCCAGCTCAAGCGCTCCCTGCACGCCTTGATCGATGGGCTTGATGTACTACCTCGGAACGGAACCACCTTTGATTTCGTTGATGAACTCATAGCCCTTGCCGGGCTCGTTTGGCTCCACGCGCAGCTTGCAATGGCCGTAGTTGCCAGAACCGCCGGTCTGGCGGATGTACTTGCCTTCAGCCTCGGCCTTTTTGCGGATGGTTTCGCGGAAGGCGACTTTAGGCTCGCCGACATTGGCCTCGACCTTGTGCTCACGCTTCATGCGGTCCACAAGAATCTCGAGGTGCAATTCGCCCATGCCGCTGATGATCGTCTGGCCGCTATCTTCATCGGTCCGCACCTTGAAGGTCGGATCTTCATCGGCCAGTCGCGACAGCGCCATGGCCATCTTTTCCTGGTCAGCTTTTGTCTTGGGCTCAATGGCCACCGAGATCACGGTGTCGGGGAACGTGATCGCGCCCAGTGCAATCGGATGATGCGGATCGGAAAGCGTGTCGCCGGTCTTCAGATCCTTTACTCCCAGGCAGGCGCAGATGTCGCCGGCCAGAATCTCGGTCACATCCTCGCGCTTGTTGGCGTGCATCTTGACCAAGCGGCCGATGCGATCGGTCTTGCCGGTGCGCGGATTCAACACCGTGTCGCCGGTCTTCAGCGAGCCCGAGTAGACGCGCACAAAGCAAAGCTTGCCGTAAGGATCGTTGATGATCTTGAAGGCCAGCGCCGAGAGCGGCTCGCTATCTTCGGGTTTGCGCTTTTCAATTTTGGAATGATCGGAGGGATTAATTCCCTCAACGGGAGGCTTGTCGAGCGGGCTGGGCAGGTAATCGACGACCGCGTCAAGCAGCGTCTGAATGCCTTTGTTCTTGAAGGCGCTTCCGCAAATCACCGGGAAGACCTTCAGATCGATGGTGGCCTGTCGAATGCCAGCCTTCAGCTCTTCCACCGTCGGCGTTTCGCCTTCCAGGAACTTTTCCAGCAGCACATCGTCGGTTTCGGCGATGACTTCAATTAACTGCAACCGGAACGCCTCGGCCTTTTTTTGCAGATCGGCGGGAATCGGCTCGATCGAAAACTCGGCGCCCAGGGTCTCGTCGTGCCAGAGAATGGCCTTCATTTCGATCAGGTCCACAACGCCCTTGAAGTTCGCCTCGGCTCCGACGGGAATCTGCAGAGCCACGGGCCGCGCGCCCAGGCGCTTGCGGATGGTCTCGAGCACATGCTCGAAGTCCGCGCCGTTCTTGTCCATCTTGTTGACGAAGCAAATTCGCGGAACCTTGTACTTGTCACCCTGCCGCCACACAGTCTCAGTCTGAGGTTGCACACCGCTGACGGAATCAAACAGCGCCACCGCGCCATCGAGCACGCGCAAGCTGCGCTCCACTTCGGCGGTAAAGTCCACGTGGCCGGGGGTATCAATAATATTGATGCGGACGTCGTTCCAGATGCAGGTTGTCGCCGCCGAGGTAATCGTGATCCCCCGCTCCTGCTCCTGCTCCATGTAATCCATGGTCGCCGTGCCTTCATGCACCTCTCCCAGCCGGTGCGTGATGCCGGTATAGAACAGGATGCGTTCTGTCGCTGTCGTCTTTCCGGCGTCGATATGCGCCATGATCCCGATGTTCCGGCAGCGATTTAGAGGTACGGTGCGAGCCACGATTTCAATTCCTTGCGGGAGCTTTCCCCGCCGTTAAGTCTTTGGTTAGTCCCTAGTCCCTAGTCCCTGGTCCCTGCTTCTACCACCGGTAGTGCGCAAAGGCCTTGTTGGCCTCGGCCATGCGGTGCACGTCTTCCTTCTTCTTCATGGCCGCACCGCGTCCGTTGGCCGCGTCCAGCAGCTCGTTACTCAGCTTGTCGGTCATGCCCTTCTCGCCGCGGCTGCGCCCGTAGGTGATCAGCCAGCGGATGGCCAGCGAGGTCCTGCGGTCCGCATTTACCTCGATCGGCACCTGGTAGTTGGCGCCGCCAACGCGCCGCGTCTTCACTTCAAGCAGCGGCTTGCAGTTCTCCACCGCCTTCTTGAAGAGTTTCAGCGCGTCGTCTCCGCCGCCCTTCTCCTCCAGGTTCTTCATCGCCTGGTAAAAGATGCCCTGAGCGGTCGACTTCTTGCCGCCCCACATCATCGAGTTCACAAACTTGGTCACCAGAGTCGATCCGTACACCGGATCCGGCGCCACTTCCCGCTTCGCAATGTGCCCTTTTCTCGGCATAAATCCTCAATTTCAGCTACTAGCCTTTAGCCGCTAGCTTTTAGCTCCTTCTCGCTGGAAGCCGCAATTGTGGCTCACCCAAAAAACCAGCTAGAAGCTAGGAGCTAGCAGCCGCCTTTCACTACTTCGTTGCGCCGCCCTTGGCGCGCTTTGCGCCGTACTTCGACCGGCTCTGCGAGCGTGCCGTCACGCCCACCGAATCCAGCGTTCCCCGCACCACGTGATAACGCACGCCCGGCAAATCCTTCACGCGGCCCCCGCGAATAAGCACAATCGAGTGCTCCTGCAGATTGTGGCCGATGCCGGGAATGTAAGTGGTGACTTCAATCCCGTTGGTCAGCCGCACGCGGGCCACTTTGCGCAGTGCCGAGTTCGGCTTCTTGGGCGTTTGCGTATACACGCGCGTGCACACGCCGCGCCGCTGCGGCGATGCCTGCAGTGCAGGCGACGCCGTCTTGTAACGGGGGGCCGTACGCCCCTTGCGAACAAGTTGATTAAAAGTTGGCAAACCGCAGCTCCTAACTTCAAAACCTTCAAACTACGCTCCACAGCCGCACACGGCCCTTCGGGCTGTTCTGGCTTTGGACGGAATTCTCAACCCGCCAGGCACAGAGAAGCCCCAATAGCTGCTTCGCGTCTGTCTTCGTTCCACTCTCAGACGAGAACCGCGACGGTGATCGGTCGCTCGCCCAGAAAATCAACCCTGATGCGAGGCCAACTCCGTTTCGTCGATTCCGGCCCGCATAGCCCTCCAAGGTGGGGGAACGCGCGGGCCGCCGATGCAATTACTACCGCGAATGTTTCCTGCCCTCCGCAAGAAGAGAGCCACTCCGGAAACTTGTCTGGCCGGCCAACTTCACCTGGCCCTGGAAATCTCTCCGTCTGTTCCAACCTGCTCGGAGAATTTCCTGACTCCGCCCTGCTTCGTGTCTCGTTCACACACACGTCAGGCGGTGTTCTTGCGAACCTTTCAAAGATACCAAGAAAAACCTGTGGAGTCAACGCTTGAGCGCGGGCTACAAGGGACTCGAGGAGACTGGCTGCTGGAGCGCCACCGACCCCGATCCGGCTGTTTCCTTCACAATCTGCCCGTCCCGCATATATAAGATTCGCCCCGCGATAGCCGCAGCCTCAGGATTGTGGGTAATCATCAGCGTCGTTTGCCCCAGTTCCCGGTTCGACCGAAGCAGCATCTGCAATACCGCGTCCGAGTTCTTCGTATCCAGGTTCCCTGTTGGCTCGTCCGCCAGCACGATCGCCGGCCGCGTGATAAGCGCTCGCGCAATCGCCACCCGCTGCTGCTCGCCGCCGCTCAGTTCCGACGGCCGATGGTCGAGCCTTCCTTGGATCGCCAGCATTTCGCTCAAATGATCCAGATACTTCCGGTCCATTGGCACTCCATTGGGACCCGAGGCCCGCCCGCTAATCGTGTAAGCGATCTCAATATTCCCCATCGCCGAAAGCGTCGGCAGCAGGTTGAACTTCTGGAAAACAAAGCCGATACGGTGTTTCCGCAGCCGTGTCCGCTCGGCATCGCTGAGCGAGGCAAAATCGATGCCGTCAATCACCACGCGCCCCTCGGTTGCCCGCGTCAGTCCGCCTAACAAATAGAAAAGAGTGGACTTACCGGAACCAGACGGCCCCACGATAGCCACAAACTCGCCGGGCTCAACCGCCAGCGAAACTCCGCGCACCGCGGCCACCTGGATGCGGCCTGCTGCATAAACTTTGGTCAGATTTTCCGCGAGAATGATATGTTTCGAGGTCTCGGAGGTCACGACTGCCATTGTAAATGGGATACACGACGCGCTCTGAAACACCATTGCATACACTTCCCGCTCGTGAACCAAAACCGCGTGTTTACCCCGCTCAGGCTCGAAGCTGGAGGCTGGGAACTGGAAGCTAGCATCTGGAAGCTACAATGGTTCTGCATCGATTTCCGACACAGGATTCCCCGCGCATGACCTCCGATCTCAAGACTTCCCTCGTCTCATCGCTCGAATCGGCCGCCGCAAAGGCCGGCATGGTACTCATCTCAGTCAAGCAGGGCTCCGACTTTAGCGGCCATCCCACCGCCGTCTTTGAGCTTGGCCTGCCCGGCGCGGAATCCCTGGGCCGCTCGCTCCAGCTCCAGTTGAGCGACGCATTCGATTTCGACAAGCCAAATCTGCTTCCGGAAATGACCGCGCACCTGGCCGGCGAAGCTAAGCGGCTGCTCAATCCGCATCCCGACTGCTATGTCACCCTCGGTGGCCTGCCTCTCTCATTCAAAGATTTCCGCTGGCCCTTTCACACGTCGACATCAGGCGCCGACACCCACCTTGTCCACGGCGAAATTCACGTGGCCGACGGTGGAGTGCACAACCTGCACGCCAAAATCTCAGCCGCCGTCACCCTCACATTCGCCGAAATCGTTCCTGCAATGGAGCAGCCCTACGCGGAAACCTTTGTCTACAACGCAATCCGCAAAACGGTCGACATGGGCCAGCTCGAGTTCGTGAAATCCGGCAACCGCCAGCCCGTTCCCGTCACTACGCGCTATTACAGCCGCTGGCAAAAGAAGTTCATCTTTACCGAGACTGACGACAACGAGCGGCTCCGCTACCTGCTCAGCAAGGTCTATTGGCTGTCAGGTGTGTTGGGAGAAGGCAAGCCGGTCTGGATCGCCGATCCGCGCGACGCGCAGTACCTGAACACCACCGAGGCCGATCTGCTGCGCATGGCCGGTGACGAGGCCGGCGAAGGACTGATGGTGCTGTCAGGCGAATTTGCCGCCGCCACTCCCGCGCTCATGGAGCGCGCCTCCGATTATCAGGAGGCTCTCGAAGCTGCGCTCGACTTCTCCAAGCCCAAGTTCAACGAGAGCATGCGCTCCGGCCACGCAAATATGTAGGGCGCTGCTGGATCGCCGCGCTTTCTAATCCCTGACCCCTAATCCCTGGTCCCTGTCCTTTATAGCGCCTGTCCGCACCCCGAGCAGAACCGCGCTCCCGCCGCATTCGTGCGCTGGCAGTTCCCGCACGTCGCCACTGGAGCAACAGTCGGTGGGTACGCTGCGACTGCAGTCTGAATTTGAGGCGGCGCTGTCGCAGCACTAACCACCGGCCCCGGAACAGCCCCCGGCGGCGGCATAGCGCCTGCGGCCGGCATATTAACCGTGACGTTTACAGGCGCCTGTCCCCACCCCGGCACCGGAATCCCCAGAGACGCCGCAATCGCAGCTGCCTGGATCGAGTTGAACTCGCGCACGCGCCCCGGCATGAAGAAGCATTCAATGAACCCAAGAAGAGACGGAATCCCGGTCCAGCAGAAGCAGATGTACAGAATCCCCAGTCCCGTTCGGCGCAGATAAAAGTGATGCGCGCCAAATCCGCCCAGGAACAGCGCCAGCAAAATGCCCACGACCTCATCGCGTCGCGCTGCGTTGTATTGCTGATAGAAGATGGCCTGCGCGTTGGGGTATGTGTACGTGCTCATGTTGTTGCGCTCCTTACCTGCCGTGAATTAGCACTTGCCTCGATGTTAGGTACGCAGACCGCGCCCGGCCGGTTCCGAACCGACGAACCCTTCGCACAGACGCTGGCACTCAAACCCTCACATTGTCCCACGCCACCACTCGCCGTTAGCATCAGATTTGTCATGAGTTCGCAAATCATTTCGGCCGCTTTGAGCGGCACATTCCTTTTCGGCGGCGACTTGCCCGTCCATCGGCTCGGCTACGGAACCATGCGTCTGGTCGGCGAAGGCGCTTGGGGCGAGCCGTCCGACGAAGCCGAGTGCCGCCGCGTGCTCCGCCGCGCCGTCGAGCTCGGCGTCACCCTCATCGACACAGCCGACGCCTACGGCCCCGAAATCGCTGAGCGCCTCATCGGCGAATCGCTCGCCCCTTACCGTCCGGGCGTGGTCATCGCCACCAAGGGCGGCATCACCCGCCAAGGCCCCGCTAAAACCGAGTATGTAGGCCGTGCCGGCTATTTGATTCAGTGTGTCGAAATGAGCCTCCGCCGCCTCAAGCTCGAACGCATCGATCTTTACCAGTTGCATCGCATCGACCCGCGTACGCCGCTCGAAGAATCCCTCGGTGCACTCCGTCGCATGCAGGAACAGGGAAAGATCCGTCACATTGGCCTCAGCGAAGTCACCCCGGCCGAGATTGAAGCAGCCGAAAAAATCGTCCCCATCGTCTCCGTCCAAAATCGATACTCGCTCGCCGACCGCCGCCACGAGGAAACGCTCAATTACTGCGAGCGCCGTGGCATCGCCTTCCTGCCCTGGTACCCGAACGCCGGCGGCAAGCTCCTCAAACCCGAGCACCCTGCCGCACAGGACCTCATCCGAATCGCCGGCTTCCATCTAGTTTCTGTCTCGCAGCTCTCGCTGGCCTGGCTGCTGCACCGCTCACCAGTCCTGCTGCCCATTCCCGGCACGTCCAAGGTTGCGCATCTTGAGGAGAACGTCGCCGCCGCCGGAATCAAGCTCCCGGACGGAGAATGGCGCGAAGTGGAAACTGCGGCCGCCGGCACGCCTCAAAAATGATGCCGCCCGTGTGGCGTCACAAACACGAGCATGCGCATTATCAGAATCACCACAAAAATCAAAGCCGCGGCAACAATGAACCACGGTCCGCCGCGCCTCTTCGCTGCATCCGATTTGGCTTTGCGCTTCATCGCCGCCCCGCTTTGAAACGGACCTCATCCTTCGCCCAATCTCGAATCCTGAAACGCAAAAGCCCTTCGGCGCAAACCGAAAGGCCTCGCATGCCCCAGCTAAAAGCGAATAGCTAAGAGCTGACAGCTGTCTTCGTGGGCTTCGATCCCCACAGCCCGTACCACGCAATGTAGAGATAGCAAATCAGCGGAATCACGAACGCGTGCTGGATGCCGTACCTGTCCGCCGCCGCGCCTAGCAACGCTGGAATAATCGCTCCACCGACAATCGCTGTCATAATCAGCCCCGACCCCTTGCTCGTCATCGGTCCCAACCCCGCGATGCCCAGCGTAAAAATGTTCGGGAACATGATGGAGTTGAAGAAGCCGCACAACACCATCGTCCAAATGGCCACATTGCCCGAAGTCGACATCGAAATAATCAGTAGCGCGGACGCCGCGAATCCAAAAATCCCCAGCAGCTTGCCCGACTTGACCTTGGTCAGAATCCAGGAGCCGAGCAAACGGCCTACAAGCGCGCCAAACCAGTAAAGCGACGCCAGGTCCGATGCCGTCTTGAACGAGCTCATGCCCTGCGACTTGAAATAATTCACCGCGATCGAGGCCAGGCCCACCTCCACGCCCACATAAAAGAAAATCCCAAGCGCACCCAGCACCGTGTGCCGATAGCTCCAAACGCTGCGGCTCGCCTGCTTGCCCTCTGCCGCGTGCGACGACGGCGGCTGGTCAATGTGGGGCAAACGAGAAAACGCCACCGCGATACCGAGCACGAGCAGCGCGCCGGCAATCGCGATGTAAGGCGCGCGAACCGTGTTCGCAATGGCCGCCGGTGTGGCAAACTTCGTGGGATCGGTCAGGATGAATGCGCCGGCGAAGATCGGTGCCACCGTCGTGCCAATTGAGTTGAATGCCTGTGCCAGCGTCAGCCGCACCGGAGCGCTCGCCTCCGGACCCAGAATCGCTGCATACGGGTTCACCGAAGTCTGCAGTGCGGTCACGCCCGCGCCCACCACAAAGCAGGCGGTCAGGAAGAGCGGGAAGTTCACCAGGTTAGCCGCCGGAATGAAGAGCAGGCAGCCCACCACCTGAATGAAGAGCGACATCACCATCGTCTTCTTGTAGCCCATCCACTCGATCAGCTTTGAGGTCGGCGCGGAAAAGACGAAGTAAGCCAGAAAGAACGCCGACTCCGCCAGCATGGCCGACTTGTAGCCTACGTTGAAGATCGACCGCAGGTGCGGCACCAGCGACATGTTCAGCGTTGTAATAAAACCGAACGTCAGGAACAGCGCCGTGACAGTGACGAACGGCATAAAGTAGCCCGGCGACGTGAGCGCCGCCCCCTGTTTCGAATCCGATGCTTTTGTGTTTTCTGCCATAAATGGTGTTTCCCGCTTTCCAGACATTGAGGCTTCTCCGGTTCAAGATCCGGCGACTGCTCCGACATTCCCGGACAGGCCTTCCCCAGCCCACACAACACTATACGGGAGACGGCAGCATGCTGGCCCGGCGCGCCAGTGCTCGGCGAATCGTTTCTATCCCTCGGAGCCGCGCGATCCGTTATTCTCTTCTTGGATGCGAGGTTAAAGCCATGCCCATCGCCATTCTGAGCGGCGCCAGAAACAAGAAGATCCTTGCCGCCCTCGAAGGCAACTGGCAAGCCGAGATGGAGGGTTACCACACCTACAACACCCTCGCCGACCGCGACTCCGACCCGGTGCGCGCGCAAGTGCTGCGCCATCTGGCCCAGGCCGAGATCGAGCATGCCACGCTCTGGGAAGGCCGCATCAAGGAGCTCGGCGGACCTGAGCCCGTCTACTCCGGCGGCCCCGGCGGCCAGGCAGACTCGCTGGCCAATCGCGCCGGCGGCATGCGCATGGCCCTGCGGCGCCTTGAAATTGAAGAGAGCCGCGACATCGCCCGCTACGGCGAGCAGTTGAAAGCCCTCGGCGACGAGGGCTCCGTCGCCATCCTTGAGCACGTCATTCAGGACGAGCGGGACCATTATCGCGAACTCGGCTCGCTCATCCGCGGCCATTACACCGCTCCCGGCGGCGCGCCAAAAATCGCGGCCAAAGCCGTGCTGGAAGAGATGCTGGCCAAGCGCAACCAGGGGCGCAGGCAGCCCGGCGCGTGGATCGGCGATGCCATTTATGGCGTCAACGATGGTCTGGGCGCTATCTTCGGCATCGTCTCCGGTGTCTCCGGCGCGACTTCCGGCGACTCCAAATACGTTCTCCTCGCCGGCCTCTCCGGCATGATCGCCTCCGCGCTCTCCATGGGCTCCGGCGCATATCTTGCCGCCAAGAGCGAGCGCGAAATCTACCACGCTGAAATCGCCCGCGAGCGCGAGGCCATCCAGATGAACGGCCCTGAAGCCCGCGAGCTGCTCTCGCTCTACTACCAGGTCAAGGGCCTTCCCGAGGAAGATGCCATTCACATGGTCAACCACATCGCCAGCGACCCCGAGCAGTTACTGCGCGCGTTGGCTGCCGAGCGCTTGGGCTCGAGCGAAGAGGCACTCTCGAATCCCCTCGTCTCAGCCACCTCCGGCGCACTCTCCACGGCCGTCGGCGCCATTATCCCGGTCATCCCTTTCTTCTTCTTGCAGGGAATCCCTGCCGTCATCGCCGCGGCCGTCGTCTCGCTCGCCGCGCACTTCGCCGTGGGCGCAGCCAAGTCCCTCATCACCGTCCGTTCCTGGTGGTCCTCCGGCCTTGAAATGACGGTCGTCGGAGCTGTCGAGGGCGCCGTCACCTACGGCATCGGTATCCTGCTGGGCAAGGGCGGGATATGAAAGGGACACGCTGAAGTCATGGTAGGGTACTCAATGCGGACGACCCCATTCCTATCCGTGACAACCTGCCGAATGCAATCGTGGGGACTCTGCGCACTTATGGCCGTAGGTCTTGCGCCAGGCCTTTTGTACGCAACGCCCCAAGCTGCGTCTCTCGATCCTCAGGCGCAATCGGCGGCTGTGTCGGTCACAATTCGCGGCAGAGTTGTGAGCACAGTCGACGGAAAACCCATTCCCGGCGCAACCGTCGCGTTGCCAAGTGCCAACCGTTCTGTTCTGACAGATGATAATGGCCGGTTTGAGTTCGATGGAGTGACAGGTCCCGGGACAGTGTTCGTCCTCGCACGGAAGACCGGGTTCCTGCAGCAGCCGGAGCAGAACGGGCAGAGTGGCTCCAAACAGGCAGAAATATTGACGCAAGATGTTGAGTTGAATTTGGCACTGATGCCGGAAGCCGTCATCGCCGGCCTCGTAAAGAACGACTCAGACCTTCCAGTGCGAGGAATGAACTTGAACCTGATGGAACGGCACGTCAAGGACGGATTTTATGTGTGGGACAAAACTCGCGCGGCGACCACGGACGACGATGGTACTTACACCATAGCCAACCTGGAACCGGGAACATACGTGGTTCGGACCACCATTATGGCTGACCCAGATGAAATCCGCCGCAACGACTCAACAACGGGCCACGGGTACGCAGTTGAATATTTTCCCAACGCAGAGAACATCGAAGGCGCCAAGTCGATAACGGTTGCGGCCGGTGAGCACGCGACCGCCAACCTCACCGTGCCGAAGCAAGCATTTCAGCTCATCACCATCCCTTATCAACCTGCTCTCGTCGAGGGTGCGGGATCCGCAGTACCACGGCTAACCGAGGCGGACGGAGAGAACTCCATCGATTCGACCTGGGATCAAGACGCCCACTTGTTCCACATGCTTGGGCCAAGGGGGAGCTATACATTCACATTCACATTCGGACCGGGCATGACAATTAACGGGCTAGTCCCCTGGAAGGATGGGACCACTAATCCGTATTACGGCATCGCCGATTTCAACGTGGACAATGGACCCGTGACCGTCCCCGAAGCCGCCGTGCAGCATCCAGTTTCCATTCCAATTCACGTCAAAACGGACTTCACCGAACAAGAGAGATACACGAAAGCCTCGATAGAAAAATACGGTTCCTATCGCCCGCCTGAAGTGCGCTTCATCCTCATCGAGCAGCAATCCGAGCAATATAGCGTGAATTGGACGCTTAGGGACCCCGAAGAGAACGTCGCATTCAAAAACGTCATTCCGGGCCGATATACAGTTCGCGGATGGCCTGCAGATGGCCTGTATTTATCCTCACTCAGATGCAATAGTGTCGACCTGATGCATGAGCCGCTTACTGTTACGCCGGGCTCGCCGACCTGTTCAATTGAGGTGGTCGTCCGAGACGACATCGCCTCGGTTGAGGTAGGGCTCACCCCTGAGGGTCTCGCTGCAATGACCTCTGCCGGCCTCTCCGCTGCGAGCCCGCGTCTGATTCCGCTCGATAATCCGGCAAAGCCCGCTCCATGGACGGACATATTCTTCAGAGATTCCAACTCGGCGAGATTTGCAAATGTTTCGCCAGGAACCTACTTGGCCATTATCTCCGACGAGGGGATACCGCAACTCTCCGATCCCCGCATTGCCTATCGCGATCCAGCGATCCTGAAAAAGCTGAGGGCTTGTGGACAGGAGATTGATGTCAAGCCACATGAGCAGGTAAAGGTGCTCGTGAATTGGTGTTCGAATCGATAGGCGGGAGGGGCGTGATTTTGGGACCTCGGATAGCGCGAACCTCAACCAATCCTCCTTCCATTCCCTCATTTCGCGCTAAAATAAGAACTGAAATGGCACTCCGCCAGCCAATTCCGGCCCTCCTCTAGCGGCTCCCGCCGCATACGCTGGTTTTGTCTTTTTTCACTCCTTCACTTTTTCACTCTTTCACTTTCTTCACCGCCCGGAGGGCGTCATGCTTGATCGCCTGGAACAAATGGAGCAGCACTACAACGAGCTGCAATCGCAATTCGCGTTGCCCGAAGTCGTCAGCGACCACGAAAAATATCAGAAGATCGCCAAAGCCGTGCGCGAAATTGAAGCTCCCGTGGAGAAATACCGCGAGCTCAAGCAAGTCCGCCAGGGCCTCGCCGACGCGCGCGCCATGCTCGCTGAAACCGACGCCGACCTCCGCGCCATGGCGCAGGAGGAGATTGCTGCGCTCGAGCCGCGCGAGCAGGCCCTTGAAGAAGAGCTCAAGGTGATGCTGCTGCCCAAGGACCCCAACGACGAGAAGAACATCATCCTCGAAATTCGCGCCGGCACCGGCGGAGACGAGGCCTCGCTCTTTGCCGCCGAAATCTTCCGCATGTACACGCGCTTCGCCGAGCAGAAGCGATGGAAGGTCGAAGTCATGTCGATCTCGGAATCCGGCATCGGCGGATACAAGGAAGTCATCGCCATCATCGAGGGCGACCGCGTCTACTCTCAGCTCAAGTGGGAGTCGGGCGTGCATCGCGTGCAGCGCGTGCCCGAGACCGAGCAGCAGGGCCGCGTGCATACCTCCGCCATCACGGTTGCCGTACTGCCCGAAGCCGAAGAAGTCGACATCAAGATCGAGGCCAAGGATCTCCGCATCGACACTTTCTGTTCGTCGGGCCCCGGCGGCCAGTCCGTCAACACCACGTACTCCGCCGTGCGCATCACCCACCTGCCCACCAACACCGTGGTCAGTTGCCAGGACGAGAAGTCGCAGATCAAGAACCGCGAAAAAGGCCTGCGGGTGCTCCGGTCCCGCCTCTACGAAATGGAAATGGAAAAGCAGAACGCCGAACTCGCGCAGGCCCGCAAACAGCAAGTCGGCTCCGGCGATCGCAGCGAAAAAATCCGCACCTACAACTTCCCGCAGAATCGCGTCACCGATCACCGCATCGGGCTCACGCTGCACCAACTAGACCTCGTGATGCAGGGCCGCCTGCAGCCCATCGTCGACGCGCTCATCGCCCACTACCAGGCTGAGCAACTCAAAGGCGAAGCCACCCAAGCCGCGTAATTCGCCATTCTCCGCACGAAAAGGGATGCCCCATCGTAAACGCGTTTGCGTTTTGGGTGGGATAGCACAAATTCGATCACCGGGCGTCTCCCTCGGTCTATCTTGATTGTATGGGTGACACGAAAATGTACATTCGAGATTTGAAGCTCCTCGCGTTCGCTGCCATGATCGTCGCCGCATCTTCTTTCTCCGCGCAACAGCCTTCCGCCCCTAAACCAGACGACACAGAAGTATGGGCGCCGATTCCCGACGTCGTTACACCTGGCGCTACCGATGCGGCGCCGCCATCAGATGCAATCGTCCTGTTCGATGGAAAAAATCTCGACGAATGGGTTTCAACCAAAGATAAGTCGCCGGCACAATGGACCGTTGCGGACGGCGTTTTGACGGTGAACAAAGCGCACGGCGTCGGAAACATTGAAACCCGGCGGACGTTCAGAAACTACCAACTCCATCTCGAGTGGAAGGTCCCGCAGAACATAACCGGCAGCGGACAAGCTCGCGGCAACAGCGGAGTGTTTCTCGCCTCGACCGGTCCCTACGATGATGGATATGAGTTGCAGATTCTCGACTCGTACAGTCACCCGACCTACGTGAACGGCCAGGCGGCAAGCATCTACAAGCAGGCCGCTCCGCTGGTGAATGCCAATCGCAAGCCCGGGGAATGGCAGACCTACGACGTGGTATGGACCGCTCCAACATTCAACGAGGATGGCTCGTTGAAAACTCCGGCCTATGCAACCGTGTTCTTCAACGGAGTGCTCGTGCAGAATCACTTCGAGCTGCTGGGTCAAACGCTGTACATCGGAAAGCCGTTCTACAAGAAATACGACAAAGCGCCAATTAAGCTCCAGGCTCACCCGGATCCCAGCGAGCCGATCAGCTTCAGAAATATCTGGGTTCGGGAACTGAAATAGCAGCAGCGATTACACGAACAGAATCCGCATCGGTGCTTCCACCTCCACGTTGCTCTTCGCCTCATCGCTCAGCGCGCCCGTCGCGGGATCGCGTGCAAACACGCTGATTGCATTCGAATCTTGATTCGCCACCAGCATCCAACGCTCCGTTGGATCGAGCGTGAAGTTACGCGGCGTCTTTCCTCCGCAATTCGATCGCTTCATCGGCGTCAGTTTACCCGTCTTCACATCGGCGCGAAACGCATACAAAAAGTCATCGTCGCGGTTGGCGAAGTAGACGAATCGCCCATCGCGCGCAATCACTGTGTCGCAGCCGCGCGTCGTGCCGTGATAATCCGCGGGCAGCAATTCAATTCGATCAACCAGCTTCAGATACCCGTCGGCCCTGTGCCAATCCAGCACATCCACTGTCGAAACCAGCTCATTCATGCAATAGGCCGTGCGCCCATTCGGATGAAAGTGCAGCGTGCGCGCTCCGGAACCGGGCGCTCCACGATACGTCCCTGCCGCTGCCATCCGAGCCGTTGCCGGATCGGCCTTGTAAATGTGAATGCAATCGCCGCCCAAATCGTTGACGTACGCGAACCGATTGTCCGGCGAGAACGACGCAAAGTGCGCGTGCGCGGTTTGCTGCCGGTCGGTGTTCGGTCCGTGCTCCGTGTAGTGTTCGGTCCAAACGGCTTCGCTCAGCTTGCCGTCCTCAATGCGAAAACTGGCCGCGCTCGCGCCCGTGTAGTCGGCGGCGACGAGCATGCGGCCCGTCGCATCCACGGCCACGTGGCAGGTGCCCGTTCCGGCTGAGTTGCGCGCCGAAAGAGGCTGCAAGTCCTCGCCCGCCAAGCGAAAGCTCGCCACTTCCCCGGTCGGCTTGCCTTCGAACGTATCCAGCTCTGACGCCGAATAAACGAACCCGTTCGAATGTGCAAGCCACGCCACATTGGGCACTTTAGCCGCTACGCCAGCTGGCGTCAGCGTCGCGGTCGCCTCATCCCAGTCAAACGCCAGAATCCCATCCGGCGTGTGAGACGCGATAAACACGCGCCCTCGCCGCGCGGAAACAGGTGCAGCGCCTCGCAATGCATTGGGCATGGCAAAAGCTCCAAGGGTTGCGGTCGAGGCAAGCATCAGGAAATCGCGGCGAGAGGTCGGTGTCATGGCAGTAGCCATTGTCGCCGACCACGGTTGCCTCAGGCTAGCGATCATCTCCACCCCAAGCTCGTCGCGCGGCACGGAGCTTCGGTTCACGCCGCACCAATCCTGCCAGCATTCCCCGTTCAATCCAACGTGAACTGCACATCCACGGTAGTCTTCACTTCCACCGGCTGGCCGTTCAGCATGTACGGCCGATAGCGCCACTGCTTCACCGCATCGACCGCCGCCTGCAGCAACATCACGGGCCCTTCCACCACGCGCAGATTCTCGATCGCTCCCGTGCGCGAGATCGTCGCCTGCAGCACCACCGTGCCCGATGCGCGTATTGCCTGCGCCACCGCCGGATACGTCGGAACCACTTTGTAAATGAGCATCCCTTGCATCACGCCTGACGACACGTGCTGCGTCGCCGCCGGCATTGCCTGCCGAACGTCGGGATGCGTCCCGCTTCCGTTGAATGGACTATCGGGGCTACTCGTGCCGGCTAGCCCGCCGCCGATATCCGCGCTTCTCATCGGCCCGGGATCATCCGTTGCGCCGGGAATCCACGGCCGGCTCGGAATCCGCCGCGGAGCCAGTATGACGCCGTCCGGCATCTCCGTCCGCTCGGTCGGCGCCTGTTCCGTCCGGACCACCGGCCGCACATCTTGAACCGGCGCAGGCTCTTCCATCAGAATCGGGTTCGTGAGCTGCGGCAGCATCTCAGGGTGGATGATCGGGATAATCGCCAGCGCCAGCAGAATGGAGCTGTTGAAGGCCAGCGTCGCCATCATCCAGCCCCGGCTGCGGGTCTGGATCCTGCCCATGGTTTCAAACGTGGAGTCTTCGAACATGGTCGCCTCCCCAAACTTCAATTCAGCCGCGCCGGCCGGGAGGATCGCAAAGATCGAAACGGGCGAACGCGCCCAGGCCGCTCCACGTAGCCTGAGGCGGGGAGCGGGATTTATGTCCTTCCGATCATCCCGTTCGGTACCACTGTGCTTGTGTAGACACCACGCCCAATCAAACTGTTCCCTCATTTTGCGAGAAAAATTCCTGCACACGTTTGCCGATCGAATTCTCTTCGATTACTCGGTTTGCCGAGCGTTTATTTCCGCTCCAGCAGCGCTTCAACCGGGTGGTCGAAGTGGATCAGTGCGATCCACATTCCGTCATCGTCGCGTTTCCATACCAGGTCTCCGCCCAACTGGCGCGCAATAAGCTCAGGCGGCAGATCGTGGTGCAGGCCGAAGTAACGTTCATCAAGCGCTTCCCCGCTCAGCTTTTCCAGCGGCGAGTCCGGATCGTACTTCGTTGAGAACACCAGCGCGGCCGAGTACTCTTGCGATTCCTGCCCCGCGCGAGCGATCTGTCCCGCAGAAAAGTCGTCTATCGCGACCACGTCCCACGGATGCTTCACGTAGCCAAGCTCGGGACGCGACAGCTCATCGGTCGCTGGCCATGCGCTCAGCACCGTGGCGCCAGGATAAAGTTTCGTCAGCTCCACGATCCCCGATTCATGCATCCGCACTACGCGCGCATACGCCAGGTTGTCTTCTGGAGCAAATCCGTACGGCGGATTGACAAACAAACCCACGAAAAACGCGGCAGCCGAAATCAGCGCCAAACCTTGCCAATAGGGCACGCGCCGATAAAAAGCTGTGACCGCCAGCAGCAGCACCAGCGGATACATCGGTAGCAGATAGCGCGTCAGTAATGCGCCGCCCAGCACGCTGAAGAGCACCGCGTTTGCCAGGAGCAGAAAGAAAATACTCATCTGCGCCGCTGGCGCAATCGTCGCGCGATCATGGCCGCTCTCGTCGGGCCTCGGACTTAGCAGGAGCGCTGCAAAGGCCATCAGCACCGGCACAAACAGGTTCATGTGCGCGGTCAGGTGCAGGATGCGGTGGCCGAATGCTGCCAGAATGCGCAGCGGCGTGAGCGTGGCTTCGGCGTTGTACCGCAGGTACTGGGGATTGCCGAAGAGAAATCCTGTCTTCGCGTAGTGAAATCCATACCAGCCGGCCAACGGCACAACGCAGCTCGAGAACCACGCCGCCTCTCGCCACAATTTGCCGCGCGTCGTGCCACCAAGCCTGAAACCCCCCGCAATGTTCAAGCCTGCAAGCGTAAGCGGAATGATGATTGAAGTTTCTTTCGACAGCGCGGCGGCCGAAAACCACAATGCGGCAGCCCACGGCACCCGGCCGCGGCTTGGCAACGCATACACCAATCCCCACAGTGAGCACGCGGCGGCAAAAATGTCCGCCTGCGCCAGCGAGCTCTGCGCGAACCAGATTGGATAGAGCCCCGTCAGCAAGACCGTCCAGAACGCGACCGAGCCCACTCCCACCAGCCGCATCGCCAGCCGCCACACGGCCAAAAGACCTAGCGAGGCCACCATGAGCACGGCTTCGCGCGTCACCTCGGGATAGTAGCCGCAAATCTTCCACCACAGCGCAAGGTAAATGCTCGGCAGCGGCGGATGAGCATTGCTCAATGTTGTGGTAGGAATGAGCGAGCCGGTGCGGAAAAAATCCCACGCCGCGGGAATGTAATAGCCGGCCTCGTCCCAGTAGTATGGAACGCGCAGCAGCGTGAAGTGGCTGGCGTAGAGCGCCATGAAGATGACCGGAAAAATCATCCAGATGGGCAACGGCGCGTCCAGCCGCGGATTCAAAATTCCCTTCAGGCGCACGAGCTCGCTCCTGCGGTGCGGTCGCGCCGCTTAGTTGACCGGCCCGCTAGGAAAGTTCTGCGTCTGCGGCTCCAGGTTCAGCGTGCCGAATGCCTGCTCGTATTGCGCAATGTTCTGACCGAGCACATTAAACAAGGCTTTGGCCTGCTGGGGGCTCAGAAAAATAGCCTGGTGGTTGCGGATGGTCACCTGGTCAGGGCTCTCGCTCGAGGCAAGGCCGAAAACCAGTTGAAAATCCCACACACTTACGCGCACCTGCACGCTGTTGGCGTAGGACTCGCGGTAGTCCGCGGTCTGGGCAAGGTTGAGTTGGGGTTGCTGCGGAGTTGGGCTCATGATTCAACCAGATTACAGCTTTCAGCCTTTAGCCCGCGTGCAGATCCCCGGCCAGCGGACACCCCTCGCACCGCGCCGTCTTTCCGCAGTGCGCCTTGCCCACTGCCACGGTCAGTGCGTGGAATTCATTGAACAGTTGTGCACGGCTCTCAGCTGGATCGCCCTCGAATGCTCTCCGCAAAAGGTCCGCCAGCGCGTCGTACGGAATCTGCCGCCGGCCTGCTGGCAACTCAACAAGCCCGTGCCGCTTCGCGATGCGCCGCAGATACTCGTCAGCCACGGGAACCGTATGCCCGAGCGCGTAGAGCAGGATCGCATCGGCTGTCTCGTTGCCCACACCGGGCAATTCCAGCAGCCGCTCGCGCAGCTCGGCGGTCGGCATCGCCGCCATTGCATCCGGCGAACCGCCAAATTCCTGGTCGAGCATCTTCACAAACGCCTTCAGCGCCGGCGCCTTGCGCACGATGAATCCCGACGGCCGGATCAGTTGCCGCAGCTTTGCCATCGGGATCGCCCGCAACCCCTCAACCGAAAGCGCGCCGGCCGCACGAAGATTCTCGAGCGACCTCTCCACAGCTTTCCACGCACTGTTCTGCGTCAGATACGCGCCAAGGACCACCTCAAACGGAGTCTTCGCCGGCCACCAATGCTGCGGACCGTACGCGCGCAGCAACTCATCGTGCATTCGGCGCAGGCGCTTCGGTCCATCGAGTCGGCGGCGTTGTTTCACGGCTCCTTTAGGATAAGGGCGAGAGCATCGTGGCATTTTCGCCGCGGTCCGGCAAATCGAGGGAGCTTTTATGAAGAGTCACACCGAATACCTGGTCTTTGAAACGCGCAAGCGTCGCGAGATGGTGCACATCACCGATCAAGTCGAGCAGATCGTCGAGCGCAGCGGGGATAGAGACGGTTTGTGCTTTGTCTCGCCCATGCACATCACGGCCGCGGTTTACGTCAATGACCACGAGAGCGGCCTCATTGAAGACATCGGTAAATGGCTTGAAGACCTTGCCCCCGCGCGGCCCGACTACAAGCACCATCGCACCGGCGAGGATAACGGCGACGCACATCTCAAATCGCTGTTGTTACACCATGAAACCACACTGCCTGTCACCAACGGCAAGCTCGATCTGGGCACATGGCAGCGCGTCTTCTACGCGGGGTTCGACGGCCAGCGCCGCAAGCGCGTCATCGTGAAGGTCCTTGGAGTGGAGTAATAGCCCGTCGCTGACCAGCTGACTCGACGCCTCACTGCACATCCGTCACCTTCCTCCATGGGCCCGACGGTTTACTGTTCACAGGAGATGCGAAGTTGATCTTCGTTCGCGGTATCACCACCAGGTCAACGCGTCGGTTTTCCGCGCGGCCTTCCGCCGTGTCATTCGTCGCCACCGGATGAAACTCGGCATACCCGGCGGCCGAAAGCCGGACGGCAGGAATGGCCTTCATATCCAGAAACAGCCGCGCAATGTGCGTAGCGCGCGCCGTCGAGAGCTCCCAGTTGGAGTCGAACTCCGCAGTGTGGATGGGCACATCATCGGTGTGGCCCTCGATCCGCAAATCGTACGGCGTCGGTCCCAGCTTGTCGGCAATTTGGCGCAGCGTCGGCAACGCCTCCGGCTTTGGTGTCGCGGACCCCGACTCGAAGAAACCAGCCTCGCGCAGGCTGATCACCAGGCCATCGCGCCCCATCTCGAGTGAAACCGTGTGCGCGGCTACTTGTGCCGAGAGCGTCGCCGCCAGATCGCGCCGAATGCGATCCAGATCCTC
The DNA here is from genome assembly GCA_052145255.1 of Occallatibacter sp. GTDB lineage: Bacteria > Acidobacteriota > Terriglobia > Terriglobales > Acidobacteriaceae > Telmatobacter. The sequence goes on from JBKQOX010000067.1 coordinate 20,842, forward strand.
CTTCACCTTGGCTGGTGCGACCACGTTTTCGTCCATCACCGAGTTCGCGGCCGCCATTGCATCGCCCGCGCCGGATTCCTGGTAGGCTTCATCCGGCAATGCACCCATGGAACGAAAGGCGCTGTCGATCGCCTTCGACACCTGCGCCTGCTTCTTCTCGCTGGCCCGGGCGAAGGCGAACATCACCACGAACAATCCGAACAGCAGTGTGATGAAATCGGCATACGAGACCAGCCAGCGGTCATGAGTCACGCGGCTGCGAGGAACACGCGGATTCATGCGGCGCGCCTCTGCTCTTCGCGATTTGCGTCATCCAGAAAACCGGCCAGTTTAATCTCCAGCATCCGCGGGTTCATGCCCTCGAGAATTGAAATCACGCCCTCCAGCATCATTTCGCGGCGCCGATGGCCGTTCCGGATGCGCAGCCGCATCTTACCCGCAAAAGGCAGAAAGAAAAGATTCGCAATGCCCACACCGTAAATCGTCGCCACAAACGCCACGGCGATGCCGCGCCCTACTTCCGCGATGTTGTCCAGATGTTGCATCACCTGGATCAGCCCCAGCACCGCACCCAGAATCCCAATGGTCGGCGAGAATCCCCCCGCGGATTCGAAAACTGCCGGCAGCCGCTCTTCATTTTCGGTGATCGAATCGAGACTGACGCGCATGATCTTGCGCAAGTCCGCTGGTTCGGTGCCGTCCACAGCCAGCATGAGCGTTTGCTTCAGAAACGGATCCTCAATGGTTGCGAGGTCGGAGTCGAGCGAGACCAGGCCCTGGCGGCGCGCTTTGTTGGCGAATGCAATCATCTGCCGAATCAAGTGTGTGTCCTCCTTGCGCGGCGCAGCGAAAACATGCCCCAGGCTCCGAAATGCCCCGACTACCGTAGTCAGCGGAAACTGCAGCAACACCGCGCCCATCGTGCCACCGAAAACGATCAGCGCCGCTGTGGGCTGCAGGATCTGGCCCACGTTCCCCCCTTCGATCAGGAGTCCGGCAATGATGCCCGCGATAGCCAGAACCGCTCCGCCGACGCTCGCCTTATCCATGTGCAGCCCCTCAATGAATTCCGCTCGCGTGTGCTATTGCTCGATGTCGCTGTCTCGCTTTGACTTTTGCGGCAGATCACCGGGAGAGCCTGCGGCATCCAGGCTCACCAGCGCCGCGGCGCGCTCCAAATCTGAAAAGTGGTGCAGCCGCCTCGCCACCACCGCCAGGAGCCGTGCGCGATACGCAAGAATCCGCTCCACTACCTCCGCAATCTCTTCGCGCACAATCAGCTTTTCTCCGTTGATCAGGGTCAGCATCGTGTCCGGAGACGCCTCTGCGGTCTTGATCAAATCGCTGTTAACCACCATCGGCCGGCCATTCAGCCGCGTCAGTTCGATCATCGCCCTGTCTCCTCAGCGTCCGTTATCGGCAGCAGCGATCAGACGTTAAGAAAACAAAACAAATGAAACAGAACTGTCCCTCCGCGAGACACAAACTGCACTTCCGTAAAGTCCCTAGGTACCGCGCCGAAATAGGGGCCAGATGCGTCGGCTCCAGACCGTGAGCAGCAACCCAGGGCCATACATAGGGATGCGCAACCGGAATTGGAACCGCAAATCACCGCATTCACAAGGAGAACCCCATGTCCCTGGGTGTCTTGAACAACCTCTCCGCGGTGTATGCGGAGAATAACCTTACCAATACCAACAACAGCCTCTCGAAGACGCTGCAACAGTTGTCTTCCGGGTCCAAGATCAACTCCGGCGCCGACGACGCTGCCGGTCTTTCCTTGGTCGATGGCCTTGAGGCTAACCAGACGGCGCTCACGCAATCGGAAACCAATGCCACTGAAGGCGTCGGTCTCCTGCAGGTTGCTGATGGCGCCCTCTCGCAGGTCACAACCCTTCTCAACCGTGCCGTGACGCTGGCTACCGAAGCCGCCAACGGCACTCTCAATGGCTCGCAGGACACGGCCGCCAATCAGGAATACCAATCGATCCTGTCCGAAATCTCCAACATCGGCTCCACGACCACCTACAACAATTAGGCCGTATTCAACTCCAATACCAACATCTTCACGGGCGATTCTTCGACAAAGGGATCGTCGATTGACGACCTGAATATCCGTACACTGTCTGCCTCCAACGTGGGTGATTCAGCCGGAGCAATGGGCTACAGCTCCGGAACCAGCGTTTTCGTCGATTTGACGAAGACGGCGGGCACCAACGCAAACGTTGGCGACTCCCTGGTGGGAACTGGCGGCGTTACTACGATCGCAGTCAGCTATGAGCCGGCAAGTGGCGGCGCTGCTCAGACAGCCACCATCACGGCTGGAACAGGTAGCGCGTACGGAGACACAGTGCAAGGACTGATGAGCGCCATCAACAATTCGGGCCTGGGCATCACTGCCTCGTTCGGTACTGCAGCCGAAGCCGGAGCAGCGACCGGTGGAAGCGTAAACGCCCAAACCGATACCGGCATTATCATCAGTGGCCCGGTGTCTGTCGGTACAACCGCCAGCGCTTTGCATCCTGTCGAAGTCACGGAAGGTGCGGATCCGGTCGAAGATACTCAAACTGCGCAGGCGGCCGGGCCGACTTTTGCAAATGGGTCGGCTGGAACCGCCATCATCAGCTACACGGATTCTGGCGGGCAAGCTCTGAGTGGCACCGATCTGTCCAATCAGGCCGACTCTGAGGCAGCTCTTACCGATCTGAACACGGCCATTACTGATGTTGCCGCGCAGGACGGCTACCTTGGCGCGCAAATCAACACGCTGAATGCAGTCAGCCAAGTCATCTCAACGCAACAGGAAAACGTGCAGTCGGCTCAGAACGCAGTCCAGGCCACCGACTACGCGTCCGCATCCTCCAACATGTCGAAGTACGAAATCCTGAGCCAGACCGGCATCTCGGCCCTGGCGCAGGCCAACAGCGTGCAGCAGGAAGTCACCAAACTGTTGCAGTAATCAAATCGGCGGCAATGCCGATAACCAAAGAGGGGCGTCCGGTTGACGCCCCTCTTTGCATGAGCACGTAGACCCCGCAGTCCTGAGAACTCCCTAATCTGGCTTCCACGGGAGTTGGTTCATGGGCTGCATCAGTTTTCGATGGAGGACTCGATGGGCACAGTCGGATTGAGTTTCGGGTCGCCAACCAGCGGTGCGGGATTCAACGTCAGTTCCACCGTCGCCGAGATCGTGGGTAACCTCCAGAATGTCGAAACGCCCTGGAAGACCCAGCTGACCTCGCTTGAGAGCCAGGACTCCACGATCTCCAGCCTGGGCACCCTCTTTTCAAACCTCTCCAACGACATGAGCTCGCTCACGGATTTTCAGGGCATTCTGGCACAAAAAGAAGGCTCCAGCTCTGACCAGAGCGTGCTCGAGCTTACCGCGGCCTCCTCTTCGGCAACGGCAGGCACGCACTCGGTGGTCGTGAACAACCTCGCCCAGACTTCAAGCGGCTACCTCGACTCGATCACCAACGCTTCCGATGCGCTCTCCGGTTCCATGACCATCAAATTGGGCAACGGGACCACCGAAAACGTCGTGATTGGCACCGGCTCTGCGGCCAACACGATCTACACCGGCAGCGGCAAAGACACGCTTGCCGACATCGCCTCGGCCATCAACTCTGCCAATCTCGGCCTCACCGCCAACGTGCTTGCCGACTCCTCAGGTTCCCGCCTGAGCCTCGTCTCCGGAACCTCCGGCGCGGCCGGCCAGTTGACCGTCGCATCGTCTCTTGCTGACCCCACCGCCGGCGCGCTCGCCTATAACGTCGGTGTCATCGCCAAAGATGCTTCCCTGACCATCGACGGCGTGCCTCTCACCAGCGCCTCCAACACCGTCACCAACCTCATCCCAGGCGTCACCTTCCAGTTGCTCGCGCCCAGCGCCGAGGAATCCGGCAACACCCAGGAACAGGTTCAGGTGGTCATCGCCAACGACAACTCCGGCGTCGAGAGCACGGTGAATCAGTTCGTTACTGACTACAACTCGCTCATCAGCGCCATCAATACGCAGGAGGGCAACACCAGCTCCGGCACTCCCGAGCCGCTCTTCGGCTCGCCCACACTCTCCTTGCTCCAACAGCAACTGTTGGGCACCTTGAATCATGAAAGCCCCGACGGGTATCTGGATCCCGTTTCCTCGACGGCGGGCGTCACCCTCTCTGGATCAATTAATATCTCGCTCGCCGGCGGCATTCCGTTGTATTACTCAGGCACAGCGGGCAGCGGCACCCTGGCTCCAATCAACAACGCCGGCGATACGCTCTCCGGCTCCCTCACCATTCAAGTCGGCAGCGGCACGGCGCAAACCGTCCACGTCGGCAACTCCTCTACCCCTGACACGCTCAACGGCCTGGCTCAGGCAATTACCGCGGCCAACATCGGAGTCTCGGCGCAGGTTGACAGCAACGCCACAAGTTCCTGGCTGAGCCTGACCTCGGGAACAGGCGGAACGCTGTCCGTAGACTCAAGCATCGCCGACATCAGCCCGCAAACCATTCAGGTTCCGGCGACATCCGGGGACAACACGCTTGCTGGCCTCGCCAGCGCAATCAATTCATCCCTGAGTGGGGCGACGGCCGCAGTCGTGACCACGAACGGCGAATCGACGCTGACGCTGACGTCGGAAGCGGAGGGCACGAGCGGAGCCTTGACGGTGACTTCTGCGCTCACGTCCAGCGCGCCGACGCCGTTGAAGTACTCCGACACCACACCCTACACTGCCTCGACCCCCGACATCGGCACGCTCGGCGCGGTCGCCGGCTCCGGCGACACGCTTTCCGGCTCCCTCACCATCCAGGTGGGTAGCGCCGCGGCGCAGACCATCACCCTCGACTCCTCCAACAACACCCTCGCCGGCCTCATTGGCGCCATCAATGGCTTGTCTGGCGTCTCCGCGGTCCTCGATCAGGCTGGAACCGGGCTGACCCTCACCTCCGCCACCAATGGCGCGCCCGGCGCCCTCACCGTCACCTCCAGCATTGTCGACACCACCAGCCCCACCAGCACGCCGCTCAACTACAACACCTCCACCGACATCAACAGCCTGTCTGCCCTCGGCATCAGCGCAAACGACGATGGCTCCATCACCTTCGACGCCGACTCACTCGACTCCGTGCTCAACACCGACTACTCCAGCGTGGCCGGCTTCTTCCAGAACGCCAACAGTTGGGGCCAGAACTTCAATAACATGCTCACCGGCGCGGGCACCGGCTCGTCGACTGGAATTCTCTCCCTTGCCAAAAACTCCAACAGCACGATTGAATCCACTCTCAACGCCGATATCTCCAGGGAACAGAGTCTGATCTCCGCCGAGCAGTCCAGCCTGACCACGGAGCTCAACCAGGCCAACCAGATCATGCAGCAGTTACCCACCGAACTGGAGGGCATGAACGAGCTTTACTCGGCGATCACCGGCTTCGACCAGAACATGAACGGATAAGGATTGCAATGGCAAATTACCGCGAGCACGCGCTGGAAGGAGCATCTGCCATCGACCTTGTGGTTGCGCTCTATGACGGCATCATCCGCTTTCTCTACTCCGCTATCGCCGCCGTCGAGCGCGGCGACGCCGATGGCCGCCGAGCTGCGGTCAAGCGCGCCATGGACATCATCATTCACCTGCAGGCGCGGTTGCGTATGGACGTCGGCGGCCGTCCGGCGCAATCGCTCAGCGAGTTCTACGCCGCGATCTTTGCCCAGATCCTGCAAGCATCGCAGTCGGCGTCCAAGGCCAAATTCGAGCATGCCATTGACTGTGTGAGGAATGTACGCGATGCCTGGCGCGAGGTGGCCAGGGATCCAAC